>DASRLF010000001.1:0-18909 GCA_035648555.1 Pseudolabrys sp.
GCCGATGCCGGCATAGGCGCGGCTGCCTTCCGGCACGCGGGTCGAGGTGTTGTGCGGACAGCCCGAGCAAAAATACGGAATGCGCTGGGCGACGTCGGAGGTTTCGGCCAGCGCGCGCTGCGCCGATTTGAGCCGCGCGACGTTCGCCGCCAACTCGTCATTGGCGCCGATGCGCAGCAGCCGCTCGCCGATGCAGATGGCGACGTCATTGGGATCGAGCGCGCCCTTGACCGGAAACAGCCAGTTGCCGTGCTCGTCCTTCTTGCCGATGCAGACCGGCTGATTGGCGGTGCCGTACAATTCCTCGCGCGCCTGCACTTCGATCAGCGAACGCTTCTCCTCGACCACAATGATGAGATCGAGGCCTTGCGCAAAGTCCAGAAGCTCCTGGCGGTCGATCGGCCAGACGCAACCGATCTTGAACAGGCGCAGGCCGACATTATTGCATTTCACTTCGTCGATGCCGAGTTCATCGAGCGCCTGGCGGACGTCGAGATAGGCCTTGCCGGTGGTGATGATGCCGATCTTCGGATTGCGCCCGCCGGACGTGATGATCTTGTTGAGCTTGTTGGCGCGCACGAAGGCCAGCATGGCGTCGCGCTTGAAATCGTGCAGGCGGGCTTCCTGACCGAGGATGGTATCTTGCAGGCGGATGTTGAGACCGCCTTCGGGCATGTGGAAATCGGTTGGGGTAACGAGGTTGATGCGGTCGAGACCGGCATTGACGACGCCGGTCGACTCGACCGTCTCGTGCATGCATTTGAGCGCGGTCCAGGTGCCGGTGTAGCGCGACATCGCCCAGCCATAGAGCGCGTAGTCGATGATCTCCTGCACGCCGCCCGGATTAAGGATCGGCATCATCACGTCGACGAAATGGAATTCCGACTGATGCGCGGTGGTGGAGGATTCGGCGGTGTGGTCGTCGCCCATCAGCGCCAGCACGCCGCCGTTCTTGGCAGTGCCGGCGAGATTGGCGTGGCGGAATACGTCGCCCGAACGATCGACGCCCGGACCTTTGCCGTACCAAAGCCCGAACACGCCATCGAATTTGCCCTCGCCGCGCAACTCGGCCTGCTGCGTGCCCCAGAGCGCGGTGGCGGCGAGTTCCTCGTTGAGGCCGGGCTGGAACTTGATGTCGGCGGCGCTGAGCGGGCGCGCGGCGCGGATGAACTGCTGGTCGAGACCGCCGAGCGGCGAGCCGCGATAACCGGTGAGATAGCCGGCGGTGTTGATACCGGCGGCGCGGTCGCGCGCCTTTTGCATCAGGCAGGCGCGGATTAACGCCTGATAGCCGGTCACGAAGACGCGGGCTTGGGCCAGATCGTATTTATCGTCGAGGCTGACCGGGTGGAGCGTCATCGGTGACCTTGGGCTTACGCGGGACCTGCAAGGGAAGCCGCCCGCGCATAGTCATATAGCCTGAGGCAGCCGGACGCAAAGTGGCAGAAACGTCAATAAAACCTGGCACCTCAAGGGCCTGCCGTCAATTTCGTTGTCAGGCCGCATTGGAGAAGGAAATTTCCATCGGACACTGTTTCGCGCATTTTGGCGCAATGCAGCAGACAGAGCAGCCCCACGCGCGCATGGGTGGTCAAATCATCGGCGTCCTGCAATAGGAGACCGCCAGCCGGGTCCCTCCTTAATGTTGCAATCTTCTTCGATCGAGAGCCGCGCGTCCTGGGTGGTCGCCAGCGTGGCGCTGTTCATCATGATGATGTCGTTCGGCGCCGCCTGGATCACGGCGGTGGCGCTCAAGGACATCGCGGCCGAAGTCGGCGGCATACGCTCGATCCCGGCACTCGCCAGCGCGCTGGCCTGGCTCGGCTCCGGCGTCGGCGGCATCATCATGGGTCGCATCGCCGATCGCGTCGGCACACGCTGGACCGTGCTGTTCGGCGCGCTGATGATCGCCCTCGGTCTTGCGATCTCGACCTTCGGCCCGCCCTGGCCGCTGTGGATCGGCCACGGGCTGTTCATCGGCCTGATCGGGCTCGGCGGCATCAATGCGCCGATGTACATCTATGTCAGCCGCTGGTTCGACCGCAGGCGTGGCTCGGCGCTGGCGCTGATCTCGAGCGGCAGCTATCTGGCCGGGGCGATGTGGCCGCCGGTGTTCGAGCGCGCCATCGCCGCCTTCGGCTGGCGGCAAACGATGCTTTGGTACGCGCTCGTGGAGATCGTCGTCATCGTTCCGCTGGCCGCGATTTATTTCCGCCATCCGCCGGAAGTGGTGTATCCCGCCGCCGTGCTGGACAGCGCCGGCAGAAAAGCGCGCGTGCTCGGCTGGCCACCCAATTTGGTGTTCGCATTGATGTGCGGCGCCGCGGTGCTGTGCTGCATTCCGATGGCGATGCCGCAAGGCCATCTGGTCGCCTTCTGCAGCGATCTCGGCATCAGCCGTTCGATGGGCGCGCTGATGCTGTCTGTCCTGCTCGGCACCGCGTTCCTCAGCCGGCAGATCTGGGGCGCGATCTCCGACCGCATCGGCGGGCTCGCTACCGTGCTGATCGGATCGGTCTGGCAGGCCTGCGCCATGAGCGCGTTCCTGGTGACACAGAACGAAGCCGGGCTGTTTACGGTGGCCGCGGCTTTCGGGCTCGGCTTTTCCGGCATCATCCCGGCCTATGTGCTGGCGCTGCGCGAACTGTTTCCGGCCGCAGAGGCATCGTGGCGGATTCCGACACTGCTGTTGTTCAGCGGCGTTGGCATGGCGTCAGGCGGCTGGCTCGCCGGCCTGCTGTACGATCACTTCGGCTATTACGCCCCGGCCTTCGCCACCGGCGTCGGCGCGAATATTCTCAATCTGATGGTGGTGGGTCTGCTGGTGGCGCGGCAGCGCTATCGCGCTGTCTATGCGTGATTGGGCGGGCTGATCCATTTCACGCCGGCCAAAATAGCGACGGCAATTATCGCCGGGGCCAGCGCGAACCAGGTGCCGGCCGCGGCGAGCGCCGCAGCGCCCGCCCAGGCGATCGACGAAAACGCTTCCGCGAACGTAGCGATGCGCGACGACGTCTGACGGCGGCGGAATTGGCTGCGCCGCGCCTGCGTACGGAAGCAAAGTTGCACCAGCGTGGCGGAGGCTGCCCCGATCAGCACGCCGACACTGGCCACCGATGCCGCCCAGGCCGAGGCGAGGGCCAGCGCTGCGAGGAACGGCGCAAACACCATGGCGATCACGCCCATCACGGCTTCGATCTTGGCCCAGAGAATTCGCCGCGCGGTGATCGGCGCGGTGGCAACCAGATCGGGCGCGTCTTCGCCCGAGATCGACAGCCACGCCAGACCGCCGCCGAGCTGGCCGGCGGCCATCACCACCACCGGCACCAGCACGATGATGGCGCTGGTGCCGCCCTGGAAGCTTTTCCAGAGCAGCAGCGCCGGCGGTAGCAAATAGAGAATCTGCATCAAAGACTGCGACATCAGCCAGGGATCGCGCCGCAGCAGCGTCCATTCCTTGTGGCGCAGCACACGGGCGGCGGGGCGGCGGCGAAAGCCGAGTTGCCAACGGCGTTGGCGTACGACGCCGCTTGACACGCCGGCGGCGGCGACGACGTGATCGCCGAAATTCCCCGCAAAGATCGCGATCGAGGCGACAAGCAAAGTGAGGCTCGCCGCCGCCACCGCGGCCAGTGCCGCTGGGTCGCCCAGCACGGCGCGCGCCGGCCAATACAGCATGCTCCCGATATTGGGCGCATGCGCCATCAGCCAGTCCGATTGCAAAGCCGCGAAGCGCGACAGGTTTCCGTAGTTGAGGATTGCGACCACCTGCAGCCCGATGACGAAAGCAGCGCCGATCACCGCCGCCAGGATTTGCGCGACTAGCCGCGTGCGCTTGGCGCCGATGGTGCGGAACAGCGCGATGGTGAGCGCCACGGCAAGCGCCGCCGCCATAGCGCCCATCGCGGCGACCACGCCATAGGCGGCGAGCCAGCGCACGCCTCCCAGCCACACCAGCACGTTGATGAAAGGTGACGCGAGCAATACGGCGATCAGCGCGACCGAGCCAGCGATGCGGGCGATCCGCACCGAGAACACTTTGCGGTGGCTGACCGGCGAGGTGAGGATGAGGTCGAGGTCGGAGCGTGCATAAAACGCCCGCGTCACCGACTCCATTGCCTGCGACAGCAGCAGCGACCACGACAGCAGTATGGTGCCGCTGACCATGACCAGCGTGGCCTTGTCGGGCATGACGCTGGCTTCGGCATAGCGGGCGACCATCGACCAGGCCAGCAGATGCATGAAGGCGGCAAAGACGATCAGCGCGATGGCAACAGTGCGGGCGCGCTTGCGGCGGCCCGCCGTCATCATCGACAACCAGTCACGCCAGCCGAGGCGCAGCTCGTGACGGCCAAGCCACAGCAATGTATCGGGACGGCTCACTCGGCCGCGACCTGTTCGGCGACCAGCGTGAGGAATGTATCTTCCAGGCTCGAAGCGGCGGCGCCGGTCTGCTTGCGCAACTCGTCGAGCGTGCCTTCCGCGATCAAGCGGCCGTTGGCGAGGATGCCGATGCGGGCGGCCATGCGTTCGGCGACTTCGAGGATATGCGTGGTCATGATGACGGTGCCGCCGGCGCGCACGCGCTCGCGCAACACGTTCTTGACCTGGCGGGCGGAGCCGGCGTCCAAGCCGGTGAGCGGCTCGTCGAGGATGATGAGCTTGGGGTCGTGCACCAAGGCGCCAGCGAGCGCAACCTTCTGCCGCATGCCCTTGGAAAATCCTTCGCAGCGCTCATGCGCGTGCGGCTCGAGACCTAGCCAACCGAGCAGTTCGCGCGCGCGGGTCTCCGCTTCGCCGGCGTCGATGCGCCAAAGTCCAGCGACGAATTCGAGATATTCGAATGGCGTGAGCTTGTCGTAGATCATCGGCTCGTCGGACAGCCAGGCAGTGATCTGCTTGGCGGCTTCCGGCTGCCCGAGCGCGTCGATGCCCTCGATGCAGATGGTACCGGCATCGGGCTTGAGCAGCCCGACCACCATGCGCAACGTTGTGGTTTTGCCGGCGCCGTTGGGGCCGACCAGTGCGTAGAACTCGCCGCCATAGACGGTGAGATCGAGCGCGTCGACCGCGGGCCGGGCAAAGCGTTTGGTCAGCTTGCGCAGCGCTAGCGCGACCGGACGATGGAGCGGGTTCACCATCCCCGCTGTCTACAGCCAAGTGGTTTCGGTGGTGTAAACCTGCAGGGCGGATGGCGTGGTTAAAGGCGCGGAAACCATGACTCGCCGCTCATTCCGGCGCTGCGCACCAGCGCTGCCACATCGTGCGAAAGGCGGCTTCCATGTTGCGGGCAAAGCTTTTACCGTCACACAGCGGCGACGCCATCATGCGCCGGCGCAACGATGAGCGCAGGCCGGCCAGCCGTTCCGGATCGGCCGCCAGCGCCGACGCGATTGCCGCATAGTCTTCGGCCGAGCCGGCGATCAGCTCAGGCAAGCCGGCCTGTCCCAGCAGGCTGGCGCCGACGCGTGCGGCATGATGTTCGCCGCGTAGCGTCACCACCGGCACGCCCATCCACAGCGCCTCGCAGGTGGTGGTGGTTCCGTTATAGGGGAACGGATCGAGCCCGATATCGATCTGCTCGTACAGTGCCAGATGCGACGTGGTTTGGGGCAACCACGCCACCAGTTGCACGCGCTCCGCCGCGACGCCGCGTTCGCGCAAATGCGCCAACAAATAATTGCGGGCGGCTTCATCAGCGAATGGCTTGCCTTTCAGCAACAGACTCGCGCTGGGCATTTGAGTGAGCAACTTCGCCCAGACATCCAGAGTAGCCGCCGAGATTTTGGATAGATTGTTGAAAGAGCCGAACGTGACGACGCCAGATTTCACGCAGGGCGGCGGCGCCGGTTCGGGCGCGTCTTTCAAGCCGGCATAACAATGCATGCCATTGGCAAGCCGCAGCAGCGTCTCGCTCGCGACAGCGTCCGCGGTCCCGCGAGGATCGGTCACGTCGTCGACCAGGCGGTAATCGATAGCGCGCAAGCCTGTGGTGTTGGGATAGCCGAGCCACGTCGCCTGCACCGGCGCCGGCTTGCGGGCGAACACGCGAAGCCGGTTATGCGCGGTATGTCCGGCGAGATCGATTAGGATATCGATGCCGTCGGTACGAATGCGTTCCGCCAACGCGTCGTCCGGCATTGCAACGGTCGAACACCAATGATCGGCAACGCCGCGCAGGTGCGCGGTGACGGCGTCGGGCCGGACCACGCCGGCATAGCAGAACACCTCGACGGCCTGCTTGCTGTGGTTCTCAAGCAGCGGCGTCAAAAAGTACGCGACCGAATGGGCGCGCAAGTCCGGCGAGACATAGCCAACCTTGAGCCGCCGCCCGGGCGCACGATCATTGGCATATGCGCCCGGCCGTGACGCGGGCGCGGCGTAGCGTTCATCCCATTCGCGGTGCGCGGCCAACAGCCGATCGGAGGTCTGACTGTCGTCGTAGTTCAAGCACACCAGCCGATTGGAAAGCGCGACGGTGTCGTCGGGCTTGAGCGCCGTGGCCTGAGCGAACGCTGAGGCCGCCTCGTCCAGCCTGCCCTGTTCCATCAGCACGATGCCGAGATTGGCGTAAGCGTCGGCGTAGTTCGGATTGAGCCCGATGGCGCGGCGGTAGGCCGATGCCGCGTCGCCGAGCCTGCTCTGTTCCTTTAGCGCATTGCCAAGATTGTAATGCACTTCGGCCAAGTCCGGCTTGAGCGCGATCGCCGCTCGATGGGCGGCGACCGCTTCGTCGTATCGGCCAAGCTCGGCAAACGTATTGCCGAGATTGGAATGGGCCTCGATCAAGTTCGGATTGATCCGAAGCGCCAGGGCGTAAGCAGCGGCCGCGTCCACCAGCCTGCCCTGACGCTTGCGCAAGTTGCCGAGATTGTAATGGGCTTCGGCATGGTCCGGCTTTAAGGCAAGCGACTGACCGAACGCAGATGCGGCTTCGTCATACTTGTTCTGTTCCATCAGCACGACGCCGCGATTTGAATAGGCGACGCCGAGATTGGCGGCGGCCTGCGCATGGTCCGGGTTGATACGAAGCGCTTGCGTGTAGGCGGTAATCGCCTCGTCGGCGTTGCCGGGAGCCATCAGGGCATTGCCAAGATTGTAATGCGCCTCCGGATAGTCCGGCTTGATGCGAAGCGCTTGGGCATAGGCCGCAATCGCCTCGCCGGCCTTGCCGAGTTGCCGCAAGGCGACACCGAGATTGAAGGCGGCATCGGCGTGATCGGGCTGCGCCGCGAGCACGCGGCGATAGCAGGCCTCGGCTTCGGCCAGCCGTCCGGCTTGGTGGTGCTGGACCGCCGATGCGAACAGCGCGCCCGCCGCTGACGCGGCAGGCTGGTCTTTGGCGGCGCGGCGCTGCTGGCGGTTCATCGCTGATCTGCGCCCGAATCGGTAGCGTGGACGATAGTGCATGGACGGCGAACAGGCGAGGCAGCGGCGTGGACGCCGCCACCGGGAGCCAGCTAGGATAGCCAACAACAAGAGACGCAAAGGGAGGATACAGACATGCGCCGCGCGCTTTTGCTCGCGCTGATAGCAGCCGCTTTCGCGACGGCCGCGAACGCGCAAACCGCCGCGCTCGAAAAGCCGGTGGTCAAGCTCGGCATCGGCGGCAAGATTCAGCTGCCCTATCTGGCCGTTAACATCGCGCAGGAGCGTGGCTACTTCAAAGAACAGGGACTGACCGTCGAATTCAACGAGTTCAAAGGCGGCTCGGATTCGCTCAAGGCCCTGGTCGGCGGCAGCGTCGATTTCATCGCTGGCGCTTACGAGCACACGATGTATCTGCAGGCCAAAGGCGAGACGATCACTTCGGTCGTGTTGCAGAACAATTCCTTCGGCGTGGTGATCGGGCTGACCAAGGAACTGGCGGCGAAATACAAATCGCCGAAGGACCTGGCCGGCTTGAAAATGGGCGTGACCGCGCCGGGCTCGTCGAGCGCACTGGCGCTCAGCCTGCTGCTGTCGAAGGTAGGCCTCACGGACGATGCGCTTTCGATTATCGGCGTCGGCGCCGGCAGCCAGGCGGTCGCCACCATGAAGGCCGGGCGGCTCGACGGCCAAGCCAATTTCGATCCGGTGATCACGCGCATGGAACTCGACGGCGATCTGGTGGCGGTGGTCGACACTCGCACCAAAGCCGGCCTCGATTATCTCTACGGCGGACCGTTCGCTGGCTCGGCGATCTCGACCACGCCGGACTTCATCAAGAACAACCCGAAGACCGTGCAGGCCTTCGCCAGCGGCATGGTCAAGGCGCTGCGCTGGCTGCAAACGGCGTCGGCCGATGACATCGCCAATTCGCTGCCGGCGGAATTTTACGCCGGTGACAAGGAGTTCTACAAAAAAGCCGTGGCGGCCAACCGCGAAATGCTGTCGAAAGACGGCATCGTGACGCCGGCGCTCGCCGACAACACCCACCGCATCATCGCGTCGTTCAACGAGAGCGTGAACAAAGCCAAGCTCGATATGGCGAAAACCTACGACGCCTCGTTCGCGACCAAAGCCAATCAGGCGATGCACTGACAGGACTGCAATGAAAAAACCCAAAAAGACTTCAAAGAAAAAAACCAACGGCTTTGCGTGGCCCAATCAATCGCGCATCGCGGTCGTGATGACCTGCCTGTGGGAGAACTGGTCGGACGGCAAAGGCCCGCCGTTCTCGGTGCAGACCACCGCGCTTCGGCCCGGCACGCATGACCGCGCCGCCATGACCTGGGGCACCTATGGCGGGCGCGCCGGCGTGTGGCGGCTGCTGAAAATCCTCGACGAGAACAAAGTGCCGGCCACCTTCGTCGCCAATGCCCGCGCGCTCGAGCTAAATCCCGCGGCGGCGAAACAGGCGATCAAATCCGGCCACGAAATCGCGGCACATTCTTATACCCAGGACGCTCTGCTGGCTTACCTCTCGCCGGTCGAGGAGAAAGCGCTGATCAGGCGCTGCATCGCCATTCACAAGAAGATCACCGGCAGCAAGCCGAAAGGCTGGCTGTCGCCGGTGGTGTCGCCAACCGCGCATACCGAGGGCTTCATGGCCGAGGAAGGCTTCCTCTGGTACGGCGACTACAACAATATCGACTTGCCCTGCCGCGTGAAGACCAAAAAGGGCTCGATCGTCGCGATCCCGCACACCGACTTTGCCGACCACCGTGCGCTGCGGCTCAATTCGCGCGACTGGTTGGACGTCTACAAGGACACCTTCGACTATCTCTACGCCAATGAGCCGACGTCGTACTTGAACATCACCGTGCATTGCCATTTCGGCGGCCGCCCGCTGATCGCGGCGCAGGTCGACGCCATCCTGAAATACATCAAGCGCTTTCCTGACGTCTGGTTCGTGCGCCACGACGAACTGGCGCAATGGATCAAGGACAATGAGATCGACGAGTGGACGAACCATAAAAGGTTCTACGGCTAGGCGACGCCGTATTTCTCGAATAGATCGTTTGCGAACTTGAGCCCCAATCCGGGCGCGGTGGGCACCGTCATCTCGCCCTTTTCCGGCATCGGCGGATTGTCAAACAGGCGCCAGGTCCACGGCATATATTCGACCACCAACCCGTTCGGCGCAGCGGCAATCAGGTGCACATGGATTTCCGGCAGCAAATGGCTCACCACTGGCTTGTTGAAGGCTTCCGCCATGCCGGCGATTTTCATCCATTGCGTCACGCCGCCGGCGCGCAACAAATCGATCATGGCGATGTCGACCGAATGATGCGTCATCGTCTGCCGGTGAGGCTCGATGCCGTAGAGATATTCGCCGGCGCAGATTGGCGTCGCCAAGGCGCGAGCGATTTCGGCCAGGCCTTGGTAGTCGTCGCATCGGGTGGGATCCTCCAGCCAGCTAAGACGCAGGTCCTCGATCTGGTGGCCGATCGAAATCGCCTCGTGCACGCTCCAGCGTTGATTGATGTCGACCATCAAATTGGTCTCGGGGCCGACGGCGCCACGGACCAGCCGGATGCGTTCAATCTCCTGCGCGGCGTTAAGCCCCTCCACTCCCATCTGGGTTTTGACCTGGCTGTAGCCCTTCTCGACCAGCGCGGCCGCGGCGCGCTCGAGTTTGCCGGTCGGCGTCGTTCGCACCAGCGCGCCACTGGCATAGGCCGGCACGCGATCACGCAAGCCGCCGAGCAACCGCGCCAGCGGCACGCCGAACACCTTGCCGCGGATATCCCACAGCGCGATATCGATCGCCGAGATGGCGAGCGCCGCGATCCCGCCGGGACCGCACGGCGCGGACGCTGCGCGCAACTTGGCCGTCACCTGCTCGGTGTGGAGCGGGTCTTCGCCCTTGATGAGGTCACCGAATTGCTCCAGCGCCGTTTTCAATGTGCGCACGATTCTGCCGCCAAATGTGGTTACGCCGATGCCCTCGATGCCGTCGTCGGTCTGGACCTGCACGGTAAGAAATTCGCGCAGCATCCCCGGCATCGGCGGCGCGCCGACCAACGCCTCCTCCAGCGGCAGGCGGACGAGATTGATTTTGACGTTCTGAACTTTCATGGCGGCTCCGGTCTTCAATTGACGCGCAATTTTTCCAACAGGCCCAGGTCCGGCTCAACACCGAGGCCGGGGCCTTGTGGAATCGCAAGATAGCCGCCGGCCGGTTCATACCAGTCGCCGAACGGGCTTTCGCTGAGGTCGCAATAGAGCCGCTCGATCATCGGCGCACGTGACATCGCGGCGCTCAGATGCGCGGTCGCAATCAGGCCGGGGCCGAAATAGGCCGAGTGCGGCGCGACCTTAACGTTCGCTTGGTTGGCGGCGGCATAAATGTCGCGTGCGATGGAAATGCCGCCGATCTTGGCGACGCTTGGCTGGATGTAGTCGACCGCGCGGCTTTCGATCAGCCGCGCGAAATCGGCCGGCGTCAGGACGTTTTCGCCAATGGCGACCGGCACGCCGCTGGCGCTTATCCGATGCGCGGCGTCGAAATCTTCCAGCGGCCAGACTGGCTCCTCGATCCATTTCAGGCCGAGCTCGCGCAACGGCGCGGTCGCCGCCAAGGCTTCCGGCAGCGTCCATGGCGCGTTGACATCCACCATCAGCGAGCTGCCGATGTGCCGTAGCAGCTTAGCGGCGGCGGTGATTTCCTCGCGGCCGGTTTCATGCGCCTTGAGTTCGCGGTAGCGGCCGAGCGCCTGTTCCGTGGTCCGCGTCACGACATCGGTGTCGTTGTATTTGAGCAGGCTGGCGTAAACCGGGATTTTATCGATGTGCGCGCCGCCGAGCAGTCTGTAGATCGGCTGATTTTTCGCCTTGCCGAGAATGTCCCACAGCGCGGTATCCAGACCGGACAGCGCATACATCACGGGGCCGGCGCGCCCGACACCGTGCACGCGGTAGATCAGCGTTTTCATCAGCGCGGGAATGTCGCTCGCGTCCGCGCCGATGCAGGCCGGCGCGATCAACGTCTCCAGCAGCGACTTGACCGCCTTCCAGACCCGGTGCGGAAAGGTTTCGCCCCAGCCGACAATGCCGGCATCGGTCTCGACCTTGACCAGCAGCGTCTCGAACGCGGTGCGCCCCTCGCCGGAGAATTTCGGCTGCGGAGCGCCGGGTTTGAGGTGTTGGCGGTAAACAATGCCCGATACGCGCGTAATTTTCATTGCAGTTCGAACCCGGCCCGGTGCGGATTATTTATTGGCGCGCTCGATTTCAGCCTATCATGGATGAAAGGCGTCTCCATAGCCGCCGCGCGCAACGAAAAACATAAGGCAAATCGGAGGACACAATGTCAGGCAAAAACATAACGCGGCCGGTGACCCGGCGGCGGGCGATCGCGACCATGGCCGGGGGCGTCGGCCTTTTGGCGGCGCCCGCAATCGTGCGCGCCCAGGCTCCGCTGACGGTGACATTCGTCCAGCAGCGCGGCCTGCTCTATCTGCCGGTCGATGAAATGGTGACCGGCGGCATCCTGCAACAGGAAGCCACCAAGCTCGGGCTCGGCAAGGTCGAAGCGACCGCCAAGACGCTGAGCGGCCCGGCGCCGGTGATCGACGCGCTGCTGTCAGGCTCGGCCGACTACGGCACCGCCGCGCTGCCGTCTCTGCTCACGCTCTGGGATAAAACCCACGGCACCGCGAACGAAGTCAAAGCGGTCGGCACCGTGTCGAACGGCGCCATGGTGCTCTACACCATCAATCCGAACGTCAAGTCGATTGCCGACTTCACCGAGCAGGACCGCATCGCGGTGCCCTCAGTGCGCATATCGTTCAACGCCATGATGCTGGAAATGGCGTCGGAGAAAATCTGGAACGATCCGCACAAGCTTGACCACCTCACCGTCGGCCTCGGCCATCCGGACGCGGTCGCGGCGCTCTCGGCCGGCTACGGCAAGGCCACCATCACCGCGCATATCGCGGTGCAGCCGTTCACCGAACGCGGCCTCAAAATTCCGGGCGCGCATATCGTCGCCGACAGCCGCGAGGTGTTCGGCGGACCGCTGACGCAGATCACGCTGCTGGCGAGCAAGCAAACCAAAGACAAGAATCCGACGCTGTTCAAGGCGGTCGCCAACGCGCTCGATGAATCGATCAAGATCGCCAATGCCGACAAACACGCCGCCGCGGTGCTTTGGAAGAAGGCTCAGAACGCGTCCGAAAGCGTCGACGAGCTGGTGCACCTGCTCAGCGATCCCGGTTTCGAGTTCACGCCGCAGCCGCACCGCATCGCCTACTTCGCGGCGTTTCTCAACCGCATCGGCAGCATGAAGACCAAGGTCACCGACTGGAAAGAGCTGTTCTGGGAGACCGCCTATAACCAGAAGGGCGATTGATCGCGCCTCAGGCCTTCGGCACCAGCTTGAACATGTCGGCGCCGTAGATCTTGCGCGCGTCGGCGAGCAGCGGCTGCACCGCTTCGACGAAGGCGACGTGTTCCTTGGCGTTCAGTTCCACGATCTCGCAGCCGGCGTCTTCGATCGCCTGGCGTGAGGTTTCGTTTTCCTCGACGGCGAGTCTGCGCTGGAAGGTGACGGATTCCGTCACCGCCTGCTGCATCGCGCGCTTGAGATCGTCCGGCCACGCGTCAAACGCGGCGCGGTGCAGAAAAATCGGCCGCGAAATATAAAAGTGCGACGTCAGTGTATGGAATTTGTGAAATTTATGCACGCCGTAGGTGACGGTGTTGGCGAGCGGATTTTCCTGCGCGTCGAGCGTGCCGGCCTTGATCATGGCGATGGCTTCGGTCAGATCCATGCGCATCGCGACCGCGCCAAGTAATTCAAAGGTGCGCTTGTGAATGTCGCTCGGCAACACGCGGATTTTCATGTCCTTCAAGTCGACCGGTAGATGCACGGGCCGCAGCCGGTTTGAGATGTGGCGAAAGCCGTTCTCGAACCAGCCGAGGATGCGGTAGCCGATACGCTCCTCGGTCTTACGCGCGAGATATTGTCCCAGCGCGCCGTCAATGGCGGCGCGCGCCTGTGTATTGTTAGCGAACAAAAACGGCAGATCGACGAAGCCTAGTTCCGGCACGCGGTCGGTCAGATAACTCGACGACTGGTAGCCGAGCGTCATCTCGCCGTTCTCGACCAGTGTCAGGATGTCCTCGGCCTTGTGACCGTGGTCCATGATGTTCCAGATGTACTCAACGGCGATACGCTCGCCGAACCGGCCCTGCAATTTGTCGCCGATGAATTTCAGCGCCTTGCTGAAACCCGTGCCGGGCGGGCCGTAGCCGGCCATGCGGATTGGGATTGGCTTTGACATGCGCGGCTTCTCTATACTGCGGCAACGATCTGGCCAAGCGCGGCCGGTGTGATAGTCTTCGGCAAAATCGGAGGAGGCCCCCATGAACAAGCACGCCAAGCTGGCCAGCGTCCCCCACACGCGGGGCGACATTTCACCGGCGGAAATGCAGGCGCGGGTCGATCTCGCCGCCGTCTACCGCCTGCTCGCGCATTACGGCTGGGACGACGTGATCTACAACCATTCCTCCATGCGGGTGCCGGGCGAGCCGCGCATGTTCCTGATGAAGAAACATGAACTCCTTTACACGGAAGTCACCGCGTCCAATCTGGTGAAGGTGAACATGGACGAGGACCTCGACGAGAAGGCGGGGATTAACCGGCCGGGCTTCACGCTGCATGGCGGCGTGTTGGGCGCGCGCGCGGACGTGAATTGCGCGGTGCACGTTCACACCAATAACGGCATGGCGATCGGCGCGCTGCCGCACGGCCTGCGCATGATCTCGCAACACGCCATCCGCTTCTACCAACGCATCGGCTATCACAAGTATGAGGGTATCACTGAGGATTTCGCCGAGCGCGAGCGCATCAATGCCGACCTCGGCAAGAACCGCGCAATGATCCTGAATCATCACGGGCTGCTCACGGTCGGCAAGACCGCGCGCGAGTCATTTGTGCTGATGAAGGCGCTGCTCGATGCCGTCGAAATCCAGTTAAAGCTGGAAGCGACCAAGGGCCAGCTGGTCGAGATTCCGCCGGCGATCTGCGCCAAGACCGCGGAACAGTACGAGCACCACGATTCAGGCCGCGCCAGCGCCGACTGGGCGGCTTACCTGCGCGTGCTCGACGGCATCGACCCGAGCTATCGGGACTAGGACGTCAGTAGAGAAAGAAAAACATGGTCACCGTTGCTAGGAAGTTGCTTGCGGCCGCGTTCCTGATCGCGACCGTCGCCTCAGCGCATGCGCAATATCCCGACCGCCCAATCCATGTGATCAGCCCCTACCCGGCCGGCAGCGCGTCGGACACCGTGACCCGCGTGGTCATGGACCAGGTTTCGCAATTGATCGGCCAGCCCGTCGTCATCGACTTGAAACCGGGAGCGGGCGGCGCCACCGGGTTTGCGACCGTGGCAAGGTCCGATCCAGACGGCTACACGCTGGCAACCAGTTCGTCGTCGATGGCGACCGAGAGCGTGCTGCATAGCAAGCTGCCGTACGACCCGAACAAGGATTTCGTCCACGTGGTCCTGCTTGGCACCTCGCCGAATATCCTGGTCGCATCGGTCAAGAGCGGCTTCAAGACGGTGGAAGATCTGGTCACGGCGGCGAAGGAGAAGCCCGGTACGATCACCTTCGCCTCCGCGGGCATCGGTTCCTCCTCGCACATGGCGGCCGAGCGTTTCCGTCTGGCCGCCAACATCGACGTGCGCCACGTGCCGTTCAAGGAAGGCGGCCTGGTGCAGGTGATGAACGGCAATATCGATTTCTATTTCATTCCGCTGGCGGCGGCGGCCTCGGCGCTGCACAGCGACAAACTCACCATCCTCGCCGTCAGTTCGCCCAAGCGCGTGGCGGTCATTCCCGACACGCCGACTGTCGTCGAAGCCGGCTATCCGGGCGCGGTGTTCCGCTTCTGGAACGGCATCTCGGCGCCGGCCAAGACGCCACCCGACGTCGTGAAAAAACTGCACGACGTGACCGAACAGGCGTTGAAGATGCCTGCGGTGCAGGAGAAGCTCGCCAAGCTCGGTGTCGAGCCGGCGCAGATCAGTTCCGAGGAATTCGGCAAGTTCTTCAAGGAAGACTTCGATGCGACGGTCGAACTTGCCAAGAAAGCCAACATCAAAGCAGTCGACTGAGTTTTCGGCGGGCGGCTCTCCCGGACCTGGAAGGCCGCCGCCCTCGCATTCTTAATCTTGGAACCTTCACAATGCCCATCATTCCGCCACGCATCGGCCCGCAGCCGTGGGATGTCGTGCGAACCAAGCTCGACCAGTCGCTGCCCTTCGCCAACATGCGCGATACACCCTATTACCGCGACGCGGTGTGGGAGCAGTTCTCCAAGGCTGAATATGACCGCCGCTATAGCGCGCTGCGGGGCAAAATGCGCGAGCAGAAGCTCGACGTGCTGATCGTCCCCGGTGGTCCGAGCCACTGGAGCTTCGGCGGCGGCATGCTGTGGCTGACCGGGCATTGGGAATGGCACGCGCTGTCCAGCTACGTGCTGGTCCCGCTCGAAGGCGAGCCGACGCTGATCTACTCGATGGGCGGGACGCACGCCGAAGCCGTGCGCCGGCAGGTCGAGGTCGCGGTCAAGGACGTCCGCCACAGCCGCAACGGCCGCTATGCCGACATCATGGTCGAGCGGATCCGCGAATTGAAACTCGAGCGCGGCCGTATCGGCCTCATGGAGATCGACCCGCGGCACGGCGACTATCTTCCGGTCAACCAACACGACGTCCTGCGCGAAAATCTCCCGGACGCGGAGCTGGTCTTCACCAAGGGCCTTTTGCACGAGCTGCTCTCGATCCACAGCGCCGAGGAACTCGACTGCGTCCGCAAGGCCGGAGTGCTGTGCCAAAAGGCCATGGAAGCCATGGTGGCGCGGGCGCGTCCCGGCGTGAAGGAATACGAGCTGCGCGCGGCGGCCGGCGCCGCCATTCTCGAAGGTGGCGGCGATATCGACTTTCTGATCATCGGCTCGACGCCGATGGATAACCCTTCGATGATTTTCGGCAATCCGCGGCCATCGGCGCGCGAGCTGAAAAAAGGCGACATCATCAATATGGAGCTGGCCGCAGGCTATCGCGGCTACAGCGCGCAGATCGGCTCACCTATTTGCGTCGGCGAGCCCAATGAGATGGTGAAGAAGTTCTGGAACGATGTCACTCTGCCCGGCTACCGGCGTATCGTTGCCGAGATCGCGCCAGGCAGGCCGGTCGAGGGAATGCGCATCGCGAGCAAATTCTTTCGCGACAATGGCTACCAGTCGCGGCCGACCCAGGTGCACGGCATCGATCTTGTGACCGACAAGCCGCATGTCTCAGCCGAGCATGTTGCGGCGGAAAAATTCGAGGAAATCCTCAAGCCCGGCATGGTGATCATGGCGGAGCCCAATCCGATCACCGCGGACGGGCTGTTCGGGATTTTCCTCGGCCACACCTTCATCGTCACCGACAAGGACCACGAGGTGGTGGACGATTTCCCGCTGGAAATCGCGGTCGCGCAGGGCTAGCGCTCGTTCCTACGTCCCTCGCCCGGGCCCCATTGCCAGAAGTCGCGGCCTTCCTCGCGCAGGAAGCGCGCCAGCACCATCATGTGCACTTCGGAAGCGCCGTCGACCAGGCGCGCCGCACGGGCGGCGCGGTAGATCCATTCGACCGGCGTGTCTTTTGAAAATCCGCGGGCACCCTGCAACTGGATCGCCACGTCGGCGGCCTTGTGCAGCGTGTCGGCGACCTGCACCTTGGCCATCGAGACTTCCTTGCGAGCGCGGCCGCCTTGGTCGAGCATCCAGGCGGCGTGCATGGTGAGCAGCCGGCCGATCTGGATCTGCTGCGCGACTTCGCCCAATTTGATCTGTACGCTCTCGCGGTCGGCGAGCTTGACGCCGAAGCCCTCGCGGTCCTTCACGTAAGCCTGCACGATTTCCATGCATCGCTTGGACCAGCCGAGCCAGCGCATGCAATGCGTCAGCCGCGCAGGCCCGAGCCTGATCTGCATGAGCTTGATGCCGTCGCCCTCGCCCATCAGCATGTTTTCTTCCGGCACTTCGAGGCCGGTAAATTCCAACTCACAATGGCCGCCGTGTTCTTCCGGCCCGAGGATCGGGATGCGCCGCACAATGCGCCAGCCGGGCTGGTCCTTGTGAAAGAGAAAGGCCGTAAGCCCGCGCCGTTTATCGTCGCTGGTGCGCGCGATGACGGTGAAATGCGCCGCGCCGTCGGCGCCGGTGATGAACCACTTGCGGCCGGTGATGACGTATTTGCCGCCTTTCTTTTCGGCCTTGGTGCGGATCATCGTCGGATCGGAGCCGCCACCGGGCGCGGGCTCTGTCATGGCGAATGCCGATCGCACGGCGCCATCGACGATGGGCCTCAGCCATTTGTCCTTCTGCGCTTTGGTGCCGACCAGGCGCAGCATGTTCATGTTGCCGTCGTCGGGCGCCATGCAGTTGATGGCGAGCGGGCCAAAAAGAGAGCGCGCGGCTTCCTCATAGATCGCGGCCCAGGCCACCATCGGCAATTCCATGCCGCCATATTCCTTGGGCGATTGCGGCGCCCAAAGACCGGCCTTTTTCGCCTTGGCACGAACGAGCGCAAGCCGGTCTTCCGGAATGTTCTCGTGCTCGGAGAAATTCACCGGGTCGGCTTCCAGCGGCAGCACTTCCTTCTCGATGAAGTCGCGCACCTTAAGACGAAGCGCTTCGATCTCCGGAGAAAGTGTGAAATCCATAATCTCCTACCCCTTGATCTGCACGACCTGCCCGCCATCGACCACGATGGTCGCGCCGGTGATGTAGCTGCCAGCATCGGAGCAGAGCAGCAGCAACGCTCCGTCGAGATCGCCGGCGGCACCGAAGCGACCCATCGGGATTTCTCGTTTCAACGTCGTGCCGGCTTCGCTGTTGAGATAGCTGTCGTTGATCTCGGTGACGAACCAGCCGGGCGCGATGGCATTGACGCGCACGCCCTTGAAGGCAAGCTCGACTGCCAGCACCTTGGTGATCTGGATGACGCCGGCCTTGGCGGTGGCGTAGGCGGCAACGCCTTTGGCAACACCGAGGCCAAGCACCGAAGCGATGTTGACGATCGAGCCCTTCTTCTGAGCTGCCAGCATGCGGCGCGCGGCTTCCTGCGCGTTGTGAAAGACCGCGTCGAGATCGACGCTCAACACCTTGCGCCATTCCTCCGGCGTCACCTCGATAGCGCGGCGGGACGACTGCGCGATGCCGGCATTGTTGATCAGGATGGTAACGGTGCCGAAGGCCTTCTCGGCGGCGTCGAACGCAGAGGCCATGGCCTTGCGGTCAGTGACGTCGGCTTCGACCGCGATGGCCTTGCCGCCTTTGGTTTCGATCTCGGCCTTAATCGCCTCAAGCCGATCCGCCCGCCGCGCGACCAGCGCGACCGACGCGCCGTTCTCGGCCAGCGCCTTGGCGAATTGCGTGCCCAAGCCGCTGGAAGCGCCGGTCACCAGCGCCACGCGGCCTTGCAG
>DASRLF010000002.1:0-19064 GCA_035648555.1 Pseudolabrys sp.
AAATGCTATTGCTTTGAAGGCTCGTTAAAATACGTCGCGCCCGGCGTGCGTACACCCCGCGTGTAGAAATCGGCCCACGCCAGCGACACGGCGAATACGGCAAACGCCAGAACAATCCCTGCAACGATGACGATGGTTTCCGTTGGCATGACAAGACGCCCCTTCTTCCACGGCGATGCCGCAGAATACCGCCGGCAGAATTGGCATTTTGATCTAGATCAAAAACGGCCGCGCTTGGCGCAAAAGACGCCACAAAATGAAAGATGCCGCCAACGAAGGCGGCCCGCTTATTGGCGAGAATGCGGCTTGTCGGGTTTCCGATCGGCATTGGCAAGGAGTTGCTCTCGCAGCATCGCCAGCGCCAGCCATTGTTCGGCAACATACAGCAACTGGTTTTTCATTTCGGGATCGTCTTTTGCGATCGCCGTCAATATCCGTGCGCGCATCCGGCATTCGCGAATAATTCGCATGGTGCCGCTCCGAGCTTCGGGAACAACATCGACGCCGTGCCTAGATTCGATCTTGCAGCAACTGGGCCACTAACGTTTCTATTTTAACAAACACGGCCGCTTCGCCGTGGGTGTCCACATAAGCGCTAGCGACAAGAATGCCGCAAATAACGGCCGTGAACGCCCACGTCAGCCACAAGCGAGATCTGTCGCCCATCGATCCCCCCGGTCTTGCGTGTGAATTGCAAGCGACGACGCCGACATGTCCGCCCGCGTTCCCTGCCGGTGGCCTATAAGGAGAAACCCCGGCTGCCGCGAAGCGACAACCGGGGGTTTCCTGTGCGGTAGCGACTCAAAAGGGGCAAACCAAAAGAGCCAAAACCCGGCACGCTAAAAGACTGCCTCTATTTTGAGCATCTGGCAAATGGGGCCACGGCCAATTTCGGACTAGGCCAGCCGGGGTCAAATCAGGGCAGTACGAGACCAAAAAGAACATATTGCGAACGGAGAACAAATAGTGTACATTGTCTTCACCAGTCGATTCCGGCGGGTGGCCTCGGGGGCCATGTTTGTCGGGGGGTCGATTCTTAGGCCATAAGGAGCGCGACATGAGTCAGCCTGCTTTGCGTATCGTCGAAGGATCATCCATGGACAAGTCGAAGGCCCTTACCGCCGCGCTCAGCCAGATCGAGCGGCAGTTCGGCAAGGGCTCGATCATGCGGCTCGGCAAGAACGACCGATCCATGGATATCGAGACCATTTCCACCGGCTCGCTCGGGCTGGACATCGCGCTTGGCGTTGGCGGCCTGCCGCGCGGCCGGGTGGTGGAAATCTACGGGCCGGAATCCTCCGGCAAGACCACGCTGGCGCTGCACACCATCGCCGAAGCGCAAAAGCTCGGCGGCATCTGCGCCTTTGTCGACGCCGAACACGCGCTCGACCCGGTCTATGCCCGCAAGCTTGGGGTCAATGTCGACGATCTTCTGATCTCGCAGCCGGACGCCGGCGAGCAGGCGCTCGAAATCGCCGACACGCTGGTGCGCTCCGGCGCGGTCGATGTGCTGGTGGTGGATTCTGTGGCCGCTCTTGTGCCGCGCTCCGAGCTCGAAGGCGAGATGGGCGACGTGCAGCCGGGTAGCCAGGCGCGGTTGATGAGCCAGGCGCTGCGCAAGCTGACCGCCTCGATCTCGAAATCGCGCACCATGGTGATTTTCATCAACCAGATCCGGATGAAGATCGGCGTGATGTACGGCTCGCCCGAGACCACCTCGGGCGGCAATGCGCTGAAGTTTTATGCCTCGGTGCGCCTCGATATCCGCCGCATCGGCGCCATCAAGGAGCGCGACGAGGTTGTCGGCAACCAGACCCGCGTCAAGGTCGTCAAGAACAAGCTGGCGCCGCCGTTCAAGCAGGTCGAGTTCGACATCATGTATGGCGAGGGCGTTTCCAAGGTCGGCGAATTGGTCGATCTCGGCGTCAAAGCCGGCGTGGTGGAGAAATCCGGCGCCTGGTTCTCCTATGACAGCACGCGCATCGGCCAGGGCCGCGAGAACGCCAAGCAGTTCCTCAAGGACAATCCCGACATGGCCGCCAAGATCGAGGCGCAGGTGCGCCAGAATGCCGGCCCGATCGCCGAGGCGATTGCGGCCGGTGAGCCCGCCGACAAGGATGACGACGACGAGGCGGCGGAGGCTTAAGCGCAATCAGTGTACGGGTGCAGCGGCGGCGCCCGGTGATACCCGCCGCACCATTCTGTAATGCGTGTCTCCATAGGTGATGCGTAGAGCATTCGCCCCCGTCGGCACCCGGCTGCGTAAAGCGGCCGCCACCGAGGACGGGGGCGATGTGCGTTTTGGCTTCCCGCACAGCGGGAGGATGCCCTTTCTGGACTTCGCCACCCCCCGCCGTTAAATAGCCCCTGAAAACCACAAGCCGGCCGGGGATTTAGCCCCGCAACGGGCAGGGGGCTAGCGCAAGCGTTCCAATGAGCGGCGTCAACGACATCCGCAAAAGCTTCCTGGATTTCTTCGCCCGCAACGACCACCAGGTCGTGGCATCGTCGGCGCTGGTGCCGTGCAACGACCCGACGCTGATGTTCACCAATGCCGGCATGGTGCAGTTCAAGAACGTCTTCACTGGCCTCGAAAAGCGCCCCTACAGCCGCGCCGTGAGCGCACAGAAATGCGTGCGCGCCGGCGGCAAGCACAACGACCTCGACAATGTTGGCTACACCTCGCGCCACCACACCTTTTTCGAGATGCTCGGCAACTTCTCGTTCGGCGACTATTTCAAGGAGCGCGCCATCGAGCTCGCCTGGCAGCTGATCACCAAGGACTTCGCGATTTCGCCGGAGCGGCTGCTGATCACCGTCTATATCGACGACGACGACGCCTTCAGGCTGTGGAAGAAGATCGCCGGCGTCCCCGACAGCAAGATCATCCGCATCGCCGGCGCCGACAATTTCTGGGCCATGGGCGACACCGGCCCGTGCGGGCCGTGCTCGGAAATCTTCTACGACCACGGCGACCATATTCCGGGCGGTCCGCCAGGCTCGGCCGACTCGGAAGGCGACCGCTTCATCGAGATCTGGAATCTGGTCTTCATGCAGTTCGACCAGCAGGCCGGCGGCAAGCGCATTAATTTGCCGCGGCCCTCGATCGACACCGGCATGGGGCTCGAGCGCATGGCAGCGGTGCTGCAAGGCACCCACGACAATTACGCCATCGATCTGTTCGCCACGCTGATCCGCGCCATCGCCGATTTGACCAATGTGCCGTCCGACGGCCCGCACAAGGCCTCGCACCGGGTGATCGCAGATCATTTGCGCGCCTCGGCGTTTCTTATCGCCGACGGCGTGCTGCCCTCGAACGAGGGCCGCGGCTATGTGCTCCGCCGCATCATGCGGCGCGCCATGCGTCACGCTGAACTGCTGGGCGCCAAAGACCCGTTGATGTGGAAGCTGGTGCCCGTGCTCACCCGCGAGATGGGCCAGGCCTATCCGGAACTGGTGCGTGCCGAGGCACTGATCACTGAGACGCTCAAGCTCGAAGAGACCCGTTTCCGCGCCACGCTGGAGCGCGGCCTCGTCATTCTCGACGAGAAGAGCAAGAACCTGAAAAAAGGCACGATGTTCGACGGCGAGACCGCGTTCACGCTCTACGACACCTATGGCTTTCCTTTGGACCTGACGCAGGACGCGCTGCGGCCGCGCGGCATCAGCGTCGATCTCGCCTCGTTCACCGACGCCATGGAGCGCCAGCGCGCCAAGGCGCGCGCCTCGTGGTCGGGCTCGGGCGACGCCGCGCAGGAGACGATCTGGTTCGGCTTGCGCGAGAAACTCGGCGCCACGGAATTTCTCGGCTACGAAACCGAAAGCGCCGAAGCCGTGGTGGCCGCGCTGGTGCGCGATGGCAAAGAAGTGCCCGAATTGAAAAAAGGCGAGAGCGGCGCGATAGTGATGAACCAGACGCCGTTCTACGGCGAGAGCGGCGGCCAGGTCGGCGATACGGGTCAAATGCGCCGCGATGGCGTGCGCCTTGCCGTCACCGATACGCAGAAAAAAGCCGGCGATCTGGTCGCGCATATGGTCAAGGTCGAGGACGGCGCCGTCAAAGTCGGTGACTCGCTGCTGCTTGAAGTGGATCACGCGCGCCGCGCCGCGATCCGGCAAAACCATTCCGCCACCCATCTGCTGCACGAGGCGCTACGCCAGGTGCTGGGCGATCACGTCGCGCAGAAGGGCTCGATGGTGGCGCCCGACCGGCTGCGCTTCGACTTCTCGCATCCCAAGCCAATGACTGCGGCCGAAATCGCGAAGGTCGAAGACATCGCCAACGACATCGTCTTGCAGAACGCGCCGGTGACCACGCGGCTGATGGCGCTCGACGATGCCCGGGCGTCCGGCGCGCGCGCGCTGTTCGGCGAGAAATATGGCGACGAGGTGCGCGTGGTGGCGATGGACGAGGGCTCCGGCAACACACTGGGTTGGTCGGTCGAGCTGTGCGGTGGCACGCACGTCAAGCGCACTGGAGATATCGGCCTGATCAACGGCCTGACCGATTCAGGCGTCGCCGCCGGCGTGCGGCGGCTGGAAGCGCTCACCGGCAAAGTGGCGCGCAAATCCGCCGACAAGCAAGTGCAAGCCGCCAAGGCGGCCGCTTCCCAACTCAAGGTCTCGCTGGATGAGATGCCGGCGCGAGTCGCCGCGCTGCTCGACGAGCGCAAGAAGCTCGAGCGCGAACTGTCTGATGCCAAGAAAAAACTCGCGATGGGCGGCGGCGGCGGCGCCAAAAGTGCCGACGATGGCGTGCGCGAGGTCAATGGTGTGAAATTAATCGCGCGCTCAGTCTCCGGCATCGAATTGAAGGACCTGCGTAGCCTCGCCGACGAGGGCAAGAAGCAAGTCGGCTCCGGCGTGGTCGCCATCGTCGGCCTGTCTGAAGACGGCAAAGCGGGCATCGTGGTCGGCGTCACCGACGATCTCACCAAGCGCTTCAACGCGGTCGAACTGGTGAAAAAGGGCGCCGAAGTGCTTGGCGGCAAGGGCGGCGGCGGCCGGCCCGACATGGCGCAGGCCGGCGGCCCGGACGGCGCCAAGGCCGAGGCCGCGCTCAAGGCGATCGAGGCGGCGCTCGCCGGCTGAAAGCCGCGCTATCGGCGCAGAAACACGTAATCGGTTGAATAGGCGACGCTGGCCAGCGTGCCGGCCTTGCCGCAAGGCCCGCTCGGCGCGACGCCGCCTTGGGTATTGATCCGCAGGATCGTCGTGACGCCGGAGAATACGCCCTTGCCGCGATGCTCGGTGACGTCGAGCTTGAGCCAGGGAATGTCATTGGCGCTGGGCGCGGGCGCCCGCGCGCTCAACTTGCCGACGACCGCGCTGCCGTCGATGTGCTCCCAGTTCGGCCCGACATAATGGCGGCCGATGGTCTTGCCGTCCTGCAGCAGCGCCGCGATCGGCTCGCGCGGGGCCCAGCGGAGCTGCCCATTGTCGCCCGCCCTGCACTCGTAGATTTGCGCGCCTTGCGCATGCAGCGTCACGACCACGGTCTCGCCGGGGGCGGCAATCGCCTCGGGTAAACCTGCAAGTATCGCCGGCTGTTGCGTCACGGAGCCTCCGTCAGGCCATCGCCTTTTTCAGGTTGTCGTCCACTTTGTCGAGGAACCCCGTCGTAGACAACCACATTTGATCGGCGCCGACCAGCAGCGCCAGATCCTTGGTCATGAAGCCCGCTTCGACGGTATCGACACAGACCTTCTCCAGCGTGCCGGCGAACTTGCCCAGCGCCACGTTGTTGTCGAGCTTGGCGCGGTGCGCGAGGCCCCGCGTCCAGGCGAAGATCGAGGCGATCGAATTGGTCGAGGTCTCGCGGCCCTTCTGGTGCTCGCGGTAATGGCGCGTCACTGTGCCGTGGGCGGCTTCCGACTCCACGATCTTGCCGTCCGGCGTGAGCAACACCGAGGTCATCAGGCCGAGCGAGCCGAAGCCCTGCGCCACAATGTCCGACTGCACGTCGCCGTCGTAGTTTTTGCAGGCCCAGACATAGCCGCCCGACCATTTCAGCGATGCTGCCACCATGTCGTCGATCAGCCGGTGCTCGTAAGTCAGCTTCTTCTTGTCGAACTCGGCCTTGAATTCCTTGTCGAACACTTCCTGGAAAAGAGCCATGAAACGTCCGTCATAAACCTTGAGGATGGTGTTCTTGGTCGAGAGGTAGAGCGGATAGCCGCGCGACAGCGCGTAGTTCATCGAGGCGCGTGCGAAGTCGCGGATCGAGTCGTCGAGGTTGTACATCGCCATCGCGACGCCCGAGTCCGGAAACTTGAACACCTCGTGCTCGACCTTTTGGCCGTCGGCGCCGGCATAGCTCAGCGTCAATGTGGCGTTCTTCGGCACGCGGATGTCGGTGGCGCGATATTGGTCGCCGTAGGCGTGGCGGCCGATGATGATCGGCTTGGTCCAACCCGGCACCAGCCGCGGCACGTTCTTGCAGATGATCGGCTCGCGGAAGATCACGCCGCCCAGGATGTTGCGGATCGTGCCGTTGGGCGAGCGCCACATTTTCTTGAGGTTGAATTCCTTCACCCGGCCTTCGTCGGGCGTGATGGTAGCGCATTTGACCGCGACGCCGACCTTCTCGGTCATTTCGGCGGCGTCGACGGTGATCTGGTCGTTGGATTCGTCGCGTTTCTGGATGCTCAGGTCGTAGTAGAGCAGGTCGATATCCAGATAGGGATGGATCAGCTTGTCCTTGATAAGCTGCCAAATAATGCGGGTCATCTCGTCGCCGTCCATTTCGACGACGGGGTTAGCCACTTTGATCTTCGCCATTTTAAGGAGTCACCTTTTGCGTCAGAGCGCGGCGAGCGCGGCGTTCAGCGTCGCACTCGGCCGCATCGCGGCCGAGGCCTTCGCGTCATCGGGCAAATAGTAACCGCCGACGTCGACTGGTTTGCCTTGCGCGCCGATCAATTCGGCGTTGATCTTGGCCTCGTTCTTTTCGAGCGCTTCGGCCAGCGGTTTGAAGCGAGCCTGCAACTCCGCGTCCTTGGTCTGCGCGGCCAGCGCCTGAGCCCAGTACAAAGCGAGATAGAAATGGCTGCCGCGATTGTCGATTTCACCGACCTTGCGCGCAGGATTGCGGTTGAACTCGAGGAACTTGCCGATCGCCGTGTCGAGCGCCTCGGCGAGAACCAGCGCCTTGGCGTTCTTGTAGGTGTGCGCCAGATGTTCGAGCGACGCGCCGAGGGCGAGGAACTCGCCGAGCGAATCCCAGCGCAGGTAGCCCTCTTCCTGGAACTGTTGCACGTGCTTGGGCGCCGAGCCGCCGGCGCCGGTCTCGAAAAGGCCGCCGCCCGCCAACAGCGGGACGATCGATAGCATTTTGGACGAGGTGCCGAGCTCCATGATCGGAAACAGATCGGTCAGATAGTCACGCAGCACGTTGCCGGTGACGGAGATCGTGTCCTGGCCCTTGCGAATGCGCTCGAGCGAGAACTTGATGGCTTCGACCGGCGCCAGAATGCGGATGTCGAGTCCCTTGGTATCGTGATCCTTGAGGTACTTCTCGACCTTGGCGATTTCCTGCGCGTCATGCGCGCGATTCGTGTCGAGCCAAAACACCGCCGGGGTGTTGGTGAGGCGCGCGCGTCGCACACCGAGTTTCACCCAGTCCTGGATCGGCGCGTTCTTGGTTTGGCACATGCGGAAGATGTCGCCGGGTTCGACCGGACGCTCCAGCAGCACCTTGCCGTCATCGGCGAGGACGCGAACCTTTCCGGCTGCGGGAATCTCGAACGTCTTGTCGTGCGAGCCGTATTCCTCGGCTTTCTGTGCCATCAACCCGACGTTCGAAACTGAGCCCATGGTCTTGGGATCGAACGCGCCGTTGGCTTTGCAGTCCTCGATGACCGTCTGGAACAGCCTGGCGTAGGCGCGATCCGGGACCACGGCCTTGGTGTCGTGCAGCTTGCCATCGGCGCCCCACATCTTGCCGCTTTCACGGATCATCGCCGGCAACGAGGCGTCGATAATGATGTCGCTGGGAACGTGCAGACAGGTGATGCCCTTGTCGGAGTTGACCATCGCGAGGCTCGGACGTTTTGCGTATTCGGCCGCGATGTCGTCCTTGATCGTCTTCTTCTCGGCGTCCGGCAGCGTCTCGATCTTGGTCAGCAGATCGCCGAAGCCGTTGTTGAGATTAACGCCGAGCCGCTTCAGCGTGGCCTCGTGCTTCTTGATCACGTCGGCGAAGAATTCGGAAACGACATGGCCGAATACGATTGGGTCGGCGATCTTCATCATCGTCGCTTTGACGTGCAGTGAGAACAGGACGCCCTGCTTCTTGGCGTCTTCGATCTGCTCGGCAAAGAAGGCGCGCAGCGCTTTGCGGCTCATCACCGCCGCGTCGATGATCTCACCGGCCAGAAGCGGGGTCTTCGCCTTCAGCACCGTGACCTTGCCACCGGCTTCGACCAACTCGATGCGGGCATTGGTGGCCGCCGTAAGGGTGGTCGAGATTTCCGAGCCGTAGTAATCGCCTCCCGGCATGTACGCCACATGCGATTTGGAGTCCTTGCTCCAAGCCCCCATCTTGTGGGGATTCTTGCGGGCATATTGCTTGACGGCGCCAGCGGCGCGGCGGTCCGAATTGCCTTCGCGCAAGACCGGGTTGACGACGCTGCCAAACACCTTGTCGTAGCGGGACTTGATGTCCTTCTCGGCTTCGGTCGTCGGTTTGTCCGGATAGTCCGGAACGCCGTAGGCCTTACCTTGCAATTCCTTGATCGCCGCCCGGAGTTGCGGGATCGAGGCGGAGATGTTGGGCAGCTTCATGATGTTGGCTTCGGGCTTCAGCGTGAGTTCGCCGAGTTCGCCGAGTTCGTCATTGAGCCGTTGCGCCGGAGGAAGCTTGTCAGCGACACTGGCAAGGATGCGACCGGCCAGCGAGATGTCCTTCAAGGTCAGGGACACGCCCGCCGCGCTGACGAAGGCTTTGACGATCGGCAGCAGGGAATAGGTCGCGAGCGCCGGGGCTTCATCGACCTTTGTCCACATGATTTCGAGATCTGGCATGCTTGCACCTTTGGTCGCCGTGCTTGTTTGGGCCGACCGGAAACGGAACATTGGCGGGCGCGGTAATGGCTTGTGCCGCGGGCCCTCAAATGAATTGTTCTCGGCGCGGACATCGCCAACCGGGATTTCGGCTGACGGGGTTCGGCGCGCGCCCTATAACATCCGCACTCCGCTGGTAAAAGCCTTGTTAGCGGGTGCGGGGTACCCGCTGGCGAGCGGTGCCGCCGCTTGACGCAAGCGGCCGGCATGGGCACTGGCTGCGCCAGCGCATTTACCCGCCGAGGAGCACTGCATGCCGGGCGCCGGCACCGACAAGACCAAGCGCTGGAGCGTTGAGCCGGCGCCGATCGTCGTGCTGGTCGAGCCGCAGATGGGCGAGAACATCGGCGCGGCCGCCCGCGCCATGGCCAATTTCGGGTTGTCGCGGCTGCGCCTGGTCAAGCCGGTGCAAGGCTGGCCGAACGAGAAGGCGCGCGTCATGGCGGCCGGCGCCGACCGCGTGCTCGAGGCCGCGACCCTGCATGACAGTCTGGCCGACGCCATCGGCGATTGCAGTTTTGTGCTCGCCACGACCGCGCGTAATCACGACCAGGCCAAGCCCGTGATCGACGCGGCGCAAGCGGCGGCGGAAATGGCGCCGCGCATTGCCGCCGGTGAAAATGTCGCTTTGGTGTTCGGGCGCGAGCGCAACGGGCTGGAGAACCACGAGGTCGCGCGCGCCGATCGCATTCTCACGCTGCCGGTCAATCCGGCTTTCGCCTCGCTCAATCTGGCGCAAGCGGTGGTGATCGTAAGCTACGAATGGTGCAAGCTTGCGGGTAGCGATCTGCCGTTCGCCACGTCCGAGCGCTCGCCGCCGGTTGCCAAGCAGCAGCTTGATGCGTTCTTCGCCGACTTGGAGCGCGAGCTCGACAAGGTCGAGTTTTTCCGGCCCGACGAGAAGCGTGGCGTCATGAGCGTCAACTTGCGCAATATTTTCCAGCGCATAGCCCCCTCGCAGCAGGACATCCGCACCCTTCACGGCGTCGTCACGGCGCTCGTGCAAGGCCGCAAAGGACCGGCGCGCGGCGGTGTGCTCGATAGCGAAGGCGCCGAACGGTTGCGCGAACTGCTGGCCGAGCATGGCGCGGCGCGTGCGCCGTCCGAAGCCACGCCGTTGCGTGGCCTGCCGCGGCTCTTGCGGCGCAATCCGACCGACGCCGAGCGCGCATTGTGGCAGGCGCTGCTGAACGACCGCCGTTTCGCCGGCCGCGGCTATAAGCGGCAGGTGCCGGTCGGCCCGCACATTGCCGATTTCGTGTCGTTCCCGCTCAAATGCGTCATCGCGCTCACACCGCAGGCCGAGAACGAGGCGGCCGCACAAACGCGCGCCGAGCGGCGGGCCTGGCTCGAGGCGCATGATTATCGGGTGGTCGAGGTCCAGGCGGCAGATGTCGAGCGCGATGTCGACGAGGTGCTCGACGCGCTGGCGGGATCAGCCCTTTAGCGTCTTGAGATGCGGGGCGGCGCCCTCGCGCAGGAAACCGAGATCGCTGCCGACCGCGAGGAAACTGAAATCGCGCTTTGCCATCGCCGCCGCGCGCGCGGCGTTGCCGCAATAAAGTCCCGCGACTTTGCCGGCCTTCTTGGCGGCCGCGACGACCTCCACCAGCCTGGCCTCGACCTCTTTCGACAGCGGATCGAGAACGGCGCCATCGCTTAGCGTAATCGACAAGTCGGACGGGCCGACAAACAGCACGTCGATGCCCGGCGTCGCCGCGATGGCATCGATGTTGCCCATCGCCGTGCGCGTTTCGATCATCGCCAGCGTGACGGTGCGGTCGTTGGCGTCACGCAGATAGGCTTTCTGATCGGCGAAATCGCCGAGCATCATGGCGCGGTTCGGCCCCCAGCTGCGTTCGCCGACCGGCGGAAACTTGGCGACCGCGACGAATTTACGCGCGTCCTCGGCTGTGTTGATCATCGGCGCGATAACGCCTTCGGCGCCCAGGTCGAGCGCGCGGCTTACCATGGCGAAGTCGCCGTGCGGCACCCGTACGATCGGCGCTGAGCCTGCGGCATGAATGGCGCCAATGCCGGTGACGGTCGCGGCCACGTCCCACAGCCCGTGCTGCTGGTCGATGCTGACGGCGGTAAAACCCTCGCGCGCCAGCGCCTCGGCGACGATCGGCGAGCCGAGCGCGCACCAGCCGCAATAAACGATTTCGCCCGCGCGCAGGCGGCGGGCGAGGGTGAAGGCGCTCATCTCAGCCGCTCGCCTTGATCTGCGCGATCGCCTGCGCCATCAGCTCGTCCATCTGCGCGCGCACGGCCTGCTCGGTGACACCTTTGCCGGCCAGGTCCTTTGCAACTTTATGCAATACGTCGTGATCGCCGGCGGCCTCAAAATCCGCCATCACGACCTCCTTGGCGTAGGCCTCCGCCTGCACGCCGGAAAGTCCCATCTTTTCAGCGGCCCACATGCCGAGCAGCTTGTTGCGCCGGGCGCCGGCCTTGAACCGGAGTTCCTCGTCGTGCGCGAATTTTTTCTCGAAGCCTTCTTCGCGCTTGTCGAAAGTCGTGGCCATGCCGCCCTCGTTGGTACGCACCGCTATCGCTGGCGCCTTGCATATCGCCCCGGCAGGGTCAAGGCAACATGCGGCAGTGTTGATGACCCGATATTGCGGAGTGGAAAACGTGAGCCGCCCTCGATTGTGCTGCCCAAAACGATCAGCTAGGTTGACCACGTGCCCGGACGGCCTTAGCGCATTTGCAAATGTCCGGTCCCGCCGCCGCGGATCTCGAGACGCCACGAACAGGAGCCACGGCATCCGATGGACTTTCAAAACCCACGGTACACCCCGATGAGTCGCCGCCGCCGCATTTATGAAGGCAAGGCGAAGATCCTCTATGAAGGCCCCGAGCCTGGAACGCTGATTCAGCACTTCAAGGACGACGCCACCGCCTTCAACGCCAAGAAACACGAGGTCATTGAGGGCAAAGGCGTTCTCAATAACCGCATCTCCGAATACATCTTCCAGCACCTCAACGATATCGGGGTGCCGACCCACTTCATCCGCCGGCTCAACATGCGCGAGCAGTTGATCCGCGAGGTCGAGATCATCCCGCTCGAGGTGGTGGTGCGTAACGTCGCCGCGGGCTCGCTGGCGACCCGTCTCGGCATCGACGAGGGCACCCAGCTGCCGCGTTCGATCATCGAGTTCTATTACAAGAACGACGCGCTCAACGACCCGATGGTGTCGGAAGAGCACATCACCGCCTTCGGCTGGGCGTCCCCGCAGGAAATCGACGACATCATGGCGCTGGCCATCCGCGTCAACGACTTCCTGTCCGGCGTGTTCCTTGGCGTCGGCATCCGCCTGGTCGATTTCAAGATGGAAACCGGCCGGCTGTGGGAAAACGACGTGATGCGCATCGTGGTGGCCGACGAGATTTCGCCCGACAGCTGCCGGCTGTGGGACATCAAGACCAACAACAAGCTCGACAAGGACCGCTTTGCCCGCGATCTCGGCGGGCTGTTGGAGGCCTATACCGAGGTCGCCAAGCGGTTGGGCATCATGAATGAGGGCGAGCCGCCGCGGGGCGCCGGCCCCGTTCTGGTTAAGGGCTAATTATTCGTCCGTTTCGGCGATTTTGGCCGTGAATTACCCGAAGCCCGGCCTTGTGCCGGGCTTCGGCGTCTCTAGGTTACGAATCATGAAAGCCCGCGTCACCGTCACCCTGAAAACCGGCATCCTCGACCCGCAAGGCAAGGCTATCGAAGGCGCGCTGCGCTCCTTGGGCGTCACCGGCGTCGCCAGCGTGCGCCAGGGCAAGGTCTTCGACATCGAAATCGAGGGTTCCGACCCGGCCAAGGCGGAGGCCCTGCTCAAGCAGGCCGCCGACAGACTTTTGGCCAATACGGTGATCGAGAATTACAAGGTCGAGGTGGTCGGATGAGAGCCGCCGTCGTCGTCTTCCCCGGCATCAATCGCGAGCGCGATATGGCGCGCACCCTAAAACTGACCTCCGGTCATGAACCGGCCATGGTCTGGCACGGCGAAAGTGCGCTGCCCGCCGGCACCGACCTGGTGGTGATCCCCGGCGGCTTCTCTTATGGCGATTATCTGCGCTGCGGAGCAATTGCGGCGCGCTCCCCCATCATGGACGCGGTGCGCGCTTTCGCGGGCAAAGGCGGGCTCACGCTCGGCGTCTGCAACGGCTTCCAGATCTTGTGCGAGGCCGGGCTGTTGCCAGGCGTGCTGATGCGCAACGCGCAGCTCAAATTCATCTGCCGCGACGTCTATCTGCGCGTCGAGCAGTCCGGCTCGCCGTTCACGCGTGGCTACAATGCGGGCCAGGTGATCCGCGTGCCGGTGGCGCATGGCGAGGGCAATTACATCGCCGACGCCGACACCATCAAGCGCATAGAGGACGAAGGCAGGGTGCTGTTCCGCTACTCGTCGCCCGAGGGCAAGCTCGACGCCGCTTGGAACTTGAACGGCGCCATCAACGCTATTGCCGGCATCGTCAACGAGCGCGGCAATGTGCTCGGCATGATGCCGCACCCGGAGAATCATGTGGAAGCAGCTCTCGGCGTCACCGACGGGCGCGGACTGTTCGCAGGGTTAGTCGAGGCGCTGCAACAAGCGGCATAAGTGAAGGGGCCATGGCAGATACAATTCAACCGGTGCCGGTCTGGAAGCGGGGCTTGGCAGCGACTCTTGATCTTTTCACCGCCTTTTTCGTCTTTGGCTGGCTGATCGGCCATTTCACCGGGAACAACACGGACAATGGCTTCAAACTCGACGGCGGGCCGGCCATTCTGCTGTTCGTGTTGGTGATCGCGTATTTTTTCGTCGGACGCCGCTATGCGGACGGCACGCTGTGGGATCGGATCTTGCGCATCGGCCGGCCGCAACCGAAATGAGGGCGTGATTCGAAACGAACCCAAGATCACGCCCGAACTGGTCGCCGAACACGGCCTCAAGCCGGACGAATATCAGCGCGTGCTCGATCTGATCGGCCGGACGCCGAGCCTGACCGAGCTCGGCATTTTTTCGGCGATGTGGAACGAGCACTGCTCGTACAAATCCTCCAAGGTCCACTTGCGCACGCTGCCGACCAAGGGTCCCCATGTGATCCAGGGCCCGGGCGAGAACGCCGGCGTCATCGACATCGGCGACGGGTTGGCTTGCGTGTTCAAGATGGAGAGCCACAACCACCCGAGCTACATCGAGCCCTATCAGGGCGCCGCCACCGGCGTCGGCGGCATCTTGCGCGACGTCTTCACCATGGGCGCGCGGCCGATCGCCTGCCTCAACGCGCTGTCCTTCGGCGACCCCAAACATCCCAAGACGCGGCATCTGGTGTCCGGCGTGGTGGCCGGCATCGGCGGTTATGGCAACAGCTTCGGCGTGCCGACCGTCGGCGGCTCGCTGCGCTTTCACTCGCGCTACGACGGCAACAATCTGGTCAACGCCATGGCGGTCGGCATCGCCGCCAAAGACAAGATTTTCTATGCCGCGGCGTCTGGCGTCGGCATGCCGATCGTCTATCTCGGCTCCAAGACCGGGCGCGACGGCATCCACGGCGCCTCGATGGCGTCGGCCGAATTCGGCGAGGACGCCGACGCCAAGCGTCCGACCGTTCAAGTTGGCGATCCATTCTCCGAGAAGCTGCTGCTCGAGGCTTGTCTCGAGATCATGCACAAAGGCTGCGTGATCGCGATCCAGGACATGGGCGCGGCGGGCCTGACTTGTTCGGCCGTTGAAATGGGCGCCAAAGGCGATCTCGGGGTGGCGCTCGATCTCGACAAGGTGCCGTGCCGTGAGGAAGGCATGAGCGCCTATGAGATGATGCTCTCCGAGAGCCAGGAGCGCATGCTCATGGTGCTCAAGCCGGAAAAAGAAAAGGAAGCCGAGGCGATCTTCCGCAAATGGGGGCTCGATTTCGCCATCGTCGGCCAGACCACGCCGGACAAACGCTTCATCGTGCGCCACCAGGGCGACGTGATGGTCGATCTTCCGATCAAGGAACTCGGCGACCAGGCGCCCGAATACAAGCGGCCGTTCGTCAATGCGGCCAAGCCCGCCGCGATCGACGCCGACGACGTCAAAGCGCCGATGGGCGTCGCCGAGGCCTTGCAGAAGCTGATTGGCGCGCCGGACCTGTGTTCGAAGCGCTGGGTCTGGGAGCAATACGACCACATCATTCAGGGCAACACCGTGCAACGCCCGGGTGGCGACGCCGCGGTGGTGCGGGTCGAGAACGGGCCGAAGGGCCTGGCGCTCACCACCGACGTGACGCCGCGCTATTGCGAGGCCGATCCGTTCGAAGGCGGCAAGCAGGCGGTGGCGGAATGCTGGCGCAATCTCACCGCCGTGGGGGCGCGGCCGCTTGCCGTTACCGACAATCTCAATTTCGGCAATCCGGAGCGGCCGGAGATTATGGGCCAGTTCGTCGGTTGCATCCGCGGCATCGCGGAAGCCTGTAAGGCGCTCGACTTCCCGGTCGTGTCCGGCAACGTGTCGCTTTACAACGAGACCAATGGCCGGGCGATCCTGCCGACACCGTCGATCGGTGGCGTCGGGTTGCTCGACGATTTCAGCAAGTCGGCGACGCTCGCCTTCAAACGCGCAGGCGAAACGATCCTGCTGATCGGCGAGACGACGGGCTGGCTCGGCCAGTCGATGTATCTGCGCGAGCTGTGCGGCCGTGAGGACGGCGCCCCGCCGCCGGTCGACCTGATCGAGGAGCGCGAGAACGGCGACTTCGTGCGCGCGCTGATTCTCGACGGCACGCAGAGCGCCGCGCACGATCTGTCCGACGGCGGGCTGGCGGTGGCACTCGCCGAGATGGCGATGGCGTCCGGCATCGGCGCGAGCCTCAGCGCGGCACCCGATGACATTCCGGCGCATGCCTATTGGTTCGGCGAGGACCAGGCGCGCTATCTGGTGACGGTGCCGGCGGCGCAGGCGGACGCCGTGCTCAAGCGGGCCCAGGCGGCCAGCGTGCCGGTGTGGGCAATTGGGACAACTGGCGGCGATGCATTGACGCTTCCGGGCGAGCGCCCCATCCTTGTCACGATGTTGCGCGAGCGTTTCGAAGGCTGGCTGCCGGCCTACATGGCGGGCGAGCTTTGAATTTTCGCGCGGAGGATCGGTCACCATGGCGATGGACGCCGGCGAAATTGAACGGCTGATCAGGGCGGGCATCCCGGACGCCCGGGTGACGATCCGCGATTTGGCCGGTGACGGCGACCACTATGCCGCGACGGTGATTTCCGCCTCGTTCAAGGGCAAGTCGCGGGTGCAGCAGCACCAGCTGGTCTACAACACGCTCAAGGACCAGATGGGCGGCGTGCTGCACGCGCTGGCGCTACAAACTGCGACACCGGAAGCGTGAGCGGCGTCGGTCGCTCCAACCTCGGCTCATTCCCGCGCAAGGGGGAATCCAGAGTTACAACGAGGCTAGCGGTTTCTGCCCTGGGTCCCCGCTTGAGCGGGGACGAACGGGAACTCTAGTCGTGGCGCCCGTCAAAATCCTCTCACCGAAGGGCACCATCACGCCGACCGGAACCTGGAGCCTGGGTGCGCGTGCCGGAGATTTCATATTCGTGGCGGGAATGCGCGGCATCGACCCGGCGACCAACACGCTGGTCGTGGGCCCGGAAGAACGAATCAGACGGGCATTCCAGAACATGATGGTCGTCGCGAATTCTGAGGGTGCCAGCCTCCAGAATTGCGTTCGTCTGACCGTGTTCGTGACCGATATGGCCACTCTGCGCCCGCTGGTGAACAAGGTTCAGGAGCAATTATGGGCCGGCCTGCCTTATCCGCCGCGCACCATCGTGGAAGTGGCAAAGCTCAACCAGGATGACATTTTTGAGGTGGAAGGCACGTTTTTCGCCCCGAAAACAGGGTGATTTGCACCATCGTCTGCGCTACATATATGGCAATCACGGCGGCTTAGCGCCGCCCAACAGGACCTTGAAGCCATGGGAATCGAGCAATTCATCGACAATGAAGTAAAGGCAAACGACGTGGTGCTGTTCATGAAAGGCACCCCGCAGTTCCCACAATGCGGATTTTCCGGCCAGGTCGTGCAGATCCTCGACCACCTTGGGGTCGCCTACAAAGGCCTTAACGTTCTGGATTCCGCCGACTTGCGCGACGGCGTCAAGGCCTATTCGAACTGGCCGACCATTCCGCAGCTCTATGTGAAGGGCGAGTTTGTCGGCGGCTGCGACATCGTGCGCGAGATGTTCCAGGCCGGCGAATTGCAGCAGACGCTCAAAGACAAGGGCGTCACGGTGAAGGCCGGCACCGCGGCCTGAGATCCGATCCGAGAATCGCAAAGCCCCGCCTTTTGCGCGGGGCTTTCGTATTTCTGGCAGGCTGTCGGGCGGGACGCCGGATCAGCGCGAGTAATATTCCACCACCAGATGCGGCTCCATCTGCACCGGGTAGGGCACATCGGTCACCACCGGAATGCGCGACAGCCTGGCGGTCATTTTGGCGCCGTCGACGTCGATGTAGTCCGGCACGTCGCGCTCGGACAAGGCCTGCGCTTCCAGCACCAGGTTCATCTGCCGCGACTTTTCCTTCACCTCGACCACGTCGCCAACCTTGAGCCGGAAGCTCGAGATGTTGACCCGCCGGCCGTTCACCTTGACATGACCGTGGTTCACGAATTGGCGGGCGGCAAACACGGTGGGCACGAATTTGGCGCGGTAGACGACCGCGTCCAGCCGGCGCTCCAAAAGGCCGATCATGTGGGCGCCGCTATCGCCCTTCATGCGGATCGCTTCGTCATAAATGCCGCGGAACTGCTTTTCGGAAATATTGCCGTAATAGCCGCGCAGTTTCTGCTTGGCCTTGAGCTGCACGCCGTAGTCGGAGAGCTTGCTCTTGCGGCGCTGGCCGTGCTGGCCGGGCCCGTATTCGCGCCGGTTCACCGGACTTTTCGGACGGCCCCAGATGTTCTGGCCCATCCGGCGGTCGAGCTTGTACTTGGATTCCATGCGCTTGGTCATCGCGTCCTCGTGTCAGACTTTGTGGGTTGAGGAACCGCGCCCTCCTCTGTCCCGGGTTTCCCCGGAACCGACAGGTAAGACCTTTAAAGCGTAAGGTCTTGCCTCGGGTGCGAAACGCCTTGCCGGGCACTGAAATCCCGCAAGGTGCGCGGGTTTTAGGGGCGAACCGGCAAAGTGTCAAACCTGCACCGCGAGGCATTGGGGTACGGTAGCCCGGCCTTGCCGGATCGCCTGCGCATGGCCATTTTAGTTCGATCAGGCCCGGGCCCCTCTGGCAGCCACACGGCTGCGATGTCGGACTGACCGAACGGCTGAGGGCCCGCCCACCATGACCGACTTTTTCACCCTATCGCCCGAGGCAATCGCGGCCCTGGCCCAGGTCATCATGATCGACCTAGTGCTGGCCGGCGACAATGCCGTCGTCATCGGGCTCGCCGCGGCCGGCCTGCCGCAAGCCCAGCGCGCGCGCGCCATCCTGGTCGGCATCGTCGCTGCGACCTTGTTGCGCATTGTGTTCGCCGGGATCGCGGTCGAACTCCTGGCCATTGTCGGCCTCCTGCTCGCCGGCGGCATTCTGCTGCTGTGGGTGTGCTGGAAAATGTGGCGCGAATTGCGCGGACCCGATCAACAAGAAACCGAAGCCGCGCTGGCGGCAGACAAGGGAAATTTTCCGCACAAGACTTTCGCGCAGGCGGCCCGGATGATCGTCATGGCGGACGTTTCGATGTCGCTCGATAACGTGCTGGCCGTCGCCGGCGCGGCGCGGGACCACCCGGCGGCACTGATCTTCGGCCTCGGCCTGTCGATCGTGCTGATGGGTATTGCGGCGAACTTCATCGCGCGCCTGCTCAACCGGCGCCGCTGGATTGCCTATGTCGGCCTGGCGATCATCCTCTACGTCGCCGGCGACATGATCTGGCGCGGCGCGCTGGAAGTCTGGCCGCATATGTTTGGCAGATAGATTTTCTCCGCTCATTCCCGCGCAAGCGGAAATCCAGAGCAGCAAGCTGCGGCGTCGGCAAAG
>DASRLF010000003.1:0-119075 GCA_035648555.1 Pseudolabrys sp.
GATCATGCGATGGCGGAGGGGGAGGGGGCAAGGTGGGGCAGACAAGCCGGCGCCCGCATTCTTTACGGCGCCCGGTACGGCGCGTCTTCGCTTTTCTCCCCCTCAAATAAGCGAGGGGACGAAGCGCCGAACGGCGCATCCTTGAATATCCAAGCCTTGCGGCGCAGGCGCGCCTGGCGAGACGCGCGCGCTATCCGGCGCTCCATCGGGGCACAGTGACCGCGCCGGGCCGCGCTTTCTGACCAGCCGTTTCACCTTGCCTCCGGCTTTAAACCCGGCGATTCCTACTTTCCTTAGTTTCGTGCTCTAGGCGAATAACATGAATGGGCGCATGGTGCGGGCATTGAAAGAGGTGGCCCAATGGTTCTCGACACCACTACTTTTCTGGTCGTTTTTGTTGCCGCGCTTGCGGTGATGGGCCTCGTGATATGGCTCAGGTTTCATTTCGCAAACAAGAAACAGTCGTAATGCCACGAGGCCCAAGGGCGGATGCCTTCCGTCGCGATGGATCCGGCGGATGGGACGCCCGGCGTCCACTGGGCGATCGCCGGCGATTTGCTCGGCGCGGAGCGCGAGGCGCTGGAAAATGCGAGGCGACCGCCGGGCCTGGGCGGCGCGCGGCCTGCAAGGTCCACAGTTCGGGTTGCGCCGGCGCGGCCAAGTAGCCCGCGCGCAGCGTTAGTGCGCGCCGGATTTCGGCCGCGGCTTTTCGTCGGAGCGTGATGGCGTCGCGTCTTCGCGCTCTTCGCCGGTGGAATTTTCCGGCGCGTCACAGGCCGGCAACGGCGTGCCGGGCAGTAGCAACTGCCAGATTTTCTTCAAATCCGCGTCGGTTCGGCAGGGACGGTTCGCCACAGCGTGAATATGGGCGCGCGCCGTGTCGCGCCAGACGCTCAGCCGGTTCGCCGGCCGCCGGTTCGCCGCCGCCCTGCGACGACCAGCACGGCGATGTAAATCAGCAGGCCGGCGCCAAACACCCACATCCAGTTCTGGCAAGGCAGGCCGATCAGGTCGCAATTGCCGATAAGCCAATCCATCATGATGTGAAACGTGTCCCCGGTGCGCGACCCCCCGATCGCTTGTGGCACTTTAAGCCTCGCCGCCAACATATTCCGTAAATTGGAAATAAAATACGCAAGTCGGTGCGGAAAATTGCGTATTTGCGCAGCGTGCCATGGTTAGCAAATACCAGCGGGAACCATCGCATTTCAATGATCAATTTCACGTTCGGCTAAACCGCCGCGTGTATCATGACAGGCATGGGCCAAACCGTCCGGCCGCATGGCGTTACGCAGGGGGTGCGCGAACGCCGAACATGATGGAGGAGGTCATGGACGAAAGACGCAAAGTTCCGCGCCATCGCACGCTGAAAGCTGGCAGCATCACGTTCAACCGCGACGGCGGCCTGGATTGTCGCGTGCGCAATTTATCGCCGGCCGGCGCTTGCCTGGAAGTGGCAAGCCAGGTCGGAATTCCGGATGACTTCGTGCTGGTGGTCGACATCGATCATGTCCGGGCTCCATGTCATGTGATCTGGCGCACCGCGACGCGCCTGGGTGTCGAGTTCGGCGCGCAGGCAGCGCCGGAGCGCGCGCACGCCGACGCCAGCCACGCCAGCTGACCGGGCGCCACAGTCTTAGACTTCCGCGATACTGCGCAAGCGTCTGGATGTATGTCTGTTCTCGGCTTGCCGAGGATGTTCTGCGCTCTGTGGCAGAGCGGACACTGCCGGGCTAATTTTGAACAATTCCGGTCTGGCCACGTTAACTGGAGCCGGATTGGCATTTCCGCCGTGGCAGCCGTACCGTTGTCGACGACCTTGCCGTTCCAATACAAAGATGGATGGTTGTTCTCGCTCGGCGCCGAGTGCGCGTGGGCTCGCACGCTGACCTTGCACGGCGGCACCGGCTTGGAGAAGTCGCCGATCACCGATGGCGTGCGCATACCACTGCTGCCAGACAACGACCGCTACTGGGCGTCGGTTGGCGGGACCTATAAATGATCGCCGAAGACGACACATCACCTATTCGCATTTGTTCGTGAAAGACACCCCGATCAACGTCGTCGCCGGGCATCCGTGGTTCACAGGCGTTCCTTATGTCGGCACCGCCGACTCGCATATCAACATCGTCTCGGTGTCGATGAGATATCGCTGGGATTATCCGGCACCGGGGCCGGTCAAGCAGGGTTACTTCAAGGCGAAGTAAGCTTCGCGCAACACGACAAAAAAGGCCGGCAGACATGCCGGCCTTTTTCGTTTGCGTGCGAGCGTGCCTAGAACGCTCCAGTGAAATTGCCGCCGTCGATCAGCAGATTCTGCCCGGTGATGTAGCCGGCCTGCGCCGAGCACAAAAACGCCGCCGCGGCGCCGAACTCGGCCGGATCGCCGAAGCGCCGCGCCGGAATCATGGCGATGCGGTCGGCAGCCACTTGCGTGATGCTCTTGCCTTTGGCCTCGGCCGCTTTGCTGAGCGTGCCGCGCAGCCGGTCGGTGTCGAACGCGCCCGGCAGGATATTGTTGATTGTGACGTTCTTGTCGGCGACGGTGCGCGCGACGCCTGCCAGAAACGCGGTCAGGCCGGCGCGCGCGCCGGACGAGAGATCGAGACCGGCGAGCGGCGCCTTCACCGAGCCCGAAGTGATGTTGACGATGCGGCCGAATTTGCGCTGGCTCATCGGCTCGATCACCTTCTGGATCAGCTCGATCGCGACGATCATGTTGGCGATGACGCCGTCGATCAGCTGTTGGCGCGTCAGCTCGCGGAAATCGCGCAGCGGCGGGCCGGCATTGTTGTTGATCAGGATGTCGGGGGCGGGGCAGGCGGCGAGCAGCGCCTTCTGGCCTTCCGGCGTAGCGACGTCGGCCGCGACCGCGGTGATCTTGCCGCCGGTCAGGCTGATGAGCTCGGCGGCGGTGGTGTCGAGTTTCTTGGCGTCGCGACCGTTGATCACGACCTCGCAGCCGGCCTCGGCAAGCGAGCGCGCACAGGCTCGGCCTAGCCCGCGGCTCGACGCGCAAACGATGGCTTTGCGGCCGGAAATTCCCAGATCCATGCAGTCCCCTTGTTTTTATGCGTGGCAATGCCCGCGTTGAATCCTCTTGGACGAGTGTCATGGTCCTCTCGCAATGCGTCAAGGGCCCGCCGGTGTCGCCCAATTGTAGCAATCGATTGCTACCTCGAACGCAGGCATTCGATTCGCGAGGAAACCATGCTGCGCGACCCCGACCGACAGGTGATGGAAAAAGCCTATGCCCGCTGGGCGCCGCTCTACGACGTGCTGTGCGGGCCGGTGTTCGTCAACGGCCGGCGAGCAGCGGCGCGCGCCGCGCGCGAGGTCGGCGGGAGCATTCTTGAGATCGGCGTCGGCACCGGGCTGTCGTTCGACGATTACGATGCCGCCACCGAGATCAGCGGCATCGATGTTTCGGAGCCGATGATCGCGCGGGCGCGGCTACGGGCGGCGAGCGGCCGTTATCCGTTTGTGAAGGGTCTGGCGGTGATGGATGCGCACGACTTGCGCTATGACGACGCCAGCTTCGATTGCGTGGTCGGGCAGTTCGTCATCACGCTGGTCGCGGATCCCGAGCGCGTGCTGTCGGAATGCGCGCGCGTGGTCAAGCCGGGCGGACAGATCGTGCTGGTCAATCATCTATACTCGGAGCGCGGACTGGCGGCGGCGATCGAGCGGCTGCTGGCCAAGAAAGCGCATGCGCTCGGCTTGCGGCCCGAGTTCCCGTTCGCGCGGCTGGCGGCCTGGGCGCAGAACCACGGCGGGGCCGAGCTGATCGAGCGGCGCAAGGTTCCGCCATTCGGCGTCTACACGCTGGTGCGGTTCCGGCGCTGCGAACCGCAGAGCGCCGCCGCCTAAAGAATGGTTAATCACACTGTCATAAAACCGAGACGCGAACTGGGTATTCGCATGCCCATGAGTAATAGCAGAAAGCTCGCCGTATCGTGACCGACCCGCGACGGTTTCGCGCGCTTTTCATTTCGGACGTGCATCTCGGCACGCGCGGCTGCCAGGCCGAGAGACTACTCGATTTCCTCCGTCATCACGAAGCCGACGTTATCTATCTGGTCGGCGACATCGTCGACGGCTGGGCGCTGCGCTCGTCGTGGTACTGGCCGCAGGCGCATAACGACGTGGTGCAGAAGCTGCTGCGGCATGGTCGCAAGGGCACGCGGATGATCTACATTCCGGGCAATCACGACGAATTCCTGCGCGGTTATTACGGCACTCATTTCGGCGGCATCGACGTGGTCGAGAACACAATCCACACCAGCGCCGACGGCCGGCGCTATCTGGTGGTGCACGGCGACATGTTCGATATCATCGTGACGCAGGCGCGCTGGCTCGCGCTGCTCGGCGACAAGGCCTACGACTTCGCACTCACCACCAATCGCTTTTTCAACGCGATGCGCCGCGTGTTCGGCGCGCCCTATTGGTCGCTGTCGAAGTGGGCCAAGCTCAAGGTGAAGAACGCGGTCAATTATATCGGCGCGTTCGAGAAGGCGCTGGCGACCGAGGCCAAGCACCATCACGTCGACGGCGTGATCTGCGGCCACATCCACACCGCCGCCATGCACGACGATTTCGGATTGCGTTACATCAATTGCGGCGACTGGGTGGAAAGCTGCACGGCGGTGGCCGAGGGCCACGACGGCACGTTCGAGATCATCACCTGGATCCATACCGGCGAGAACAGCGAGACCGCGTCCACCGGGCAAGCCGAGCAAAAAGCCGCATGAAGATTTTGGTCGCCACCGATGCGTGGTACCCGCAGGTTAACGGCGTGGTGCGTACGCTCGGCCACGTCGCGCGCGAGGCGCGAGCGCTCGGCGCCGAACTGGAATTCCTGGCGCCATCCGAATTCTGGACGCTGCCGATGCCGAGCTATCCGGAAATACGGCTGGCGTTGCCGGGGCCGGGCGACGTCGAGCGCCGGCTCGAGCGCGCGCGGCCGGATGCGATCCACATTGCGACCGAAGGGCCCTTGGGCCAGGGGGTGCGGCGCGTTTGCATCAGGCGCGGCCTGGCATTCACCACCAGCTTGCACACACGATTTCCCGATTATCTGGCGGCGCGGCTGCCGGTGCCCGAGCGGTGGACCTGCGGGGCGGCCTGGGGCTGGCTGCGGCGGTTTCATAGCGCCGGCGCGGCGGTGCTGGCGGCGACGCCGACGCTGGGGGCAGAGCTCACGACACGCGGATTCAAGAACGTGAAGCTGTGGCCGCGCGGAGTAGATGCGGATTTGTTCAGGCCGCGCGCCGTGACCCTGGATCTGCCGCGGCCGGTTTTCCTCACCGTCGGGCGGGTGGCGGTCGAGAAAAACATCGAAGCCTTTCTCAAGCTCGATCTGCCCGGCACCAAGCTGGTGGTCGGCGATGGGCCGGCGCGCGTCCAGCTTGCCAAGACCTATCCCGATGCGGTGTTTCTGGGTTCGCGGCACGGCGAGGCGCTGGCGGAAATCTACGCCGCCGCCGATGTGTTCGTGTTCCCGAGCCGTACCGACACGTTCGGGCTGGTGTTGCTCGAGGCCTTGGCGAGCGGGGTGCCGGTCGCCGGTTTTCCGGCCGCGGCGCCGCACGACGTGATCGGCGAGGCGCCGGTGGGCAAACTAGACGAGGACTTGCAGCACGCTTGTCTCGAAGCGCTGGAGTGCGTGCGCGACGACTGCCGCGACTTCGCGCTCGGCATGACTTGGGCCGCGAGCGCGGAAAAGTTTCTCACGCACGTGGCGGAAGCGACGAAATCCAAGGGCAAGTTCGCCGCTTAAGTGCCCTTGCCGCCGCGCGGGGCGCGGCGTTAGCCTGGCCCATGGGCGCCATCGACAACACGATCCTTCCGACCGCCGCGGATATCGAGGCCGCCGCCAAGCGGCTCGCCGGCATCGCGGTGCGCACGCCGCTTATCAATGCGGCGGTGCTCGACGATCTGCTGGGCGCGCGCGTGTTCCTGAAGGCCGAAACGCTGCAGCGCACCGGCTCGTTCAAATTCCGAGGCGCGTACAACAAGATTTCCTCGATCCCCGAGGCGCGGCGCGCCGCCGGCGTGGTGGCCTATTCGTCCGGCAATCACGCCCAAGGCGTGGCGGCGGCAGCAAGGCTGCTCGGCCTGCCCGCGACAATCGTGATGCCCGCCGATGCGCCGCGCTTGAAGCGCGAGCGCACGGCGGCGCTGGGCGCCGAAATCGTGCTGTACAACCGCGATACCGAAGACCGCGCGGCGATAGCCAAGAAGCTCGTCGCCGAGCGCGGGGCAACCTTGGTGCCGCCTTACGACGACCCGCTGATCATCGCCGGTCAGGGCACGATCGGCCGTGAGATCGTCGAGGACTTGGGACAATTGTTGCTGAAGCCCGAGATCGTGGTGGTCGGCGCCTCGGGCGGCGGGTTGGCGGCCGGCATTTCGCTCGGCGTCAAGGCACGGGTGCCGGCAGCGAAATTCTACACCGTCGAGCCGGAAGGCTTCGACGACACGTTGCGGTCGTTTCAGAGCGGGCGGCGCGAGGCCAATGCGCGCCTGAGCGGCTCGATCTGCGATGCGCTGATGAGCAATACGCCCGGCGAGTTGACGTTTCCCATATTGCGCGATCTGATCGGCGCCGGCCTTACCGCGAACGACACGGAAGTGGCTACCGCGGTGCGCTACGCGTTCCAGGAATTGAAGCTGGTGGTGGAGCCGGGCGGCGCAATCGGGCTCGCCGCGCTCCTGGGCGGCAAGCTCGACGTCAAGGGCAAGGTCGTGGTCGGCATTTTGTCCGGCGGCAATGTCGACGCAGAATTATTCGCGAAGCTGATCAAGTAAACAGCGCCAGGCGCTCGTCTTCGCTCAGCGCCATGAGGGCGGCGAGCGGATCGCGCGGCTGCGCGTTCGCAATAATGGAGACCGGGCGCGGTTCGAAGCCCACGGCGGCCGGGATCGGCAATTCGGGCTCGTCGAGTGGCGGCACCACGGCGAGCACAGCGGCGGGCGAGTCTTCATCCGGCGGAGCGAGCGCTGCTGGTTTTGCCTCTGACATGGCGTCGATGCGGCGCTCGAGCAGATCGAGCAGCGCCGAAAGCTTGATTGCCTTGGCCGCAGGCCCCGCGCCATCGATCTCGGGGCGGGCAAGGCGGATCGCGATCAGCAGCATACGCAAATCGTCACGCAGCCGCTGCACCGCGGAGGCGTCGGCTTGGAGCCGCGTCTCGATGCGCTCGATCGCGGCCAGCAGCGCCTCGGTGTCGGCGTTGCGGTTACGCCGGGCAAATTCGGCCAGAAATGCGAGGCCGCGCGCGCTCTCCGACAATGCGTCGTGGAGCGCCCGGTATTCGTCGTCGTTCAGCGGCTCCGGCGGGATCATCGCCAGCGCCAGCGGCGCGTTGGTCATGTGCAATCCGTGACAGGCCGTTTATGAATCAGGGCGCTTGATTCGGCCAGTAAAGACGGTGACATGCAGGCCTCAAACCGGTGGCAATTCGGCTTCGCGCCGCGCCTGGCGGGCCTTTATGCCGCTTTATTCGTGACGGGCGGCATTCAGTTGCCGTTCTTTCCGGTCTGGCTCAAGGCCAAGGGGCTCGACCCTGGCATGATCGGCGTGGTGCTGGCGGCACCGATGATCGTGCGCATGATCGCTATTCCTGTTGCCGCGCGTGTCGCCGACGCCCGCGATGCCCTGCGCGGGACGATTCTTGTGGCATGTTGCCTGGGTGTGGCCGGCTATGCGCTGCTCGGTTTCGCCGGCGGCGCGGCCTCGATCCTGATCGTTTATACGCTGACCGCGCTGGCACTGACGCCGGTGATGCCGTTGGCCGAGACCTACGCGCTTAAGGGCCTCGGCGCGCGCGGCCGCGCCTATGGGCCGGTGCGGCTGTGGGGCTCGGCCGCCTTCATCCTCGGCACTTTCATCGCCGGCTTTGCCACCGATACGATCCCGGCGCGCTATCTGATTTGGCTGATCGTCGCGGGAGCGGTGCTGAGCGCGATGGCCGCATTCGCGTTGGAGCCGATGGTGACCGCCGCGCCGCCGCCGGCACAGCCGGCGCTGCCGCGCCCGCATTTGTTGCGCGATCCCGTCTTCATCGCGGTGGTGGCCGCGTCCAGTCTCATCCAGGCCAGCCACGCGGTCTATTACGGTTTCTCGGCGCTGCAATGGCGCGGCGCTGGCCTGGACGGCACGGCGATTGCGGCGCTGTGGGCGCTCGGCGTGCTCGCCGAAATCGTGCTGTTTGCTGTTTCGGGACGGCTGGCGTTCGTGCAGCCGATCGCGCTGTTGACGATCGGCGCGGTTGGCGGCGCGGTGCGCTGGACTGCGATGGCGTTCAATCCGCCGGACATGGCGCTGCCGTTTCTGCAATTACTGCACGCCGCCTCGTTCGGTGCCACGCATCTCGGCGCGCTCGGATTCGTCATGCGCCATGCGCCGCACGGCCAAAGCGCGACCGCGCAAGGCTACCTGTCGATCGCGCAAGGCGCCGCGATGGCGGCAGCGACCGGACTGTCGGGATGGCTGTACGGCGCTTTCGGCGTCCGCGCTTATGCGGCGATGGCGCTAGCGGCGGTCGCTGGCGGCGTTGCCGGCTATGTAGCGCACCGGACGCGCCGCGTAACGGTGACTTGAGCGCAGATGGGTGCGCTCGGCACGCTGGGCCGGCTGGTCGCAGCTCGCCACAATGCCGCTGAGCGAGCGGCCCTGCATGAAAATCATGTGGCGCGACAATCCGCCGTGCCGGTTGATCCAGCTCCGCACATTGCCGGGATAAATAGTCCACAGCGCCTGCGTTCCCATTGGGCTGGTGACGGGGCGGCCGTCGACATCCGGCATCCAGGCGGCGTGGAAACCGAAACGCGCGCGCGGCGTCGCGCAGATACGGTCTTGCGGGATCAGGCCGAGCACGAGCGTGCAGGCCGACAGGCAATCGCCGTCGACGACGACGCGTTCGCCGCTTGAGCGCAACACCGCGAAAGTCTGCAGGTAATGACCGATCTGGCCGCCACGGTCTTCGGCGATGCGCATGGTGGCGGACGCCGACGTGACGCCGGACGCCAACAGAGCGATACAGAGCAACAGGCCCCGACTACGCATACCCCCGTCCCCGTTACCGATGCCCCGCCTTTGAGGCGGGTGCGCGTTAACACAACTTAACCATAAGTGTAGGCCGGTACGGGGGAAAGTGAAAAGACTTGGTTAACCACAAGACCGGCCATAATGTGGGAACAACTACAGTGGTTTCCCAGAGTGGGACGATCCTGGCCGGGCCTGTTAGCCCCAGAGAGCAGGTGCGGGCGGGAACACCAGACTATCGCGGTAGGTGAGGCCATCAGGGCGGTCTCGGGCCAGCAGAAGCGGCCCGTCGAGGTCGACATAGCGTGCCCGCTGCGCCAGCAGCAAAGCCGGCGCCATGGCCAGCGAGGTCGCCACCATGCAGCCGGTCATGACGGGCAGACCGAGGCGCTCCGCCTCGGCGGCCATTGCCAGCGCCTCGGTTAGACCGCCGGCTTTGTCGAGCTTGATGTTGACGGCGTCGTATTTGCCGGCGAGCGCCGCCAGTGAGGCAAGGCCGTGGGCGCTCTCATCGGCGCAGATCGGGATCGGGTGCTTGAAGGCTGCCAGCGTGCCATCGGCGGCCTCCGGCAGCGGCTGCTCCACCAGCGCCACATGTGCGCCGGCGCAGGCCGCAAGATTGGCGGCCAAATTGGCTTCGCTCCAGCCTTCATTGACGTCGACAATCAGCGTCGCCTGGGGCGCCGCTGCACGCACCGCGGCGATGCGCGCAGGATCTGCACCGTCGCTGCCGCCGAGCTTGACCTTGAGCAGCGCGCGGCCGGCTGCCTTCGCCGCGGCTGCGGCCATTGCGGCGGGGGCGGCGAGCGAAATCGTAAAGGCGGTAGTCAGCGGCCGCGGGGCAGGGAGCCCGGCCAGCTCATGAACCGGGCGGCCGGCGCGTTTAGCCTCGAAGTCCCAGAATGCGCAATCGAGCGCGTTGCGGGCAGCGCCCGGTGGCATCGCTTTTTGCAAAGCCAAGCGGTCGAGACCGGCGGCGAGTTGCGGGCGCATCGCGTCGAGCGCGGCGGTGACGCTTTCGACGCTTTCGCCATAGCGCGCATAGGGCACGCATTCGCCGCGGCCTTGCGCTTTGGGTGTCTTGTCGCCCAGTCCGGCGACCACCACGAGGGCTTCGGTCTTGGCACCGCGGCTGATCGCGAAAGAGCCCGCAATCGGCCAGCTTTCTGTGGCTAAGGTGAGGCTAAGAGTCACGGAATCGGGGTATCCATAGCGGCCGGATTAGGCCAAACCCTCGACAGGTCCAGGGCCTTGGGTCAAGTACTCGTCGTGTTACCCGCCGATACGCAGTGGTAAGGTAACGAAATCAGAGGGTTATTCCTCAAAGGCTTACTCGAATGAGCGTCACATTGCTGGAAGGCACCGCCCAAGGCGGGCAGCTCAAGCTCGCCGGGGCCGGCGCGTGGATCGCGGAGAACGCGCGCAGCCTCGAGGCGCAGATCGAGGACGAGACCCGGCGCGCCGGCAAGCTCAAACGCGTCGATATCGACATGGGCCGCGTCGAGCGGCTCGATACCTTCGGCGCCTGGCTGCTGGAGCGGCTGGTGCGGGCCTATTCGTCGCGCGGCTGCGACACCAAGGTGACCGGCCTAAAGGACGACTATCGTCTGCTGATGGACGAACTGCACGGCATCAAACTGGTGGAGCCGCCGTCGCATCACGACAATCAATTGGCCGATGCCATCTCCACGATCGGCGAGAATATCTTCGCCGTCGGCCATTCGTTTTCTTCGATGCTCAATATGGTGGGGGCGCTCGCGGTCACCAGTTTGCGGGTGCTAACGCATCCGCGGAGTTTCCGTTTCACCGCACTGGTCCATCAGCTCGACAATGTTGCCTGGCGTGCGGTGCCGATCGTCCTGCTCATTACGTTCCTGATCGGCTGCATCATCGCGCAGCAGGGCTTGTTTCACTTCCGTAAATTCGGCGCCGACGTCTACGTGGTCGACATGGTCGGCATCCTGGTGCTGCGCGAATTGGGCGTGCTGATCGTCTGCATCATGGTGGCTGGCCGTTCGGGCAGCGCCTACACCGCCGAGCTCGGCTCGATGAAGATGCGCGAGGAGATCGACGCGTTGCGCACAATGGGTTTTGACCCAATCGAGGTGCTGGTGATGCCGCGCATCGCCGCACTGATCATCGGCGTGCCGATCTTGACCTTCCTCGGTTCGATCGCGGCGCTTTATGGCGGCGGGCTGGTGTGCTGGCTCTATGGCGGCATCGATCCCGATATTTTCCTGTCGCGGCTCAAGGAATCGATTTCGTTGCAGACCTTCGAGGTCGGCATGATCAAGGCGCCGTTCATGGCGATCATCATCGGGGTGGTGGCTTGCGTCGAGGGGCTGGCGGTCAAGGGTAGCGCGGAGTCGCTGGGATTGCAGACGACAGCCTCGGTGGTGGAGTCGATCTTCCTGGTGATCGTGCTCGACGGCCTGTTCGCGATTTTCTTTGCCTCGATCGGGATGTGAGCGATGGCGCAAGAAACCTCAAAAACGAACGGCCGGCGGAGCAAGGAAGTCGTGATCGAGGTCCGCGACGTGGTGTCCGGATTCGGCGAGCACGTCGTGCTCGATCATATCGACCTCGACGTCTATCGCGGCGAGATCCTCGGCTTCGTCGGCGGTTCGGGCGCCGGAAAGTCGGTGCTCATGCGCACGATCATCGGCCTGCTGCCTAAGCACAAAGGCACCATCAAGGTATTCGGTACAAACATGGAGGCGGCTAGCGACACGGAGCGGCAGGCGATTGAGCGGCGCTGGGGCATTCTGTTTCAGCAGGGCGCGCTGTTTTCCTCGCTCACCGTGCTGGAAAACCTGCAATTCCCGGTGCGCGAATATCTCGATTTGCCGCAACAACTGCTCGACGAATTGGCGGTCGCAAAGCTCGAAATGGTCGGGCTCGATGCCAGCGTGTGCGACAAATTTCCTTCCGAGCTGTCAGGCGGCATGACCAAGCGCGTGGCGCTGGCGCGCGCACTGGCGCTCGACCCGGAAATCGTCTTTCTCGACGAGCCGACCTCGGGGCTCGACCCTATCGGGGCGGGCGAATTCGACACACTTATCGCCACTTTGCAGCGCACTTTGGGCCTGACCGTATTCATGGTAACCCATGACCTAGACAGTTTGCATACGGTATGCGACCGGATCGCGGTATTAGCCGACGGCAAAGTGATCGCTGCCGGCAACATGGACACCATGTTGGCATCTACCCATCCCTGGCTGAGAGCCTATTTCCACGGCAAGCGTTCGCGGGAAGGCTCCCAGTATGACAAAACGGCGCGGGTCTAACGGTCGATGGAAACGAAAGCGAATTACACGATTATCGGGGTGTTTACGCTAGCGGTCGTGCTCGGCGTGTTCGCGTTCGTCTACTGGTTCGAGAACATCGGCGGCACCGGCGAACGCAGTTTCTACGCGGTGCGTTTCGAGGGCTCGGTTTCCGGTCTGCGTACCGGCGCCTCGGTGCTGTTCAACGGCATCAAGGTCGGCGAGGTCACCGGCCTCGCGCTCAATCCGGAGCACCCCAAAGAGGTGACCGCGACCGTCTCGGTCGACAAGTCGGTGACGATCCGCGCCGATACTGAGATCGGGCTGGAATTCCAGGGCCTGACCGGCATCGCCTCGTTATCACTCAAGGGTGGCAGTCCGTCGAAGCCGGCGGTGGTTGGCACCGCTACATCCAAGGACAAGCCGCCGGTGCTGGTCGCACCACCGGGCGCAACGGCTGACGTCACGCAAGCCGCGCGCGATACGCTGAAACGGCTCGACGATTTCATCGTCGAAAACCAGAAGGCGTTCCACGAGGCCTTGCAGAACATCGATACCTTTAGCGGCGCGCTGGCGCGCAATTCCGACCGCATCGACAAGATCACTGAGGGCCTGCAGAACCTGACCGGCGGTGTCGATGGCAAGGGCGGCGAGATTAACGAAGCGGCGCACTCGATCCGTACGCTTGCCGAAAATCTGGACAAGCGCACCGCTGAGATCACCGTCGGCATCAGCAAACTGACGACCACCGGCACGCGCACGCTGTCGACCATCGGTACGGCGGCGAAGAACTTCGACGCCAATCCAAGCCGGATAATTTGGGGCGGCGCGCCACCGAGCGAAGATAAGAAAAAGAAATAATGGCTAGCATTTAAATAAAAGCGGGCGCCCCGATGGCGTCCGTTTTGCGTTTGCCTGTCGGCGCCGCTTAGTCGAACCGCCCGGCGGCGTGCGCCAGCATGGTATAGACCTTGCCGGTTTCCGAGGTGAGATAAGTGCGCGCCACCACCTGGCCGCGGTCGTCGCGCGCGACTTCGTCGAGTAGGTGCTCGAACTCGCCAATATAGCGGTCGACCGTGAGCTTGAACTCGCGGTCGGCGCGGTACTTCTTGCGGATTTCGTCGAATGCCTGCTGACCCTGCAAGGTATAAAGCCTGCGGGTGAACACGTTGCGTTCACCGCGCTTATAGCGGTCCCACAAATCGGCGGCCGCGTCGTGATCGATCATGCGGGCAATGTCGACCGAGAGCGAGTCGAGCGATTCGAGACTATGCCGGGGCGTGCGCTCGTCGACGCCGCGCGCAGTCTCGCGCGGCGTCTCGCGTTCGGCATCGCCCTCATCGCGCGAGGCGCGGCTGAGCAAATCGGTGAGCCAGCCGGTGCGGTTGGCGCCACTCTGGCCGGGGCTGAGCGCGGGCGCTTCGGCGCGGCGGGCCGCCGGCGCAAAGCCGCCGACGTCGCCGCGCTCGTTGCGGTCGGTACGCGCGATCACGCGTTGCGGCTCGCTGCGGGTGCCAATGGCGAGCGCGGGCTCCTCGCGCGTTGCACGGCGCGGCTCGACCGCGTCGAGATTGCGGCCGTGGCGGGCGACGATGCGGTTGAGTTCGGCCAGCGCCTCGATCTGGTCGACGATGACCCGGCGCATCTGGGCCGCGCTCTCGGCGGTTTCCTGCGGCAGTTCGAAAATGCCGCGATGCAACTCGGCGCGGGTGGCTTCCAGCTCCTGCTGCATTTCGGACGCCATCTGCTTCATGCCTTGCACCGCCTCGGCGAAACGTTCGTTGGCGTCGCGGAACATCTTATGGGTGTCGCCGGTGGTCTGGTCGTAGATCGCGCGCATCGTCTCGGCGGTGCGGCGGCTCACGTCCTCGGCATTTTCGCGCACGCGCTCGTATTGCTCGCTGATCGTGCGGCCGCCCTCGGCGGTCGATTCCGACACGACGCGGGCGATATCGCGCGCGCGCGTCGAAGCGGCCTCGAGCGATTCGTCGAGCAGACCCGAGAAGCGCTTGAGCCGCTGGTCGAGATCCTCGGTTCGGATGTCGAGCGTGGCGACCAGTGAATCGAGCGTGACGCGGCGCTCATTGATGGTGTCTTCGGTGCGCTGATTGCTGCGGTCGATCAGGTCGGCGGCCTCGGCGAGGCTGCGGCCGTGCGCCTCGAATTGTGCGCCGAGCTGGCCGAGATCGCCGATGACGCGCGCGGTGATGTCGCGGAAGTCGCCGATGTTTCTTTCCACCCGTGTGGTGGCGTCGCCGGTCGCGGCGTTGACATCGGTCATAGCGGTGACGAATTCCGACACGCGCAGCACCAGAGTATTTTCCAGCGCGCTCATGTTCTCATGTGAACCGGACAGCACTTCCTGCAGCATTATGTTGGCTTCGCGCAGCCTCTCGAACAGAGCGGTGGTGTCGGCGCGCAGCATATTGTGGGTTTCCAGCATCTCGCTGACGGTCGCGGTGGCGGTCGCCTTCGACGTTTCGATCGCCTTCTGCGCGGTCTCGCTGAGATCGTTCAGGGTGCGGTTGACGGTGTTGGAGGCGGCCTCGCCGGCGCTGTTGATCATCCGCGAGATTTCGGCGCTGTTGTCCAGTATCGTGCGGGTGAAGGTGAAGCCCTTACTCTCGATCGACTTCATCGCCTCGTCGGTCGCGGACGTAACGTCCTTGGCGAATTGCTCGCCCTTCTCAGTGATCGCCGCAAGCACGCCGCCGCTCTTGTCGGACAGAACCGCCGTCATTTCATTGGTGCGCTGGGTGACCGTATTGGCAATTTCGTCGGCCTTGCCGGTGAAGTTGCGGGCAACCTCGGCACTCACGTCCAGCAGCGTGCGTTCGACGTCGCTGGCGCTGGTGCGCATCGCTTCGCTGGTGGAGATCGCGAGCTGGCCGATCGCGCGTTCGGCTTCCGCCGAATTGGTCTTGATCGACTGGCCGAGCTGATCGAGGCGCGCATGCAGCGCATCGCCGGCCGCCTTGGTGCGGCTTTCAAGCTGATTAGTGACGGTCTCGGCGCGGCCGACCAGCAGGTCCTCGAAGCGCGCGACGCGGCTGTCTAGCGTGTTGGCGACTTCGAGCGCGCGCGCGCCCAAGGTCTGGTCGATCTGGGAGATCTTGGCGCTGATCGAGTCGGCGACTTCGGCGCCGCGCGCATTGATCGTGCCGGTGACGGCGCCGATGCGGCTGTCGAGCGCTTCGACGACCTCCTGGCCCTTGCTGGTGAGCTGGTCGGTGAGGCCGATGACGCGCGAACCGAGACTTTCCTCGAACTGGGAGAGCCGCACGTCCATAGAACCGGTGAGCTCGCCGGCGCGGCTGTTGACGCGCTGGTCGAATGTATCGACGTAATTGCGCATCGCTTCCGAGACATCCTGCGTGCGCTGGCCGAGGCGTTCGACCAGTTCGCCGCCATAGGTTTTGACGGTGCGGTCGAACTCGGCCATATGGCGCGTGATCAGGCTGCCGAGCGTGCTGGAATCGCGCGAAACTTTCTCGCTGAGCGCGGTGCCGCCCTGGTTGAACAGGTCTTCGAAGGCCTGCAGACGCGCGGCCAGCAGGTCCTTGACCGCGTCGCCGCGGCTGTTGAGCACTTGCGCCAGCGCTTCAGCGCTTTCGCGGAACGTATCAGCCACCGCGTTCGAGCGGCTCACGACGGTATCGGTGATGCGCGTGCCGGTCTGCTCCAGCTTGGAGACCACGTCGCCGCCGCGGAGCGATAGGTCGAGCACCAACGAATCGCCGGTCGAGCGCAGTGTGGTATTCACTTCCTCTGCGCGCGCCGCGATTGTTTCGGCCATCTGGCTGCCGGTCTGGGTGAGGGCGTCGTTGAACTGCTGAGAACGGCTCGCCATGGATTCGATCGTGACGGCGGATTTCTGCGCAAAGCCCTGCGCCACCTGATCGAGCCGGGCGGTCATCATCTGCTGCAGGCGGGCCGCGAGTTCGGCGAACTCGTCGTGCACGTGCTCGGTCTTGAAGCTGAGACTCGCGGTCAGCCTGTCGCTGGCCGACGAAATGGCGGTGCTAGCGCGCTCACTGTTGGTCTCTAGGCGGTTGAGCATGGTCGAGCCGCGTTCGGTCAGCGTGTCGATCATGCTGTCGCCGACATGGCCGAGCGCCAGGGTGATGTGCTCACCCTTTTCGGTGAGCGAGCGGGTGACGCGTTGCGCCACCTCGTTGACCTTGTCGGCCACCAGGTCGCCCACCGAACTGATGTCGTGCGACAGGTCGAGATGGACGCTGGCGATGGCGTTGCGCACGTGCTCGGCCTGATTGACCAGAGTCTCGCGCTGGTTGGTCAGTTCGTTGAGCAAATCGCGGATGCGGACTTCGTTGTCATTGTAGGCGCGCTCGAGAGCGGACACTTCGTTGTGCACCAGGCTTTCCAGCTCGGCGGCGCGCGCCAGCGCGCGTTCGACGCCGTCGCCCATGGCTGCGACCTCGCGGCGGATGGCCTGGCCGACGGTGACGATCTGCTCGCGCGCCGCGGTTTCCGGCTGCGCTAGACGCATCGCCACTTCGGCCATGGTCTCGGCCACCAGGCGCATGTCTTGCGAACGGCGGAACATGTGGGCGAGCACAAAGAAAAAGATCACCGGCAGGACGATGGCGCAGGCCAAGCCGACCATGGCGGCAATGCCGATGCGCGAGGTCGCGAACACGTCTTGCAGTTCGCTGTTGTAGAGGTAGGTGGTGGCAATCCCGCCCGCGGTCCAGATGAACGCGGCGGCGGCGGCGATGAAATAGGGCGTGCGCGCCGGGCGGCGGCGCATGGTAGCCAGCATCTGGCCGACGCTGGCGCGATCGTCATTGGCGGCGACGCGCGGCCGCGTCTCGTCGGAGCCCCAGGCGGCTTGCGGCTCGTTGAAAAGATCGGCGGCGGCGGCGGGCGCGTCAGGTACGGTATCGGCGGCGCGGCGCTCGGTCTGGCCGGCACTCATGGCTTCGGCGATGGCGTTAAGTGCATCTTCGGCCGGATCCGCGGATTTCTTCGGGATATTCGCCATTGTCGATCGTCGCCTCGTCGTTACGCCGGACACTAGCGGCCCGAGCCGTCGCCATTTGCGGGCCGCGCCACGAGCGCGGGAACTCTCGGAGCCGGCCAGAGCAAGGACGCTTTATTTCGCCGGCAAGCCATCCTATCGGCTTGGCATTACGAAGGAAACTGCGTTGGTGGGGTCTTTTTCATCATCGTTAACTTCCGATTTACCATGACTTTTTCGGGGGTTCCCTCGGACGATGTCAGCGCCCATTAACTACGCAACGCAAACTCGCGCGTTCAGTGGCCGCGCATTTACCCAGATTTGATCCCGCGTGGGTCAAACTCCTCGCCAACACAAGGGGTCTAAAGAGCCCCGGGGGGAGGTTTCATGCCGCAGCCCGCTGCCAAGATTGTCGAGCAAGCTTCCACGGCAATCGACCGCGGGCATCTTACGCGCATGACGTTCGGCGACCGCAGCCTCGAGCGAGAGGTTTTGGGGCTGTTCGACCGGCAGGCTGAGCTGCTGCTCGCCCGTATGCGCAGCGGCGATCCGCAGGCGATGGCAGCACTGGCGCATACGCTACGCGGTTCGGCGTCCGGAATTGGCGCTGGCAATGTCGCGCGTGCGGCTCAAGCGGTCGAGCAGGCCGGTCCGGCCGAGCGCGAGACCGCGATGGCGATGCTTGCCACCACCATCGTCGAGGCGCGGGCGGCGATCGCCGAATTGCTGCGGGACTAAGACGGCCGCGCCCGGTCTGGCGCACTCCAACAAATGATTATATACGGGGCGCCGCCGCGCCAATTCCGGCGCGATCATTTCCCGTTCAATCGCCCCTTATGCCGAAGATCACCTACATCGATTCCATCGGCACCGCCCGCACGGTCGACGCCGAGAACGGCGCAACCGTGATGGAGACGGCGATCCGCAATAATATTCCCGGCATCGAGGCCGAATGCGGCGGCGCCTGCGCCTGCGCCACCTGCCACGTCTATGTCGACGAGGCCTGGCGCGCCAAAACCGGCGAGCCCTCGCCGATGGAAGAGGACATGCTCGACTTTGGCTATGATGTGCGGCCGAACTCGCGGCTGTCGTGCCAGATCAAAGTGCGCGACGAATTGGGCGGGCTGGTGGTGACGACGCCGGACAAGCAGGCGTAAGCTCGCGGAACCAAACTGCGGCCGGGGCCGTTCGTCATCCGATGGCTGAGATCAAAACCACCTGTTGTATCGCCGGCGGCGGACCGGCCGGGATGATGCTGGCTTTTCTGCTGGCGCGTGCCGGGGTGCCGGTCGTGGTGCTGGAAAAGCATGCCGATTTCTTGCGCGATTTTCGCGGCGATACCGTGCATCCCTCGACACTCGAGATGATGCATGAGCTCGGCTTGCTCGATGAATTTCTCAAGCTGCCGCATTCGCAGGTCGATCACGTCAGTATGCAGATCGGCGCGGACGTCATCACCATCGGCAATTTCTCCACGCTGCCGGTGCACTGCAAATTCATCGCGCTGATGCCGCAATGGGATTTTCTCAATTTTTTGGTGCGGCACGGCAAGCGCTACCCCACCTTCGATCTGCGCATGCGCGCGGAGGCGGCCGATTTAATCGAGGAGGGTGGCGGTGTCGTGGGCTTGCGCGCCAAGACGCCGGAGGGGCAGCTGGAAATTCGCGCCGATCTGGTCGTGGGTTGTGACGGACGCCATTCGATCGTGCGTGAGCGCGCCGGCTTCGAGGTGGAAGACATTGGCGCGCCAATGGACGTGATGTGGTTCCGGCTGCCGCGCAACCAGAGCGACGGCGGTGAGGTCGTCGGCCATATCGAAAGCGGCCGCATGCTGGTGATGCTCAACCGCGACGATTACTGGCAATGCGCCTTTGTGATCCCGAAAGGCAGCGCCGATGCGGTGCGCAGCCGCGGCCTCGACAAATTTCGCGCCACCGTCGGCGACATGACGCCGTTCGACGTAAGCGACAGGCTCAACACGATCAAAGACTGGGATGACGTAAAACTGCTGACCGTGGCGATCGACCGGCTGCGGAGCTGGTACAAACCGGGCCTGATTTGCATCGGCGACGCCGCGCACGCGATGTCGCCGATCGGCGGCGTCGGCATCAATCTCGCGGTGCAGGACGCGGTGGCCGCGGCCAATATCCTGGCCGAACCGCTGCGGCGAGGCGCGGTGACGGTGGATACGCTTAAGGCCGTGCAGCAGCGCCGCGAATTCCCGACGCGCTTTACACAACGCGTGCAGATCACGCTGCAAAACAACCTGATCGGCCCGGCGCTGCAAGGCACCGGCCAGCGGCCGCGCGCGCCGCTGCTGATGAAGATGATGCAATGGCCGCTGCTCCGCCGCATTCCGGGCCGTGTGCTGGCGCTCGGGGTGCGGCCCGAGCACATCAGAACGCCGGAAGCGGGCTAGTTTATTTCGTCGCCGGTGCCACGGTCGCGGTCTGATTGCTACGCTTGAGCGCCTCGGCGACAAAGCCCGATGCTTTCATCTCCTCGACGAAGGCGCGCAAGTATGCGGCGCCGGCGCTGCGATCCTCGCCGGCTTTCTTGGGCATGCCCATAGCTTGCTGGATTTCCTGGAAGTGGCCATCCATCACCCGCATGTCCGGATGATCCTTGGCATAGGCGACCAGCGGCTGCTTCACCCCGGCGGCGACCTCGAGCTTGTCATTGAGGAACATGTCGATCATCGCCTTGCCGCCACCGGCAGGCGCCCGCACGATGGTGGCGTTCTTGATGGTGCGCGTCAGATAAAGGTCGTAGGCCGACTTGAGGCCGACTGCGATGCGCACACCGGGGCGGTCGACATCGGCGATCACCTTGAGCGGCGAATCCTTGTGCACCATGTAGGTGCCTTCGATGATGACGTAGGGCGCGGTGAAGTCGATCACGGCGGCGCGCACCGGCTCGATCGCGACGAAGCCGATGTCCCATTCGCCTTTGGTGGCAGCGTCGAACACCTTGCCGGCGGCGTCATAGGTGATGAGTTCGACCGGAACGCCGAGCCGGCGTCCCAGTTCGCGCGCCAGATCGGGTGTGATGCCCTTAGGCTGGCCGGTGGCTTCGTCCTTTTGCGCCAGAACGCCATTACCGAGGTTAATCGCCGCCCGCAGCTTGCCAGTAAGGGCGAGGTCCTTGAGCGCCTCGGCTGAGGCTGCGGTGGAAAGCCCGCCGGCCATAGCGGCGGCCAGCAAAACTGTCTGCATGAAGGATATTGTCATCGTCATTGTAGGTCTGCCTCCCGGGGGGATTTTTTGAAAGTCTTGAGCTTGGAGTCTAGGCCAAATCCGCAGGTTGCCCAAGCCGGTCTGCGAGCCAACTAACAGCCGCCAGAATAACGGTCAGGCCGGCAAGCCAGACCATACGCGCGCCATAGCGATCATGCGGGTTGGCCAGCGCGCCGCAGATGAAGGCGTTGCCTAACAATGCCAGAGACACGAAACCGGCAAGTTCGCTCGTCGCAGGTATGACGCGATAGGCGAGAATAAGTAGCGGCAACAGCGCCATCGCGATCAGCGCGAGCGGATATTGCAGGGCGTTGATGGCGGTAAACGACAGCTCGCCGTTCTGCTGGCGCGCCGCGTGCATGGCCGGCACGAGCTGCGGCGTGTAGCGCTCGATGATGCGGTAGGTGTGCCAGATGACGTTTCGCACGCCTTCGCCGGTGTGCACGTCGATCAATTGCTTCGCGGTGGCGGTGGCCGCGGCCTCGATCTGCAGAGCAGGAAATTCGATCGCGCTGCCGACCGCGATTTTTGCCATTTCGTTGTCGAGGCCGGCGAAACGGCCAAGCCGGTCGAACACCGAACTACCCCAGAACCAGGTGTCGGCATCGTTGGGGAGGGCTTCCTTGTAGGTGCACAGCCGCAAGTCCGGATCAGGGCAGTGCCGGTCAAGATATTTCTTGACGATGCCGTCCTGCAGCATGCGGCCAAACGACAGCGCAAAGCCGCCCGGCGTCCAGGCCAGCCGTTTGGCCACGACAAAGTCGGCGGCGAGCACCAGGACGCAGCCCAGCCCCAGCGCCAGCAGACCCCGGCCGATATTTGCGCGTGCAAACTGCTCGCTGCGGATAAACTGAAGCAGTACGGCGCAAATGAGCAGCCAGAGCAGCACGGCCAACGTGGCATTGTGGGTGGCGGCGGCTAGCGCGATCAGCGCGATCAAGCCGATGCGTTCGCGGCGGCCGAGCACCTCGTTGCGCAGCAGCAGGAGATAAAGCGCCAGAACGCTTAAGCCCGCGAAAATATCGGTGAGGAGGATCGAGGTCAGCCACGGCAGGGTCGTGAGCAGCGACAGCGCGGCGATGATGCCGAGCAGCAGCAAAGGCCGTCGCGCCAACCCATGCGCGTGCAACACCAGAGCGACGATCCAGACCGTCAGTGCGGATTGCAGCAGGACAACTGGCCAGAACGCCAGCGGCGCGCCGGCATTGAGGATGAGGCCGTAGACCACGGCGCGGCTCGGCACCAGATAGCCCTCGTACCAGCGTGCCAGATAGCCGCCGGTGTCCCATTGCAGCAGGGCAAAGCCGTTCCACAGCGCGGGCGCCATCAGCAGCACGATCGACAATATGACGGCAAGCGCCCACAGGGCGCGGTCGCGCGCATGCATCCTTTAAATCATCCGGCCTTTAAATCTTTTTGCTCTTGGCGCGCTTTGTAACCGGCTTGACGGCGACGTGGCTAGTGGGGATTCTCGCGGCCATGTTCGTCACCTTCTTTCGTGACCTCAAAGCCGCCGGCGTGCCGGTGACGCTGCGCGAGTACCTCACGCTGATGCAGGCGATGCAGGCCGATCTCGCCTCGCGCCGGGTGCAGGATTTCTATTATCTGTCGCGCGCCACGCTGGTGAAGGACGAGCGCAATCTCGACAAGTTCGACCGCGTGTTCAGCCACGTGTTCAAGGGGCTGGAATTACTCAGTGACGGTCCGGAGGCTGAGATTCCGGCCGAGTGGCTCAAGAGACTCGCCGAGAAATATCTCACGGAAGAAGAAAAGAAACAGATCGAGGCGATGGGCGGCCTCGACAAACTGCTCGAGACCTTGCGCGAGCGGCTGGCCGAGCAGAAGCGTCGCCACCAGGGCGGCTCGAAATGGGTCGGTACGGCCGGCACGTCGCCTTATGGCGCTTACGGTTACAACCCGGAAGGCGTACGCATCGGCCAGGACGAGAGCCGCAACCGGCGCGCCGTAAAGGTGTGGGACAAACGCGAGTTCAAGGATCTCGACGACGAGGTCGAGATCGGCACCCGCAATATCAAAATCGCGCTACGCCGCCTGCGCAAATTCGCTCGCACCGGCGCTCCGGAAGAGCTCGATCTCGAGGGCACCATCAAGGGCACCGCGCACAAGGGCTATCTCGATATCCAGATGCGCCCCGAACGGCACAATTCCGTGAAGGTGCTGTTGTTCTTCGATATCGGCGGTTCGATGGACTGGCACATCAAGGCGACCGAAGAATTATTCTCCGCGGCGCGCACCGAGTTCAAACACATGGAGCATCTCTACTTCCACAATTGCCTGTACGAGAACGTGTGGAAGGAAAACCGTCGCCGGTTCCAGGCCACCACGCCGACTTGGGACGTGCTGCATACTTTTCCGCACGACTACAAAGTGGTGTTCGTCGGCGACGCGTCGATGAGCCCTTACGAGATCACGGCGGCGGGCGGCTCGGTCGAGCATTACAACGACGAGCCTGGCGCGACCTGGCTGGAGCGCGTGACGCGAACTTATCCGGCCTGCGTCTGGCTCAACCCGGTGCCCGAGCGCGAATGGGATTTCACCTATTCGATCAAGATGGTGCGCCAACTGATTGGCGGGCGGATGTACCCGCTCACCTTGGACGGGCTCGATCGCGCGATGCGGGAGCTCGTGCGGTAGCCCCTCTAGAAAACATCGCCGGGCTTTTGGCCCGGCGATGCAGCATCCCCGAAAATCGAAAGTTAGGCAGCGTTGGCGGCGCGCGGCGGCGTCGCCGCGCCTTGCGCATCCGAGGCATGTTGCAGCGCCATCACTTCGCGCACCGCCCGCGAGAAATCCTTGCGGGCGGTTTGCAGCGCGCCTTCCACCACCGCGCGCTCGAGCTGTTCGCGGCCCAGCGCCACTTCCAGCTCGGTGATCTTGTGTTCGGCGGTCTGCTTCTCGTTGGCGAGTTCGGCTTCCAGCGCTGCAACGCGGTCGGTGAGCGAGGCCTCGGAATCCTTGGCTTCCGCAAGCGCCGCTTCCCGCGCGGTGAGGGTGCGCGCCAGCGCGCCGTTGCGCTCCATGTAGGCCGAACGGATCTGGTCGGCTTCCTTGAATTTGGATTCGGCCTGGATGAGTGAGGCCTGCAAGCTGGAAACCCGCTCATGCAGCGAATTGCGCTCGGCCGAGACTTCGCCGTTGCGCCGTTCGTATTCGCGGATCTGTTCGGCGCGGGCGAGCAGCAGCTCGCGGGCGTCAGACACGACCTTTTCGAGTGTCGCGGCGCGCGTCTGCAGCGAGTCGAACCGCATGTTCTGGCCGGCGCGCTCGCGCTCGTGGCGCTCGTTGACTTCGTCGAGCGTGGTGACGAGCCGGGCGCGTTCGATGCTGGCTTCGTTGATCGCGGCTTCGGCGTGCCGCAGGCGCCCTTGCGTGGCGTTGAAACTCGCCTCGGTTTCGGTCACCTTGCGTTGCAGACGCGCGGTTTCGACGCCGGCTTTGTCGAGCAGCACTTGCTGGGCGCGCTTTTCGTCCTCGACCATCAGCGTACGGGCCCGCGCGGTCTGGAGATCGCCTTCGATCGCGATTATGCGCTTGTCGACGGCGACCAGCCGTTCGTCGAGCCGACGGTTCTCCTCGCGCAGGGCAAGGCCTTCGCCGGTGCGTTGTGCCAGGTTCGATTCAAGATCCGCAATTTGCGCGCGCGCAGCGGCCAGATCGATGGTGAAATCGGTCTTGGTGGCTTCCAGCGTGTGCAGTAGCGATTGAGCGGCGGCCAAATCCTGGCGCAATTGCTTGCACTCGCGGTCGGACGCCGCGAGCTTCTTTTCGAGATCGCCGACCTCGTTGCGCAGCTTGCCGTAGGCGGTGCGGGTGTTGTTGAGCACCGTCTGCAGGCCGACCTTTTCGGTCTTCTCGGATTCGAAATCGCGCAGCGCCTTGCTGACCGGATCGACTAATTTGCCGACCGCGGCCTTGATGCCGTCAAGCTCGTTGATCTTGTTGTTGGCGTCGAGCAGCATATTGCGCAATGACTCGTTCTCGCCGCCAAGCTGGGCGCCGAGCGCGGAGAACAGCTCCTCGTCGAGTTCGAGCGGATTGTCGCTGGCGGCTTGCTCGTTTGGCTTTTCAGCGGGGCCCGGTTTGCGGGCGAGAAAGCCAAATCGGCTCATGATAGTGATCCCTGTATTGCGCCGATCCGCCCGGCCGAAGCGACGCCGAATCACTTGGAAACAATAGTAGCGGATTAACGAGCCACGTTGGTAGACGAGAAGTTAAAATGCCGCGGCGCGGGAACAAAAAGCCTTCCGAATCAGTTGTTTGCGTGGACCCCGCCGGCGTCGCCGGCAGGGCCTTTGGGCTGGAATGAGGGGTAACGAATGAGCTATCGCCCTGTGAATAACTTCGTCCGCGATCTCGGGGTCGCTCGACTTGAGCGCCAAAGCGGCCCACATAACCCGATATTGAATCGAAAAGGCTGGGAGCCAAGGATGAAACAGAAATTTGCTTTGATTGCTGCCGTGATCGCGGCGTTCGCTTTCACAGCCCCGAGCGCGAATGCCGGCGGGCGTCACCACCATCACTTTGGCAAGCTGACCGCTGTCTCAATCGGCGTCGGTGCTGCGGCAACCGCCGGTTACTTCGCTATCAACAACTGGCATTGGAATTGGCAGGGTAACAACGGCATTCCGCAGTGGGGCGCTGTCGCCGCCAGCTCGATCGCCTGTATGGCCGTCGCGCCGATGGTCGGAACGCTTGTGATGGACCGGCCGCTGACGGTGCGCGAAGTGCACGTCCTGGCCGGCTCCTGCGTGATCCCTATCATTGGCGGCTGGCTGGTGAACGCGGCTTACGACGCGCATCCGGAATGGGATGCCGGCGACCACCCGCACTGGAAAAAGCATCACCACAAGATGAAGATGTAATCGCGCAACGCGCGACTTCGTTGTAAAAATACGCCGGTGCCGATGTGATAGCGGCGCCGGCGTATTTTATTGTGTGAGCGTCACGCCTTTTTGGCGATGAACAAGCCCTCGCACAGGCGGAAGGTGAAGTCGCCGTCGCCGTCTTTTGGGTCGAGCGTCGCCTTCACGTCGGGCGTTACCTGCGTCAGCATCGCGCGCAACAGCGCCTTCATGGTGTCGTCGTAGCGCTGCGCCCAGCTCTTGAACTCCATGGTTTTGTAAATCTGTTCCTCGTGCGACGGCGGCAGGCCGGCGGTTTTGAGCGCGTTGCGCCACTCATCCATGGTCCAGGCGCGCAGATGGCTGGGATCGCGCAATCGCTCGAAGGCGTTGACGTAATCGCCGACCGAGCCTGCCGGCACCACGTTGTCCACCACCGCAAACGCTCCACCCGGCTTAAGCACGCGGTGCACCTCGGCGAGGAATTGCGGGATCGAGTCGAAGTGATGCGGCGCGATACGGCAGGTGACCAGATCGAAGCTCGCATCCTCGAACGGCAGGGCCTCGGCCTTGGCGTAAGTGCTGCGGATATTGGCGAGGCCGCGTTTTTGCGCTTCGCCCTTTACCTGGTCGAGCATTTCCTGGGTGATGTCGGTCGCCCAGACGCGCTCGACGTGCGGCGCAAAGGTGTAAGCGACATGGCCGCCGCCAGTGGCGACGTCGAGCATGCGCCAGTCTTTCTTAGGGGAGGTGAGCTCGACCAGCCGCTCGAGACTTTTGCCGAGTGCGTGCGGCTTACTGGTGAGATAATGTGCGGCGGTCTTGCCGAACTGTTCCTGGACCAGCGTCTTGTTCATGGGCTTTTCCGGTTGGATTTGCCGGCAGGATTATAGCCTGGCGCACGAAAGCGCAAGAAATAGCAAGAAATAGCAAGAAAAAGGCCCTGCATCTTTCGATGCAGGGCCTTGCTGTTTTGACGACCCTGAAGCGGGACGCGTTATTTCACGATCATGCCGGTAAACACGTAAGCCTGGAGCATGACCAGGACGCCGACGAGGCACGCCAGCGCGATCGAGTGCTTGAACACAAAGCGCAGGATCGTGCCTTCGTGTCCGAACCAGTTGGTCGCGGTCGAGGCGACGACGATCGATTGTGCGTCGATCATCTTGCCCATGACGCCGCCGGAGGAGTTGGCGGCGCTCATCAGGATCGGCGAGATGCCGAGCTGCGTGGACGTGATCTTCTGCAAGTTGCCGAACAAGATGTTCGACGCCGTGTCAGACCCTGTCAACGCAACGCCCAACCAACCCAACAACGTGCCGAAGAAGGGATAGAGCACGCCGGTTGCCGCGAACGCCAAGCCTAGCGTCGCGTCGATGCCGGACAGTCGCGTCAAGGTGCCGATGCCCAACATCGCCGAGATGGTGATGAGCGAGTAGGCGCAGATCTTGATGGTGCGGCCATAGGCCACGACCAGACCGGCGGGCGAGAAGCCCATCAGCAGACCCGAGATGATCGCGGCAATCAGCATCCCCGAGCCCGTATAAGAGAGCCAGGTGAACGAGAATACAGCGCCTTCCTTGGTCGGCGCCGCCACGATCGGGGCGACTTTGTTGATCATATTGTGCAGATCAGGAACCGCGTAATTCCAGGTCGCCCACGGGTTTACCTGGCCCTTGAACCAGTTGGTGCCCCACAGCAGCAGAATCACGCAGACGATGATCCACGGCAGCAGTGACTTCCACACTTCCGCACTAGTGGGCTTCTTGCCGGAGGACTTCAGTGCCGGCCGGCCTTCCATCGAGGTGTCGGCACTGCGCAGCGCCGCCGACGTCCAGATCACCTTGGGCTGCCAGACCTTGAGGAACAGCACTAAACAGGCCATCGAAATCAGCGAAGCGCCAATGTCGACGATCCACGGATTGATGAAGTTCGAGATCAGGAATTGCGGGACCGCAAACGTTACACCGGTCACCAGGATCGCCGGCCAGATCTCTTTCATGCCTTTAAATCCGGCGAAGGCCCAGATCAGCCAGAACGGCACGATCAGCGAGAAGAACGGCAATTGCCGTCCGACCATGGCGCCGAGCAGGAATGGGTCGATGCCGGTAACGCTGGCGAGACCGGCGATCGGCGTGCCGAGGGCGCCGTAAGCGACCGGCGCGGTATTGGCGATCAGCGAGAGGCCGGAGGCGGCGAGCGGCGAGAAGCCGAGGCCGATCAGGATCGCGCCGGTCACGGCAACAGGCGTGCCGAAGCCGGAGGCGCCTTCGAAGAACGCGCCGAATGAAAACGCGATCAGCAGCAGCTGCAGGCGGCGATCGGTGGTGACGCTACCGATCGTGTTTTGTAATGTCTCGAAGGCACCTTTCTCCACCGTCAGTCGATAGAGAAAGATGACGTTGAGCACGATCCAGCCAATCGGGAAGAACCCGGTGACGATGCCAAGAATGCTCGCGCGGATCGACATGCCCGCCGGCATCGTGAAGATCGCGATGGCGACGAGATTGGCAACGACCAGCGCGATGATCGCGGCGATATGCACTTTCACTTTATTCGACGCGATCAGCACCAACAGCGTGACCACCGGCAAGGCCGCGGCCACGGTCGACAGCGTCGTATTATTGAATGGATTGTAGACTTGATTCCACATCGTTGCGTCCCCCAGTTGATCCGGCTTGCGCGGATCTTGGATTTTTTAGTCGGTACGACCGCGCGGAGTATAGCGGCGTAATTTCGAAACCCAACGGGATATGAAAACTTTCGCACTGCAATAAGCATGCGATTATTGCTTTAAATTAATACCCGACCCCGGGAATAGATGGGTAGCGGAGCGTGGCCATTTCAGTGGCCGGCGAAAATTGGATGGCTGGGGCGGATTTTGCGCTACTTGTCATCGCCGCCGCTCAGGTCGTCGTAGCCGTGGCGGTCGCTGTAGAAGACCAGCGCCATAAGCCCGCCACCGATCAATAGCGAGAACAGGACGCCGCCGGCGATGGCGACATAGCCGTAAAACGGGATGGCATCGCCGCCGAAGCGCTCCCAGGCGGTGCCGGCAAACCAGACCGACGCGGCTAGCAGGGCAAACAGACCAAGGATGATCAATAGGCGCATGGGGTTGGTATAGTGTGCGGCGTCGCCGTTGTCATTGCCGGGAGGAGTCCATGCCCTTTGCTCGTTTGTTTGCCGTCGCCGCGCTTGTGCTTTCGCCGAGTCTTGTCTTTGCCCAGGGTAAAAGCGGAATAGACCGGCTCTACATCTTCGATTGCGGGCAGGGGACCGCCGCCGACATGTCGCGCTGGACCCCAGGCGAGAACGTCGGCAAGCCGATGGACGTGGTGGACAACTGTTATCTGATCCATCACGTCAACCAGGGCTATCTGTTGTGGGACACCGGCGTCACCGACGCCATCGCCGGGCGGCCCGAAGGCCCGCCGCCTTCGAACGGCGCGCCGAACTGGCGCAAACCGTCGACGCTAGCCGCCCAGCTTGAACAAGTCGGCGTCAAACCGACCGATATCAAATACTTAGCGATTTCGCACACCCACCCCGACCATATCGGCAATGTCGAAATGTTCCCGCAATCGATGCTGCTGGTGCAGAAGGCGGAATACACTTGGCCATCGCCGCTCGGCGTCGGCCGTTTCAAGGCCGAGCATCCGGTCAAGCAGCTGGAAGGGGACTACGACGTGTTCGGTGACGGTAGCGTGACGATCCTATCCACGCCCGGCCACACGCCGGGCCATCAGTCGCTGCTGGTGAAGCTGCCAAAGACCGGCGCAATCCTGCTATCGGGCGATGCGGTGCACTTCAAGGATAATTGGGACAAGCGCCGGGTGCCAGCCGGCAATACCGATAAGGACAAGACGCTCGCTTCGATGGATCGCATCGCCGCCGTGATGGCCAAGGAGAATGCGCAGCTCTGGATCAATCATGACAAGGCGCAAAGCGAAACGCTCAAACACTCGCCGGGCTTTTACGAGTGACATAAAAAACGGCGCCCGGCGGTAGGGCCGCGCGCCACTACATGCGAGGCCTGTTTTACTGCTTTGATCTGCTATCGGTCGGGCTCATGCTTTTGTGCATGTCGGTAACGCTCGATCCCGTGGTCTGCGACGTGGGCGTATCGTTGAGGGCGAAGATCGGGGCGTCCTTGAGCTGATCCTTCGAGTAGCTCACCTTGATCTTGTCGATCGAGCTCGAATCAGGCTTGCGCGTGATGGTGAGCGCACTGAACGGTAGCGCGACGTCTTTCTCGCCGACGCCGAGGAAGCTGCCGACGCCCACCACGACGGCCTGGATTCTGCCATCGCCGGTGATCAGCACGTCGCTGATTTCGCCGATCGAGGCGTTGTCCGGTCCATAAACGCTGGCGCCGATCAACTTGGTGCCGCGCCAGTCGCTGGCGCCCGCTTTCTGCACGAAGCCGGGTTGGCCGCTCGTTTCACTGGTCTTGCTCGCCGGCGTTTGCGCGAGCGCGGGCCCCGCCAGGACTGCGGCCAATACGGCAGCGGTTAAAATGCGTTCCATCATGAAAGCTCCTCCTGGGCGCGGGTTTTGCGCGTCCTTGAAAAGAAAACGCGGGGCCTAAGCCCCGCGTTCCGATCATGGAGAAATATAAAGAAGCGGCTGGTGGGCGGCGTTACGCGGTTTCCGCATTCTTGCCTTTTTTGGCCTTGGCGGGAACTTCGTCGTTGGCGGCCTCGCTTGGGGCCACTGGAGCTTCGTCAAGCGCAACGCCCCGTCGGAGCGTCGAACGCAGCGCCGCGACCTCGCTTTGCAGCCGCGAATTGTCCTTGCGCGCGGCTTCCAGCGCGCCTTCGACTACCGCACGTTCCATGCGCTCGCGTTGCAGCGACGAGTTGAGTTCCTCGACCCGCTTTTCGATGTTGGTGCGGCTGACCTGGACGTCGGCTTCCAGATGGCCGTTGCGCTCGGTGAGCGCGGCGATCTTTTCCTCGGCGCGCGCCAAAGATGCTTCGCGCGACTTCAGCGTCTTGGTCACGGCGTTGTTGCGCTCGGACAGGGCGGTGCGCGCCTGCTCGAGATCCTTGACCTGGCGTTCGCGCGTCTCATGCATCGCTTCGACCTGGCCGAGCCGCTTCTCCGCGTTGTTGCGGGCGATGGTGGCTTCCACCGACTTGCGGTCGAAGGCACGCACTTCCTCGGTGCGGGCCATCAGGTTTTGCCGCGCCTCGGACAGCAGCCGCTCGGCGGTGGCGGCGCGCGATTGAAGAGCGTCGAGCCGCATGTTCAGGCTGTTCTGCTCGGCCTGACGCTGCTCGCGGGTCTCGTCGAGCGTGGCGGCAAGTCGGCCGCGTTCGGAATAGGCTTCCGCGAAACTGGCTTCGACCTTGCCGAGCTGAGCGCGGGTCGCGGTCAGCGTGTTCTCGCTCTCGGTCAGCCTACGGGTGAGGCGGGCGGTCTCGTTGAAGGCTTGATCGACCGCGATCTGCAGCGAGCGCTTTTCATCTTCAAGCAGCGCCAGCTTTTCGCGCGCGGCGGCGAGTTCCCCTTCGATCTGCATGCCGCGCTTTTCGGCGCCATCGAGCTGGTCTTGCAGCGTGCGGCGGCCCTCGCTCAGCGTGCGGCGCTGCGAACTTTCCTGTGCCAACTGATGCTCGAGTTCGGTGATCTCGGAGCGGCGCGTGGAGATTTCATTGGAGAGTTCGAGTTGTGTGCTTTCCAGCCCGCGGTTCGCCTCGCGCGTCAGCTCGAGGTCGATGCGCAGCCGCTCCGCTTCGGCTTCGATCGTGGTCGCCTTTTTCTCGATCTGATAAAATTCGGTGCGCAGTGTCTCGTAGGACGCGCGTGACTCGTCGAGCATGCCGGTCAAGCCCAGCGTCTGCGACTTTTCCTGCTCGAGCGCGCGCAGCGTCGCGTTGAACGGCGTGACGATCTTGTCGAAGGCTTCCTTGAGTTCATCGAGTTCGCCGATCTTGCGGCCGGTGTCGGTCAGCAGGTTGCGCAGGACCTCGTTTTCCTCGCCCATGCGCGAGCCGACATCCGAGAAATGCTCGCCATTGCCATTGCCGTTACTGCGGCTGGCGCCTCCGGGCTCGCCTTTGCGGCCGAACAAATCCGACAACTTCGCCATGACAAAGCACTCCCACCCCAACGCTACAAAACCACGTATTCCCGATTAAGGTATTCTATACCTTTGGGAATTGAAACATATGCCGCAGCTTGCGGGCAACGGCATCGGGGCCGGCCTGTATCATGGTTAACCCTTGAAATCATGTATGAAATCGGCGCCGGCGAAACTATTTCAGACAAAAAACACGCATGAGCGGCGGGCCAACGGACGAGGCGGCTGAGGGGACGGCCTATACCTTCCGGCCATCGGTGCTGGGCGCGCCGCGGGAATTCCGGCTCGTCGGTGATGGGCTCGACTGGGCGGTGGCGCGCAAATCGGGTCACATCCGATTTAGCGATGTCCGCCGCCTGCGCCTGAGTTATCGGCCCACTAGCATGCAGTCGCACCGCTTCATGACCGAGCTATGGGCGCAAGGCGCACCCAAGTTGGAAATCCTGTCCAGTTCCTGGAAAAGCATGGTGGAGCAGCAGCGTCTGGATCAGCCGTACACGGCCTTCGTCATTGAATTGCACCGGCGCATTGCGCTCGCCGCACCGCCGGCACGCTACGAGCAGGGCAGCAACCCGCTGCTCTATTGGCCGGGCCTGTTCGTATTCACCAGCCTTATGCTCGCGCTTGCCGTGCTGGTTGTGCGCGCCTTGCAAGCCGACACCAAAGCCGGCGCAGCTTTCGTCGGCGTCTTCCTGCTGTTGCTGCTGTGGCAGGGCGGCAATTTCTTTCGCCGCAACCGGCCGGGCGCTTATCGTCCCGAGACGCCGCCCGCCGAACTGCTGCCGAAAGGCTGACGCGACGTCAGGTTTTGGCGTTGGCGTTGCGCACCACCAACACCGAACACTTGGCGTAGCGCACGACATGGCCTGCGTTGGAGCCGAGGAAATACGTGCGCATGGCGGGCCGGTGCGAACTCATTACGATCAGATCGGCATTGATCTTCTTCGCCTCTTCCAGCACTTCGTGATAGATGCCGCCTTGCCGGACCGTGCCCGAGATATGCGCGGTGTCGAGCCCGCATTCTTGCGCAATGATTTTCATGGCGTCTTCCGCCGATTGGCGCTGCTGCGCGTCGAAATCCGGCGGCACATATTCTGCCAGCATCACCGGCGTCATCGGCAGCACATTGATCAGGCGTACCGTTCCCCCTGACGTGCGCGCCATCGACACCGCCGTTTCGATCGCCGGCTTGGCGAGATTGGTATCGGCGAGGTCGATCGGGACCAGGATCTGCTTGTACATGACAGCGCCCCTCTATTTCGCTGCAAGGCTACGATCATGACACGTTTTGAGTGCGGGGTTTAGTGCAGCGTAAGGTCTTAGTTTGTCGCGGCTTCCAGCGACTTTGGGCTGACGAAGCGCTCGAGCCGGCCGGACTGCGGATGCAGTTTGCTCCAGTCGTCGAAGGCGAAATCAATCATGACGAGCCCCGAGGTCGGCAGTCCCTCACGCAGCCGCTCGCGTGCGCCGATGTCGCCGGACGCGATCAGCATCAGCGCGGCCTCGTGCAGGCCGGGATTGTGACCGATCAACATAAGTGTGTGGGCGGAGGCGGGGCTGTCCTGGACGACGCCGATGATGTCGTGCGGCGTAGCGTCGTAGAGCCGCTCCGCCGACATTGCCGCAGGCTGGGGCTTGAACGCAGCGGCGGCGTATTTCCAGGTTTCCTGGGTGCGCGCCGCGGGCGACAGCACGACCCGGTCCGGCCGCAGCCCGTGGCCCGCCATATAGACGCCGATCTTGGCGGCGTCCTTGTGCCCGCGCTCGATCAGGACGCGGGCGAGGTCTTGCATCCCGGGGTCGGAGCGTTCGGCCTTGGCGTGGCGGAGCAATAAAAGACGGCGCATGGTTTCAGATGCGGGGCTGGGCTATAGGACGCGGATAGCGTCGATTTCGAATCTACGGCAGTCTAGCATGCGACCGATGATCGAAGGCGAGAGTGCAGCGGCGGGCTGGTACGAGGCGACGCGGGTTACAAGCCCGCAGCGTCCGCGCCTGAATTTTGATCTCGACGTCGATGTCTGCGTGATCGGCGGGGGACTCGCGGGCCTGACGGTGGCGCGCGAAGTGGCGCGGCGCGGCTGGTCTGTCGCGGTGCTGGAAGCCAACCGCGTGGCCTGGGCGGCGTCAGGCCGCAACACCGGCTTCGTGCTGCCGGGCTTTGGCGAAAGCGCAGACGCCATTATCGAGCGCATCGGTCTCGACCATGCCAAGGAGCTTTGGGCGCTGTCGGAGCAGGGCGTCGACTACGTGCGGCGCGCTATTGAAGAAACTGGCATGCGGGGGGCCGATCCGGTCGCCGGCTGGCTGCACGTTTCCAAGACCGACAATGACCGCGCGATCCGCAACGAGGTCGAGCGGTTGCGCTGGACTGGCGCCAATGTCGAGTATTGGGATGCGGCGCGCGTGCGCGAGGTGCTGCCGAACCCGCGCTATTTCAACGCGCTGCATTTTCCGGGCGCGTTTCATATTCATCCGCTTAATTACGCGCTCGGACTTGCGGCGGACGCTGAAAAACATGGCGCGCGCATCTTCGAGGAAACGCCGGTCACCGCGATCGATCCGGCCGGCGTGCGCAAGCGTATCGAAACGCAAAGTGGACGCGTGCGCGCTGGCCACACCGTGCTGGCCTGCAATGTGCAGCTCGGCGACCTGATGCCGCGGCTCGCCGCGACGCTGCTGCCGATCACCACCTTCGTGCTGGTGACCGAGCCGATCGGCCCGCGGCTCGGGGCGGTGATCGGTTGGCGCGGTGCGGTTAGCGACACCAACCGAGCCGATAATCATTACCGCATCGTCGGTGGCGAAAATTCTGGCGGGGAAAGATTGCAGTGGTCGGGCCGAATGCGGGCTTGGGCTGCCGATCCGCGCTGGGTGCGCCGCGGGCTGATCGCCGACATCCGCGGCAATTTTCCCGATCTTGGCAAAGTCGAGATCGCGCATCTTTGGAGCGGCACGCTCGGGCGCGCCATCCACCGCATGCCGCAGATCGGCGAGATCGAGCGCGGGCTGTGGGTGGCCAGCGGCTTCGGCGGGCATGGGCTCAACACCACGGCGATGGGCGGCGAACTGGTCGCGCGCGGCATCGTCGAGGCGGACCAGACCTGGCGGCTGTTTGCGCCCTACGAATTGGTGTGGGCTGGCGGCATGCTGGGCCGCGCGCTGGCGCAAGGTATCTATTGGGGCAGCCGGCCGATCGAGCGGGTCGAGCAGGGGCTTTCGCGCTACCGCGCACGGGCTCGCACGCGCCGGCGGGAACGGCTTGCCGCCCGCAACGAACCTGACCGGCCGACAGGTTCTGCTACGCCGCCATCGGGCGAGCTGCCCGCCGGCGGGCCGTAGGGCCGCCAATTCCGCGGCAAGCGCCGCAAAGCGCCTGCGGCTCTGCCCGAATAGTTGTGGTAGTGTTCGCGAATGATTTTCCCGACTCAGCGTTTGATATTGATTGGCATTGCCGCGCTGGCGCTCGCCGGCTGCGCCAATAACGGCGGCCTGCAAGGCGCGTTCGGCGGGGCGCCGGCGCGGCCGAAGACCATCATGGTGTCGGATTTCGTGCTGTCGTCCGAGGTGGCGATCGTCGACCGCGGCTATACCGCGCGGTTGGAGCGCAAGGTCGGCGCTTTTCCGACCTTCGAGCGTAAGCCGCGCACCATCGAGCGGGTCAATGACGAGATCGTCGCCTCAATCGTCGCCACCTTGCGCGAGGCCGGGTTCGATGCGCAGCCTGGCAACGAGGATGCGCTCACGCTCCGCGACGAGGTGCTGCTTGTTACCGGGCGGATAAGGCCGAGCGAACTGAGCCAGCTTTCCAAGGGCAAGCCGGTGGCGTTCGGCGGCAGCCGCGTCAGTGCTGACATGACGGTGTCGACGTTCTCCGGCCATGGAAAAAAGCAGTTGCTCGCCTTCAGCGCCGACACGCAAAGCGCGGGCAAGTCGCCGACCGGCAAGCAGGCGGCGGCACGCAACACGGCGATCGCCGAGGCGCTTGCGGCGCAGAAGGCGCCGCCGGAGAAATTGTCGACCGATATCGAGGCGGCGGCGCGCCGGCTCGGCCGCGCGGTGGGCGAGAAGATCGTGGCTTATGCGAAAGAGCAGGGCTGGCTGCAGGCGCCCGCCGAAGGCGGTGAGGCGCAGCCGGCGCAACAGTCGGAAGCTGAGCAGCGGGTGCAGTTGCCAGAACCCAAGCCCGGGCAACGCTCCGCCAAAAAGCCGCCGCAGGGTGAACCGCCGCCGGACACGCAAGACGAACCCGACGCGCCAGCCGAGCCTAAGAATTAGCGTCCCTCGCGGCGCGCCATAAAGGCCAGCCGCTCGAACAGATGCACGTCCTGTTCGTTCTTGATCAGCGCGCCGTGCAGCGGCGGGATCAGCTTCTTGGGGTCGCGCTCGCGCAAAATTTCCGGGCCGATATCCTCGACCATCAGCAATTTCAGCCAATCCAATAATTCCGAGGTCGAGGGCTTCTTCTTCATGCCCGGCACGTCGCGAATTTCATAGAACAGTTTGAGCGCCTCGCTCACTAGCCTTTGTTTGATACCGGGGAAATGCACCTCGATGATCGCGGTCATGGTGTCGGGATCGGGAAAGCGGATGTAGTGAAAGAAACAGCGGCGTAGAAACGCGTCGGGCAATTCCTTTTCGTTGTTAGAGGTGATGACCACGACCGGGCGGCGGCGCGCCTTTACGGTCTCGCCAGTTTCGTAGACGAAGAATTCCATGCGATCGAGTTCCTGCAACAGGTCGTTGGGAAACTCGATGTCGGCTTTGTCGATCTCGTCGATCAGCAGTACCGGGCGCTCGTCGGCGACGAAGGCGTCCCACAATTTGCCGCGCTTGATGTAATTGCGGATGTCCTGCACGCGGGCGTCGCCGAGCTGGCTGTCGCGCAGGCGCGAAACCGCGTCGTATTCGTAAAGGCCCTGCAGCGCCTTGGTGGTGGACTTGATGTGCCACTCGATCAGCGGCGCGCCGATCGCCTTGGCGATTTCGAGCGCCAGCACGGTCTTGCCGGTGCCGGGCTCGCCTTTGACCAGCAAAGGCCGCTCCAACGTGATCGCGGCGTTGACCGCGACCTTGAGGTCGTCTGTCGCCACATAGGCCTTGGTGCCTTCAAAACGCATGGCATTTCCCACCATTTCGGGGCCACCCTAGGCATGCTGCCGGCACCCGACAAGATGGCGTCGCTCGCACAAGCGTGATGGCGGGGTGATGGCAAGTTGAATGGCTATTATGCGCGGACTGTATATGTCAGGGCGCGAGATAGAGATTTCGGGAGGTTCGTATGCACCGTCTTCTGCTCAGCTTGGCTGCTTTGATTGCGAGCGCGTGTATCGCCGCCGCGGCGCAAATGGCGCCGTTGCCGCAGCCGAGTTCCGGCCAGGCGGTGGCGACCTTCGCCGGGGGCTGCTTTTGGTGCACCGAATCGGACTTCGATCATGTGCCGGGCGTGATCTCGACCACCTCGGGCTACACCGGCGGGAAAGTTGCCAATCCGACCTACGAGCAGGTCTCGGCCGGCGGCACCGGCCACGCCGAGTCGGTGCAGGTAATCTACGATCCAAGCAAGGTCTCCTACCAGAAGCTGCTGACCTATTACTGGCGCCACGTCGATCCGACCGTGCAGGACCAGCAATTCTGCGACCACGGCAATCAGTATCGCACCGCCATTTTCGTTCACAACGACGAGGAACGCAAACTCGCGGAAGCGTCCAAAAAAGAAGTCGAGGCTGAACTCAAGACGCCGATCTACACGCAGATCGTCGCGGCCGGCCCGTTTTACGCGGCCGAGGAATATCACCAGGATTTCTATCTGAAAAATCCCACCAAATATAAATTCTACCGGTGGAATTGCGGCCGCGACCAGCGGCTGGAGCAACTATGGGGCAAACCGAAGGGAGACAGTTGATATGATCGACCGGCGAGCCCTGTTGACGGCCGGTGCGGCGCTGGGTGCGCTGATGGCCGCGAGTAAATTTGGCGAGGCAGGAACAATGACAACGACAACGCAAGACATCGACTATCGCAAGTTGACCGACGCGGAATGGCGCCAGCGCCTTAACCCGCAAGCCTTCGACGTGCTGCGCAAGCACGGCACCGAGCGGGCCGGCACCAGCGCGCTCAATCACGAAAAGCGCAAGGGCGCGTTCGAATGCGCCGGCTGCGACCTGCCGCTTTTTTCGTCCGATACCAAGTTCGAGAGCGGCACCGGCTGGCCGAGCTTCTATCAGCCGCTGCCGAACGCGATCGGCACCACGACCGATCGCAGCTTCTTCATGAGCCGGACCGAGGTGCATTGCAGCCGCTGCGACGGCCATCTCGGCCACGTGTTCGACGATGGCCCAAAACCCACCGGCCTGCGCTATTGCATGAACGGTGTGGCCATGAAGTTCGAGCCGCAAACGGCCGGCCAGTCCTAAGGCCACTAGACGACTCAGCCCGGCTTTTTTACCCCTCGGCAGGGGGAACCCTGCCGAGATGCCGCTTCCGCTGCCGAAAACTCAACCGCTGAACGTGTCGCAGGCGCTGGCGCGGGCGCTCAAACTGCATGAGCTGGGGCGGTTGGCGGAGGCCGAGCGGCTCTATGCCGCGATCCTGGTCGTCCGGCCGGATCACTTTGACGCGCTCCAGATGATGGCGCTGGTGAAGCTGGCGGCCGGCCAACCCGCCGAGGCCTTGCGCCTGGTGTCGGCGGCGATGGCCGCGCGCAAGCCGTCGCCGCAAATCCTGCTCAACCACGGCCTGATCCTTGAAGCGCTCAAGCGTTACGACGAAGCCGTGACGAGTTTTGACCAGGCGCTCAAGCTGAAATCCAAATATGCCGAGGCGCACAACAACCGCGGTGCGACGCTGGTGACGCTCGGGCGCGGTGAGGAGGGGCTCGAGAGCTGCCGCAAGGCGCTTGCCATCAAGCCGGACTACGTCGAAGCGCATTACAACGCCGGCACGGCGTTGCGGGCGCTCGGCCGTTACGAGGAGGCGCTCAAGAGCTTTGACCGCACGCTGGCGCTGCGGCCGAACTACTTCAAGGCTCACAACAACCGCGGCGCGGTGCTGGAAGGCCTCAAACGCTACGATGAGGCGCTGGCCAACTACGACCGCGCGCTGGCGTTGGCGCCGGACTTCACCGAGGCGCGAAACAATCGCGGCCGTATTTTAGTCGGCCTCGATCGCGCCGAGGAGGCGATTGAGAATTTCAGCACCGCGTTGAGCATCAATCCGAACGATGCCGAGGCCTGGTATCAGCGCGGGCGGCATTTTCTGGACGTCGGCCGAACCTCGGAAGCCGCCGCCGATCTGGCGCGGACGCTGGCGCTAAGGCCTAACCATGCCGAAGCGCGCTTTGCCGCCTGTTTTGCCGAACTGCCGGTGGCCTATGCCGAAGAAGGTGAAATTGCGCGTCAGCGCGTGGCCTACGAGCAGAAACTGCACGCGTTGAGCGTAGACGTCGATGCCGGCATATTGCAGGGCGACCCGATCAAGGCGATCGGTACAAGGCATCCGTTCCTGCTGGCCTATCAAGGCGGCGACGACCGCGCGCTGCAGCAGATCTATGGCAAGATGGTATCTCGCATTGTCGCGCGTCACTATTTGCCGGCGCCGCTGCCGCCGCCGCCTGCGCTGGGCGAGCCGATCCGCGTCGGCATCGTTAGCGCCTTCTATTATGGCCATTCCAACTGGAAGATTCCGATCAAGGGCTGGATCAGCCAGCTCGACCGGTGCCGCTTCAATGTCACCGGCTATCATCTTGGCACGCTGCATGACTCGCAAACCGACGTCGCCATCAGCCTGTGTGATCGCTTCGTCCATCGCACTATCGACACCGACGCCTGGCGGCGCGAAATCCTCGCCGACGCGCCGCATGTGCTGATCTATCCGGGCCTGCTGATGGATGCGTCGTCGTTGCAACTCGCGGCGCAGCGGCTCGCGCCAGTGCAGTGCAATTCATGGGGCCATCCCGAAACCAGCGGCTTGCCCACGCTCGATTACTTCCTATCGAGCGATCTGATGGAGCCGCCGGGCGCGGAGGCGTATTACTCCGAAAAACTCGTGCGCCTGCCGAACTTGTCGATCTATTACGAGCCCGTCGAACGGGAGCAGGTTAGCGTCACGCGCGAGGAACTCGGGCTGCGCCCCGGCGCAACGGTGTTCTGGAGCGGGCAGTCGCTCTTTAAATATCTGCCACAGCACGATGATGTGTTTCCCCGCATCGCGCTTGGCTCCGGCAATTGCCAGTTCGTGTTCCTGCGGCATTTCGGTGGCGCCAATGTCACCCGGGTGATCACCGAACGCCTCGATCGCGCGTTCGCGAAATATGGCCTGCGGGCCGCCGACTATTGCGTGTTTCTCGATCGACTAAGCCAAAGCAAGTTCGTCGCGGCGATCGGGCAGTGCGACGTCTTTCTGGACAGCATCGGTTGGTCGGGCTGCAATTCGGCGCTTGAAAGCCTGCCGCAGAACCTGCCGATCGTGACGGTCGCGGGTCCTCTAATGCGCGGCCGCCACAGCGCGGCGATCCTGAAGATGATGGGCGTCACCGAGACGATCGCGGAGACCGTCGAGGGTTACGTTTTCATCGCGGCGCGGCTGGCGAATAATCCGGCTGAGCGTCAAGCGCTGCGCGAACGGATGAAGGCGGGCGAGCAAAAGGTCTATCGCGACCGCGCTTGCATTTTGGCGCTGGAAGATTTCCTCGAGCGCGCCGTGCGCGCAACGCCGGCTGGGCCTTAAGCCAACCGGCAAAATCTGCCGCCTCGCGGCAGAAAGGGCCCGGCGCGACAGGCGGGCAATACTTATAACCATTTGATATAACTACATAAAGTTAATGGCACGGGGATTGCGATGACTTGCTCGCGGGATTGTCCGTGCGCGCCCTATGAACTGTTTTGTTGCGAATGTGGAGATGATGTCATGGGTTTGTTCGATGCTCTTACCTCGGCGGTGAGTGGCCTACAGTCACAAGCTTTCGCTATGCAGAACATATCCGGCAACATCGCGAATTCGCAGACGATCGCCTACAAGGGCATCGACACAAGTTTTGAAGACCTGGTCGCAGGCAGCGGGGTCGTGTCGCAGCAGACCGCCGGCGGCGTCAGGGCAATCTCTCTTCCAACCAATACCCTCCAGGGCGCGATCACCACGGCGACCTCCGGAACAAACATGGCCATTAACGGCGATGGCTATTTCAGCGTAGAATCTCCGACCAGTTTTTCCGGCAACACCCCGACATTCGGCGGCACCCAAGCCTATACCAGGCGCGGCGACTTCGAGTTGAACGTCAACGGCTATCTGGTCAACGGCAGCGGATATTATCTCGAAGGAATTCCGATCGATCCGACGACCGGTAATCCGGCCGGCACGGCGGTCGCGCCGCTGCAATTCCAGAACAATTTTCTGGCGGCGAGCGCGACGACCAAGATCAACTACGCGCTCAATCTTCCATCTGTTCCCGTGACGGCTGCATCAAGTCCGTCGGTGCCCAACTCGGAACTTCTTGATCCGGCCGGTTTTACGGCCGGCCATGATCCGACAGTTGGGGGCACCGGTCAGGTCATCGGCAGCGACGCATCATTGTTTGTCAGCGAATCGGTCGATGGCGGCACCGTCACGGCCTATGACGCAACCGGAACACCGACCAACCTCGAGCTGAGATGGGCCAAAACCGACAGCGTCGCCAGCGGCGGCACTGACACCTGGGAACTGTTTTATCAGACCGACCCAACCGCCACCGGTACGCAAGTGGCGTGGCAAAATGCCGGCACCGATTTTACATTTAACGCGGCCGGTCAGATGAGCCCCGCTTCCGGCTCGATCGCGCTTGGCGGCGTGACGATCAACGGCGTCTCACTCGGCAATCTCTCGCTGGTCACGCCGGCCGGCAGCGTTACTCAATTCGCCGCCACCAACGGACAGAGCACGGTCAATACGATCCAGCAGAACGGCTATGCCGCCGGTCAGTTGCAGACGATTGCTGTCGGTAACAATGGCATGATTACCGGCACTTTCACCAATGGCCAAAACGTCAATCTCGCCCAAGTCCCGCTGGTGCATTTCGACAGCGCGAACAATCTCCAGGCCTTGATCGGCGGTGCCTACCAGGCAACGAACGATTCGGGCCCCGCGCTCGCCGGCGCAACCGGCCAAATCGAAGGGCAGTCGCTCGAAGGATCCAATACCGACATTGCGACTGAGTTCACCAAGTTGATCGTGACCCAGCAAGCTTATTCGGCCAATACCAAGGTGATCACGACGGCCAATGAAATGTCGCAAGACTTACTGAACGTCATTCGATAGCGCGCGATGAGCGCCCGACATGATTCCGTAGGACGAGTGATCGGGGCCGACCCATGGGTCTGACGCAAGCACTCACCACGTCGCTGTCCGGGTTGCAGGCAACCCAGGCAGGCCTGTCGGTCGTTGCCGGCAACGTCGCCAATTCGCAGACCGCGGGCTACGTTGCCAGATCGGTAACCCAGATCGAAACGCCGTCCGCCGACGGCAGCAGCGGCGTACGCGTGGCGTCGATCAACCGTCTGCTCGATACGTTCGTTCAACAGCAGTTATGGACGGAAAGCGCCGGCGGCGGCTACGCCAATCTCAACGCCAATTTCTATCAGCAACTACAACAAGTTTATGGTCAGCCGGGTTCCAGCACCACGCTCGATTCGGTTTTCAACGATTTCACGAGCGCCGTGCAAGCTCTGTCCACGAGCCCTAATTCGTTCGCGGCGCAAAATCAGACCATCAGCTCCGCTCAGGCTTTGGCGCAGCAACTCAACAATGCGACGACCAGCATCCAGACCCTGCGCGGTCAAGCAGACCAGGGCATCGCTAACGATGTACAGCAGGCCAACAATGCCATGCAGCAGATTGCGACGATCAATCAGCAGCTTGCGGGCGGCGGCTCAGTCGATGACGCCACGACGGCCACGCTCGAGGACCAGCGCGATCAATATGTGAGCCAGCTCGCGAATCTCATGGATGTCCGCGTCGTCGATAACGGCAACAACCAGATCAGCGTTTATACCAGTTCTGGCGCCCAGCTCGTCGGTAACAAGGCTTCGCAGCTCAGCTTCACGCAGACCGGCACCATGACGGCGGCGCTGCAATGGAATGCCGACCCGACCAAAAGCGGGCTCGGAACCATAACGCTGACGTCACCCTCGGGTGCAACCACCGATCTTGTCGCCGGCCACGCGATTCAGTCTGGCGAGATCGCCGGCTACCTCAAGATGCGCGACAGCGTGCTTGTTCAGGCGCAGGGCCAGATCGATCAAATCGCCACGCAGATGTCGAAGGCGCTATCGGACACTACCACCGCCGGAACCGCGGTTGCGGGCGGCTTTGATGCCGACATCGGCGGCCTGTCGAACGGCAATACCATTCAGGTCGGTTATACCGATGGGTCCAACGTTCAGCACAACATCACGATCGTGCGAGTCGATGATCCCTCCGCGCTGCCGCTTGCAAATTCGGCAACCACCGATCCTAACGATACCGTCATCGGTGTCGACTTTTCCGGCGGCCCGGCGTCGGTCGCTACGCAACTCAACACCGCGCTCGGGCCAGCCGGGCTGCAGTTTTCCAATCCGTCGGGCACGCTCCTGGAAGCCGTTGCGAGCGGCACGCCCGCGATCACTGTGAACGCAGTCTCGACGACGACCACCGCGACCTCTTTGACCAGCGGATCCGGCGCGCTTCCGCTGTTCACCGATGGCACGACGACATTTACCGGTGCGATCACGGGCGGTGGCGCCGAGAGCACCGGCTACGCCGGACGGATCACGGTCAACGCCGCGCTGATTGCCGATCCCTCTAAGCTCGTCAGCTATCAGGTATCGACACCGGCCGGCGACGCGTCGCGGCCGAACTTCATCTACAACCAGCTCGTCAATGCCTCGCTACAATATTCGCCGGCGGCCGGTATCGGCGGAGCCGCTTCGCCGTTCCAAGGAACGCTGTCCGACTACTTGAGTCAGATCGTGAGCACGCAAAGTATCGCGGCAAATTCTGCAACCAATCTGCAATCGGGACAGGAAATCGTCGTCAACGCGCTTCAAGCGCGTTTCAATTCAACATCGGCCGTCAGCATCGACACCGAAATGGCAAATCTGCTCACGCTGCAAAACGCCTACGGGGCGAATGCGCGCGTGATGTCGACGGTGAAAGCGATGTTGGACGCGTTGTTGCAGATGTGATGTGAGGACGGCATGACGATCTCGGGCATTTCATCGAATATGGCGCCGCTCATTCAGTCGGCGGTGGACATCAATAAGCAACTCGACGATCTGCAACTCCAGCTTTCGTCAGGGGAAAAGTCGCAAACCTATGCAGGCCTCGGGCCGCAGAGCGGCGTTACTGTTGCGCTAAACGCGCAGCTGTCCGCGTTGAGCGGTTTTGACGACACCATCAGCAATGTCGGAACGACGGTCAGCCTGCAGCAATTGGTGCTCCAGCAAATCGCCACCCTCGGCAACACGGCCAAGACCGCGACGCTGCAACAGAATTATTCCATCGACAGCACTGGTCAGACCGCGGCACAAAAAACCGCTGCCGATCAGCTCAATCAGATTCTCAGTCTGCTGAATACCCAAGGCGGCAACGGCTACATGTTCTCTGGAGACGCGGTGGACCAGCCGTCGGTCGACACCGCCGATCATATTCTCAACGGCAACGGATCCCAGGCCGGTCTCAAACAGGTTATCGCCGAACGCAATCTGGCCGACGGAACCAACGGGCTTGGCCGCCTGGTCATTCCGGCGGCGTCCGGCTCGACCGTGGCGGTGAGTGAGGACGTCGCCGGATCCGTGTTCGGGCTCAAACTCGCCAGCGTCAATTCGTCGCTGACCGGTGCGACCGTAACCGGCCCATCCGGTTCGCCCGCCACCATTTCCGTTGCGCTTGGGGCGAGCAACCCCAATAACGGGGATTCCGTCAGCTACACATTTACCCTGCCCGACGGCACCAGTCAGACGTTGCAACTCACGGCAACGACCTCGGCGACGCCCGGCGCTAACCAGTTCACCATCGGCGCTACGCCAGCCTTGACCGCAGCAAACCTTCAGGCCGCGCTCACCTCCGGTGTGAGCCAGATTGCCGGCACATCGCTCACAGCGGCGTCCACGCTGGCCGCATCCAACGATTTCTTCGACGATCCGCCGCAGCGGGTCAGCGGTTCGCCCGCCGCCGCTACGGCGCTGGTCGACGGCACCACCGCCAATACCGTATTCTGGTACACCGGCGATAACAGCGCCGGCTCGGTCCGCTCAAGTGCGACCGCCCGCATCGATCCGACTACAACGGTGTCCTACGGCACGCAGGCCAACGAACAAGGCATCCGCTGGATCGTGCAGAATATCGCCGCGCTGGCCGCGACCACCTACTCCGCCAGCGATCCCAATGCATCGGCGAGCTACGCCGCCCTCAACAGTCGCATCAATACGGCGCTCGCCGTTCCAGCCGGCGTGCAAAATATCACCGATATCGAGGCGAGCCTGGCCAATGCGCAGACCGCGATGGCTTCCGCGAAAAGCCAGCACGCGCAGACCTCGACCATGCTGCAAAACATGTTGCAGTCGATCGAGGGCGTCGACCAGAACCAGGTCGGCGCGGAAATTCTGTCGTTGCAGACCAGCCTGTCGGCATCGCTGTCGACAACCGCACGAATGGCGCAGCTCAATCTTCTGACTTATCTCTCGCCGGTTGCGGGATAATCAGACTTTCACCCGCACCGGCCATAAAAAAAAGACCGCGGCAAAACCGCGGTCTTTTTTATTTATCGGCTGCCGGTCAGGCGCGCGCCATCAAGCCCGCCGCCAATTCGCGATTGATGTTGATCAGCGAGCCGAGGTTTTCAGGCTTCGGATCGGCCAAGACCGCCAGCGTCTGCTTGAAGACGAAGATGCCCAGATTGGCGACGTTCTGGCGCAGATTGGCCGGCATCGGGTTCTCCGTGCTGGTCGCCGAGGTGACGAAGACCGACCACAGTTTGCGGTTATACATCAGCGCGGCGTCAAGGTCGGGACTCATGTCGTCCCAGCCGTCACGGATCGCTTGTAGGCGCGCGGCCGCGCTCAGAAGCAGATCGGCTTCCAACTCACGCGGACTTGCGGTCTGATTCGCGATCGCGCCGTACGCGCGAGTTGCGTGTCGCATTGTCGAGCAACTCCTTCTCGTAAGCGATAAGCGTCTTGGCGCTCTTGAGCGCCTTGTACATTCGGCCGGTCATGATGTGGTTGCAGATGGCCTGCATGTGCGCCCAGGAACTGGGCGCCGCCTGCACCAGGTCGCGCATTAGCGTGAAATACGTCTCATGATGCACGCGCGGATCGCGCGAGGTGTACATGATCTGGATGCAGAGATAGATGCGCTTAGCCGGAGTGTCGGCCTGCGCTGGCGTCATGATGTCTTTCTCGCGCAGAATCGGCGCCTGCCCCTCGACCAGCAGCCGCGTGCGCTGATCGCCATTGGTGATTAGGCATTCGCCGAGAATGCATCGCTCGCCGGGTTTTAGTTCGACCTTGAGGCCCATTCGGTGCCGCTCCCTGCGGCCGCTTTTGGTAGCGAACGCGGCGTAAGGCGAAGGCTTTTCGCCGCGTCAGTTTATGGCCGCCGTTAGCGGAACAGCCGCAGCACGTTCTGGTCGGCTTGCGCGGCGAGCGACAGCGCCGTGCTCGACAGTTGCTGGCGGGTCTGCAACGCAAGCAGGTTGGCGCCTTCTTCGTTGCTGTCGGCAAGCGTGAGGTCGTCGGAGCCGGTTTGCAGCGTGTTGACCATGGACTTCGTGAAGTCCTGGCGAATCTGCACGGTGGAAAGGCTCGAGCTCAGCGTCTGAGCTTCGCCCTGCAATGAGGTGAGGGCGCTGCTCAGGGCGGTCGATGCCGCGGTGATGTCGGATGCGGCAACCCAGTTGTTGGTGGCGTTGGCGAGGCTCAGCGGCGCGTTATTGGCATTGGTGTAGTTGACGCCGGCGACGCTGACGCTGGAGGTGCCGGTTTCGTCCAGGGTGACGGCCAGCGTGTTGCCACCGAGCAGATTGACGCCGTTGAAGCCCGAGTCGCTGGCGAGTTGACCGATCTGGGTCAGCAAAGAGTTGAACTGGGTAGCGAGGGTCGCCTGGGTCGTAGTGTTGTTGGCCTGCTGCGCCTGGCTGACAAGGGCTTGGGCCGATTGCACCAGCTTGGTGATGCTGGTGATGCCGTTGTTGGCGGCCTGAATGGTGTTGATGCCGTTGGACATGGAGTCCAGCAGGCTGTTGAGCGTGTTGGCGCGGTTGTCGAGACCCTGCGCGGTGAAGAAATTGATGGCGCCGTCGAGCGCCGAATTGATCTTCTTGCCGGTGGCCAACTCGTTTTGCGTCTGCGTGATCAAATCGGACGTCTGCTGCAATTGCAAAAGGTTCGAACGGACCCCGCTCGAAAGTACTATTTCACTCATGGCAAGCTCCTCACCTTTTCAGGGCCAAATCGCTTGACGCCGATAATGACTTGTTAGGGTTGACGGACAGTTAAAATTCGCCCACGTTCAGATTTTATTAACCATATTTAAATGCGATGAAAAAAAACGGCGGCCCGAGGCCGCCGTTTTCCATCGGAAGTACCGACGAAGCTTAGCGGAACAGCCGCAGCACGTTCTGGTCGGCCTGCGAAGCGAGCGATAGCGCTGTGCTCGACAACTGCTGGCGGGTCTGCAACGCGAGCAGGTTGGCGCCTTCCTGGTTCGAATCGGCCAACGTGAGGTCATCACGGCCGGTCTGCAGCGTGTTGACCATCGCCGTGGTGAAGTCCTGGCGGGTCTGGATGGTCGCCACGCTGGAGCTCAGCGTCTGCGACTCCGACTGCAGCGAGGTGAGCGCGGTGGACAAGGCTGTCGACGCCGCTGTGATATCCGACGCGGCGACCCAGTTGTTGGTCGCGTTGGCGAGGCTCAGCGGGGCGTTGGCGGCGTTGGTGTAGTTGACGCCGGTCACCGTGGTGGTCGAGGTGCCGGTTTCGTTAAGCGTCACGGTCAGGGTATTGCCGGCAAGCAGGTTGACGCCGGCGAAGCTCGAGTCACCGGCTAGCTGGCCGATCTGGGTCAGCAAGGAGTTGAACTGGGTGGCGAGCGAAGCCTGGGTCGTGGTGTTGTTGGCCTGCTGCGCCTGGCTGACGAGAGCCTGCGCCGACTGCACCAGTTTGGTGATGCTGGTGATGCCGTTGTTGGCGGCCTGAATGGTGTTGACCGCGCTGGACATGCTGTCCAGCAGGTTGTTCAGGTTGTTGGCGCGGGTGTCGAGACCTTGGGCCGTGAAGAAGTTGATGGCGCCGTCGAGCGCGGAGTTGACGCGCTTGCCGGTGGCCAGATCATTCTGCGTGGTGTTGATCAGGTTCGAAGTCTGCTGCAATGCCAGCAGGTTCGAACGAACGCCTGCGGAGAGAACGATGTCGGACATCTTGAAGGTACCTTTCTGGTGAGTGCGCCGTACTGGCAGTTACTCGTGACGATCCAGTGGATCGGAAATTGTCATCGCACACGGCCCCAAACGGGCCGTAAAAGAGCGTGGTTAACGAGTTGTCGCTTTATTGGGCGCCAAGGTCTTGTTCAAGTCGAATTGGACATGGGTTCGCGCGGCGCATTGTGCGAATTGCGCTGCTACCGGCTTCACAAAGAGGCAATGCCGCCGCACGAATCGGCGGCTTAACGATTCGATAACGGTCAGTCTTTCTTAACCGTCTTGCGCCATGATCTTACCGTGTAGGAATACCCGCGTATGACCTCATCTCTCGGTGCATTGGCCCCCGCCTCGTCGATTATCGGCACGAGCTCAAGCTCGATTCCGAATTGGATCGCCGATGCAATGACCGCAATCCAAAACCAGCAAAGCGAAGGCGGTCTGCTAGGCATGCTGGATAGCGCCGCCAGTGGCGACGGCAGTGTCAGTTCATTTTTGGGCCAGAGCTCAAGTACGGCAAGTGCCTTCGCGACGATTTCGCAAACCAGCATCACCAATGCCAGCAGCCTGATCGCGCAGATCGCGGCGACCAATCAGCAGAAGGCGGCTGCACAAAAACTGCAGGATTCGTTGAATCAAGTGACTGCACAGCAGCAAATGGTTCAGCCGAAAAGCATGCTTGATCCGTTCATTTATTTCCCGGATGGATCGACGATCGACACGGTCAACAACATCATGACCATGCCGAACGGCACGCAATACGACACGACGACGGGGGGGGTATACGTGGATCCCGCGTCCATCCAGCAGTTGGGCAACGGCGCCTATCTCAATACCAAGACCAATATCATGACGATGGCCGACGGCACGCAGATCGATACCGTGACCGGCCTGACGGTGACGACGGCCGCCTAAGCGAGCGGTCTTTCCCGAATAATCTTTTATAGAGTGCGGCTGACCGCCAGCGGCTGGCTGGCCTTGGCGGCTGGCGCATTGGCGCGGCCTGAAGCACCGTAGGTCGAGGGCGCTCGCTTGCGCGCGAGTTCGCCCGAGACACCGCGGATGATGCCTTCGGAAACCGCGTGAGCGGTCGCCAGTACCGTTAAATTGGTCTGCAATAGAACCTGGAATGCCGCGTTACGCTTGCGCAAAGCATCGAATGCGCCGGGCAGGGCAGTGGCAATCAGCATGCGGGCGGCCATCACGCGATCGCTTTCGATCGTATAGTGGCGGGAGAGCTCGGCCTTGGCCTCGCCTATGATGGCCGCTTCACGCAGATCGCCGGCGCGCACGCGCGCGGTCTCCTCCTCGACCGTCTCCATCAGGCGGTCTAGGACGATATTCAGATCGGCAATGACGCGTTCGGCCTCAGCCACGCTGGCGATCGCGGTGTCGGGCTCGCGGGCCGTCATTGGCGCGCCTCTTGGTGTGCAATCAGGCTTTGATAGACGTGATCGGCGATGCCGATGCCGCCGGCTTTGGCGACCGATTTGGCATATTGATCGGTGAGCACCGAACGCCAGACGCCGGTTGCGCCCTGGCCGCCGAAAGGGCCTTCGCCGTCAACGCCGGTGAACATGTGTTGGAACATGGAATTGAGGAACACGGCTTCGAAGTCCTGCGCCGCCGCGTGCGCCTTGGCTTTGCCGGTTAGAGCCGGCTTGCCGGAAATCGGCGATTTGATGTTGAGCATGTCAAGCGCGCTCAATCCCGGCGCGGCCATGGGAAGCGCGCTCGCCATCACATCACCTCGATGTCGGCCTGGATCGCGCCGGCGGACTTGATCGCTTGCAGGATGGCGATCAGATCGCGTGGCCCGATGCCGAGCGAGTTGAGCCCGTCGACTAGTTGTTGCAACGATACGCCTTCTTTGACCAACGCGAGTTTCTTGCCGTCTTCCTGCACGCCGATGGTGGTGCGCGGCACGACCCGCGTACTGCCGCCGCGCGAGAACGGCGAGGGCTGGCTGACTTGCGGTGTCTCGGTGATGGTGACGGTGAGATTGCCTTGCGCCACCGCCACCATCGACACGCGCACGTCGCGGCCCATGACGATGATGCCGGAACGTTCGTCAATCACGATCTTGGCGGATTGGTCGGGCTCGACCTGAAGCTGTTCGATTTCGGTGAGCAGCGAAATCACGTTGCCGCGATACTGCTGCGGGACCGTTATGCCGACGGTGCCGGGATCCAGCGGCTCGGCCGTCGGCGTGCCTATGAAATCATTGATCGCGGCGGCGATGCGCTTGGCGGTGGTGAAATCCGGATTGCGCAACGCCATGCGCAACTGGCTCAAACGGTTGAGCGTGAATTCGATCTCGCGCTCGATCAGCGCGCCGTTAGCGATGCGGCCGACGGTCGGCACGCCGCGCACGATCTTGGCGGCCTCGCCCTCGGCCTGGAAACCGCCGATCGCCACAGAGCCCTGGCCGACCGCGTAGACATTGCCGTCGGCGCCGAGCAGCGGGGTGACCAGTAGCACGCCGCCTTGCAGGCTCTTGCTGTCGCCGAGAGCCGATACGGTCACATCAATACGGGTGCCTTGGGTGCCGAACGGCGGGAGGTTGGCGGTGACCATTACGGCGGCAACGTTGCCAGTACGGATGGTCTGGCCACGGATATTGACGCCGAGGCGTTCCAGCATCGCGGTCAGCGATTGCTTGGTGAAGGGAATGTTATTGAGAGTATCGCCGGTGCCGTTGAGTCCGACCACCAGGCCGTAGCCGATGAGCTGGTTCTGGCGCACGCCCTCGATATTGGCGAGGTCCTTGATGCGCGATGCCGCACCGGCGTTCGCCGAGGCGAACGCGGTCAATAGCACGGCCAGAAATAAGGCTCGCAACGTCCGCGTCATCACTCTCCCCAATGTGACGTTCGACTGACACTTGTTATGCGAACGCCGTGCCAACCCCGGCCATGCGAATCAAGGCTCTGGAAATGCTGCGCTTTTTGAATCGGTGGGCTCGGCGCCGCGGGCTTGCCGACCGGCAGGAAAGGGCCGAGGCGGCAAGTTTTGCCGGGCTTTTACCGGGGATTAACCATAAAAGTTCAGGCTTACGGTATTCGGGGACCGACAAGCTCGGTTGGGGTTTACAGCGATGCGCATTCATGGATCGAACGGAACGGCGCTGGCCTCTGCGCCGGCCACGGTGCGCCGCAGCGCCGGCGGCTCTTTCAGCATCAGCGAGCAGGAGCAGCCGCGCAATTCGGCCGCGGCCGGCGCGCTGCGCTCGATCTCGACCGTCGACGCGCTGATCGCGCTGCAAGGCGTGGAAAATCCGACGGAGCGCAAGAAGCGCGCGGTAGTCAAAGGCCGCAACGCGCTTGACGTGCTCGATACGCTCAAACTCAGTCTGCTCGACGGCAGCGTGGACCGCTCGACGCTGGCGCGCCTGCAGGTGGTGGCCGAGGGCTTGACCGAGGAAACCGGCGACCCCGGTTTGGATACGGTTTTGGGCGAGATCGACCTGCGCGTGGCCGTCGAATTGGCCAAAGCGGGCATTCGCTAGCGTTCTCACTACCGCCGGCCGGTTCGAGCCATCCAGCCTAAGTCACTGAACAGTCATAATATTCGTGCAGGCCAGGGAACCCTACTCGGATATTGTCCGCGGGGCAGCGCCCGTATATAAGCCTGCCGCACCGGGAGGGTGGACTTCTCAGCTAATAACAAAAGAAGACAGGGAGTTCAGTGGGATGTTGGCCAAGACCAAGACGTATCGGCCGTCTGATAAAGAGCCGTTTATGAACGAGCGTCAGCGGGATTATTTCCGTCTGAAACTGCTCACCTGGCGGGAAGACATTCTCAAAGAAGCCAAGGAGACGCTCCTGCATCTGCAGGAGGAAAACCAAAATCACCCCGACATCGCCGACCGGGCTTCCTCGGAGACCGACCGCGCCATCGAGCTGCGCGCGCGCGACCGCCAACGCAAGCTGATCGCCAAGATCGACGAAGCACTTTCCCGCATCGACGACGGCACCTATGGCTATTGCGAGGAGACCGGCGACCCGATCGCGCTACGGCGTCTGGAAGCACGCCCGATCGCGACGCTGTCGGTGGAAGCGCAGGAACGCCACGAGCGGCGCGAACGCGTGTACCGGGACGACTGAGCGCGGCTGCCGGCAATCGATAGTTAGCGAAGTTCCCTACAATGCCCGGCCGCCGTGCCGGGCGTTTTTTCGTTATTGTTCCGCTGACACCGTGATTCGGGCCTGATCGGGAGCGACAAAGTTGCGGGGATGCCCTCTCACCAGACCGCCCATGACGACTCAAACCTTATGCGCCTGCTTCGGAAGGCGCACGCCGCCCATATTGATGGCGCTCTTGAACAAGCGGAGAGGTTTTACAAGGCAGTTCTAGATCGCGATCCGGATAATTTCGAGGTGTTGTATCGCCTCGGCGTGCTCAACCACCAGCGTGGCCGGTTGCCCCAGGCCCTGCGATTTCTGGCCGCAGCTCTCAGGCGTAACGCAGAGTCGGCGGAGGTGCTCTCGAGCCACGGTTTCGTATTGCACGCGCTCGGCCGCACCGATGAAGCGATCGCGAGTTACGAAGCCGCGATCGAGATCGAGCCAGACAATATCGATATGCTCAACAAGCTCGGTATAGCTCTTCTTGACGGCGGGCGGCCGCAGGAGGCGCTCGCGATTTTCGATCGCGCGCTAGCGCAAGACCCAGGACACGTCGATGTGCTCGGCAACCGCGGCAATGCGCTTCTCAAGCTCAATCGTCCCGAGCAAGCAATGTCTTGTTACGACACGCTGCGCCACATCGAAGGCGATAGTGCGCAACTTCTTACCAACCGGGCCCACGCGTTACGCCGGCTTGATCGGCCCGATGAGGCTCTGACGGATCTGCACAAGGCCGTTACGTTAGATCCCACCCATGCGGAAGCTCAATTTGAGCTCGGCATGGTGCAACTCACGCTCGGTGATTTCGACAACGGTTGGGCAGCCTACGAGGGACGTTGGGCAACTGGGGTATTCGCGCCCTATCGGCGCGATTTCAAATCGCCGTTGTGGACCGGCGAGCAGCCCGTCAATGGACGTACGATTTTGTTGCATGCCGAGCAGGGCTTAGGTGACACCATCCAATTTGCCCGTTACGCCGCGCAAGTGGCGCGTCTGGGTGCAACCGTCATATTGGAGGTCCAGCCTGAGCTCGTCGACCTGATGGCGGGGGTAGCGGGGCCGACGCGCGTAATCGCGCGCGGCGATAAACTTGCTCCATTCGATCTGCACTGCCCACTTATGAGCCTGCCGCGTGCCTGCAAGGCGAACGCGGCGAACATTCCAATGGACGTGCCTTACATCAAAATACCCGAGACCGATGTTGCGTCGCGGGCGAGGCAGTTGCCTACGCGAGGGCCGCGCGTCGGCGTGTGTTGGGCGGGCCGGCGGTCGCATCAAAACGACGCCAATCGTTCGATCACGCTGGCGCGTTTCGTGCCGTTGTTCGAAATGGCGAATGTCGAGTTTGTAAGCTTGCAACGCGATGTAGGTGCGAGCGATCGTACGCTGCTGCGCAGCCGCGGCAATGTCATCGATATTGGTGACGATTTGCGGGACTTCGTCGACACGGCGGCGTTGATGTCGCAACTCGATCTTGTGGTCGCGGTCGATACCGCAGTCGCGCATCTTGCCGGCGCGCTCGCAAAGCCGTTGGCTCTTCTTCTGCCTTTCGCCGCCGATTTTCGTTGGTTGCGCATACGCGCCGATAGTCCATGGTATCCGAGCGCAACGCTGTTCAGGCAGCCGCGATTTGACGATTGGGAGAGCGTGATTGAGCGAGTCCGTCTGCACTTGTCGAATGTGTAGTCTTCTTCACCGGGTTCGGATTCCGTGGACGTCGCGATGGACTTTGTCTCTCCGGCTTGCCGAACGAACACGGCCTCCGGCTGGGGAGTTGCCGGAGGCCGCGTCGTTGACGCCGTCTACGCTCGCGCGATGCGAAAAACGGCGCGGGAGCCCACTAAGTTACACTACTGACTAGAACGGCAGAATCACGTCCATCACTTGCTGGCCGTAACGCTGCTGCTGCACTTCGGTGATCTGGCCGCGTCCGCCATAGGCGATGCGGGCCTGCGCGATTTTGGTGGAGTCGATCGTGTTGTCGCTCTGGATATCCTCCGGGCGGACGATTCCGGCGACGATCAATTCGCGAATTTCGAAATTAACGCGGATCTCCTGTTTGCCTTCGACCACCAGGTTGCCATTCGGCAGCACCTGGGTCACCACCGCGGCGACGTTGGTCGACAAGGCTTCGGAACGGTTGACCGAGCCTTTGCCGTCGCTCGATGACGTCGAGTCGGCGGTCAGCAGGCGGCCCGGAAGAATCGCCGTGGCCGGAGTCTTAATCGTATTGCTGCCAAGAAAATTCGTGATGCCAGAGTCTTCGGTGTTGGTGCGGCTACGTTGGGTCTCGTTGGCGATATTCGCCTTATCGGTGATGTTGACCTGGACCGTGAGGATATCGCCGATCTGGTGCGCGCGCTGGTCCTTGAAGAAGGCGCGCGAGCCGTTGCGCCACAGTGAATTCGGATTGTACGAAGCCGGTTGCGCCGATGGCATCGGCATCTGCACCGGTTTGTAGCCCGGCCGCGCGGTCGGATTGTCGACCGACGAGAGCGAAGGTTGCTGGCCGACGTTCTTGAGCCGATCGAAGGCCGCGCAACTCGAGAGCAGCGAAACCGCGATCGCGGACAGCACCGCATGGCGCGTCACTTTGAGAACGTTCATAGACATCACTTTCACAAATGGCGCCACCGCGCCGTTTCGTTTTAGCACTACGTCAGAACTCGATGTACTCATCGGGCTTCAATTTCATCCTTCAGTGCGCATCGTCGTTGCTAGCGGTTTTGCTGGGCGCAAGATTGGCGGCGAGCCGTGGCGCGCCGGTGCTGATGATGACGCGACCGGGGCCGACCACCACGCCTTGCACCGTGCGCTTGGATTGCTCGTTGAGCACGGCGATCACGTCGCCTTCGGCACCACCCTCGGCAGCCTTGCCGCGCACCGTGAGCGTGATGCCCGGCACCTCGTAGACTAGCGTCACCGTTTCATTCCGCTGAATCAGCTCTGGTCGCATCAAATCGGCGACGCGCAAAGGCCGTCCCGGCTGCAGCGACGCGCGGGCGGCGAGTCCGATCGCCTGGCTAGCACTGTTGAAAATATCGCGGCCGGTCTCGGCGCGTGGACGACGCTCGATCTCGACGTCGCCGCTCTTGATGATCTCGCCGCGCTCGACCGGACGCGTCAAAGTGACGACTTCCACCGTCGCCGCCGCGCGGCCGGCAAGCCGCAACGTGCCGCGCGTGGTGGCGCCGGTCGGAATATCGAGCGTGACATCGAAGCGGCCGCTGCGGCCGTCGAAATTCAGGTAGCCGACGCGCGGTTCGCCTTTGGCACTCGCTTCCAGCTGCAATGCGCGCAACTCGCGGTCGAAGTTCACCACGATGTCCTTTGCCGGGCCGAGCGCATATTGCGTCGACAGCGCTTGCGCGATGCGGTCCTCGATATCCTTGGCGGGAATAGCGCGGCTCGCGCGCGTCACAAGCACCTCGCTGAGGTCGCCGGTGTCTAGCCCGACGAGCGCATAAGTGCGCACTGCCTCGACCACGGCGTCGGCCGATACCGAGCCGGTGGAGCCGAGATCGGGTGCGCGGAAAATCGGCACTTTGGCGACAATGCCCGCATGATCGACCAGATCGCCGATGCGCACGATATCGCCTGTGACGGTGGCTTCCGATCTGAGCTTGGGGCGTTCCTGATCGGCCGCGGCGGCGGAGGCGCCCAGGCCGGCGAGGGCTGCGACAACGAGGATGAAATTGCGGATCATGAATTTGCCTCAGCGCATCAGGTTGGAATCTGACTGCAACATCTGGTCGGCGGCGGTGATTACCTTGCCGTTCATTTCGTAAGCGCGTTGCGCGGCGATCAAATTGGTTATTTCGGTGACCGAATCGACGTTGGACTGTTCGAGGTTGCCTTGCTGCAAGTCGCCGGCGCCGTCCGTGCTGGGCAGACCGTCGAGCGGCGTGCCGGAGGCCGGTGTCTCCTGATACAAGTTGTCGCCCAGCGACAGCAGTCCCGCCTGATTGATGAAGCGGGTCAGCGTGAGTTGTCCCAAGATCTGCGGCGTGGTCGTGCCCTGCGGGATAACGGAGACTTGGCCTTGCGCGTTGATGGTCAGGCCGGTCGAGTTCTGCGGAATCGTGATGGTAGGCTGCACCACGTTGCCCTGCGCCGTGACGATGCGGCCGGTCGCGTCCATCTGGAACGAGCCGTCGCGGGTATAGGCGTAGGTGCCGTCCGGCAGTTGTATTTTGAAGAAGCCGTCGCCGCGGATCGCGATGTCGAGCGTGCTGCCGGTCGCCGACAGCGTGCCTTGCGTCATCAAGCGCGGCGTGCCGACGGATTTGACGCCGGAGCCGAGATCGATGCCCACGGGGAGCATATTGCCTTGCGCGGAGGTTTGCGTGCCGATCCGGCTGACGTGATCGTAAAGCAGATCCTGAAATTCGGCCCGCTGGCGCTTATAGCCGGTGGTGGTCATGTTGGCGAGGTTGTTGGCGATGACCTGGACATTGAGCTCCATCGCCATCATTCCGCTGGAAGCGGTACTAAGCGCGCGCATGATTCAACTCCCCTTCATCGTCAATTCGGAACTTCGGCGAGTTTGTCGATCGCCGATTGGCCGAGATCGCTCTGTTGCTGCAGGATGGAGGCGATCTGGGTGTAGCTGCGGGTGATCTCGATCATGCGTGACATCTCGACGACGCCGCGCACGTTGGATTTCTCGATGGCGCCCTGGATCAGACCGCCTGTGGTCGCCGGTTGCGGCTGTGCGCCGCGGGTCGGGTTGAATGTGCCGTTGCCGTCTTTTTGCAGCCGCTGCGGATCGGTGAAGGTGACCAGCTTGATCTTGCCGCGCACCGAATCCGTTTTCGACGTGCCTTCGCGCACGCTGATGGTGCCATCGCGGCTGATCGACACTTGCCGATCGCCTGGCTGCAGCGTGATCGGGCCGCCGTCGCCGAGCACCGGATAGCCTTCGCTGGTGACAAGCTGGCCGGTCGGATTGATCTGCATCGAGCCGTTGCGGGTATAGCGATCGCCGCGCGGCGTCTGCACCGCCAGGAAGCCGCTGCCGTCAACGGCGACGTCGAGCGGATTGCCGGTGCGCTCAACCGATCCGGCGCTCATATCGTGCCAGATACCGCGGTCGCGTACGAAGCTCACGCGGCTGCCGGTCTGGTCACCACGCGCAGCGGTGGACAGAAATTCCTCGAACAGCGAGCCGTCGGCTTTGTAGCCGGAGGTGTTGAGGTTCGCGATGTTGTTGGCGACCACGTCAAGCTCGCGCGCGAGCGCGACTTGGCGCGATAGTCCGACGAGAACGGCATTCTGCATCGGTATTTTCCCCTTCTAGTGCGGCAAGGCGCGCCCTCCCGAGGCCAACCGTGCCGAACGAACGCCGCAAGCTCTCCCAAGCCGGCGACTGGCCAGTTCTTTGCAGCCGCCGTGCCAAGTCGTAAAGATGTGCAAATTCAGCGCTTTAGGTGAAAGCTACCCAGTGCTGGCCGAGGCAAAAACGGCCGTTTTGGCGGTATGACCCGGCAAAAGATACCGGCCGGGAGGCCCAGGAAAGCATCTGTTAACCATACCGACCTACCTTCAATCGCAAGGGGAGCGCGGGGGCGCGCATCCGCAGCGTTTCGCTCGGAACGCCGCGCGCTGGTTCTTCTGTTGCGATCGGGGTCATCATGGCAGCCAAAGCGAAACAAGTGGAAGCTGAGGTCGAGGACGAGCCGGAAGACGGCGACGACCCGGCAGCGCCAAAGTCAAAATTCAAACTGAAATTGAAACTGCCGTCGCTCAAGGTGATGATCATCGTGGCGGCCGGTCTACTGGTGGTCGGCGGCGGCGGAGGTGGCGCTTATTTCTACTTCTTCAGTGCTCACGAAAAGCCGGTGCATGAAGCCGCCAAGCCCACGCTGTTCGTCGATTTGCCCGACGTGCTGGTCAATTTGTCGAATCCCGCCAGCGAGCGCACGCAATATCTCAAGGTGAAGATCGTGCTCGAAGTGCCCGATCCCGAGGTGGTGGCCCAGATCCAGCCGCTGATGCCGCGAGTCATGGACGCCTTCCAAACTTATTTGCGCGAACTGCGGCCGACCGATCTCGATGGCTCAGCCGGTCTCTATCGGCTCAAAGAAGAATTGACCCGCCGGGTCAATGCCGCAGTCTCGCCTAACCGCATCACCGCCGTTTTGTTCAAGGAGATCGTCGTCCAGTGACCGCTCATCTCACCGGAACAAGGACGATGATCTAGCCCATGGCGGACAAAGAGAAAATCGACCAAGACGCGCTCGCCAAAGAATGGGACGTGGCGATGGAGGAAGAGGCCGCTGCGCCGGTGGTGGCATCCTCCGGACCTATTGCGACGCCGGGTAGCGACGAAGCCACCGCGCAATGGGCGGCGATGGTGGAAGAAAACAACGATGGGACCCAGGCCGCCAAGGGCGGCGGCGCCGAGCGCATCCTCAATCAGGATGAAATCGACAGCATGCTCGGTTTCAGCCTGACCGATGTTTCGCTGAGCGACAATTCCGGCATCCGCGCCATCATCGACTCGGGGATGGTGTCCTACGAACGCCTGCCGATGCTCGAGATCGTGTTCGACCGCCTGGTGCGGTTGATGACGACGAGCTTGCGCAATTTCACCTCCGACAACGTGGAAGTTTCGCTCGACCGCATTACCTCGGTGCGCTTCGGCGACTATCTCAATTCGATCCCGCTGCCGGCGATCCTGGCGGTGTTCAAGGCCGAGGAATGGGACAATTTCGGCCTCGCCACCGTCAATTCCAGCCTGATCTATTCGATCATCGATGTGCTGCTTGGCGGCCGTCGCGGGCAGAACACGGTGCGCGTCGAAGGCCGGCCTTACACCACCATCGAGACCAATTTGGTCAAACGCATGATCGACGTGGTGCTGGCGGATGCCGAGCTCGCCTTCAAGCCGCTGTCGCCGGTCAAATTCAACGTCGATCGGTTGGAAACCAATCCGCGTTTTGCAGCGATCTCGCGCCCGGCCAATGCCGCCATTTTGGTACGGCTGCGCATCGATATGGAAGACCGCGGTGGCAATATCGAGTTGCTGCTGCCTTACGCGACGATCGAGCCGATCCGCGCCACGCTTCTGCAGATGTTCATGGGCGAGAAGTTCGGCCGCGATCCGATCTGGGAAGGTCATCTCGCTACCGAAATAGGCCAGGCGCAAATCGCCGTCGACGCCGTGCTCTATGAAGCGCGGCTGCCGCTCCGCCGGATGATGAACCTGAATGTTGGCGACACGCTCGCTCTCGAGCTCAAGCCGGACGCGCTGGTGACGGTGCGCTGCGGCGAGGTCGCGCTGACCGAAGGCCGCATGGGCAAAGTCGGTGACCGTGTCGCGGTGCGGGTCGCCAAAGCATTACGCAAACCGCGGACCACGTTTGCCATGTTCGAGAAAGCGGACGAGTCCACCAATCGAATGGAGACGCCGTGAGCTACCATTATGGCTTTCTGGTCGAGACCATGGTCTCGGTCCTGCTGCTGCTCACGATTTTGTATTGCGTCCGGCTCAACAAGCAGCTTCGCCTGCTCAAGGCCGATGAGCAGACCCTGCGCGCGACCATTTCCGAGTTGATCACCGCCACCGAAATCGCCGAGCGCGCCATCGGGGGCCTGAAATCGACCATGCGCGAAGGCGAGCAGAGCCTGGGCCAGCGCTTGCAACGGGTCGAGATCTTCTCCGTTGACCTCGAGCGCCAGCTCACCAGCGGCGAGGAGCTGATGGCGCGGCTGATCCGCATCACCGGCGCCGCGCGGCCGGCCAATGAGCCAGCCAATGTTCCCGACGCCAAGGCAATTGCCTCCGCGGCGCAAGCCTTTGCCGAACGCGCGCATGCGCGGTTGCGTGGCCTTGCTGCATGATCCGCCGGGGGCGCGATTTTCGACTGATCCCGCTGGTCTTGCTGGCGACCATCTGCCTGTTCGCGCTCAAAGTGTCGGGGCTGGTTTTCGACGGCGGCTATACGCTGGCCGAACGGCTGCAAGGTCTCGACAAGAACCGCATGCAAGCCACGACGCGCGAGAGCGTGCCCGATTATCCCAAGATCGTCGTCGCCGACGAGCAACCCGCGCAGCCAGCATCGGCCGCGCCAGCGTCCCAGCAATCCTGGGCAAAGCAGATGTTCAATTTTGGCGACAACAACGGTGATATCACCGGCTCGGTCGGCCATGAGGACAAGCCGAGCGGCCCGGCACCCGGGGTGAGCGACAAGCCGCCGGAACCGACCAAGCTGGAGGTCGGCAACGTCGCGGTGCCGATGGAATCCGGGCATCTGGCCTCGGCCGGCGAACGCGCCATCCTCGAGCGCCTGCAAGAGCGCCGCAAGGAACTCGACACCCGCGGCCGCGAACTGGAAATGCGCGAGAGCCTGCTCAAGGCCACTGAAAAACGTCTGGAAGCCAAGGTCGCCGAGATCAAGGACGTCGAGGCGCGCGTCAACACCACCATAGGCACTCGCGACAAGGAAGACGCGCAGCGCTTCAAAAGCATCGTCACGATGTATGAAAACATGAAAGCGAAGGACGCCGCGCGCATCTTTGAGCGTCTTGACATGAAGATTCTGGTCGAGGTCGCAACCCAGATCAAACCGGCCAAAATGTCGGAAATCATGGCGCAGATGCCGCCGGAGGCGGCCGAGCGGCTCACCGTCGAACTCGCCCGCCGCAGCGACGGAAAGTCGCAGAAACCCGACCAGTTGCCGAAGATCGAAGGCAAGCCGAACGGCGGCTGAGCGCATGATATATGCGATCGCAAATACTCACGGTTAACGCGGCGTTATCGGTTTTGGCGCCGCTGCCTCGCGCTATTGCAGTCACAACCCATAGTATAGGCTCGCGCTCATTGGGCCCGCGGGCCGATCAACGGCGGTTTCCGAACGTCACAGTGCCGAAAGCGCTGACGTCTCATTTAAATGGATCATATGGATAACCCGCATAGGCCAGACTGGCCCCACTGACACTCAGCAATTCTTCCATATTCTCAATCGTCCTTTTGATCTCGCTGTGGGGCTGGTTGGTCTTCAGTTGGCTCTTCAATTCAATGAGGACCTGATTGGCGACGTCGAGACGCCGCGCCAAGACGGTTGCGATATAAAAGAGGGCGATAGGATTTTGCACGAGCAGAGTGTCGGCGCTGGCAACGCGAAACTCTGAAGATTCCAAAGCACGCACGTCTGCTGTGTGCGGTTTATCTAGCAACACGGAAAGTTCGCCGAAAACGGCACCAGACTCTGTCACCTTGGCAATCTCAGTTGCGTCCTTAACGACTGCGACCGAGCCTTTTTCTAGGATCAGCAGAAGACCAGTCCTCGAGCCGGCGGTGAACACCGTATCGCCGGCCCGGTAGGTTACGAGCGGAAGGGCAGCGAGCATTTTCTGAAAGAGGGTGGTGTCAGGGATCCCGGGCATGATGTCCTCTATGGCTCTATTCATTGTATGACCGCGCGCATTAGATGCGACGTTCTGACGCAACTATTCGTGGTTTTCGGCCTTGCAGCAAGACCTAAGCGTGGTGTCTCTGGGTCGAGATGTCCGCTTCTCTAATCGGCCGTTTGGGATCAAGCACTTTCAGACTATCCACCACTGCAGTGTCGATGTCGCTCACGGGCTCGCGCTTCTCTCGCCGCGCTGAGCAGCACGAATTGTTCGGTCGTGCGTAACGTCGCGCGCTGCGCCAGCACGGCGCTCTCGGCTTGGCGGGTCTTGTTGGCGGTCTGAAAGCCATTGAAAATCGTCTGGGTAATGGTGCCGCCGACTTGGACAGGCGAGTTGTAGCCGCTCAGCGTATTGTAGGGCGACGTGCCGGGCGTAACGGTCGTAGACTTTTGCGTCGACGACGACGTCTACTCGCCGCCGATCGCGGTCACCGCGACCCTCGGCTGGTAGCCGGACAACGCCTGCGGCAAACCTTCGTCGATCGCCCGCGTTGCGGCCCGCTGCGAATTGAGCGATGGATTGTTTTGATAGGCGTGCATCAGCGCGGATTCGAGCGTTTCGCTGCGTGCCGGTGACGCCATCAGCGGCAGCGCCGTCCATGCGACTGAAGCGGCCACAAGTCCGCTTAGCCAACGAATATCGCGCTGTCGTATTCTCAGTTACGCCCCACACGCTTAAGGACAATTAGCAAGGTCTATTAACGAAAGGAAGCCTCCAATTTGCAACAGACGCCGACCAAAGCCTCTCGTCCAAAGGCGGCGATCATACCGATCCTAACGAACGATTCGGCAAGATCATATCCAAGCCGACTACGTATAGCCTTATATACTCGCAACAATAGTGCAATTTCTTCGGTGACATTGACCACGACCGCCCCCTCGTAGGAGACTTTAACCGGGCATTTCCGGCAGTAAGGAGATCAAATGTCCTGGGTCGAAGCTCTGGGATACGCAGCCTCCGTGACCGTTATCGCAACATTTTGTATGAGCACCATGGTTCCCTTGCGCATTGCCGCACTCGTCAGCAATGTCCTGTTCTTTTCATATGGTGTTATCGACCATCTCGTACTTATCCTTCATGCCGTGTTATTTCCGGTCAATCTGCTGCGGCTTGTGCAGTTTCAGCGTTTGGTCCGCGACGTCCGTGATGCTCATCAAGAAGACTTACCAATTCAGAGCTTGCTCCCGTACATGACGAAGCGGTGTCTCTCCACCGGCGAAATTGTTACCCGCAAAGGCGAGAAGGCAGATCGGCTTTACTACTTGCAAGATGGCGAGCTCGAAATCACCGATCTTGCCAAGACGCTATTGCCCGGAACGTTTCTTGGAGAAATCGGCGTCTTTGCCCGCGATCAGGAGCGCACCGCGACAATCGTGTGCCGTACGAACTGCAGTCTCTACGAGTTGTCGGAGAGCAAGGCCAAGCAGCTTTTCTTCCAAGACAAATCGTTTGGGTTTGCCGTTATGCAGCTGATCATCAAGCGCCTGCTGGAAAACAACAAGCGGCTCTTGCAAGCCGGCGCCGCTTAAGAGCCGTTCGTGTCTCGCCTGTCATCTAGATGCGATAATACTGGCGGGGCAATATTCAGTCCATTAGCGTAGCTGAGCCGCCGGTCGTGGCGAAGGACAGAAATGCAAAAGGTCTCGATGCGAATTAGATTCTGGGGAGTCCGCGGCAGCATTGCCTGCCCCGGAGCGGAAACCATCCGTTACGGCGGCAATACCCCGTGCATTGAAGTGCGCTGCGGCGATCACGTCCTTGTATTCGATGCCGGTACTGGATTGCGGGCGTTCGGCAATGCGCTGATCAAAAACACAAAGATTCGCATAGTCGATATTTTCCTGACCCATTGTCATCTCGATCATGTGGGTGGCTTGCCGTTTTTCGCTCCTTTTTTTTCCGAGGGCTATAAGATCCGGGTTTGGGCGCCAAATCTCCTGCCTTCCAGTAGCGTCGAACAGGTCATGCGCCGGTTGATGAGCTCACCGCTGTTTCCGGTCGAAGTCGAAATATTCAAGGCAGCGATCGAGTTTCACGACTTCAAATCGGGCGATGTCTTGCGTCCGCACGACGGCGTGACGATCCAAACCGCGGCGCTCGACCACCCGGACGGCGCCAGCGGTTATCGGCTCGAATATGGCGGGCGCACGTTCGCGCTGGTGAGCGATACCGAAGGATTTCCCGGCAAGCACGACCGCGAGCTGGTGGCGCTCGCCAGGGGGGCGGACCTCGTCGTCTACGACGCGACGTTCACGGAAAGCGAAATCGCCTCGCGCGCCGGATGGGGCCATTCGACGTGGGCGCGCGGCGTGCGCCTGGCAGACGAAGCCGGCGCCAAGCAGCTTTGCCTGTTTCACCACGATCCGTCGCATGACGACGACTTTATGGATTCGCTTGCCGCGGAAGCAAACGACGCGCGGCCCGGTACCATCGCGGCGCGCGAAGGCCAGATCATCGATTTGTGAACGCGGACGGGAATTTGTCGCGGCGCGACATCAAACGGCGAATTCGACAACGCCGGGCCAAACCAGGCCGTGCGCACTAATCGCCCTTTTGCGGATGACCGACCGCGGCGAGATTCGACGAGATATCGAATGAATTGGCAACCGCCTCGCGGAACGCGGCTTTGCCTGCGACCGCGCTGACGCCCCCCTCGTTCAACGCGAAAAGCGGCTCGTAGTTTCGGTCGTCGTCGGCCGTCACCATGATCAGCGTGCGGTTGTCGAGTATCCACCAGGTATTGTCGTAACGCGCGGCAACCACGGCGTGAGTCACCCGATGTTCGACGTCGCGGACGATTTCCAGCCGCAGGTCGTCCGCGGCAACACCCGCTTCCTGCAGTGCGACATATTTTGCAATTGCGTAGTCCTTGCAATCGCCCGCCCCATGGCTCAGCGTCGCAAGCGGCGACGACCAGAAATCTTCGACGCCGTACTGATCCCAGTCGCTCATCGGCCTGATGCTCAGATTGATGGCGCGGTTGATCTCGCCTAAGCGGGCGCGGCCCTGGCGTGGCCGGGCATGGTCGACGATCGCCAGAAAGCGCCGCGCAACCGTCGGACAGGCACCGCCGGAACGGCACGCCGCGAGCGTCTCTTTTTCAGCGCGGATGCGGCCTTGGAGTTCGGTCCATTTGGCCGAGGTTTCGGTTAGTTTGGCTGCGACGGCTCGCTGCCAAATCGACGGAGGTTCGATGGCGATCGGTTTCTCAACCGGGCTTTCGACACGGGCCGCGGGCAAACCCGGCAAAGCCCGAACATCCAATTCATTGTCGAACGTCGCCTCGGCGACGGTGATGCCGTCACTGACGCCGTCGGCGCTCAGGGACAATTCGCCGCGATGCTCGTCGGCGAACGTGCTTGCGGAAAAGACTGCCGTGACGAGGAGGCAGATTCGTGCCGCCTTGGCAAAAACGGACATGATTGAACGCCCCGTTTTCGAAAATGTCGGTCGGCATCGCCGATCCCATTTCCGAATTTGCGGAACGTTTAGCGGTCAAGAAATTCCATGCGGTTTACGTCGGCGGCAAAACGGGTCTTTTTGGGCGATCGCCGTGAATCAACTCTGAATAAATTAGTATCAATTAAGTGATTTTGCGTCGTCGGCGTTGTCAAGGAATGCTTTAACCATATCGGGCGGCCGGCCCGTGGGGGCTCTTGTGGTGCTACTTGGAATCTAGCGCGATGGCTCCACTCCAGTTCGGCGGCGGTGGATTTTCTTTAAAATTGCGTATGCGCTCGGCATAAAGATCAAACAAGGGATTGAGGTTGAAGCCATTGACCGCTTCACGGCAGCGTCCAATAGCCTCTTCGGCTCCGCTAAAGTCGCGCTGGCGATAACGGGCAAGCATCTCGCTAAAAGCGCGGTGCAGCCGCTCAAAATGCTGGCTGAGGGCGACTTCCTGGCGTCCGAGAATAGTATAGACGGTCTCCGGCTCTGTCTTTCCTTTCACTGTGATGAAATCAAGCTCCAGCACCGCAAAAACTTGGCGTACAGCTTCTGCCGTTTTCGAGCCGATGATGATGGGAACGCCGTAGGATTTTGATTGGCCTTCCAACCGCGACGCCAGATTGACTGAATCGCCCAGCACCGAGTAGTTGAAACGCAGATCAGAACCCATATTGCCGACGACGCACCGTCCCGTATTAAGGCCTATGCCGACGTTGATCGGAAGGAAGCGCTGGCCTGATTCATTCGCCTGCTGCTGGCGCTGGCGATTTAAAGCCTCCACGCGGCTGAGCATTTCCATTGCCGCTTCACAGGCATTTATCTCGTGCTGGGCGTCGTGCAGTGGAGCGTTCCAAAACGCCATGATCGCATCGCCGATATATTTGTCGATCGTGCCGTTGTGTTCGATGATCGCATTGGTCATCGGCGTGAGAAAATTGTTCATCAGCGTCGTCAGACCTTGTGGATCGTCCTTGTAGATTTCCGAAATCGTGGTGAAGCCCCGGACGTCGCTGAACAGGATTGTCATATTGCGATCCTCGCCGCCGAGTGTCAGCGATTCGTGTGAATGGGCGAGTTGCTCGACCAGCGAAGGGGCCAAATACTGACCGAAGGCTGAACGGATGCGGCGACGCTGAACCTGCTCGCGGAAATAATTGATAAAAATCAGCGCGAGATAGATGACGAAAGTTGATAAAAGCGGAAAGGTGGCATCGAGCAGAATTCGCTGCTGAGTGAAGAAGTACCAGGAACTGGCGCCCATTATCGTGGCCATGGCGGCGCCGACGACGAGCATCATCGAGGCGCCGAGAATAGGCCCGAGTGCGATGATGGTGATGCTTATAAAGACGGCAACCGCAAGTTCGACGGCGATCGCGTAGTTCGGATAGGTGAGGGTGGAATTGGACAGGATGTTTTCCAGCACCTGAGCATGCACTTCGACGCCAGACATTGCCGGATCGACCGGGGTTGTTTTTACGTCGCGCAAGCCGACCGCCGACGTGCCGATCAGGACCAGTTTGCCGGCTACCCGGTCGGCGGCGACGCGGCCTTCCAGCAGGTCCCTGACCGAGATGTATCGGGCGGTGTCGTGGGGAGCGAAATAAACCCATAGCTGGCCGTTGCGGTCGGTTGGTATTTCGAGACCGGGGATGGCGACGCTGACGATGCCGGCCGCATCCGTCTTGAGCCTGATCGCACCGGCCTGGGTGGCGACGCGCAGCATTTCAAGCGTCAATGCCGACTCGATCGCGCCGTTCACCTTCATGACCATGGGTACCCGGCGCTGAATTCCGTCGAGCTCCGGGCGGATCGTAAAAAGGCCATGCCCAGCAGCGGCCCGTTCAAGAACCGGAATGTTGCGAATGATGCCGGGAAAGGTGATGAGGTAAGGGCTCGGGTCGGGACCGAGCGTCGCAAAGCCGGAGGTCACCGGTGGCGGCCCGGCTTGCACGGTTTTCTGATAATAGCCCGACTCGCCTAGCACGACACGCGAGCGGCGGATGGCGTCGGCGAATACATCGTCGTTACTCGGCAATTTTTCGAGTTGCGCACGGGTCTGGTCATCCAGATTGCGAAAACTTCGCGCGGCGACGCTCGGAGACATGCGGTCCGGCTCGGCAAAGATGATATCGAAAGCGATCGCGGCGCTGCCAAGCTTTGTCAGCTTGGTGATCACGTCGGCGATAAGCGTGCGGGGCCAGGGCCATTGGCCGTAGGTGTTCAGGCTTTGCTCGTCGATATCGACGACGACGGCCGGCCGCAGTTCGGCGTTTCGAGGGTGGACCATCTGATAAAAATCGAACGTGCGTGCGCGCACCGCTTCGAGCACCGACGGATCCCAGATGCGGATCGCGACGAGCGCAGCTAGCAAGAGCAGGCAGACCAAACGGCCAACGCCAAAACCTTGCGCCAGGCGGACAAACATGTTCATCTCAAGTGGCAAATTAGGCAGAAACGTCCATTACGACCTTTAGTGTTCGTCAGTGCGGCCTGTTCGGCAACGGAAGATTGGTTTTCTTTGGACGATCCGGTAGGGTTTTGCGTCGGGCAGAACGGCCTACTTTTCGCGAAATGCCCTCATGTACTGGTCGTAGAACGGTTTCATCAAATAAGAGATGACCGTCCGTTCGCCGGTCTGGACGAACACCTCTACGGGCATCCCTGGTAACAATTTGACCTCGCCGAGGCGATCTACCTCATGCGGCGGTAACGAAACGCGGATTGTGTAATAACTCTGGCCGGTGCGTTGCTCGGTCGTCGTGTCAGCCGAGACGCGCGTCACTTGCCCGTTTATTTCAGGCGTGGTGCGGATATTGAAGGCCGAAAAACGCAAAACGGCGGGCTGGCCAATCTTTACCTGATCAATATCCTGCGGGTTAATTTTCGCTTCGACCTGAAGGTTGTCAGAGTTTGGAACGATCAGCATGATCGGATCGCCCGCCGTAATTACGCCACCGAGAGTATGAACTGACGATTGGAATACGGTGCCCGCTTGCGGCGCTCGAATAACGGTTCGCTTCAACTGATCCTCAGCTGTTACCTTTCGCTCGACGAATTCGCCCATCTTGGCTTCAATGTCAGACAAATCTTTAGCCACCTCGGAGCCGAGATCGCGATCTATTTGGATGATCTGCAAGCGGGTTTCCCCGATCTTGCCTTGCGCCTGCGCCACTGAGGCAACAAGTTGCGCGCGTTCACCATCGATCCGTGTGGCCTCCCGTTCCAGTTGAGTGAGCCGCGACAGTGGCACAAGGTTTTTCGCATAAAGTTCGCGTACGCCGACCAGCTCGCGCCGGATCAATACGACTTCCTGAGTTTTGGCGGCTTGTTGCGCCTCAAGACCGAGGATTTCATCGTCCAGTTGCCCAACCCGTTTCTCAAGTTGCTCCTTCTGTCCAAGTCGGGCTTTGCGCCGCAATTGAAATAGATTGCGCGCGCCCGCTACGGCCGACATTGCATCTGGATCGCCGGTCTTTCCGAGCAGATCGGGTGGGAACGTTATTGAGTCGGCACCGTCGCGCTCGGCTTCGAGTCTAGCTTTACGCGCTGCGAAATCATTGAGGCCCTTGGTAACTATTGCAAGGTTGGCCCGCAGTACCGTTTCATCTAGCCGGACAAGGATATCTCCAGCCTTGACATAGTCGCCGTCATGAACGAGCAACTCGCCGACGATACCGCCGGTGGGATGCTGCACTTTCTTCACATTCGAATCGACTACGACCGAACCTTGCGCGATGAGCGCGCCGGATAGCTGGGCTCTGGCGGCCCAGCCGCCGACACCGCCGCCGAGGACCAGCACGACCACGAGGCCGGCAACAAGATTGCTACGGATCGACGCCAGCGAGCTTTGGTCCTTCGGCTCGGCCGCCGCTACCCTGGTCTGATCGAAGATCCAGATCTTTGTCGGAGGGATTTTAATTTTTGTTATCATCCGGCGCTCCCGCTTTCCGGAACAACCTTTAGCGAACGCGGCGACGGCGCCGGACGTTGCAGAACTTTGGACAGGACTTCTTCCTTTGGACCGAACATCTGCATCTGGCCCTTGCTCATGACCATGACCTGATCGACGCCAGCGATGGCGCTCGGGCGGTGCGTGACGACGATGACAATGCCTTTACGCTCGCGTACTCCGAGAATTGCCCGAGTCAATGCTTCGTCGCCCTCGGAGTCGAGGTTGGAATTTGGCTCATCGAGAACGACCAGAAAGGGATTGCCGTAGACCGCGCGGGCGAGCGCGATCCGCTGCGCTTGCCCGGCGGAAAGCGAAGTACCCTGCTCGCCGATCGGCGTATCGTAACCCTGTGGCAGCGTGACGATCAGGTCATGAATGCCGACTTCCGTGGCTGCGGCAATCACGGCTTTGGCGTCGGGCTTGGGCTCGAACCGGGCAATGTTTTGCGCCACTGTGCCGGCCATCAGTTCCACATCTTGCGGCAGGTAGCCGATGTGGCGGCCAAGCGTCTCCGGCGACCACTGGTCAAGCGTGGCGCCATCGAGGGTGACCCCGCCGCGTGCGGGATGCCAGACGCCGACGATAAGCCGCGCCAGTGACGACTTGCCGGAGCCGCTGGGCCCGATGATGCCGAGACCTTGGCCGGCCTCGACCTTGAATCGGACATCCTGGACGACCAGCTTTTGCGCGCCGGGCGGCACAACACTGACGTTCTCGACCGCCAGACGGTGTGTGGGCGGCTCCAACTCCATTCGCGCCGCCGGCACGGGCAACGTCGACAGCAGGCGGTTCAGCCGCTGCCAGCTCTGCCGGGCCGAGACGAATCCTTTCGAATGAGCAATGGCGAGATCGACGGGTGCCAATGCCCGCGCGCTCAGGATCGACCCCGCGATGATGATGCCGGCGGTCGCCTCCTGGTGGATCACCAGATAGGCGCCGACCGCCAAAACTCCCGACTGCAGCATCATGCGAAGCACTTTGGAGATGGCACCAAGGCCACCGCCGACGTCGCTCGCTCGCCGCTGACTGCGCATATACTGGCCGTTTGCCTCGCTCCATCGCTCTGCAATACGGCCGACCATTCCCATGGCCGTGAGCGCCTCGGCGTTGCGCCGGCTCGTTTCGGCCAATCCGTTGCGGGAGATGGCGGCCTCGGTTGCCGCTTTCGTCGGGGCGCGCACGAGCACCTCTGTCAGGACGGTCAGCCCGATGAGGATGATTGCACCGGCAAGTGCGGTAAACCCGATCAAGGGATGGAAGGCAAAGCAGATCACGAGATAGAGCGGGATCCAGGGCAAATCGAACAAAGCGACCGGGCCGAGGCCGGAAAGGTAAGACCTGATGGCATCGAGGTCTCGTAACGGCAGGAGGCCCTCGCTGCGGTTGCCGATCAGCAGCGGCATCCGCACCAGCGTCTCGTACACCCGTCCGCTCAGCGCTTCGTCGATCATGCCGCCGATGCGCGCCAGGATTCGCCCACGGATGGCATCGAGCAGGCCGAGCGCGGTGAACAGCCCGCCGACCAGAACCACCAGGCCGACGAGCGTCGGCATGCTGCGGCTCGGCAGCACGCGATCGTAGACTTCCAGCATGAACATCGCGCCGGCGAGCGTCAGAATATTGCTCATGCCGCTGATCAATGCGGTGCCCAAGAAGGCGCCGCGGCACGACGCCATCGCCGCCGACAACTCCGAGCCGGTCGGGGGGTAATTGGTTCGCGAATCGCTACGCTGCATCAGTTGGCACCAGCAATATCTCACAGTGCTAGTCGCATTGCAGGGCAACCAACGACCAAGTTTAATCGCCCCTTATGATAATGGCACATCACCCGTAATTTGTCGTTCCAGGGTGGTGCCAAGGGTTAATTCAGGTCATTGCCGACAACCGCGCTGTTTTCTCGCCGGTTAATGATGAAGAATGAAATCCGACGGTGTGACGTTCGTCACGTTCGTGAGATGAATCTCTATGCTGGCATTGCCGAGAGTTTGGGACGAGCCGCTGGCATTGGCGTAGATGACGGTATTACCCCCGCTGGTCAGGATATCGATGGTGTGCGCGGCTATGGAGCTTGGCGCTGAAGTAAGCGGGGGGAAGTTGACGGTGACGCTTTGAACATTGCTGTTCAGCCCGTTGATGGCCGCAAGATCGAGATGATCCGAATTATGCGTGAAATCGGTAATGGTATCGAAATTGCCGGCGCCCGGATGCGAATCGCTGGGGGCTGCGAAAACGAACGTGTCGCTGCCGCCGCCGCCCGTCAATGTGTCGCCGCCGCCGCCGCCAGTCATCGTATCGTTGCCCGCGCCGCCTTTGATCGTGTCGGCGTGCGCGTTGCCGATGAAATTGAACGATCCGGATGTGACGGCGCTGGCATCGATCGTCAATGAATTCAGATTCGTCAGCGCCGAGGCATCCACGGTCAAGATCCCGTTATCGTTGAAATGTGAATCAAACGTTAGATTGACATTGTCCGACTTGAACCCGCTGTCATGTCCCGCCCCCGTTATCGTGAGATCCTCGAAATTGGTAAGGCCAACATCCGAATGGGAACCGTCGCCGAATGTGAAGCTGTAAGTCGGGTGGAACGTATTGGCCCCGGTGACGTCGAGAAACAGCGTGTCGCCGCCGTTGCCGCCGGCGATTATATCGCCGTTCGTCAAGGTTGCCTGGGTGCCGAACACCTCGGTTGTACCGTTTACAAACGACACATGATCCGTGCCGGTGGTGAGGGTGAACGGAGCCGGGTTGACCGTGACGTCCAGTTCGACGGGACTGCCCGTCGTAAAGGCGCCATCGTCGCCGGACGTTGCCGTGACCATCAACGCTATATTCTCGACGGAATAGGCATCGCCAGCCGCCGTGATCGTCAGATCCGAAAGATGACTCCAGCCGTCAACATCAACCGAAGTATGGACCGCTGTCGCCGTGAATGTGTGGCTGTGTCCATTGCTGATGGTGTCGCCGACTGGAATGCCGCTGATCACCAATGACGTGATCGACGCATCGTGGTCGAGGGGGTCCGACGCGGACGCAGAAATCGACAGGGCGATTGGGTCACCGGCAAAGCCGGTCGCCGGCGAAACGGTGACGACGGGCGCCAGCGGCTGGATGACAACTGCTGTCGTCGTCTGCGCTGAACTGGTGTTGCCGTCCGCATCGGCCACCGTGGCCGCCACGGTCAGCGTGAAACCGTCGTCGCTGCTTGACGTAACGGTCAGCATATCGAGATTCCAGGTGTGAACATCAACCTGCTGATTGACGCTGGTGGCCGTGAAATCATGGGTGCCGTCGCTGATGGTAACGTTCTTGGGGATCGCGCCGATCAAAAGCGACGTCAGTTGTACGTCCGTGTCCTGATCGGTGATCGTGATTTGCAGCGTATGCGGCGCGCCCTCCGGCGCGATGCTGGTCGAGGCCTTCACCGTCGGCGCCAGCGGATTGACCGTCACCTGCTCGGTCGCCTGAGCGGTATTCGTGTTGCCGTTAACGTCCACCACCGTCGCGGTCGCCGCCAGCGTGAAGTTGGCGTCGCTCGCGGTCGTGATTGTCAGGCTCGATAGCGTCCAGCCCTTGACGTCGGTCGCGGTGAGGCCGCTGGTCGCCGTGAAGCTGCGGCCGTGGCCGTCCGACAACGTGTCGCCAACCGGGATTGCGCTCACGACCAGCGACTGCAGGCTGTTGCTGTCGCCGGCGAGGCCATTGACCGTGTCGGCCAGCGTGCCCAGCGCGATCGGCGTGCCTTCCGTTCCCGGCGCCGCCGCGCTCCAGGCCAGCGTCGGCGCCGGCGGATTGACCGTCACCTGCTCGGTCGCTTGAGCCGTGCTCGTGTTGCCATCGACGTCCACCACCGTCGCGGTCGCCCTCAGCGTGAAGTTGACGTCGTTCACCGTGGTCACTGTCAGGCTCGACAGCGTCCAGCCCTTGACGTCGGTCGCGGTGAGGCCGCCGGTCGCCGTGAAGCTGTGGCCATGGCCGTCCGACAAGGTGTCGCCGACCGGAATTGCGCTGACGATCAGCGACTGCAGGCTGTTGCTGTCGCCGGCGAGGCTGTTCACCGTGTCGGCCAGCGTGCCCAACGCGATCGCCGTGCCTTCCGTCCCCGACGCCGCGGCGCCCCATGTCACGGTCGGTCCCAACGGATTGACCGTCACCTTCTCCGTGGCGGTGGTAATGTTGCCGAGATCGCCCTGCGCGTCCTGCTCTTGCGCCGAAATGGTCAGCGTGAAGTTGACGTCGTTTACAGGCGTGATCTTCAAGCCGCTGAGAACGCCGCCGGCAAGCTCTAGCGCGTCGAAGGTAATGCTGCCGCCCGAGCTCGTCAGCGTGTCGCCATGGCTATTGCTCAGCGTCGCTCCGTTTGGAATGTCGCTGATTGTCACCGAATAAAGACTGTTGTTGTCGCCGAATAGCCCAACCGGAGAAATCCCCGGGTGCAGTGTAATCGGCTGAGCTTCCGTTTCCGACACGGCAAGCGGCAAAACGACCGGCGCCAACGGATCGACCGTCACCACTTCGGTTCCGCTCGCCGTGGCGCTGCTGCCATCGGCGTTCTGCTGCGTTGCAGTCACCGTCAGCGCGAAATTGGCGTCTTTGAACGTCGTGATCGTGAGTTGCGACAGGTCCCAATTCGCGACGTCGACCGACGTATGGCCGGGTAGCCCCAGGAAAAAATGGCTGCCGTCGCTCAGCACGGCGCCGATCGGGATTGCGCTCAGCACCAGCGACTGCAGGCTGTTGCCGGGTCCGCCGGTGACGCCGAGATCGAGCGCAATCGGCGTACCTTCGGTTCCGGACACGGCCACCGGCGACACCGCCGGCACCACCGTGTCGACCGTGAAGGTGATGCTGTTGCCGTTGCCCGGATTGCCGTTGTCTTCGCTCCAGCTGCCCGCGGTCACCGCCACGGAAGCCGCGTCGGTCTCGGTGCCGGGATTGGCGGTGAAGGTCGCGGTGTAGTGCGTCGCGTCGACCATCTGCAGATTGCTCAGCGCGCCGCCAACTGCGGTGGTGTCGGCAAGGTCGAAATTGTTCGGCGCCTCGCTGAAGCTGAAGGTCACGAGGGCCGTGTTATGCGCCAGATTGACGTCGTTGTGGTCGATCGAAATAGCCACCGTCGGCGTCGTCTCGTCAACGGTCAGCAATTGCGAAGCCGGCGGCGCCGCAATGCCTTCCGCGTTCGAGACATTGGCCGTTACGGTGTAAATGCCGTCGCTCAGGGCTTTGGCCTGCGCCGAGGTGACGGACAGCGTCCATGCGTTGTCGATGACCGTCGCAAACAGAGTTTCCACCACAACGTTCGATCTGTTAACGAACGTCACGGTCACGGTTTGGCCGTTCTCGACTCCCGACGTCGTGCCGGTGATGTCGATTCCCGCGTTGGCCTCGTTGAGGTTCAGCGTGCTGCTCGGCAGCGCCGGACCGCCGACGACCGGCGTGACGATCTGAATTGTCGGAGCAGCAACCGCGAAAAAGGGACCGGTCGGACCTTGAGGAATAACCGGCGGCGCATTCAAGTCGCCGTGATTTGGTGGTTCACTCTGGTTATTCGGCGGCGGCACAAAATTAATCGGCAGCGGCGGTGGAATGAAAATGGGAGGCCCGCCCGATCCGTTCGACCCGGTCGCCGTGGGGTGGAGTTGCCCGGCGACGAACGTCGTCAGCGCGTCCTGTTGAGCAAGTTGGAGCGCGTCCATTTGGGCCGGAGTATTGGCAATCGTCGACGCGCTGCCTAATGCATTGATGACGATTGTTTCGCCGGGGTTGTCGGCCAACCAGTGTTGCGGCTTCGGCCCATGAGTGATGATTTCGAAAATGCCGTGGTGCAGGTGTTTGTAGGTCAGTAGGCCGTCGTCCAAAATAGCGGCGCCCTTTGAGTCCAAGCTCTGCAAAAATGTCGTGCCGCTGGCGTTTGTATTTTGCGCGCGAACTTCGTCGAGCACGGCGAAAGTCAACGCCGCGAGCGACAGCGTCCCAATCCCGCCGGCGCGCGCGCGGGTGCGAATGGTTGCAGCAGGTGTCTCGATATTGAAATAACCGGATTCCGTTCTTTGCCCGGTCTGGAACGCGAAGCTGCCCCGCGTGATGGCGAACTGCGCGGACTGCAAGATTTGATCGCGGTCGCAGGCAAATTCGTTCAATGCCATGCGTGAATCGCCGGACAGGTTGAATGCGCTGCCGTCGAAAAAGTAAATTCCGACCTGGCTATTGGCGGCGGTCTCGATCACATCGCCCTGTCGGACCAGGTCGCCGACCTTGATTTGAACGACGGTCCCGCCGGCTTGGGTGAGGATGGCAGACCCGCGTAATGCCGTAATATGGCCGATAGCCTGAGCTGGCCCGCCCGCCGGCCAATGCATCGGGCGTGACGCCCTATGCGGGGCGCCGGAAGTCTCGCCGAAAGTACCCGCCACGCGACGTTACCCCTCGATTTTGGCGCCAAGCGCCGGCTTTTCGACCGGCGGCAAAAGTACCATTTTATGCTATTTAATCAAAGGTTAAGGATAAAAAGCGGTAAAATCGCGGTTCTTCGTGTATTTTGAGTGTCTTAACGCTCGCACGCTCCATCTGACCTGCCCGATATTGCCCCCGGCAGTTACGGCGAGGACAAGTTGCCGTTAAGGCAGGCCAAGCCGCTGCGGTTGATGGGCAAACATATTGATGTTACTCAAGCCAATATGGACGTATGCCGGCGAGCCGAAGGGGCGATGCAGACACGTATCATCACCTTGTTTGTGGCGGCGCTCGCGCTAGGCGGCGCCACGGCGCAGTTGGCTCGCGCGCAGAACCCGGTCCCTCCCGTCCAGGCGGGCACAGCCAAGCCCATCGGAAAAGTCGTGACCGCCGTTGGCTCGGTCACGATCGAGCACGTCAACGCGGTGGTCCTGCAAGCCAATGCCGGCAATCAAGCTGCGCAAACCAAGGCCGGCGACGCCGTCTACCTCGGCGACATCGTGCAGACGGGGGCCGACGGCAAGATCGACATTACGTTTGCCGACGGCACCGCGTTCAACCTGTCGAGCGACGCCCGCATGGTGCTGAACGATTTCGTGTACGACCCGAACGGAAAGTCCAACTCGACCTTTTTCAGCCTGACCAAGGGAACGTTCACGTTCGTGGCGGGTAAAGTTGCGAAAACCGGCGACATGAAGATCGATACCCCGGTCGCCACCATGGGCATTCGTGGCACTACGCCGCACGTCGAAATATCGGATGACGGGACCGTCAAGTTTTCGACGCTGATCGAAGCGGGCAAAGCCAGCGTTACAGACAAGCTCGCAGCCCCTGCGCCTGCGATACAAGAAAAAAAGCCGAACCTCGATATCTGTCGGGGTTGCTAGCGCTTTCGCGCTTGGCGCATACCGCTTATGATACGAACGCTTGAAAGCGTCGGCTCCCCGGTGCGCGCCGGCTTTTGTAGAAAACGCCGGTTGCAATTCTTGATTTCAAAGTCAGGACCATGGACATGGAGTTGCGTGTAGGACGGAGCATCGCTGGCAGCGTGACAATTGTGCTGGCCGTGCTGTTGACCGGGTCGGCGGCGCTCCCGCAAGCCCCTACGGGCAAAAGTGACCTCAAGAATATGGATTTATGCAACGGCGTGGATCGAAGGTCGCCCGAGCCACAAATTCGCAGTTGTACCGCACTCATCAACTCAGGCGATCTGTTGGCCGAAGGCTTGGCGATCGCTTACAACAACCGCGGCGATGCCTATACGGCCAGGGGCGATTACGATCTCGCCATTCTGGACTACGATCAGTCGATCAAAAATAAAGCCACCTACGCCAAGCCGTTCAACAATCGCGGCGTCGCCGAGTTGAAGAAAGGCGACTACGACCGCGCGCTTAGAGATCTGGATGAAGCGATCAAGCTCGATCCCGACTATGCTTCGGCCTTCGCCAACCGTGCGGAAATCTATCAAAGACAAAACGATTTTGCGCGCGCGGCCCGCGACTACGACGAGACGCTTCGTCTTAAGCCGGATTTGAATACCGCATGGAAAGGACGCTGTTGGACTCGCGCCGTTCTCGGCGATTTGCAGTTAGCGTTGGCCGACTGCAACAGGGCGATTCAGTTCGAGCCGGATGACGCTGCGACCCATGATTCACGAGGGTTCATCTATCTGAAGATGGACCAACTTAATTCATCGATCGACGATTACAACGCTGCGCTTCATTTCGAACCTAAGTTGGCGAGCGCCCTCTACGGCCGCGGACTTGCCAAGCGAAAAAAGGGCGATGCGACTGGCGCCAACGCCGATATTGCGGCAGCCAAGACGATACAGGCGAAGATAAGCGAAGATTTCGTGCGCTATGGGATCCGATAGTCCTGGACTGAACACCCGAGTTCCAACGATCAATTAACCTTAACGACCGAACGGCGTTCAAGAAACCTTAACAATTTGTTAATTTTTGCCGGAGGCGCCAGACCGCGCGCCCCCACGGCAGCGATTCCATCGACTTCTTTGTCGCGGCTCGTCGCTTGTTGCGGTCTGCTGATTATTGCGGGTCGCAAGCATGCTCTGCAAAAGCACCTGGCGCGCTCCCGCCTCGACAAAGGAGGCATCGTGACGGCAGGGACCTTGGTCAGTGGCCAATCGCGCGGCGGCGGCCTCGATCTTGCCGCTGCTGGCTCGTGGACGGCCGAGTTTGCGAACGCGATCGAGCCGCAAGTTGACGCTGTGACGCGCGCAGGCACGCAAGTGCGCAGCGTCGCTATCGATGTCGCGCGGATCGACCAGCTCGACACCTTCGGGGCATGGCTGTTGGAACGCGCCATGCGAACCTGGAGCAGCCAGGGGTGCCAAATCAGGCTGACCGGCCTGCGCGACGATTATCGCGGCCTGTTCGACAAGGTCCATGCCGGGACCCATGTTTTGACGCCCGAGCCGCCGGCGGCGAATGCCATCGTCACGAGCTTGGAGAGAATCGGCCGCGCCATGGCGGGGGTCGGCGCCGACCTGGTCGTCCAGGCGCAGATGGTCGGGGCGTTGATGGTTGCGCTGAAGCGGGTGGCGTTGCGACCCTGGACCTTCCGCCTCACCTCGATGATCAATCATCTCGAGCGCGTCGGATGGCAGGCCGTACCGATCGTTCTGCTGATCACCGTCCTGATCGGCGCTATCCTCGCTCAGCAAGGCATCTTCCACTTCCGCAAATTCGGCGCCGACATCTACGTCATCGACATGGTCGGCGTGCTGGTGCTGCGCGAAGTCGGCGTGCTGATCGTGTGCATTATGGTGGCGGGCCGGTCCGGCAGCTCCTACACCGCCGAACTTGGCGCGATGAAGATGCGCGAGGAAGTCGACGCCTTGCGCACGATGGGCTTCGACCCCGTCGAAGTGCTGATCCTGCCGCGCATCGTCGCGCTTGTCATCGCGGTGCCGATCCTGACCTTCCTCGGCTCAATGGCTGCCCTTTATGGTGGCGGGGTGGTGTCCTGGGCTTACGGAGGTATCGAGCCGGCCGTATTTCTATCGAGGCTGCGCGAGGCGATCTCGATCGAGACGTTCGAAGTCGGGATGCTCAAGGCTCCGTTCATGGCCCTGGTGATCGGCGTCGTCGCCTGTGTCGAAGGGCTGCAGGTTCAAGGCAGCGCCGAGTCGCTCGGCGAGCAAACAACCAACTCGGTGGTCAAATCGATCTTTCTCGTTATCGTGCTCGACGGCGTCTTCGCCATGTTCTTCGCCTCGATCGGAATGTAGCCAATGGCGACCGGTCGGACAGAACCCGTCATTCGCGTGCGCGATGTGGTTGTGGATCTGAAAGGGCATCGGATCCTCAACGGGGTCAATCTCGACGTGTTCCACGGCGAGATCCTCGGCTTCGTCGGCGCCTCCGGCGCGGGCAAGTCGGTCCTGTTGCGGACGATCATCGGATTGCTGCCAAAGCAGCAGGGACGCATCGAGGTTCTCGATGTCGATCTCGACCAGGCCGACGAGGATCAGCGCCAGGCGATCGAGCGGCGCTGGGGCATCCTGTTCCAGCAAGGCGCGTTGTTCTCCTCGCTGACCGCCGGCCAAAACATCGAGTTTCCGATCAATGAATATCTCGACCTTTCAGGTCGCCTGATGACCGAGATGGCGATTACCAAGCTGGAAATGGTCGGCCTAAAGCCGGACGTATATCGGAAATATCCGTCGGAGCTTTCGGGCGGCATGATCAAACGCGTCGCGCTGGCCCGGGCGCTGGCGCTCGACCCCGAAATTTTGTTCCTGGATGAACCGACATCCGGCCTCGACCCGATCAGCGCCGGCGACTTCGATCAGCTCATTCTGACGCTGCAACGAACGTCGAATATGGCGGTTTTCATGGTCACGCACGACCTAGACAGCCTGCACACAATTTGTGACCGGATCGCGGTACTGAGCGCGGGTAAGATCGGCGAAGCGGGCACGATGGAAACCATGCTCGCCTCGCAGCACCCATGGCTGCGCGCCTATTTCCACGGTGCGCGAGGGCGCGCCGGCCGGCAAGCGGTGGTAGAGATTAACAGCGGAGTTGAGTGATGGAGCGCAAGGCGAATTACGTTCTGATCGGGCTGTTCACAGTCGCCGTCGTCGCTGCCGCGTTCGGCTTCGTGTTCTGGATCCATCACACCTCCGGCAAGAAACAAAGCGTAGTCTACCGGGTCATCTTCGACACTTCGGTATCCGGGCTGCGCCGCGGGGCACCGGTGCTGTTCAATGGCATTCGCGTCGGCGAGGTGACCGACCTTCAACTCACCCCCGACAAGCCGTCGCAAGTGACGGCCACGCTGCAAGTCAACAAGGCGACGCCGATCCGCTCGGACACACGCGTCGGCCTGGAATTCGCCGGACTGACGGGCGTCGCTTCGGTGTCGCTCAAAGGCGTATCGGCGACGACGCCGCTGATCGAACGAGAGGAAGGCGAGCCGCCCACCTTGAACGCCGACCTGAACGCCAGCCAAGATTTGATGCGAGCCGTCCATGAAGCGCTGAACAATGCCAACGCGGTCATCGCCGAAAACAGGGAATCGCTGCATAAGTCGATCCAGGATCTGGCTGTCTTCACCGCGGCGCTGTCGCGCAACGCCGACGGTATCGACGATGTCGTCAATAACACGAAACAAGCTACGGCATCGATCCGTGATCTCGCCGGTCAGCTCGAAAAGCGCACCGAAGAAATCACCAGCGGCGTCAACAAAATGACGGACGCCGCAACCAAGCAAATCAATACTGTCGGTGGTGATGCGCATCGAGCCATTATCAATATCGACAAAGCGGTGACCGATCTGACGAAGAATCCGCAACGTATCCTGTTCGGCGGCGGCAATAAGTAGCCGACATCCGCGGGCGCAGGATCGCGCGTAGTCTGCCGCACGCACCGGCGGTTACAAAAATAGGCGGTTTACCCGCGCGGCCAGATAATTTTATATGCGGCGGTTTCGGCGAATTGAGACGGTTGTGAGCGCTAAATTATGTATAACTGCGACGCCGTTTGCGCGTTACAGAGAGCGAACGCCAATTGAGCCAACTTCAATCGGTCATTATGCCAAAGCATCGCATTGAAGATTTAGCTTCTCTCGCCGAGTTCATTGGAAGACGCGGTTACTGGGCTTTGCATTATTGCGTGCTGGCAGCCGGGCTTGCGGCGATGTGCGCGATAACCGTCCCCGACGTTCACCCAGAGCTCCGCACTTGGCTGACGATCGGCCTTTGGTGCTGCCTCGGGTTCTTCGGTATTGAGCTGGCAGCGAGGATCTGGACGAGATCGGAGCCCCGTTCGATTTATCTGCTTTCGGCAGGCGGCGTGATCGATGTTTTGGCGGTGCTGCCGGTTCCGCTCGCTTTGCTTGCCGGCGTTCCGTCCGAAACCGCGTGGATGCTGGCGTCGCTCTGGCTGCTCAAGCTCGCGACATCCGTCCCCGGGTTGGAGCTGCTGTGGCGCGTCATCGCGTTGGAATCAAGAGCCCTGCTGAGCGTGTTCGTCATATTCTTGATCGTTCTGCTACTGGCTGCCGTGGCGGTGCACGTCCTCGAGCGCGTGTATCAGCCGGAGAAGTTTGGCAGCTTGCCGCTGTCGATTTGGTGGGCAGTAACGACGCTGACGACCACCGGCTATGGCGATGCGGTGCCCGAAACGTTTCTTGGCCGTCTGATCGCAGCCTCCGTGATGATTTGCGGGCTCGGCGTGTTCGGACTCTGGACCGGCATTCTTGCCAACGGCTTTGCCGCTGAACACAGGCGCCGTAATTTCATTCGAGCCTGGGATCTTGTGACGGGTGTACCGTTCTTTCGAAGTCTCTATCCGACCGCGATCGTCGAACTTACGCGCATGCTGCGACGGCTGGACGTGGGCGAGAGGACCATTGTGGTGAGACGTGGACGGCCCGGCGATTGTATGTACTTTATCGCTTCGGGCGAGGTCGAGGTGAAGCTGGAGCCGCGTCCCGTTCGTCTCGGCTCAGGATCTTTTTTCGGCGAAATGGCGTTGCTTGGAGGGGGTCCGCGCACTGCAACGGTTGTGACGACTGTACCCTCCACGCTGCTAATTCTGGACGTCTCCGACTTTCATGCTTTCACCGCGCATCATCCGGATCTCGCGCAGGCAGTTGAAGCTGAGGCCCAGCGTCGTCGGATGGGCTCTGCAAACGTCGACGTATCGGGGCCACTTGGCGAGCCGATCGGATAATCGCGCTCCAGCCGCCGGCATAAGCAACCGCAAGCCTTCACAATCGCCCGGAACTGCAATAAAAACTTACAGCGAGTCACGGGCGTCCGGAACATCGAATTTGCCACTGAGAACTCGGATTGTGGCTAAGCGAACGGCACTGCGTCGGACGCGTTTGGTAGAATGAATAAAAATCGGCGTCCAATGTCAGTCGCCGGCAAATAGTTTTTGCAATGGGGCTATGGATATGTCTGCAACGCAGACCTTTCTGGACCGCGCCGTACAGCACCTAACCATCCAAAATCTGTTGACCCAACTTCATCTTGATCCCAGCAACATTACTTGGCACGAACTTTGGCAACGGCTTATTGAGATCACGTTAGCCAATATCAATATTTCGAATATGTGCGCTTTGGTCGGTGCGGGCTTTTATGCAGCTACATTTTTGATGCGCACGATGGTGCCGTTGCGTGTTTTCGGCATCATCAGCGCATTCTTCTTTATGGCTTACGGTGCACTTGGAGGTGCGGTCGCTACATTTCTAATGTATTTTCTTTTGCTGCCCATCAATATTTTTCGGCTTTTTCAAATTCAGAAACTCGTAAAGAAAGCACGGGTGGCGGTCGAAGGGGAATTGTCGGCGGACTGGCTCAAGCCCTTTATGGAACGGCGCCTCTACCGCAAGAGGGATGTGTTGTTTCGGAAAGGGCAACCGGCCGATGAAATGTTTCTTATCACCACGGGAATGTTTCTGGTGACTGAAATTGGTATCGAACTTCCGCCGGGGCGGCTGGTGGGAGAACTGGGCTTTCTCGCACCCAAAAACGTACGGACGCAAACCGTTGAATGTATCGAGGACGGAGCAGTGTTGACTATCACTTATGATCGGCTGCTTGAGGTATATTATGCGTATCCCGACTTCGCATACTATTTTCTCCGTCTTTCGAGCGAGCGCCTCCTCCAAAACAATGCGCGGCTTGAAAGCTTTATCGAACAGCATGAGTTGAAGTTTCAGGGTGCCACTGCAAAAAATGCGCAGTGATGCTGTATGGGGTTGGTACGGCGCGCGTTTGGCTCGTTGCCTCGCCACCTAGATGCGCCCGACTCAATGCAGTAATCTGCTCAGCCGCCGGCGCGCCAAGACCGCTTGGTCGGGAAATGGGGTGGCTGATGAAACCGGGAAAAATGAGTGCGCGTATTGCAATCGGCTGTCGCACCGCAGCAATCGTTGTCACGCTAACCGCATTTTTTCCTTCTGTGGCGCGCGCCGAACAAATCCTCTGGGGATGCATGGCTGTATCCAAAACCGAATATAATGCCGCCAAAAGGAAAAAGATGTTGCACGGCAAACTGGGCAATTATCGGCGGACCGGGCATATATGGCGCCGAAGTTACTGGCTCTGTCGTTGATCGCGCCGGTTTGTTGTGTCAGCTCGCCTTTTCCGAAGCGACGATCGGGTAGGTCCTATTAAAGCACGCGTCGGCAATCGTCGGTTTAATGGCATGATAGCTCTCACCAGAGCCCGCTTACGCGATTTACCAGCCGCAAGAGTATTCGACGGACTACTCAAGAATTTTGAGTTTGGATTTCAACCGTCCGGCCGCCTGACCGAGGGCTCTATCGCAGGCACCTCGCATAATTCAGTTGACGGTATTGACGCTGCGTAAGATGCTTGCAAAGCGAACCATCGGTTAAGCCATTGCTCAATTCGGTTTGTTGGCGGAACGGCGGGAAATATTTTTTAAATCTGAGGGTGGGGAATGCCGGGGATAAATGTCGACGGCGACGTTCGGCCAAAGTGGGGAGGGCCCGACGTTTGGTTTCGAGAATTGGTTGCAGGTACAATTTGCGCCATCGTCTCTTTTATCTTTAACCTGTCTTACGCCGCTCTCGTATTTTCCGGTCCGCTTTCGCAGTGGCTCGCTTACGGCTTAGCGGCCGCCTTGATTGCGACGGCGGTCGGCGGAAGTGTCATGGCGTTACGGAGTTCGCTGCCATTCGCTCTGGCTTCACCCGACGTATCAACGACCGCCATTACGGCGACGATCGTAGCATCCTTCGTCACTCGTCTCGCAGCCGAAGGTGCCGGCGAACATTTACTCGGGCCGGCCTTGATCGTTATATCGCTATGCGCCGCCCTTTCGGGGTTTGCCCTTTTTGGACTCGGAATCGCGCGCGCTGGGCGTGCGGTTCGCTTCATACCATTCCCCGTTATTGGCGGCTTTCTTGGCGCCGCAGGTTGGTTGATCGCCGCCGGTGCGATGCAAGTGATAACGGGCCGTCGCGTCGAATTGGCGGGTATTGAAGCCTTCCTCGATCCATTGACGCTGGCAAAGTGCGCTGCCGGCGCCGCCGTCGCTGCAGTGCTCATTTTGGCCAGACTCCGCTTCAAGGGGCCATTTGCCCAGCCGGTTCAGCTCCTGTTGTGCGCCGCCGCAGTCTATGTCGGTCTGGAGTTTTTCGGCATTTCGAACGTCCGAGCGCAGGCCGATGGTTGGATGTTTCGAATGTCGTCGTCGGTCACGTTCTCACCCCCATGGGACTTGAATGAGTGGCGAAATTTTCCGTGGCATTTGTTGCCGGAGATGACCGCGGATTTTCTGACAGTGATGTTTGTTGCGGCCGTGAGCATGCTGCTCAATGCGGCGGGCTTTGAAGTAATGACGAAACGCGAGGCCGATTTTGATCGGGAACTGGCCACGGTGGGAATTGCGAATTTGGTGTCGGCTGCGCTTGGCGGCTACGTTATCGGCGTGCCGATGAGCCGATCGACGCTTGCATTCAAACTGTCCGGCAACAGTCGAATTCCAACCGTCTGCGTCGCTGCCTCTTCCGTTGCGATGCTGGCGATCAATACGAGGTTCCTCGACTACATACCGAAATGCGTTGTCGGTGGACTATTGCTAACTCTTGGAATCGATTTGCTTTATCGCTGGCTGGTATCGTCATCGCGCCAGCTGTCGCGCATAGAGTATCTTTCACTCCTGCTCATTGCGCTGATAATCGTAAAATGGGGTTTCATTGCGGGCATCCTTGTCGGCATAGTTATCAGTTGCTCGACGTTCGCGTTTAGCGTCAGTCAGGTCAGTGCGATCAAATTCGGCTTCGACGGAACTGAATACCGAAGCACGCTCGATCGCGAACACAAGGAACTTGCATTGCTCGCTCAGCATGGCCGGGAGCTGCACGGATTGAACTTGCAGAATTATCTGTTTTTCGGCTCTGCAAATCAGATTTATCAGAAGGTCAAGGTGCTACTAGCCGATCGCCCTGAGTGCCGCTTTCTGCTATTCGACTTCCGCTCAGTGATAGGCATTGATTCGTCGGCTGCCCACAGTTTCACGCAAATCAAACAGGTTGCGGATAAATGTGGCGCTCAGTTGGTGCTCGTCAATCTTTCATCCGAGTTGACTGCGGCTTTTCGTGCCATGCAGATCATCTCTAGCAACACGATAATCGGATTGAACCTCGATCAGGCGCTTGAATCCTGTGAGAATGCTATCATTCAAGCACACCGGACGGACGATGGCGATGTCCCATCGATACGCGAGTGGCTGGCCGACGCACTTGGAAGCACGGAATATGCTGACTGTGTGGTCGAGCAATGCGAGCGTCTCGAATTGGCCCCTGGCGACATAGTCGCCCGGCAGGGCGAGCAAGCCGATTCCATGCACTTCATTCTTGAGGGAAGAGTTGATGTCATCGTCAATCTCGATGATGGACGCTCGGTGCGCGTGCGCAGCCTCGGGCGGCACACCACAATTGGCGAAATGGGGCTGATCACGTCGCGGCCGCGCAGTGCGACACTGCAGGCCGAAGTTGCCAGCGTATTGTACATGCTCAGCGCCACTGCGTTCGAGAATATCCGCACCGAAAATCCCTCTCTCGGCCAAGCTCTATTGACCTTCGTGGTCGAAGTCATGGCCGAAAGACTGAGCTACACAAACCGCGCCATAGGGCTCTTACAACGCTGAGGCCCACCGCCTGTGCGGGCTTGCGTTTTGTCAGTCTTATGCCGGGTGCTCAAACGGACATTGGTCGGCGCGACTGGTACGCCCGCTAGGGTCGAAAACCGACTTGCCCCTGGTGAGGGCTCCACCCTGCGCCAGAAATGACCTCAGTTCGCGCATGGTTTTTTATCCGATCGCCAGCCGTTACCATCATCGCAGCGGAAAGGACTGTCGCACTGGCCCATATTCTGGATATTTTTTTTGTAGCCAATAAAGAGGGGCTGGGATGTCTCGGGTCGCGTTGCCACTGATTGTCGGCACTATTGTCATTACGCCGTCGCGGCTGCGCTAGCGAATGGGCGGAGCGTAAAGAATGCCGCCCGCGGTCCACAGCGCGTTCAATCCGCGCGGGATGCCGAGCTTGGAGCCGCTGCCGACATTGCGCTGGTAGACCTCGCCGTAATTGCCGACACGACGGATAATGCGCACCGCCCAGTCCTTGGGCAGGTCCAGGTCGGCGCCATAGTCGCCGTCGTTTCCGACAAAGCGCATCACTTCGGGTTTCTTGGATTTCATCGTCTCGTCGATGTTCTTGGAGGTGATGCCGAGCTCCTCGGCATTGATCATGGCAAACAGCGTCCACTTCACCAGCAGCAGCCAGTCATCGTCCTTTTGCCGTACCACCGGCGCCAGCGGTTCCTTGGAAATGACATCCGCCAGGATGACGTGGTCGGCGGGTTTGGGCAGCTTCAGCCGCAGCGCGTAAAGCTGCGAAATGTCCGCAGTCAACGTGTCGCACTGCCCCGCGACATAGGCGTTGAAGACCTCGTCGACGGTGCGAAGCCGCTTTTCCTGATATTTCATGTTGTTGGCGCGGAAGTAGTCGGCGAGGTTAAGCACTGTGGTGGTTTCGCCCTGCACGCACACAGTGCTGCCATCGAGTTCGAGCGCCGACGTCTTGCTGCGCGCGCGCGGCACCATAAAGCCCTGGCCATCGTAATAGGACACCGCCGCGAAGTGCAGCGCGTATTCGGTCTCGCGCGACATGGTCCAGGTCGAGTTGCGCGCCAGAACGTCCACCTTGCGCTTGGCAAGCTCGGCGAAGCGTTCTTTTGCGTCGAGCGGAACGAATTTCACTTTCTTCGGGTCGTCAAAAATCGCGGCGGCAATGGCGCGGCAGAAGTCGACATCAAAACCCGACCACACGCCCTTGTCGTCCTGCGCCGAGAAGCCGGGAAGCCCTGTATTGACCCCGCAATAAACCGCATCGCGGCGTACGGTCCGCTTCAAGGTCTTGGTGTCGTAGCGATCATAGGCGAAGGCGGCCGCGGCAACCGCAGCCGCGATCGCACAGCCGATCAACAGGCCGGTGCGAAAATTCCATCCAAAAGACTTGCTTAGCTTCGCCACAGGCACCCCCGGGAGCCGATCAAATATTAGGCTGCTGTTGCACGATCACCTTGGTGCCGACCGGAACGCGGTCGTAAAGATCGGTCACATCCGGGTTGGTCAGACGGAAGCAGCCCGACGAGACTTCCGTGCCGATCGTCTGCGGCTGATTGGTGCCATGGATACGATAAACCGTATTGCCGAGATAGAGCGCGCGCGCCCCGAGCGGGTTGCCGGGACCGCCCGCCATGAAGCGCGGCAGATAAGGCTGCCGCTGGATCATTTCCGGCGGCGGCGTCCAGTCGGGCCATTCCTGCTTGCGCGTCACTTTGACCAGGCCTCGCCATTGGAAGCCGTCGCGGCCGACGCCGATGCCATAACGCAAGGCGCGCCCGCCGCCCTGAACGACATAGAGAAAGCGCTCGTTGGTGTTGACGATGATCGTACCCGGCGCCTCGGTGGTGCGATAGAACACCACCGTTTTCTGCCATTTCGGATCGAGCTGCTCCTCATCCTCTTTCGGAACGTAACCGGGCTGGTCGCCGTCAAAGGTCGATTGCGCGAGCGCGTGAGGCACGACGATGAAGGTCATCAGAACAAGGGTCAGCGCGAAAAAGAAGCGGGTCATCATCGGTTTGGGCCCACAATCGTGAAACTGCCGGATCAATCTTACCACTCCATGTGCCAAATTGTCTCGGGGTCATCCTGGGGATAGCCGAGCGGAGCTTTGCGGATGCAAAACTCAGGTTTCCAGCTGGTGAATGGTCTGATTGGCGCGGCGAAGCCTTCGGCTGAGCTCGCGGCCGAGACCCGACAGCAGCTTGATGGCGACGGCAGGCGCCTCTTTCGAAAGTTCGGCGAATTTCTGGTCGCTGAGCGCGTAGCATACGACATCGTCATCGGCGACGATGGAGGCGGAGCGCGGTCCAGCGTCGAGAATGGCGAGTTCGCCGAATATGGTGCCCGGCGCGAATGTCGCGAGGCGTATATCGCCGCCGTTGGCCTGACTGAGATAGGCGCTGGCGCGGCCCTTGGTGACGATAAAAAGCGCATTGCCCGGATCGCCTTCACGGAAAATGATTTTGCTGCCGGGAAAGGTTTCGCGCCGCGTGTGGCGTCCTATGATCTCGAGTTCCGCGGCGCTCAACGACGACAGCAGGTCGACGCGGACGAGCGGGATCTCTTCGCCTTCGGTATCGTCGTCGTCGGCCCGGGTCAACTCATCCTCGGCCCACTCCATGGCCCGATCGATGTCCTCGAACACGCACCCGGCGCCGATTGCCTCAACAATGCCGGCCTCGGACAGCCGCGCGGCAGTCTCGCTATTTTTGGCGAGCGCCAGCGCAAGGTGCCGATCTTGGCGCGCGAGTGAGGCTTGAATATCAGCCAATATTCGAGCGCCGGTCGCATCGATTTCGGTCACACGCCGCAGGTCGAGGATAACCGTGCGCGCCGTCGCGGCGGGCGCGCGCTCTATGTCGTCGCTGAGCATCTCCGCGCTGCCGAAAAACAGCACGCCCTGGAGCTCGAGCACCAGAATTTCCCCGCCCCGCTTCTCGAGTAACGCCGTCTGTTCTGGCGTCCGCGCCTTGCGTGAATGGATTTTCTCGCAAGTGTACCGCCGGCGGACGTTCGAACGGCTCATGCGCACGATGAACAGCGCGATCGCGATGACAATGCCAAGGAAGATGGCGAGCACAATGTTGAGGGCGACGGAGAGAACGGCCACGACCGCCACCACCAAAAGATCGAGCAGCATCAAGCCACGCTGACGCGATGCGCTGGCGCGTATGCGGCGAACGAGATCGATCGACCAGGGGTCGATGTGCTGGATGGCGATGACCATGATCGTGGCCGAAAGCACGACGCGGGGCATGTAGCTGACAACCGGGAACAGGGCGCTGCTCATTAGAAGCAAAATCGCCGCGTTGATCAGGACCGAAAACGAGGTTTTTGCGCCGAAGGCGCGGCTGGCGAGGCTCGGCCCGATGTTGATGCCACTCGTGATTCCGCCGAAACAGGCTGACAGCATATTCCCGGCGCCGAGGCGCATGAGGAGCCGGTCGCCGTCGGCTTTTTTCGCGCCCGCCGGGGTGACGAGGTTGGCGCAAAGCAGCGCATCGATTGCGGCGACGAGCGCAAGCGCAAAAGCGCTGCTGACGATGAACGGCAAAAGTTCGGTCAAGTCGCCAAGGTGAGTCAGATCGCCAATGGCCCGATAAGGTGTTGGGCTCTCCACCGCGACTGGAAGGCCTATCACAGGACCGAGTTGCGCGCCGAAACCCGCCAGGAGGAGAACAAAATACAGCACGGTGCCGATGCCGAGGCCGACCAGCAGCGGGGGAATTTTAGTCGTGATGAGGCGCGACTTCCACATCACGGCGAACGTCACGAGGGCTACGGCCAGACTGAGAGGCTTTGCCTCAGCCAAGTGTGCAAAGACCGCCTTGAATGGGATGTTGCGATCGAAACCGCACACGTTTCCCAACTGCACGAGAAAGAGAAGTGCGGCTGCCGCATTTTGCAGACCGGCCATGACCGGACGCGGTGTAAATCGGATCAACGAACCAAGCCGAACCAGGCCGAATAGCGCTTGGAATGCGCCGCCGAGAAGAACGATCGAAAAGAAGGCAAGGACAATGAGGTGTACATTGCCGCCGCGCAGGACTTCCGCGTCGGAATGCACCAGGTGGTACAGCAACGCGCCGAGCAGAAACGTCGTGGTCACGCGCGGCGCGTAAACCGTCGTCGTGCGATCGCCCAGTACGACGCAGACGACCCCGACCACAATCGCGGCATAGAGGCCGGCGAGCGCACCATGGGCAAAATAGCTGTCACCGAGAGCGGTGAAAGCAAACATGCCGTAGCCCATGGCGAGCGGGATCGCGAGGGAGACGGAGACAAGCCCCCCGAGCAAGTCGTCGCCTAGCCTCGATTGCCGAAATCCCCCCATGCGGGCCTTTTTATACGGTGATTTTTCTCTTGTATATCTCGCTAGCACGTCGGCAAGGAGCAATGCCCGCATCGTCCCAGACTATAGCACTACCGTTTACGCACTTTCGTAGGTTGTTGTTGACCTAGCGGATCGCTCTCACGCTTGCACCTCCTCGAGCTTGGCTGGCTTCTCGTTGGCGGCAAGCGCCTCGACCAGCCGCATTCGGCGAACGGAGCGCCGCCGCTTCGATCGCCGGTGCAACTCATCTGGCTGCTCGCAGCGGAATCCGTCGGCGCCGCAATCCTTGGCAAATGCGACAAAATCGGTTGGAGACGCCGCCTTTCGCTACTCCTGTGTTGCGTGCGACATCACAAGCGGCTTTATCGAGAGCTTCAACGGCCGCTTGCGCGACGAGCGACTCAACGAACACGTGTTCAGCAATCTCAACGAGGCAAGGACGATCATTGAAGATTGGAGGATTGACTACAACACCAACCGACCGCACTCGAGCCTCAACGGGCTCACACCGACTGAGTTCGCAGCACACCCCGATCGCATGTGGGCAACCTTTCCCGGCCTTTGGCCGGTGAGCAAAATCATTTTGAGCGCTGTGCTCTCCACCAGTCCTGCAGTGTCGAAGGCCGCCCAGAATCTGGACGCTCGGCTGCCGGGTCCTTGCCTTCGGCGACCACGAACATGACGCGACTGGCGAGTTTCCGTGCGTCAGAGAGGTCAATCGCGGCAGCGTCTCCGATGTGAAGCCACCGTGGCCGGCCGTGAAATGAGTAGATGCATTTCCATGACTTGCGCCCGGTCGGCGGCATAGCGACCGCTAAGCCACGCTGATAATCATCCCAGACAACGAAGCTGCGCGTCTGCGGCTTCTTCTTGAGAAAGAAGTCGGTCAGCTTGCGCTTGTTCGGCGCTACTGAGGGCGAACCATCGTGTCGTGGTCTCGGCATTTGCTGCGTCTCTCAACTAACGCACCGCTAACGTTCAGGCCTAAATTGGGCCTTTAGGCATGTAACGCCGGACAACAGCAAAGGTAATGTAAGCTATTGAAACATCAATCTTATTTAACAGAATTTAAAGCCGCTTAAAGCGCCCATACTTAACGCGACGTTAAACGCCGAACTTTAGGCTGTCGCGACCGGCATTGTCGCCGGTTGGAACGGCTGCATGACGGCATCGCCACTCAGCCCAGCGCATATCCGCGCGCGTGCGAACGCGCGGCGGCCGCGACATGGCTGGCGCGCACTGGCGATGGCGTTGATGCTGCTCGCGCCGGTACTCGGTGGCCGCGCGCAGGCCGATGTGCCGATCAAGGGCGACATTAAGGTTATCGCCGAAGGCGGCTTTGTGCGCTTGGCGTTCCGCTTCGAAAAGGAAGTGCCGGCCAGCATCGAGCTCAATTATCCGATTATCGTGGTGACGTTCAAGAAGCCGGTCGCGATCACGGTCGATCGCCTCAATACCAGCGCGCCGGACATCATCAGCGCCGCGCGGCTCGACCCCGACGGCAGTTCGATTCGTATCGCGCTCAAGCAACAAGTAAAGCTGAACTCCATCCCGGTCGCCGAACGGCTTTATGTCGATCTGCTGCCCGCGAATTGGATCGGCGTCATGCCCGGACTGCCGCAAGACGTGGTCGCGGAGCTCGCCCACCGCGCGCTCGAAGCCGAGCGCCAACTACGTCAGCAACGGTTTGTCGCCAAAACCAAGAAGCCGGAGGCAATCCGCGTCAAGGTCGCGGTCCAGCCGACTTTCACGCGCTACGTCTTCACGATGCCGGAAATGGCCAATGTGGTGCCCGAACGCGACGACGGAAAGCTGACGCTCGATTTCGATCAGGCGATCAAGTGGGATCTGGCGGACGCCAAGGCTGCGCTGCCGCCGACGCTGCAAGCGATCGATACCGACGTCGAGGACGATTCCGCCTCCGTCACGTTTGCCTTTAACGGTACGCCGCAGGTGCGGACATTCCGCGAGGATCGCAGCATCGTGGTTGATGTTGAGCATGACGGCGCCAAGCCTAAGCGGGAGCCCAAGCAGGCGGCGGGTGAGGGCGGCGCACCCAAGCAAGCTGTTGCCGCGGCTACCGCCATTCCGGCCATCTCGCCGCCCGAGACCGTGCCAGCTAAGGATGCCGCGGCTGAGCCGCCGTCAAAAGATGATGCCGCCCCGGTTGCGACCGCGCCAAAGGCGACCGAAGTGCCCGAGCCGGTACCATCCGCGCCCGCTAAGCCGGCGTCGAAAGTGGCTGAGCCCGCCGCGCCGAAAGAAGACACCAAGCCGGCAATGGCGGACGTCAAGCAGCCGGCACCCAATCCGGATGCGGCAGTCGTCACCGCGCTGCGCCGGTCGGGCGATTTGTTGCGCGCCGAATTCCCATTTGCCGTTCCTACTCCATCTGCCGTCTTCAGCCGTGCCGACATGCTGTGGCTGGTGTTCGACAGCGCCGCCAAGATCGACGTCAGCGCCCTCGACAATGACCCCAGTCACGCCATCCAGAGCGCCGTACTCACGCACGGTGCGGACGGCGAAGTGATCGTGCGCATCAAGCTGGAGCGGCCGCGTTTGGTGAGCCTGGAGGCTGACGGCCCGGGCTGGGTCGTCACCATCGCCGATACCGTCACGGTGCCGAACAAGCCGCTGGCCATCGCCCGCAATATCGTCGGCAAAAACCGCGCCAGCATCGCCATCCCGTTCGATAAGCCAGGCAAGCTTCATATGTTCACCGACCGCGGCGGCGAGCAGCTGATGGTGATTACCGCGCTCGGGCCGCCGCGCGGTTTCCTAAAGGGCCAGAATTTCGTCGAGTTGCGCGCGCTACCGTCGATTCACGGCGTGGTATTGCAGCCGCTTGCCGACGACCTGACGACGGAGCTCTCCGTTGACAAGATTCTGATCGGCCGACCGGGCGGGCTCGCGCTGTCAACGACCGCGACCCGCCAACAGGAGCAACTGGCCAGCAATTTCGGCGCTTTGAGCTTCGACACCCAGCTCTGGAGCAACGATCGCGAGGCCAATTTTGGCGCCCGGCAGGCCGAATTGATCCGGCTTGCCGCCCTGGTGCCGGCGAGCAAGCGCAAACAGGCGCGGTTCAATCTCGCGCGCTTCTATCTCGCGCGTGAAATGTCATCCGAAGCCAAGGCGGTGCTCGACGTTGCACTGTCCGACAAGAATGCAAAAGAAGACGTCACCGGCAACGTGCTCAAGGCGGTTTCACTCATCATGCTCGACCGGCCGGATGACGCGCTCAAGGAATTATCCAATCCGCGGGTCGGCAATCAGCTCGATGCGCCGATCTGGCGCGCCATCGCCTATGCCGGCCAGAGCAAATGGCCGCAGGCGCATACGGCGTTCAAGGACGTCGACAAAGCCGTGTCCGCACTGCCGATCGAATTGCAGCGCATGGCGCTGAGCAAGGCGCTGCGGACGGCCATCGAAGTACGCGATTTCGGCGGCGCCGATCGTATCGTCAACGAGTTCGAGAGCATCGGCGTGCCACCCGAGATGGAGCCCGCGATGGCCGTGCTGTCCGGCCGCCTGAACGAGGCGCTGGGCCATAAACAAGATGCGCTGGCCAATTACCGCACCGCCGCCGACTCGCGCGACCGGCGCGCCGCGGCAGTTGGGCGGCTGCGCGAAATCGCGCTGCGGGTCGCCAACGACGAGATGACGCGCAAGGATGCGATCAACGCGCTCGAATTGCTCACCACGGTCTGGCGCGGCGACGAGACCGAGGCGGAAGGGCTGGCGCTGCTCGCGCATCTTTATACGCTAGATAACCGCTACCGCGACGCGCTTCACACCATGCGCGTGGCGCTGACCGTGCATGCCAATTCCGACTATACGCGCAAAATCCAGGACGAGGCGGCCGTGACCTTCGACAACTTGTTCCTGGGCGGCAAGGCCGACGCGCTGCCGCCGGTCGAAGCGCTCGGCATGTTCTACGATTTCCGCGATCTCACCCCGATCGGGCGGCGCGGCGACGAGATGATCCGCCGTCTTACCGACCGGCTGGTGTCAGTCGATCTACTCGACCAGGCCGCCGAATTGCTCCAACACCAGGTCGATCACCGGCTGCAAGGCGCCGCGCGCGCACAGGTCGCGAGCAGGCTCGCGGTTATCTATCTCATGAACCGCAAGCCCGATCGCGCGCTTTCGACGTTGCAGACTACCCGCACCGCGGATTTGTCCAATGAGCTGCGCGACGAGCGCCTGTTACTGGAGGCGCGCGCGCTGTCTGATATCGGCCGCTATGATGTAGCGCTGGAATTGATCGCCAATATCAGCAGCCACGAGGCGATCCGCCTGCGTTCCGACATTCTGTGGGCGGCGCGGCACTGGCGCGCGGCGGCCGAGCAGATTGAAATTCTCTATGGCGACCGCTGGCGCGAATTCACGCCGCTGAGTGAAACGGAGCGGTTCGATATCTTGCGTGCCGCGATCGGCTATTCGCTTGGCGACGAGCCGATTGGGCTGGCGCGGCTCCGCGAGCGATATGCCGCCAAGATGGCGGATACTCCTGACCGCGGCGCCTTCGATGTGGTGAGCGCGCCGATCGGAACCGCCAGCGCGGACTTCCAGGAGATCGCCAGGAAGATCGCCGGCGTCGATTCGCTCGATACCTTCCTGCGCGACATGCGCACGCGCTATCCGGATTCCGCGGCGATCTCGCCGGGCGTCGCGAATAAGACAGCGCCGCCGGCTGCGCCCGCAAAGACGAAAGAACCCGCGGCGCAAGCCGCAACGCCTGAGAAAGCCGCGGTCAATACGCCGGCCAAACCGGGCGCCGCCGCGCCGCCAAAAACGCCAACTGCCGCACCGGTCAAGCCAGATCAATCGCCGACCGGGTCGATTTCGCCGACGCCGCGCGCGCGTTGAGCTTTAAGTTAAGTGCCGTAGCTCTGAATGAGCGAGCCGGCCACCAGGCTCCAGCCGTCCACCAGCACGAAGAAGATCAGTTTGAACGGCAGTGACACCACCACTGGCGGCAGCATCATCATGCCCATCGACATCAGCACTGAGGCCACCACCAGATCGATGATCAGGAACGGTAGAAACAGCAGAAAGCCGATCTCGAAGGCGCGCTTAAGCTCGGAGATCATGAAGGCCGGCACCAGCACGCGCAGCGAGATGTCCTCGGGCTTGGCCGGTTCGGGCTCCTTCGCCATGTCGACGAACAGCTTGAGGTCCTTGTCGCGCACATTCTTTTCCATGAAGGCGCGCAACGGGATCGACCCGCGCTCGAAGGCCTGCTCGGCGGTGATCTCATTGGCGACCAGCGGCCGGATGCCGGTCTCGTAGGTCTTTTGCAGCGCCGGGCCCATCACGAACGCTGTCAGGAACAGCGCGAGCGAGACGATCACCGCATTGGGCGGTGCGGTGGCGGTGCCGAGTGCGGTGCGCAGCAGCGACAGCACCACCACGATGCGGGTGAACGATGTCATCATGATGAGGATCGACGGCGCCAGCGACAGCACCGTGAGCAGCGCAATCAGTTGGACCACGCGTTCGGTCAGTCCGCTGCCTTGTGCGAAATTGACGCTGATGTCCTGTGCGCTAGCAGGCTGCGTGCCCGCTGCGATCAGTCCGGCTACTCCGACCACCACCGTCAACAGACGGACACGGCGGTCGGAAATGCCTATCACGTCTTTCCTGGCGGACGGCCCAGCAAGCTGGCCATCTCCTCTTCGAGATTGTCGAAATTCGTCTTAGACGTGGCGGCCGGCTCGAGCCTCGTTTCGATCTTAGGCTCGAATTTTGGCTCGACGCGCGGCTTGAAATCGCGCGCCGGCGCGGGCTTGGTGAGCGATGCGGCCAGCGGGTCGGTCACCGGGGGCCGGCTATCCGGCATCGGTGTGCGGCGCAATGCGGCTTCGAGCTGTTGCGCCATCTCGGCCAGATTGTGATCGGTCTGCGCGGGGGTAGCGGGCTCCGGGGGCGCCGGCGGCGGCATTACAGGCGCGGCGCTCGGGCGCGGCGCCGGTTCGCTGCGCGCGATCGGCGCTGTGGGGGGCTCCAGCGGATTGAGGCGTGTCGACAATTCGGCCGCAAGACCGGTGAGGCTGTCGGCGGGGCGCGGTCGCGCACCCGGCTCTGGCGCAAGCCATGGTTCCTCGGTGGCGGATGAACGATAGGGACGCGGCGCCGGGATCGGCGTCGGCTCGCTCGATGGCTGCAACGGCCAGGAGCTTTCGGTTGCCGGAGCCGCACGCATCGCCGGTTCGGGCCGCGCAGGCTCGCGCGCCATCTCGCGGGCACCGGTGGCGCGAACGATATTGGGCTCGATCACCACGTCGGTAGGGCCGCCGATCATCAAAAGATGCTCGACATTGTCGCGGCGGATTAGCACCAGGCGGCGGCGGCCGTCGACGGTGGCCGCATCGATCACCGCCAGCCGCGGCTGACGTCCGCGTGCGCCGGCGCCAAGTCGGTTGGAGCCGAAACGGCGTACCAGCCACGCGGTCAGGCCAATCAGCGCAAGGACCACCGCAAATGCGATGAAAAACTTCGCGGCGAGGGGCATATCGGGGCCGAACAGCTCGAACATCAAAACGCTCCGTAGCTGGCGCGGCGGGTCATCGGGCGGGAATCGCCCAAATGGTTAATTCCGTAAAGCACAATTTGCCGCCCGGATTACTAACAGAGCCTTAACAAATATTGGGCCTTTTGCCATCCCATTGGGGGTTCCGCTGTTTTGAGCTTGGTAAACGGCGCTCGCCGCCAGGCGTTCCATCGCTATCTTTTTACCAGCCATTAACCATACGCCCGGCAAAGTCTGCCTAGTGCGGCGCGTCCGCGAACGGCACCGGCGAGGGCAAACCATGGCGATCAGCGACATTCCGATTCTGTCGATGCTGAAAACCCGTCTGCAATGGTCGCAGCAACGCCAGTCGGTGCTCGCCGAAAACGTCGCCAATGCCGACACGCCCAGCTACCGCTCGCGCGACCTGGCGCCGTTGAAATTCGACGCGCCGGTGCAAGGCGCCGCGCCACCGCTCTTCACCGTCTCGCTCACCCGCACCGAAAGCGGCCACATCGCCGGGATCGGCCAGAACGACACGCCATTCCGCTCCAAAAACGACGGCAATTACGAGGTGCGGCCGACCGGCAATGCCGTGAACCTCGAGCAAGAGATGATGAAAGTTGCGGCGAATCAGATGGATTATCAGGCCGTGACCGCGCTCTACAGCCGCAGCCTCGGCCTGCTGAAAACCGCGCTCGGCAAGGGCACCGGGTGACTTCGTTGGGCCGCGCCCAACCGCGTCGCGTTTAATCGAAGGAGACCGTTCAAGTGGATTTCCTCAAGACCATGGCGATCGCGGCAAGCGGCTTGCGCACACAAGCTGGCCGCATGCGCATCATTTCCGAGAACATCGCCAATGCCGATTCAACGCCGTCCAGCCCCGGCGCCGAGCCATATCGACGCAAGATTCCGACGTTCCAGTCCGAAGTCGATCGCACGCTCGACGTGAAGCTGATCGAGCTCGGCAAAACGCGCACCGACAATTCCGATTTCCGGCTGAAATATGAGCCGGGCCATCCCGCCGCCGACAGGAACGGCAACGTCAAATATCCCAACGTCAATCCGCTAATGGAAATGACCGACATGCGCGAGGCCCAGCGCTCATACGAGGCCAACATCAACGTCATCAGCGCTACCCGGCGCATGATCCAGCGCACCCTCGACATCCTCAAAGCCTGAAGGATTAAGACATGGCCTCACCGCTCGCCGCCGCCAGCGCCTACGCCAATATCGCGCGTCTGGCTACCGATCCGTCGCAGGCACTCGCCAACCAGCCGGGCGCCGGCGCCGGAAACCCCGGAGGCAATTTTGCTACGTTGCTCAAGGACGCGATCGGCTCCGTCGTCGAGACGGGCCGCAAATCCGATGCGCAAACACAGGCCTTGGCCAACGGAAAATCCAACATGGTCGACGTCGTCACCGCCGTGGCGGAGACCGAGGTTGCGGTCGATGCCGTCGTCGCGGTGCGCGACAAGGTCATCGCGGCCTACGACGAAATCATGAAGATGCCGATCTAATGACCGGACCCGAAGTTCTCGACGTCGCCCGCGACGCGATCTACACGTTGATCGTCGTCTCCAGCCCGGTCATGCTGGTGGGCCTGGCGGTCGGCGTGATCATCTCGCTGCTGCAGGCCGTTACGCAGATCCAGGAAATGACTCTTGCCTTCGTGCCGAAAATATTGGCGATCTTCATCTCGCTGTTGATTGCGCTGCCATTCATGGCCGAGAAGCTGCACGCGGAAATGTTACGGATTGCCGCCCGCATCGTCAGCGGATAAATCAAGCATGCGCGTCGATGTTTCATTCCTGCCGGTGCTCGCTGCCGCATTCCTGCTGACATTCGCGCGCGTCGGCACCATGGTCATGCTCATGCCGGCCATCGGCGAATTGAACTTGCCGGCGCGCGTGCGCCTCACCATCGCGCTACTGCTCACCGCGATCCTGCTGCCGGCACACCAGAAGGCCTATACCGTCGATCTGACCACGCTTGGGCCGTTGCTGGTCCTGATGGTGCAGGAAATCGTCATCGGAGCGGTGCTGGGCCTGACCGCCCGGCTGGCGATCTCGGCGCTGCAGGTCGCGGGCTCGGTGGTGGCCCAGCAACTGGGCTTAGGCTTCGTGACCGCTGTCGACCCCACCCAGAACCAGCAGGGCTTGCTGGTCGGCAATTTTCTCACGCTGCTCGGCATCACGCTGATCTTCGCGACTGATTTGCATCATTTGGTGATCGCGGCGATGAACGACAGCTACACCATCTTCCAGCCGGGCGAGATGCCGCTGGTCGGCGACGCGGCGCAGCACGTCACCCGCATCGTCGCGACTGCGTTCCGCATCGGCATCCAGCTATCGGCGCCTTTTTTGGTGTTCGGATTGCTCTTCAACCTGGGCTTGGGAGTGCTGTCGCGGCTGATGCCGCAAATGCAAGTGTTTTTCATTGGCCTGCCGCTGTCGATCATGCTCGGTCTGGTGCTGTTGCTGCTGGTGGTCGGCGCCATGATGGGCACTTTTGTCGGTTATATCGAAGGCGTTCTCGGCGAGCTCGCGCCGCACGGCTTATAGCGAGCGCCCATGGCCGAAGCCGACAACACCGATAGCACCGAGAAAACGGAAGACCCGTCACAAAAGCGTCTCGATGAGGCGCTCAAGCGCGGCGATGTGGTCAAGAGCCAGGAGGTCAGCACTTGGTTCATCATCGCCGGCGCCACGCTGGTGCTGATGACGTTTTCCGACGGCATGAGCTCGCAGCTCGCTGCCACGCTGCGCGGGTTGGTCGCCAATGCGCACGCCATCGATATGGACGGTCCGGCGCTGCCGCGGCTTTTCCAGAAGATCGGCGCTGAGATGATCGCGGCGATGGCTATTCCGTTCCTGCTTCTGATGCTAGCGGCGCTTGGCGGCAATCTGATCCAGCACAAATTGGTTTGGTCGCTGGAGGCGCTGGCGCCGCAGTTTTCCAAAGTATCGCCGGCCGCTGGCTTCAAGCGGCTGTTCTCCAAGCAGGCGCTCGCCAATCTTGCCAAGGGTCTCATTAAAATGGTGCTGGTCGGCGGCGTGCTTACGGTGCTGATGTGGCCTGAACGGGGGCGGATCATGGCGCTCGAGCGCACCGATCCGGCGGCGGTCATGCCGCTCGCGCAAACGCTGGCGCTGAAATTGCTCGGCGCGGTGGTGGCGATGATGGCGATCGTCGCGATCGCCGACTATCTGTTCCAATACCGGCAGTGGTACGAGCGGCAGAAAATGTCGCTGCGGGAATTGAAGGAAGAATTCAAGCAGAACGAAGGCGATCCGGCGATCAAGGGCAAGATGAAGCAGGTGCGCCAGGCGAGGCAGCGCCGGCGCATGATTGCGGCGGTGCCGAAGGCCACGGTCGTCATCACTAACCCGACCCATTATGCCGTTGCCCTGAAATATGAGCGCGGCATGGAAGCGCCGATCTGCGTCGCCAAGGGCGTCGAAGCGCTGGCCCTGAAGATCAGGGAGGTCGCCGGCGAACATTCAATCCCGATCGTCGAGAACCCGCCGCTCGCCCGCGCGCTCCATGCCACCGTCGAAGTCGACCAGCCGATCCCGGTCGAGCACTACAAGGCAGTGGCCGAAGTGATCGGCTACATCATGCGGCTGCGCCGGGCGGTTCCCCGGTAGCCGTATTTATCCAAAGGATGGGATTGCCGCAGGCTGGCTCTTGCGCCGATAGGCCGGCTTAAGGCACTCAGGAGTCATGGCAGGCCAGGAACGCTCAGAGCAGGCGCCGGAAGGCAAAGGGCAAGGTAGCGGGCTTGGCCGGCAGGCTTTCGACAAAAGCCAAAGCGCCCCGCGCGGTGGCTCGGTCGCTTTGGTGCTGCTGGTTGCTTTGGCGCTGGTCGCGGCGGCCGCCGGCACGGTCTACATCGAGCGCGCCTATGCCGGAACTTATATTCTAATGCTGCTGGCATTGCTCGGCACCATCGGCGTGTTCGCGCTGTTCGCCGTGGCCTCCGGAATCATGCGGCTTGCTGGCCGCGGCCAGAGCAATCCGATGCTCAAGGGCGTCGTCGACAATGCCTTCGACGGCATCGTGGTCACCGACCAATCGGGCCGCGTGTTTTATGCCAACGCCACCTACCTCGACCTGATCGGGGCGGCCGGCGACAACGATGTGCGGCCGATCGAGCGGGTGTTCGTCGGCGATCCTGATGTGTCGGAGGCGATCTTCCGCCTGCTCAAGGCCGCGCGCGAGGGCCGCCGCTTGCAGGAGGAGGTGCGCATTCCGGGCGCGAGCGCGGAGACGGCGCGCTGGCTGCGCATGCGGGTGCGGCCGCTCGGGACCGCCAAGCCCGACGCCCGCATGACGGTGTGGTCGATCGCCGATGTGACGCGTGACCGCGAACGTCAGGAAAATGTGTTCCAGGAGCTCCAGCACGCCATCGATTACCTCGACCATGCGCCAGCCGGGTTCTTCTCGGTCGATGCGGCGGGCTCGATCGGCTACCTCAATGCCACGCTCGCGAGCTGGCTCGACCACGATCTCGCCCAGGTCGGCGCCGGCTCGCTCAAGCTCGGCGACATCGTCGCCGGCGAGGGCGCAGCACTGCTCACCACGCTCAATGCCGCACCCGGCGAAGTAAAAACCGAGGTGCTCGATCTCGATCTTAAAACCCGCGGCGGCAAGCCGGTGCCGGTGCGGCTGTTCCATAAAGTGGCGTTCGGCGCCGACGGCACCGCCGGCGCCTCGCGCACGCTGGTGCTCAACCGCGCCAAGGATGACGGCAGCGATCCGCAACGCGCCGCGGAAGTGCGCTTCATGCGCTTCTTTCAGAATACCCCGATGGCAATCGCTACCGTCGACAAGACCGGCCGCATCGCGCGCAGCAATGCGCGTTTTGCCTCGGCCTTCGAGGCTATGCTCAAGGGTGACGAGCGCTCGATCTTCTCGATCGTTTCCGACCGCGACCGCCCGGCGCTGGAAGCCGCGATCGCCAAGGCGGCCAAAGGCGAGGGCAATATTGCGCCGGTCGAGGCGGCGCTCGCTAGCGGCAATGAACAGTGGGCGAATTTCTTCGTCTCGGCGGTCGAGGACGAGGACAGCGACGGCGAGGCGGCGATCGTCTATGCGCTCGAGACCACGGCGCAGCGCACGCTGGAAAACCGCATGCAGCAGCAGCAAAAGATGGAATCCGTCGGGCAGCTTGCCGGCGGCATCGCGCATGATTTCAACAACGTGCTGTCCGCCATCATGATGGCGACCGACTTCCTGCTCAACGCGCACAAACCGACCGACCCTTCGTTCAAGGACATTATCCAGATCAAGCAGAACGCCAACCGGGCCGCAGCCCTGGTACGGCAATTGCTGGCGTTCTCGCGCAAGCAGACGTTGCGCCCGCAGGTGCTCGATCTCGGCGAGACGCTCAGCGACCTCGGCATGCTGCTCAAGCGGCTGATTGGCGAGAAGGTGACGTTCTCCGGCGTCGTGGTCGGGCGTGACCTGTGGCCGGTGAGGGTGGACATCTCGCAATTCGAGCAGGTAATCGTGAATTTGGCGGTCAATGCCCGCGATGCCATGCCCGACGGCGGCATCCTGGGTATTCGCACCGCCAATGTCGCGGCCGCCGACTGCGGCATATACGCCTATAAAGGCATGCCCAATGCCGACTATGTGCTCGTGGAAGTGACCGACACCGGCACCGGCATCCCGCCCGACATCATGGATAAAATATTCGAGCCGTTCTTTACGACCAAGGAAGTCGGCAAGGGCACGGGCTTGGGCCTCTCGACAGTCTACGGCATCGTCAAGCAGACCGGTGGCTTCGTCTATGTCGATTCAAGCCGGGGAAACACCGCGTTCCGGATCTTCCTGCCGCGCCATGTTGCCGGCGCAGAAGATGCGCTCACGCAGATTCCCGCCGCCGACGCCCCGGCGATTGCCGGGGCTATGTCGGCGGCCGGCGGCATGAAAGCCGCCAGCGCCGATCTCACCGGGCAGGGCACCATCCTTCTGGTCGAGGACGAGGAAGGCTTGCGCGCGCTCAATGCCCGCGGCCTAAGCTCGCGCGGCTATACTGTGCTTGAGGCCGGCAACGGCGTCGAAGCCATCGAAGTGCTGGAAAAGCAGGGCGACGTCGATCTGGTGGTGTCGGACGTGGTGATGCCGGAAATGGACGGCCCGACGCTGCTCAAGGAGCTGCGCCGGCGCAATCCGAAACTGAAGATCATTTTCGTGTCGGGCTATGCCGAGGAAGCGTTTCAGAAAAATCTGCCCGAGCAGGAGCAGTACGAATTTCTGGCGAAGCCCTTCACGCTCAAGCAACTCGTCACCAAGGTCAAAGAGACCATGGCGGGGTCTGTGAGCTAGATATTCCGCGGCCGGTCAGTCGCAGGATTGCGCAAGCCGCGTCTTGTCGAAGATACGCAGCTGCAAGCGGCAGGGAAAAACACTTGCGCCCGCATAGGCGGGTTGCGGCGCACGGAAATAATTCTGCTCAAGTGTAGCGCCGGCCGGTCCGATTGAGACCGTCAAACCATCGGGCGAAAAAGCCGCCGGCTGCAGTTCGACAGGCGCAAGCTTGGCTTGCGCAACCGCGCTCACGGCTAAAAACAACGCTAGGGCGATAAGTCGTTTCATCACGAACGTCTCGGCAGTTTCCAGCAAGGGAAATCTCCGGGCCGGACGTAGGTTCCCGGCACGCCATGACATTCGCGTGACCGGTCAACGATTTTGCAGACTGGAATTTAGGTACTAGCTACGCCTTGGCCGGCTCGGGGCTGGCTTCGGCCGGCGCGGCCTCCGGTGCCGGCAGGGCTTGCGCATCGGCGTCGGGCCTGGGAGCCAGCGACAGCGTGGCTGCTTCCGCCAGACTGCGGGTGAATTGCACGCCGACCTGATTGGGCTTGCGCCACATCACGCGGCAGAAGCGCCGCGCGGAGCCGTTGCTGGTCAGCATCAGAACGAAATGATCGGGAAGCGCGGCGGAATCCTGCACGTCAATGCGCGCGCCGGATTCGGACACATCGGACACCACGCAACCGTGCCGCTGCTCGGCGGTCAACGCCACCCAGGCGGTGTACCGCAGGGGCTGTCGCTTAGCTACGCGCTTTTCCCTGATCATCTCGCCTCGCGAACGACGGGTCGGCTAGGAGACCTCAGAGATTCATAATCGATTAAGGTTTGTCCCGAGCCTCGGCCAACTATAGGCATCGGCCATTACCAATTTATAAAGCGCGATATGATGCATGCGGGCCGCGCGAATAGCGCATAACGTGCATGGCGTTGACCTAGCGTCGAAATCCGTCTATGCCGCCGCCCGCAACATGGTTTTCGGCCTCATCTTGCTGACACGCTGCCGTATTTGGGCTGCGCCTCAAGTGATCTCCCAAAAACTCGGATTGTTGCCGCCGGTGCGATACGTGCGCGGGCGTTCAACAGAAAGCGTGAAAGGAACTCTGATGCCCGTCGGAACTGTGAAGTTCTTCAATACCCAAAAAGGCTTCGGCTTCATTCAGCCGGATGACGGCTCCAAGGACGTGTTCGTGCATATCTCGGCCGTGGAAAAGGCCGGCATGCGCTCGCTCAATGAGGGCCAGAAGGTCAGCTACGAGATCGTCACCGAGCGTGGCAAGCAGGCAGCGGGCAATCTGCAGTCGGCCTAACGTCCGGATCCAGGACTTCAGTGAATTGAAAGCCCGGCGGCCACGCCGGGCTTTTTGCTTGCCGCACGGCCGTGCTAACAACGCTCATGCGATCGAAATTAATCGGTTCCACGGTCGGCGCTTTGGCAGCCTTGTTGATCGGCGCGGGTTCGCCGGCCAGCGCGCGGGAAGGTCCGGGCAATGCCGGGCTCGTTCCTCTGCTGGCTCCGCAGGCCGGCAACAAGGCCTGTTACGCGCGCCGCTATGACGCCGCGTATTTGCGCACGCATCCGCGTCAACGCATCACCGCGATGACGTTCCTGCTCAATGTGGAAGCTTACGATGAGAAAGAAGTAAAGGCCGAGCGGCCGGAAGATAAGGTCTATTATGTATTCGCCATGTCGGTGGCGCGCCGCGGCGACAAACGGCTGTTGCATACCTCGGGCAACTGCTATGGCAGCGACGAAATATCCTGCGTGGTCGATTGCGACGGCGGCCACGTGGGGCTCGACAAGGTGCCGCCGGCCGATACGCTGATCGTTCGCCTGAATGAAGATGGCGTCCGCATGTTCCACGATTGCGACGACAAGGAAGGTGTGCTGGTCACGTCGGGCACAGACGACAAGACGTTCCGCATCGACAAGGCGCCCGCCAACGCATGCCGGGCGCTGCAGGAAATGATAACCGGAAAATAACGCAACACGGGGGAGAAGACCATCATGGACATCATCGCTTGCGGATCGCGGCCGTCGCGCCGGGGACCTGCGTCGAGCTTCACCGGAACGGTGTGGCAGGATCCGATCATCCAGGCGCCCGATCCGGCATTGCTGCGTGCCGGCTGGGTGCGTTTCGAGCCGGGCGCCCGCACATTCTGGCATACCCATCCGCTCGGCCAGACTTTGGCTATCGTCTCCGGCATCGGTCATGTGCAGGCCTGGGGCGGCCCGATCCGGCAAGTCCGCGCCGGCGACACGGTCTGGATTCCGCCGGGCGAGAAGCATTGGCACGGTGCCACGCCCGAGCACGGCATGGAACACGTCGCCATGCAGGAGGCCAAAGGCGGCGAGCACGTCAATTGGCTGGAAGCAGTGACCGACGAGCAATACAAGGCCAAGCCCGCAAGCTGACGTTGGCGCGATCAACGGCGCGTGATTGGCGGAATAGCGGACAGCAGTTGGTGTTGTTCTTTCCCGTGGCGGGGCGACGGGCCTTCGCCAATCCGGGAGGTTCCAAATGATTGTTGTACATAAAGTTGCGCCGCTGGCTGCGTGTCTGGCTCTGTTCTATGCGGTGCCGGTTCAGGCGCAGCAGGCTAATATGAGCTTCTTCGTCACCAGCGTGGGCGCGGGCAAGGGTGCGGATCTCGGCGGGCTTGCCGGTGCCGACAAGCACTGTCAGGACCTCGCGAAAACGGCGGGCGCTGGCGCCAAGACCTGGCACGCCTATTTGTCCACGCAAGGCGCCGGCGCGGTGAACGCGCGCGACCGCATCGGCAAGGGTCCGTGGCAGAATGTCAAAGGAGTGGTCGTTGCCGTCAGCGTCGCTGATTTGCACAGCGCCAATAACAAACTCAACAAGCAAAACAACCTGTCGGAGAAGGGCGACGTGATCAACGGCCGCGGTGATACGCCCAACCGGCACGACATTCTCACCGGTACGCAGGCCGATGGCACGGCGTTCCCGGCCGACAAGGACATGACCTGCAAGAACTGGACGAGCAGCACGCAAGGCAGCGCTATGCTCGGCCACAACGACCGCATCGGCTTGCGCGAGGACGACGCCTCCCATTCGTGGAACTCCTCGCACCCCTCGCGCGGCGCGGAGGGCGGCTGTTCGCAGGCCGACCTGCGTTCAACCGGCGGCGACGGGCTGCTTTACTGCTTTGCTACCAACTGAAATCGGACTGAAAGTTTTTGTGGTGGCCGGGCTTGTCCCGGCCACTGCTGTTTTGTTTGACTGACGTCAGGCGGTCAACATCGCAAAGGTGCCCCATGCGCTATCAGCTCTATTATTGGCCGGAAATCCAAGGCCGCGGCGAATTCGTGCGGCTGGTGCTGGAAGATGCCGGTGCTGCCTACGACGACGTCGCGCGCAGCAAGACGGGCATGGATAAAATGATGGCGATGATCAACGGCGGCCGCGACAAGCACCCGCCGTTCGCGCCGCCGTTCCTCAAAGCCGGCAAGCTTGTCATCGCGCAGGTCGCCAATATCCTGTTTTATCTTGGCTCGCACCTGAAGCTTGGCCTCCGCGACGAGGCCAGCCGGCTCTGGCTGCATCAATTGCAGCTGACCGTGACCGATTTCGTGAAGGAAATTCACGATACCCATCATCCGGTCGGCAGCGGGCTTTATTACGAGGATCAGAAACCGGAGGCCAAGCGTTTCGCCGAAAACTTCCTGGGCGAACGCGCGCCGAAATATCTCGGTTATTTCGAGACCGCGCTCAAGAAAAGTGGCGGGCCTTTTGTGACCGGGCGCAAGATGACCTACATCGATCTGTCGCTCTTTCAGCTGATAGCCGGCCTGCGCTACGCGTTTCCATCGGCCATGAAGCGAATCGAAAAGAAGGTGCCGCGCGTCGTCGGCGTGCACGACCGGGTGATCGCCCGGCCGCGCATCGAAGCCTATCTCAACTCGAATCGAAGGATCGCCTTCAACGAGATGGGTATCTTCCGGCATTATCCGGAATTGGATCGCTAGCGCCGCCTTATCCCTGCGCTTTTAACGTCTTGCCGCCGGCGCTGACCGATTTCGACGCCACCAGCGTGAACGCGATCACGCAGGGCTCTTTGCCCTTGTTGACCCAGTTGTGGATGGTGCCGCGCTGCACCAGCAGGTCGCCGGCTTTGAGATGCACGACGCCGACGTCGAGCTCCATGTCGATCTCGCCCGAGATCACCACCGCGTAGTCGATCGAATCGGTGCGGTGGTTGCGCGGCGCGACACCGGGCCCGAAGCTGACGACGCGGAACACCGTGCCGTTGTCGATGGTGGTGTGGATGTCCTTATGCGAGGGATCGTTGTCGCCGTCATTGTCGACCGGAAAACCGATGCTTGACCAGATCACCGACGAGTTGGCGTTCGGCCGGCTCGAGATCACGTTGGTGACCTGTTCGTCGATCAGCACCTTGGCGCGGCCCTGATTGTCGTGGCCGGTGACGACGCGGCGGATCTTCAGGCTCATCTTTATCCTCCCTCAAATTTTGTTGCCGCGATCTTTGGCGTAACAACTGCGCAAATGCAATCGTTCTAATCGGCCGGCAGCGGCTTCTTGCCGCTCTCATGCCAGAGCAGGAACATCCCGGAGCAGACCACGATCGCAGAGCCGGCCAGCAAAGGTAAAGTCGGAATATCGGCCCAGAAGAAAAAGCCGAGCGCGAGCGCCCACACGATCGAGAAATAATAGAACGGTCCAACCGCCGACGGCGGGGCGAGCGACAGCGCGCGCGTCCACCAATACTGCCCGAGCGAATTGAACAGGCCGTTGACCAGCATCGCGGTGAGGTCGATGCCGTTAGGCCAGGTAAAGCCGAACACCGGCAGCGCCAGCGTGAAGAATAAAGTGAGAAAAACCATCTGGTACATGGTCAGCGTCTCGGCCGATTCGGTGGTCGTCATGCCGCGCACCGCGGCGGTGACGCTGCCGAACAGCACGGCATTGCCGAGCGCAAACAGCGCGCCGATGCGGAAAGTATCGGCGCCCGGTGCAGCCACCAGCAGCACCCCGAGGAAGCCCGCGATCAGCGCGGCGCCGCGCGCGAGACCCACTTTTTCCTTGAGCCAGAGTGCGGCGAACAAAGTGGCGAACAGCGGCGAGGCGAAGTTGATGGCGATGGCGCCGCCAAGCGGCATCAGCGAGAAGGCGATGACGATCAGGCTCTGCGCTATGGCCTGCGTGCCGCTCCGGCCGAAATGATCGCGTAGCCGGTGGGTGCGGAACACCATCAGTCCGGTGCGGGGCAGGATCAAAACCGAGCAGGCGATCAGCGAAACGATGGCGCGGAAGAAAAGAACCTCGGCGAACGAGTAGCTGCCGATCTGCCATTTCGCCAAAGCGTTCGAGATTGCGAACACCACGGTGGCGCCCAGCATGTAAAGAATGCCGCGCGGCACGCGGTCGGCGCGCGCGGCGGGCAGGCGCTGGTCGAGGCGCTCGGATGTCACTGCTGAAAGGCCCCCGGACGAGGTGCTCGCCTAGCATGGCGGCGCGTGGCGGGGCAGCGGCAAACGCGAATGGCCGCCTAGCGTTTACGCTTGGACTTGCGCTGTGCCTTGCGCGCTCTGGCCAGTCGCGCCGCCCGGCGTTTGAGCGACATGCGGCGCTCGCGCGCCTTGCGGGCCTTACGCCGCCGGCAGCGACCGCATTTGCAGTTCGAACGCCCGATCACGTTCTTGAGGTAGTCGACGCCGTAATCGTAGGTGATTTCTTCGCCCGGCTTGATGGGGCGCAGCGTCCGGATAAACACCCGGTGCTTGACGTCGTATACTTCCGCGTTGGGATTGCATGAATGGTTAAAATAGCGCGCGACATTGCTGCGCGGCGTGCCGTCGATCGTCCAGCGGCTGTTGATCTCGTAAAGATAAAGGTTGCCGCGCGCCTCAATTCTGTTGGCTTCCTTGGTGGCGAGCTTGCGGCCCTTGTATTCGGCGATCCGGGTGCGCTTGCGGATCGGCCGGGTGGCGAACAGGCCAAGGCCGGTCATGGAGCGGCCGACGCGGAACGGTCTTTTGGACATTGCTGAATTTGGATTCCAAACGAACGGGCGTTGCGGATGCCAGAAGGCCGCACGCGCGTCAACGTCTTAAAAAAACCTTGGCCCGGACCAGCCGGACCAAGGTCGTATTACGTGATGAGTGCTTAGAAGTGGTGGCAGTGGCCGTGCGGGCCACGGTAGCGGTGCGGGCCGCAGCCGTCGCGCACCTGGATCACCTGGCCGGATTTTGATACGCCCTTGAGGGCGGAGGCGGAAGGCACGGCCTGGGCGCCGAATGAGAGGAAGGCGAACAGCGTGGCGATAGCGGACAAAGTGAACAGTTTGCGCATTTGGAGTTCTCCCGGAGGGTGAAGCAACGTCAAATCTGAACACAGCAATTTTGCAATGGCAACCGGGGGTTCGGCCTAGCTGCTGCTGTCGCTCCCGCCGCCGCCGTCGCCGCCGCCACTGGCATCGCTGAAACCTGAATCGAACGACGACATACCAGAATCGAAGCTGCCGGCGTCGAAATTGGCGAAATTGAAACTTCCCAGATCGAAGCTGCTCCAATCGATGCTGCTGCCGGTGCTGCTGCCGGTGCTGCTAACGGGGACGTAAGCCGCATCGCCGCCATTGGCGCGCATGGCGTCGGCCAGCGGCTTGAAATGCTTGGGCAGCTTGTTGCTCAGCAAAATGGTGGTGCCGATCGCCGCAGCCACCGCGGCCGCCTGGGGCGGATCGGACTTGAGCAGCTTGGGGATATCGTTCGCCTGGAACAAATCGGACTTGAGGTGCGACTGGAGCTTTTCGCCCTCGGGCGTCAGATGGAATGTGTGGACGAACAACACCTTGTTCTCGGTCAGCAGCCCGCGCGGCTTGAGCGACGGCTGGATGAACTCGGTGATGTATTTCGGGCAGCCAGTGAGGAATTGCTTGTTGGCGCGCGCCACCACGTCCTTGATCCTGCCGCCCTCGGCCTGCGCCGCGCGCACCAGATCGAGCAGCACGGCGATTTCAGGCGGTGGGCTCTTCGGCTCGGCGGCGATGCGCAGATGCGCGACGGTCTTGGTGCGGAAGATGCCGATCTGATCGATCTCCTCGATGCGCAGCACGCCCTTGCTCAGCAGCAACAGCAGCATCGCCTTGATGGCGGCGTAGCCACTGGCGCGATTGGGCGCGAGCAGGACGACCTGTTCGGCGGGCGAGAGCGGGGTGGCGTCGGGCATGGGCCGGATCGTTTACATGAATTGTCGCGGGCGGAGATAGGTTACCCGCACGTGCCGTCGTGGTCCTTGGAGACCTTGGCGGCGCGACGATTGCAGTCGTTGCCGTAGGTCTTGCCGTCGCAACCGCACACCGGCTGGTAGATCGCCGTGCACATGTCCGCCGCCTTCACGCAGGTGCTCTGGCCGTCGGCCGTTTTGCAGGCGCCGGGAGGCTTCTCGCAGAACAGCCCGGCGCCGCATTCGATGCCGGCCAAGCCGTCGCAGGTTTTGCCGAGGCCTGCGGTTTCGGCGCAGGCCGGCGCCGCGAGTCCCAGGCCGAGCGCCAAAGCGAGCGCCGCGAAGCAGAATTTTTGTATGGGTATCGTCCCCCTCGAACAGCCAGCTAAGCTCGATTTGACGGCGGCGGAAAGCGCTGTGAAAGTGCCGCCATGCCGCTCCCGACCGACTCCGCCTGGCCCGAACTGCCTTATGTCGCGTGGCAAGACACCGCCGCCACGCTCCAGCTTTGGACGCAGATCGTCGGCAAAATAAGGCTCAAGCTCACCCCTTGGCTCAATCATTCCTGGCACGTGACGCTTTATGTGACGGCGCGCGGCCTGACCACCGGGCCGATGCCGGCGAATGGCCGCACGCTGCAGATCGATTTCGATTTCATCGATCACGTGCTGTGGCTACGCACCAGCGACGGCCATTTCCGCCAGCTGATGCTCAAGCCGACGCCGGTGGCGGAGTTCTACGCCGACGTCATGATCGCGCTCAAAGAGCTGGGGATCTCCGCCAAGATAAGCACCATGCCGTGCGAAATCGCCGACTGCATTCCGTTCGACCACGACACCAAGCATTCCGCCTACGACGCCGACTACGCCAACCGCTTCTGGCGCATTCTGTCGCGCGCGCATGACGTGATGGCACGTTTCCGCACCGGCTTTCTCGGCAAATCGAGCCCGGTGCATTTCTTCTGGGGCTCGTTCGATCTGGCGGTGACGCGGTTTTCCGGGCGCAGGGCGCCGGCCCACCCCGGCGGCGTGCCGCATCTGCCCGACAGCGTGGCGCGCGAGGCCTATTCGCACGAGGTGTCGAGCGCCGGCTTCTGGCCGGGCGGCGGCGCGATCGATTATCCGGCGTTTTATTCCTACGCCTATCCGGCGCCGCAAGGTTTCAGCGACGCCACCGTGACGCCGGGCGCGGCGTTTTTCTCGCCCGAGCTCGGCGAGTTCATTTATCCCTACAACGCCATGCGCATGGCGCGCGACCCCGAAGCCGCGCTGATGGAATTCCTGCAAAGCAGCTACGCAGCGGCGGCGGAGCTGGCGAAGTGGGACAGGAAGGCGCTGGAGTGCGGGCTTGGCGAAGCGGGAAGGGTGCGTAAAGTTTAGATCGCTTTTCTCCGTTCATTCCCGCGCAAGCGGGAATCCAGTTCTTCTCTTTCCGTGCACGCCACGGCTTTAATCGCCGCAGTTTATGCGTTATTGGCGCGTGTTGGCCGATCGTTAGGGCGTGAGCGGGAAAAACGCCTGTACGTCGATTGGAGCGGGATGCCCACAACAGCAATGATGCGACACAGAGATAGTCGCTTAAACCGCTATACGAGGCTAAGGTATCATCAGCGACTGGGTGCGCTATTTCCAGCCATCGTAATTCCTTCGGAAGCAGAAGAGTTGACCGATCCCATGGATGCTGACGTGCGATATGAATCTGTTATGGACAAACTTCGCATTCGCGCAAACAATCAAATGACCCCGCTGTTATGAGGGAAAATATTTCTTATGGCTTTACAAGAAATCTTCTTGGTTTGAAGCCATTTGGCATTTCAATCGCAGTGTCAACGTTGATATTTTTCCTTTTAATTTTTTGGCGGGACTATTACGTTGAAACGAAAACGCCGAGTTCTATAGAATTCGCACTAGCCGCAATTTTAATTATTGATTCGATAGGATGGATTTTATTTGTGACCCCAAAGCTTGTTCGCAACCAAGCAGAAGCATATGCGATTGCTCTCTTTGAGACGATTGAGAAAGAGTGACTGATCCCCATGAACATGAACGCCCCCGTTACCCCACCTCCCGCCATCCCGCCCTATCACCACACGCCGCTGTTTCCGCTCGGCCCCGACAAGACGCCCTATCGCAAGCTCGAGGTCGGCGGCGTCACGGTCGAAAAGGTCATGGGCAAGGACGTGCTGGTGGTGGCGCACGAGACGTTGCGGGCGCTGGCCGAGGCCGCGTTCACTGACATCAATCATCTGCTGCGCCCGGCGCACTTGAAGCAGCTGCGTAAAATTCTCGACGATCCGGAGGCCTCGGCCAACGACAAGTTCGTCGCCTATGATTTCCTGAAAAACGCCAACATCTCGGCCGGCGGCGTGCTGCCGATGTGCCAGGACACCGGCACCGCCATCATCATGGGCAAGAAGGGCCGCCTGGTGTGGACCTCCGGCTCCGACGAAAGCGCGCTGTCCGAGGGCGCGCGCGACGCCTACCTCAAGCGCAATCTGCGCTATTCGCAGTTGGCGCCGATCACCATGTTCGAGGAGAAAAACACCAAGTCGAACATGCCGGCGCAGGTCGAGATCTATGCCGAGGGCGAGGACTCCTACAAATTGCTGTTCATCGCCAAAGGCGGCGGCTCGGCCAACAAGACGTTTTTATTCCAGGCGACGCCGTCGATCCTCACACACGACCGCATGCTGGCGTTTCTCAAGGAGAAGGTGCTCACGCTCGGCACCGCGGCGTGCCCGCCTTATCATCTGGCGATCGTGATCGGCGGCACGAGCGCCGAGCTGACCATGAAGACGGTCAAGCTCGCCTCGACGCATTATTACGACGAGCTGCCGACCAAAGGCAGCGAGGACGGTCATGCCTTCCGCGATCTCGAGATGGAGAAGGAAGTGCTGGCGATGACGCAGTCGACCGGCGTCGGTGCGCAGTTCGGCGGCAAATATTTCTGCCACGACGTGCGGGTGATCCGGCTGCCGCGGCACGGCGCGTCGCTGCCGATCGGGCTCGGCGTGTCGTGCGCGGCCGACCGGCAGGCGCTCGGCAAGATCACCCGCGACGGCGTGTTCCTGGAAGAGCTCGAGCATCATCCGGCGCAGTATTTGCCGGACATCGACCAGGAGAAGCTGGGCGGCGCGGTGGTCAAGGTCGACCTCAACCGGCCGATGAAGGATGTGCTGGCGCAGCTGTCGCAATATCCGGTCAAGACGCGGCTGTCGCTGACCGGCACCATGATCGTGGCGCGCGATCTCGCGCACGCCAAATTGCGCGAGCGGCTGGAGGCCGGGAAGGGGCTGCCCGACTATTTCAAAAACCACCCGATCTATTACGCCGGTCCGGCCAAGACGCCGACGGGCTACGCCTCAGGCTCGTTCGGCCCGACCACCGCAGGACGGATGGATTCGTTCATCGACACGTTCCAGGCCGCCGGCGGCTCGATGATTTCTCTCGCCAAGGGCAATCGTTCGGCGCAGGTGTGCGACGCCTGCAAGAAGCATGGCGGCTTTTATCTGGCCTCGATCGGCGGCTCGGCGGCGAACCTCGCCGAGAACTGCATCAAAAAGGTCGAGGTGCAGGAATATCCCGAGCTCGGCATGGAGGCGATCTGGAAGATCGAGGTCGAAAATTTCCCGGCCTTCATCGTCATCGACGACAAGGGCAATGATTTTTTCAAGGAATTGAATTTGGGGTGAGCTTGTCACGGGCGCAGCGCGGCATGAAACGACGCGCTGCAGACCCGGGACCCCGGTTAATTTCCGAAGCAAGCTGGGTCCCGGATCTGCGGTGCGCCGCTACGCGCTGCACCGCGTCCGGGACCAGTGGAAATTAAATCGTCGCGACCGCCACCATCAGCAGCGAGATGCCGACGTATTTCGCGGTCTGCATCGGGTCGGGGATCTGATCGGCGAGGCCGACCAGCCACAACACGCTCACGCCCGCGATCAACGCATATTTTACGGCCGGGATCGCGCTCCACTTTCTGATCTTCTGCATGGCACTCCGTTTCGCCGCGCCCGGCCCCGCGACTGATGTTCGAAACAATTTTACTTATTGCACTGCAACAATATATTATTGCGCCGCAAAAAGGCAAATCCAGGGCGTGGCTGTGGTTCTCCGGCATGGCCGGAGATACCGATTCAATCGGAAAAACAATGGGTTAATCCGCCGCCCGCGATCTGCTCACGGGCTCAATGCCCGGCGCGCGAAACGGTTCAGGCGCCGCGGGTTTTTTGGTGGGGCTTATGCGGGCGTTTCGATGCGGGGCCGGCGCGGCGCTCGTTGAGCGCCATGGCGAGGCCCAAGGCCTGCGTCACCAGGCCGACAAACCAAAAACCGATCGCGGCGGTTTTCAATTCGGGCGGCGACAGGTGGCCCAGAAGCGCGGCCGCGCAAACCGCCAGCGTGCCGACCAGGCCGACGACCTTGGGCAATCCGGCCACGGCGTCGCCGGCAACGTCCGATGCCAGGCACGCGGCAGCACCCGCCCAGCATCCGCCGGCCAGGCCCATGCCGACATAAAACAGCTGCGGCAATTCAGACGCGCCGGCGGCATCGGCGACGCCGAAACCGGCGAGCACGCCCAGGATCGCGTTGGCAGTCAGCAGCAGAAAGCGGCGCATGGGGCACCCATTTGCGAATCCCCCCAAATCCCCACTCTACCCTAGCGTGTAGGTTGCAACCTGCCTAGCGGTTTTTCGGCATATGAGCCATGTCTTATGCAGGCCTGTCAAAAGCCGGTGGCAAAGCGCGCCATCACGACGATGATCGCGACCTGCATGGTGCCCTGCACCGCCACCACACGCACGTAAGTCCGCATCCAGCGCTGTAGTTTGTCGTGGTCTGGCAGCGGCTTGAGGATCTCGAAATAAAGCTTGAGGTTCATCGGCAGCAGGTAGCCCAGCCCCTGCACCGTGAGCACGGTGACGATGGCGAGCGCGGCAACCACCCACCAGAACTCCGGAAACGCCACATCGAGAAAACCCATCCGCTGCGCCAGGAACCAACCGGCGGTTGAAGTGATGGTGGACAAAGCCGGCATCAGGATCAGCGTGCGCGGAATGATGCCGCCGATCATGGCGCGGCGGGTGTCGAGCGTAACCCGGCGCAGCACTGGGCCGATCACGAAGCCCATGAACAGGTCGATGCCGGTCCACAGCGCGCCGGCCATGACATGGACGAAGTCGAGCAGCCAGAGACTGGGCGACAGGATCGCCACGATCATCAGCGCGAGCGCGGCGGCCGCCGCCACGATATAGGCGGACTTGAGCGGCGCGCTAACGCGCTCAGGCGTTGCGCTGACAACCGTATCGGCCATTGCCACGCTCCCCGTTGTCTCGACCAACTTACGCTAACGGCTGGACGCGTTACGGCTCAAGCGCTTTCAACGGCCAATTTACGCCATGCGCCACATTTTGCCCGTTCGCCTGCGCGTCAGCACACAAGGCCGGGGCTTTGCATGAATTTCACAGGGGATTGATCCTCATCGCGGTTACCGTGGCGATGATCGTCGTGGCGCGGCCGGCCGACGGGGTCGGGGCGCCGTTTCTCAAGGTCTGGATCGTCGGTGAGGTCTATGCGCTGATCGCCATGGTGAGCTCCGTTTTGGGTATCACCATCCTGAACATCACGTGGCCGTTTTAACTGGCCGTTCCGGACGCATTCTAGCGCTGATAGGCGAGCGGCGGCGATGTCGGCTGCACGGCGCTGGCGCGCCCGCCCAGTTGATAAAGACCGATCGAGATCAACGCGATGATGGTGATCGCCATGCCAAGCCGCACCCACTGATCCGTCATGCCCGTCCCCGTTTGGATTATTCGGCGCGCAAACTAATGACGCGCGTTTGGGCGGGCCACCGCGGCCTGTGAACGGGGTAAACGGACAGGGTTAAGGAACTCCACCCGCGCCTGCCGGCGCCAACTGAGGTGGTCTATTCGATTGGACCGACCCTAGTTTCAATGTGGTGGCAAGTGGGCACTCGAATGAACGCAATTCGGGCCCGGGCTTTTCCGGCTCAATTCCAAAGAGCCGCATTGATGCCCCGCACTTGTAGCAGAACGGGCGCATGGTCGCGTCGGAATGCAGGGTGGCTGGTTGATATGTGGTCATAGTGACGCCCTTATGTTTGGGCGGAAGCACTTGGCTTTCAGTCACCGGAAGCTGCCTAGGGCTGGCCAGCGATGATGCACACTACGCGCTTTACAGTCGGATAGCGCGCAGGAAATGACCGCAAGCGCACCAGATTATTTATCGTCGGGCGTGAGATAGGCGACGATCCGGGAGCTTTGCCAGACTTCAATGTCATGGCCGTTGACCAGCTGCCGCCCCTCTTTCAAGGCCGCTGCATCGTTCGGGCAATCCCGCTCGGTTGCGGGAGCCGAAACATGGCCCTCTCGCGTGATTGCGTAAAACCGGTATTCCGGCATGGGCACGCCCCTGAGTGCTCACAAAATTCCCGTCTCTAAAAATCCTAAAATGCGGGAAAGTTCCCGTCTGTCCGGTGCCGGACTCTGTGGATAGAATGTAACGGCGATCTTGGTTCCGACGCAAAACAGGCGATCAGTGATCAAAACCGGTCGGCGCCGGATGACGAAAGAGGTCGCCCATGATGATACGAGAGCTTTGCGTTACCATTGTCGCGGTCGTCGGGCTCACCGCTGTGAGTTATGCCGACGACATTGCACCAAAGAAGGATCATCCCGCGTTGCAGCTTCTGCAACGGCCCGACTATTCGGTTGAATTGAAAGCAAACAAAAATCCCAACGGGAATCCCACTGATCCATCCGGGTTAGCGCCGCTGACGCGAGAGACCAATACGCCAAGTGTGGGCCTTTCTATCAAGGCGCCACTTTCAAAGTAGCCCGCTGCCATTTCCAGATCAGACCACGGCCCCTGAAAGCAGACACCGCACGCTTATTTTGAAACGAAAGAGGCCGCCAACGGAGGCGGCCTCTCGTATCCTTGGGCTTGTTTGAATCGTCTTGTTACATCTTATGGTGATGATGATGGTGGTGGATAACTGTTTCTTCCACGACAACTGTGCCGACGATGGCCACAACCACGATCGCGGCAACGAGCAATATGGCTGGATGGGCCTGGCTCGGTGTCGGATTAGCGAGCGTGCCGGTGCCGATTGTGGCCGCGGCGGCGAGTGCGAGTAGAGTTTTCCTCATTAAAAAATCTCCCCATTGGCTTTTGTTTTTGCGGCAGCAGTTTTCAACAAATGCGGCCTGGGAGTCTGGTCAAAATTGACCACTTTTCAGAAAGGGCCACGCTAAATGGGCCGGATGGAAAGGGGGATCTAAAGATGTTTTCCCGAAGGTTCGGGTTGGCTAGCCATAGCCTGCAAGAAACGGTTGAAGCGCCCTTCGTTCTCTTTTTCTGACATGTGTCTTCCTAATCGAAGATCATTGGCGCCCGTTCTGGATCAAACTGAAAGAGTCTCGTAGTAGGCAGTACGTCATCTGCGGTCGCCGTCATTTTTACAGGGCCATATGCACCTCCGCAGACCATTCCTGCAACAATTGGAGGATTAAATCAGCGCCGAATTAGGACTAGTGCTTCTTCGTCTGGCGTTAAGTCGATTAGATGTTTTTTGTAGATGTCGGACTGCGATGGTTCCGGCCTGGTCGGCATAACACCAATGGATTCTACGATTACTTTGACGTTCCTCAGAGTTTTTGGCGATGTATTTTTCACAAGCGCGCGATATTCCCAGAATGTTCCGGGCACCGGCTTCCCGCTTTGATCTCTCATCGGCTCAATAGACCAGAATTTTCTGGCGGGATTGGACGAATCAAAGATGACCTTGAGCGGCCTTAGAGACGAAGCGCGTGGGAATAATTCAAAAATCTGTTTCTTCGAGAACTTTAACCGGCCCGATCATCGTTTCGGAAATGTCAGGCTTGCTATGGCGGGGGTAGAGTTTCGCCGGAAGTGGCGGGCGCTCGCTCGCGCTGTCGGCATCCCTGATGACGTGAAAAACAGAAATAGCCGGGATGCGGGGGACGACGACGAGGAGGAGTAATTCTGAAAACGAAAGAGGACGCCAACTGAGGCGGCTCGCATCCGATCCATTGACTAACGACTGTTAGGCCGGGTGAGGGCTGAAGACGCGATTTTTGACGCTAGTCACCGCCCAAACTACGGCCAGCGCGTACGCGGCCATAAAGCCAACCGTCAGGCATTCAAGGACCGCTGTAGACAACTGATAATCAAATATGTCGCCAAATTCAGCCATAGCGTGTTCCTCAGATCGAATCGCAATTCCAACCTACCATTATAAATATTGCAGCGCAGTAAATTTGTTGCATCGCAGTAAATTCAAATTAGGACATTTTTTCAGCAAATTAGGGCACGAGGGCTGAAATGCGGACAGTACCTAATTACCTAAAAGAACATATTGCGAACTGAGAACAAATAGTGTACATTGCTCGCTACAGTCGATTCCGGCAGCGCTGGCCAACGGCCTTCGTTGTCGAGGGGGAATTTCCCGGCCATAAGGAGCGAGACATGAGTCAGCCTGCCCTGCGTGTTGTCGAAGGACCGTCCATGGACAAGTCGAAGGCCCTCTCCGCCGCGCTCAGCCAGATCGAGCGCCAGTTCGGCAAGGGCTCGATCATGCGGCTCGGCAAGAACGACCGGTCGATGGACGTGGAAACCATTTCCACCGGCTCCTTGGGCCTCGATATCGCGCTCGGCGTCGGCGGCCTGCCGCGCGGCCGGGTGGTGGAGATTTACGGGCCGGAATCCTCCGGCAAGACGACGCTGGCGCTGCACACCATCGCCGAAGCCCAGAAGCTCGGCGGCATTTGCGCCTTCGTCGACGCCGAACACGCGCTCGACCCGGTCTATGCCCGCAAGCTCGGGGTCAATGTCGACGACCTCTTGATCTCGCAGCCGGATGCCGGCGAGCCGTACATCACCCCGATTTTCATGCGGATCTGGTTGATGAAAATCACCATGGTGCGCGATTTGGAAATCGAGGCGGTCAGCTTGCGCAGCGCCTGGCTCATCAGCCGCGCTTGGCTGCCCGGCTGCACGTCGCCCATCTCGCCTTCGAGCTCGGAGCGCGGCACAAGAGCGGCCACAGAATCCACCACCAGCACATCGACCGCGCCGGAGCGCACCAGCGTGTCGGCGATTTCCAACGCCTGCTCGCCGGCATCCGGCTGCGAGATCAAGAGGTCGTCGACATTGACCCCGAGCTTGCGGGCATAGACCGGGTCGAGCGCGTGTTCGGCGTCGACGAAGGCGCAGAT
>DASRLF010000004.1:0-24380 GCA_035648555.1 Pseudolabrys sp.
AGCAGATGGCTGATGCCGGCTTGGTCGCTTTCGCCATGGAATTGATGCCGCGCATCACGCGCGCGCAATCGATGGACGTGCTCTCCAGCCAGGCCAATCTCGCCGGCTATCGCGCGGTGATCGACGCCGCGGAGGAATACGGCCGCGCGCTGCCGATGATGATGACCGCGGCCGGCACCATTCCGGCCGCGAAAGTGTTCATCATGGGCGTCGGCGTCGCCGGCTTGCAGGCCATTGCCACCGCGCGCCGTCTTGGCGCCATCGTTACCGCCACCGACGTGCGGCCCGCCACCAAAGAGCAGGTCGAGAGCCTGGGCGCGAAATTCCTCGCAGTCGAGGATGAGGAATTCAAAAACGCGCAGACCGCGACCGGATACGCCAAGCCGATGTCGGCGGAATATCAGGCCAAACAGGCGGCACTCACCGCCGAGCACATCAAGAAGCAGGACATCGTGATTACCACCGCGCTGATTCCGGGCCGTCCGGCGCCCCGGCTGATTTCAAAAGAGATGGTGGACTCCATGCGCCCCGGCTCGGTGATCGTCGATCTCGCGGTCGAGCGCGGCGGCAATGTCGAAGGCGCCAAGGCCGGTGAAGTGGTGCAGTCCGGTCTCGCCAAGATTGTCGGCCATCTCAATGTGCCGGGCCGGCTCGCCGCCTCGGCCTCGGCGCTCTACGCCAAGAACCTCTACACGTTTGTCGAAACGCTGATCGACAAAAAAGAAAAGAAGCTAGCGATCAACTGGGACGACGAGATCGTCAAAGGCACGCTGCTGACCCACGACGGTTCAATCGTGCATCCGAATTTCCAGCCCAAGACGGCGGCCTAAGGGAGAACGACATGGAACATCTCGCCAATGCGGTCGATCCCTTCGTGTTCCGGCTGTCGATCTTCGTGCTTACCGTGTTCGTCGGCTACTACGTGGTCTGGTCGGTGACGCCGGCGCTGCACACGCCACTGATGTCGGTGACCAACGCGATTTCCTCGGTGATCGTGGTCGGCGCTCTCTTGGCCGTAGGGGTCGCGCTCATTGCCGACGACAACGGCACGATCCTGGCGCGCGCACTGGGCTTTGTCGCGCTGGTGTTTGCTTCGGTCAATATTTTCGGCGGCTTCCTGGTCACCCAGCGCATGCTGGCGATGTACCAGAAGAAAAAGAAATGAGCGCGCAATGAGCCCCAACCTCGTCGCGCTGCTCTATCTGGTCGCCGGCGTGCTGTTCATCCAGGCGCTGCGCGGCCTGTCGAGCCCGGATTCGAGCCGGCGCGGCAATCTGCTCGGCATGATCGGTATGACCATCGCGGTGCTGACCACGCTCGGTTCGCATCCGCCGGCGGGCGGCCTCGCCTGGGCGTTGGTGGTTGGCGGCATCGCGCTCGGCGGCGGCATTGGCGCGGTGATCGCGCGGCGCGTGCCAATGACCTCGATGCCGGAACTGGTCGCCGCTTTCCATTCGCTGGTCGGCATGGCGGCGGTGCTGGTGGCGGCGGGCGCCTTTTACGCGCCGGCGGCCTTCGACATCGGCAGCGAAGGGCATATTCACGCGCAGAGCCTGATCGAAATGTCGCTCGGCGTCGCCATCGGCGCCATCACCTTCACCGGCTCGGTGATCGCGTTCCTGAAGTTGTCGGGCCGCATGAGCGGCAAGCCGATCATGTTGCCGGTGCGCCATGCCATCAATATCGCGCTCGCTTTGGCGCTGGTGTTTTTCATCTACGGCTTCTTCGTCTCGCAGAGCCCGATGGATTTCTGGCTGATCGTCGCGATTTCGCTCACCCTCGGCGGCCTGATCATCATCCCGATTGGTGGTGCCGATATGCCGGTGGTGATCTCGATGCTCAATTCATATTCAGGATGGGCGGCTGCCGGCATCGGCTTCACGCTCGGCAATTCCGCGCTGATCATCACCGGCGCGCTGGTCGGCTCCTCGGGCGCGATCCTGTCCTACATCATGTGCCACGCCATGAACCGCTCGTTCATTTCCGTCATCTTGGGGGGCTTCGGCGGCGAAGTGGCGGGGCCCGCGGGCGGCGGCGCCGAACAGCGGCCGGTCAAGCTCGGATCGGCCGAAGACGCCGCCTACATCATGAAGAACGCGCAGAAGGTCATCATCGTGCCGGGCTACGGCATGGCGGTGGCGCAGGCGCAACATGCGCTGCGTGAGATGGCCGACCGTCTCAAGAAGGAAGGCGTCGAGGTCAAATACGCCATCCACCCGGTCGCAGGCCGCATGCCCGGCCACATGAACGTGCTCCTCGCCGAGGCCAACGTGCCTTACGACGAAGTGTTCGAGCTGGAAGACATCAATTCCGAATTCGCCCAGGCCGACGTCGCCTTCGTGATCGGCGCCAACGATGTGACCAATCCGGCGGCGGAGGAGGACAAAACCTCGCCGATTTACGGCATGCCGGTGCTGCAGGTGTGGAAAGCGGGCACCGTGATGTTCATCAAGCGGTCGCTAGCATCCGGCTATGCCGGCATCGACAATCCACTGTTCTACCGCGACAACACCATGATGCTGCTCGGCGACGCCAAGAAGATGACCGAGAGCATCGTCAAAGCGATGTGATCTAGGCCGGCTCTAGAACCTTTTCTGCAGGTACAAGGCTGGGCGCGTCGATTTTGTTCTGCGCCTCGGGCGCGGCGTAACGGAACACGCGCCCATGCAGCGTCACGGTTGGGCTGATGCCGTAATGGCCGTCGCCGAATACCGCGATCCGCCGTTCAAGTTCGTCTTTTGAAATATCGGCCGGGATCTCGCACATCGCCCGGTACATCGCCCGCGTGCTCTTGGTGCCGGTCCATTTCATCGGCAGCGCGGCGAGCGGCTCGCGTTGCGTCGCCAGCTTCGGCGCCATGGCCCAGAACAGCCGTGCCACTTCGACGAACGCCATTTCCTGCAGCGGACCACGTTCGTATTGGGCGGGATACCGAACATTTTGAATCCGATGATCGGCCCGGCATCGACGCGCTCCGCCATCACATGCGCGGTCGCGCCGAAATATTCGGCCTTGTCGTAAATCGCGCAATGCGCCGGCACCCAGCCCGGATAATGCGGCGGCCCGGGGTGGAAATTATAGGCGCCGAAGCCGAGCGCGTTGAGAATGTGCGCTGGCACCACCACGTCGGTGACGAAGCCGATCAAACGTGCGCGCCGGAGCATATCCGGTGCGAGCACCTCCAGGTCCGCCAGCGATTTGGCCGCGCGAACGTCCAGCCGCGCATTGTGGCCGCGCAGCACGCCGGTCAAAGGGCCTGCCTCGACCGGCCCGGTCAGCAGGATGACGGTGTCGAACACGGCCGCTCAGGCCGTCAGGTCGACCAGACTTGTGGACGATGTCGGCGCCGTCGGGTCGGTGCTGGTCGTTGACGTGGTGGATTGCGATTGATCGGCGTCCGCGGACTTATGGTGGTGGCCACCGTGATGGTGATGCGCGCCCTTGGCGCCCTGCATTTGCTGTTGCAGCGTCGTCAGCGCCTGTTGCGCTTGGCTCAGATTGCCGGATTGCAAGGCATTGCCGATCTGGCCGAGCGCCTGCGACAACGGACTGTTCGGATTGCTGCTGGCCGCCTGGCTCAGCGTCGAATAGGCGCTCTGCGCGGCCGTGAGGTTGCCGGATTGGATCGCGCTGGTCAGTTGCCCGAAAGCCTGAAGCATCGGGTCGGCCGGCGGCGTTGCGCCGGTAAAAGTGGATGAAACTGGAGAAATTGTCATAACACGTCTCCGGCAGGACCAATCTGTCCCGCATGGAATCGCGTCGCCCGTGGCTATGGTGCTAGTCCACGGAAATTTGCGAAGCGTTAAAGATAATTCGTTCGCGCCATAAGGCGTGATTTTTTACGTAAGATTTACGCGGGTTTGCCCGGCGTCTCCGCCGGCATCGGCACCGCGCAGTGCACGCGCACGCCGTCCGGCCGATAATCGATCGTGGTCTTGGCCTGGATCTGCCCGGGCAGCACGAATTCCAAGAGTCGCGAGCCGAATCCCTGCCGTTTCGGCTTGTCGACCGGCGGACCGCCGCTTTCCACCCAATCGATATTGAGGCTGCGGCGCTTGGCGTCGATCACGATGGTCCAGGTCACATCGACCTTGCCGCCATAGACCGACAGCGCGCCGTATTTGGCGGCATTGGTGGTGAGTTCATGGATCGCCATGCCGAGCGACACCGCCAGCCGCGACGGCACGTCGACGCCCGGACCGCTGAGGCGAATGCGCGCGCCGCTGCCATCGTCGAAGGCGTCGAGTTCGCTGTGCACGATGTCGGCGAAGGTCGTGGTGTTGCCCTCGTCGGTCAGCAGCAAATGAGTCTTTGCCAGCGAGCCGATACGTCCGATCAGCGCGTTCTTGAAATCTTCGATGGTGTCGGACGAGCGCGCGGTCGAGCCCATGATCGCTTGCACGGTGGCGAGCGTGTTCTTGACGCGGTGATGCAGCTCGCGCACCAGCAGCGCCTGCTGCTCCTCGGTGCGTTTGCGCTCGGTGATGTCGACCAACATGTTGACCGCACCGACCAGAATGCCGTTTTCGTCGTGCAACGGCGTCGGATAGGGAATGAACGGCACGCGCGTGCCGTCGGGGCGCTCGCAAGCGGCTTCCATGCCACGCACCGCCCGGTCTTCCTTCAGCGCGATCGCCATCGGGCACTCGTCGTGCCGCAGCGGCGTGCCATCCGGCCAGAACAGTTTCCAGGAGCCGCACCATTCGCTCGAGCCGAGCATGGGCCGGTGGCCCCAAAGCTCGGCGGCCGATTCGTTGTAATAGGTGATCCGCCCGGCGGCGTCGGTCGTATAGACCGCGGCGGGCAGGGCATCGAGCAATTCGCGGAACCGGCGGTCGCGCTCGCGAAACGCCGCATTGCCGCGGTTCACCTCGCCGATCGGCACCACATTCTCATGCGCCGTCGCGCCGCCGCGGGTGGCGACGGCGCGTTCGAATTCGCTTTCCAGAAAACCGATTGGCTTATCCATTCCCCACTCGAATCTACGCAAAACTTTAGCCCTCCGGTTTCCACGCGCGCGCGAGAACACCCCGTCCCGCGATTAAAACGCACATCGCTAAAGATAGTTTCATTGAATCCGCCGATATTTCAGCGAGTTCCGCCAGATTTCCTTAACAACACCCAAATACCGGCCGCTAAGCCCCGGATTACAGTGCCCGGTACATGACATAGGCGTCGACCTCGCCCAGCCGGGGATGCCGGAACGCCCCCGGCAGCCGGCCGATGATCTCGAACCCGCAGGCCTGCCATAGCCGCACCGCGCGCTCGTTGGAGGCGATGACGAAATTGAACTGCACAGCCGTGAAGCCGCGCGCCCGCGCCCGTTCCAGCGAATCCATACACATCGCGCGCGCCACGCCGCGCCGGCTCGCCTCGGCCACGACCACGTAGCCGCAATTCGCCACATGCGCGCCGCCGCCTTTGTTGTTGGCGCGCAGGTAGTAGGTGCCAACCACCGCGCCATTTTGTTCGGCGACGAACACTTCATGGGCGGCGCTGCGCCAATAGGCCAGCGCGTCACCGCGGCTGATGTCGCGCGGCTGCGGATAGGTCTCGCCGGCGCGGAAGGTCGGCTCGATGATGCGCCAGATGGCGTCGTCGTCGGCAGGCGTAGCCGGCCGGATGGCAGGCGCGAGGGTCATGGACGCTTTGCTATCATTTTTCCAGCTCCGGCCAGAAGCCCCGCCTTTATGCAACCATGCCCTCCTCGGCGCGTTGTTCCACGGGGACACATTCATATTTTTGAGGATTTTCGCGCATGGATCCGATTCGCAGCTTCGGCATCATCGGCCTCGGCAAAATGGGCGCCGACCTCGCCCTCAACGCGCTTCACCACGGCTACGGCGTGGCCGGCATGGACACGCACGCGGTCTCAAGTGACTTGACCGGCAAGGGCCTGAAAGCCGCGACCGATGCCAAGCAATTCGTCGCACTGCTGACGCCGCCGCGCTTCATCATCATGTACGTGCCGGCCGGGCCCCCGGTGGACGCGGTGCTCGCGGAACTCATCGACAATTTGCAGCCCGGCGACATCATCGCCGATGGCGGCAATTCCTACTGGGGCGATTCCATCCGCCGTCACGCGCGTCTGAAAGAGAAGGGCATTCATTTCATCGACGCGGGCACGTCCGGCGGGCCGGGCGGCGCGCTCGATGGCGCCTGCTTCATGGTCGGCGGCGAGGACGCTGCCGTAGCTATGGTCGAGCCGATCTTGCGCAAGCTCGCGGTCGAGGGCGGTTATGTCCGCGCCGGCGGACCGGGCGCCGGCCATTTCACCAAGCTGGTGCACAACGGCATCGAGTTCGGAATGTTGCAGGCGATTGGGGAGGGCGTCAGCCTGCTCGAGAACTACCGCGAGCCGCTGCCGATTGCCGATGTGCTGAGCTGCTGGCGGCATGGTTCGGTCATTCGCTCCTGGCTGGTCGATCTGATGGAGACGATGTACCGCAAGCAAGGCGGGCTCGATAAAATCCCGGCTTATGTCGATGATACCGGCGAGGTGAACTGGCTGGTCGATGACGCGTTGCACATGGAAGTTCCGATCCCGGTGATCACGCAATCGGTCGTGCAGCTTGTCGCCTCGCGCGACGGCAAACACGATGCGTCGCGCGCCATCGCCATGATGCGGCATGGTTTCGGCGGCCATCCTTACGGTCCTGCGACGAATATCGCGCACGAGCGTCACACCGGGCGGGTCGGCGGCTTCGTCGGCAAGAGCGGCAACGGAGCTACGTCATGACGAAACAAATCGGACGCTACGCCTGGGCGATCGCGGAAGGCTATATCCCGCCGGCCTCGACCGGCCAAAGCCGCGAACTTACCAGCCACGAAACGGTCTGCATTCTGAACGCTTCCGACGCCGACGCGCGCGTCGAGATCACGATCTATTTCGCCGACCGCGAGCCGGCCGGGCCCTACATTTTCAATGTTGCGGCCAAACGCACGCGCCATTTGCGCTTCAACGAATTCAAGGACCCGGCGCCGATCCCGGCCAACACCGATTTTTCCAGCGTCATCGTCTCGAGCGCGCCGATCGTCGTGCAGCACACGCGGCTCGACAGCCGCCAGGCCGAACTGGCGCTGCTCAGCACCATGGCATTCCCGCTCGATTAGCCCGGCATTCCCGGCAACCGCGCGCGATCACGTTTGTGATATGAGAAGCCTATGACCGCGCTCAAATGGCTCATCGTACTCGCCGTCGTTGGCTATGGCGGATTGCTCGCGCTAATGTATGTGTTCCAGCGCGCGCTGCTGTATTTCCCCGATGCCACCCGCGTCGCGCCGGCGCAGGCCGGGTTGCCGCAGGCCGAGGAAGTACACCTCACCAGTTCAGATGGCGAAAAGCTGATCGCCTGGTTTGTGCTGGCACGTGACGGCAAACCGGTCGTGATCTATTTCCAGGGCAATGCCGAGGGCCTGAGCGCTCGCGTCAATCGCTTCACCTGGTTGAGCGCCGACGGTACCGGCCTGCTGGCGCTGGCCTATCGCGGCTTTGGCGGCTCGACCGGGACGCCGACCGAAGCCGGGCTGATCCGCGACGCGGGCGCGGCTTATGATTTCGTGCGCGCGCGTTATCCGGCCAAGCGCATCGTGCTGTTCGGCGAATCGCTCGGCACCGGTGTGGCGGTGGCGCTGGCCTCCGAGCACGAAATTGGCGCGCTCATTCTCGACGCGCCGTTTTCGTCGACGGTCGAGGTCGGTGCGGCGCATTATTGGTTCGCGCCGGTACGCTGGCTGATGAAGGACACGTTCCGCTCCGACGAGCGCATTGGCCGCGTCTCGGCGCCGCTGCTGGTGCTGCATGGCGAGCGCGACACCATCGTGCCGATCCGCTTTTCCGAAAAGCTGTTCGCGCTGGCGCGCCAGCCCAAGCGCATGGTGCGCTTCCCGCAGGGCGGCCACGTCAATCTCGACGACTACGGCGCGGCGAAAGTGGTGAAGGAATTTCTGGCGGAGCTGCCTTAAAAGCAAAAAGCGCGGGCGTTTTAAGGCCCGGGCTGCATCGCAATCGAATTGAGATCGGTTAGAAGCCCGAGCCGCCGCCACCGCCGCCGAAACGCGGGGGACCGCCACGTCCGCGGCCACCGCCGCCGGGACCACCGGGTCCGCCGGCAGCGCCGGGAACCACGCGTGGCTTCATCGGCAACAGGCCTTCGCGCTGCATCTTCTTGCGCGCCAGCTTGCGGGCGCGGCGGATCGCTTCCGCCTTTTCGCGCGCTTTCTTTTCGGAGGGTTTTTCGTAATGACCGCGGAGTTTCATCTCGCGGAAAATGCCCTCGCGCTGCATCTTCTTCTTGAGCGCCTTGAGGGCCTGATCGACATTGTTGTCGCGAACCAGAACTTGCACGCATGCTCCTTGGTTGATGAAGGGCCGGATTGGGGTCGAAAGGCCCTTGAATTACGGGCCTTCTGAGTCGCGCGGCGATAGCAGAAAAGGGCTTAAGAGTCCATAATCGGGCCTCCGTTGGCACGATCCGGTGTCCGGCCAGCCGGTTTTCGCAAGGCTTAAACGATGGTTGCAGCGCAGGCTGGCAGAGGGCGGGGTACGCCGGCGATAGGGCGGCGGAGCCTGCTGCGCCTGACCGGCGCGCTTGCCGCGACAACGGTTTTGGTGCCGCGACTCGCCGCCCAGACGTTTACCGAGAGCTCGATCAGCCAGGCCGCGCAGGACGCCCGGCGCGACGTCGGCCGGCTGTCCATCCGCGCCGACAATTTGTTACGCCTAACCGTGGCCGATGGGCCCGAGCGCGGCGCCAGCGCGGTGCGCCGGTTCCGCGCCGAGCAGATCGGCCTGGCACGGGATTTGGCCACGATCTTCAACAGCCGCGTCAGCGAGGATGACTGGCTGCTGGTGACGCCGGTGCGCGAACTCGATCTGGCGCTCACCATGCGGCCGCTGGTGATCCGGCTGGCGCCGACTGCGGACGAGGTCGAGGCCGCGATCAAGCAGCCGCTGCCGCAGATCGAACCGCTCGCCGGCGACACCGCCGAGGATGTGCTGCTCACCATCGTGCTGGGCGCGCTGGGCGTCGAGCGGCATGTGGCGCTGTTCGAGCAGCTCCGGAATGACCGCGCGGTGGCGGCCGCGACCGAGGGCGCGGCTGGGGCGCTCAAGTCGGAGCGCTACGGTCTTGTCGCGCTCGAACTCGAACGCCTGATGCGGGTGATGGTGCAGCCGGGCAACGTCGCGGCCATCGCCGAGGACCTTGGCAAGGGCTCCGCCCGCACACTCTACAAGGCGCTGGTGGTGCGGTTTGTGCCGTTCGTCGGCTGGACCTATTTCGTCACGTGGCTGTTGACGACGATCTATTTCAACCGCGACACCACCGCGGCGATCCTGCGCTAGAGGGGCCAAAAATGCCCATCAAACCGGGCCTTTAGAAAGTAACCCACAGCCGCAATTTGTCCTCTTCATCCCGCGAAGTTTGGTGTAAACCTTGTCGTTTCCAGTGCAACTGCAAGAAATTGGGAACCTCGGCCGTGAACGTCCAGATGACCACGAAGCATTCGCTCGGCGCCCTCGTGACCGAGGGCAAGACAAAAAAAGTCTATAAAATCAAAGACAGCGCCGGCCTGGTCGCGGTCATTTCCAAAGACGACATCACCGCCGGCGACGGCGCCAAACACGACATCATCCCCGACAAGAGCCGCCTCGCCAACGCGACCACGTCGAACGTCTTCCGCCTGCTCAAGGCTTGCGGCCTGCCGGTCGGCTTTATCGAACAGGACAGCGAAACGTCTTTCGTCGCGCCCGGTTGCGACATGTTGCCCTACGAGGTGGTGACACGGCGCGAGGCGCACGGCTCTTACCTGAAGCGCAATCCGCACTTCGCCAAAGGACAATTGTTTCCGCAGTTGATCGTCGAGTTCTACCTCAAGACCAAGGACAAGAACTGGAAGGGCAAGCCGCTCGTCGCCGACGATCCGTTCATGCAATTTTCGGACGATGGCAAGCAGATCGAGCTGTTCAATCCAGCCAAGCCGATCGGCGGCCAGGAACCGTTTCTGGTTTTGCCAACGTCGGACGTGTTCAGCCGCGACGATGAGGCCAAGATCTTTCCGGAGATGCGGCGCATCGCCCGGCAAACTTTCCTTGTGCTCGAGAAGGCCTGGCAACTCGAAGGCGGCACGCTGGTCGATCTCAAAGTCGAGTTCGGCTACGACAGCAAAGGTAAGCTGCTGCTGGCCGACGTGATCGACAACGATTCCTGGCGCGTGCTCGAAAGCGGCGCCTATATCGACAAGCAGGTCTATCGCGACGGCGGCACGCTCGACGATGTCGCCGCGAAATACCGGCGCGTCGCGGACATCACCGGCCATTTTCGCATTCCCCGCCAGCGCATCATCCTGTGGCGCGGCTCGGAGAAGGATAATCCGGAGGCTTTCACCAAGGCGCTCGGCGATCTCGCCGACATGATGGAAGTGGTGACCTGCTCGATTCACAAGGAACCGGTCAGGGGCGCTGCGACCCTCTATCGGATGTTGCAGGACGTGCCGGACACGGTCGTGATCGCTTTCATCGGCCGCTCCAACGGCGCGGGACCGGTACTCTCGGCGCTGTCCGCGACGCCGGTAATCACCGTGCCGGCCAGCGTCAAGGATTTCCCCGAGGACGTCTGGTCATCGCTGCGCGCGCCGAGCTCGACCCCGGTGATGACGGTGCTGGAGCCGTCCAACGCGGTGCTGGCGGCGCTCCAGATCCTGTCGGCGCGCAATCCGCGGCTCTATGCCCATGTCCGGGGCGAGATCGAAAACCGCACGGTGAATACGATCCCGCTATGAGCGACAAGCCGCCCATGGGACAGGCGGCCTTGCTGCTGGCGGAGATCGAACGGCTCAAAGCCGACATCGCGCAGGCCCAGCGCACCATCGCCGCGCTGGAAGCGCGCGCCGACGTCGATCCCTTGCTCGACATCCTCAATCGCCGCGGCTTCGAGCGCGAGCTCAAGCGCTCGCTGGCCTATCTGCAACGCTACAAAGGCGAGGCGGCGCTGCTGTTCATCGATCTCGACGGCTTCAAGGCGGTCAACGACCAACACGGCCACGCCGCCGGCGATGTCCTGCTCCAGGCGGTGGCGGCCGAGCTTTCCGCCGATGTGCGCGCCTCCGACGTGGTGGCGCGGCTCGGCGGCGACGAATTCGGCGTGCTGTTGTGGAATCTGGGGCCGCAACAGGCGGCGGTGAAGGCGCGCGACCTGGAAAATCTGATCGCGGGCGTGGCCGTTGTTCACGGCGAGGCCCGGCTTTCGGTCGGCGCCAGCACGGGCCTTGTAGCGCTCGCCACCTCCGCGACGCCGGCGCAAATGATCGATGCTGCCGACAAGGCGATGTATGCGCGCAAGAAAGAGCGTCGGGGTAGTTTGCCCAATCCGTAAGCGCAAATATGCGGGTTAACGAATATTTACAGCCGCAACCCTAAGATAGGCGTTCCCCAGATTTCGCCTGCTCAGAAGGGCGGCAAGGAAGCGCAAGAATGCCGGCTCCGCTGCCGAAAAACCCAATCATCAACGAAATCGAGTCTGCATTACGGGCGGACTCTGGGGATAAGCGGACAAAAGTTTTGATGAGCGTTACCGATCTCTTTATCGGCGGAGCAGCAAAGTATTCGTATTTTCAGACAAAGCTATTCGATGACGTATTGGTCCACCTCATCGAACGGGTCGAGAGCAGCGCGCTTGTTGAGATTGCAACGCGACTTGCATCAGTTCCGAATGCCCCGGTTGATACAATTCGGCAACTGGCATGGAACGATGCCATTGGAATTTCTGGCCCAATCCTAAGTACGTCCCCCCGGCTGTCGGATAGCGATCTTATCGAGATTGCGAAGACTAAAAGCCAAGCGCACTTAGCCAGTATTGCGCGCCGTGCGCACCTCAATGAGGACGTGACGGACGTTCTCGTCGATCATGGTGACGCCGACGTTGCAAACGAGGTCGCAATCAATTCGGGCGCTCTGTGTTCCAGTTTAACGATGGCCAAGCTCGTCCTGCGCGCCCACGGTGACAATCAGCTTACGGAATCGATGTCTCGTAGAACCGATATTCCTCCGCAAATGTTTCATCAGCTTCTGACGCAGGCAACCGAGGTCGTGCGCACAAAGTTGCTCGCATCGGCAAAACCCGATCAAAAGGACACCATCAAAACAGTGATGGATGAGATCTCCACGCAAGTCATCAAATCGCCGTTGGCGCCGCGCGACTACACGAAGGCGAAACGGACGATCGCCGCTCTCAGCCAGGATACGAACCTGATTCGCACAAAAGTTATTGAATTCACTGATACGAAACACATTGCCGAGGTCATAGCCGGGCTTGCCTCGATCAATGGCTTGATGGTCGATCAAGCCGACAAGATTTTCTACGCCCCAACCTGTTTCGGGCTCATGATTTTGTGCAAGGCCAGCGCATTGCCGTGGAAAACAACTTACGCAGTCATCAGGGCGCGCCCAACCGGACTAGAGGCACAAGTTGCTTCGCACGATGAATTGCACGACCAGTTTAGCGAGCTTTCCATTTTGTCGGCGCAAACCCTCGTCCGTTTTTGGCAAGGCCGGCAAAAAGTTGTTCAAGCCGTGGCAGAGGGTAGGCACTAGAGCCATGCCTTCGATGAATTCGCTCACGTTGATTTATCAGGATGCGAAGCAGGGGGTCTTTACCCGCCAGGGGTTAGTGCCTTCATGTTGAGCGAAATTCATAAAACTCATCGACGGTTGCTGGACCAGCCCTGCTGGCTTGATGAGGGCATGGACCGGGCCCCGGTCGAGTGCCGTCTTCGCAAGATTTCAAAGTCTGGCGGCAAGTTAAGCGGCCCGGCCACCTACCAAGTGCCCAATGAGTTCAATCTTTATCTCACGCGTGACGGCAACGTGGGCCGCAAATGCCTGGTGGTTTCTCGCGAAGGTAACGAAATCGAGTTCAATTTCGTCAGTGGTGACGTCGAGAAATCTCGCTGGCTCCCTGCCATGCTGGATGTTTAGTGTGTTGGCTGCCTGATCGCCTCGCTTGAACGTCTCGGCCATCTGAGCGCGTTTTTATCAATTATCCGCGACGCCGACTCGTCCGCGAAAGACCAGTTCTCCGCCTTTCCACCCACTGAACAACAGAAGGAGAACCGCGACGAGGGATAATACGAGGCCGTTTGGAATGATCGACGAGGGGCCCTGCTGATAGCGAGAGAAAAGATTGTAAAGCTCAATCAAGACGACCAGCACATTCGCACCGGCGTGCCACCAGACTGTAGAGAGTTGACGAATTTGTTGATCGCCGAAAACGTCGATTAAGCCCATGACGGCTGCAAGCGCCGCCATCACAAGACCGGCTCCGAGCAGCCAGGGTGTTACGGCAGCCCACGCCGGAATGCTCGTCTGCCAATAAATCAAATCGCAAACGAATGTACCGACGAAGAAAGCGATCGGAAACGGAATCAGCATCGGATGGATAGGATGGCCGGCGATTGACGCGGTGCTTCGAGGATTAGACATTGGTGCCTCCGAAATAAACAGGAATGTCCATACAACATTCGGAAGCTGCGTTAAGTTCCATGGGCCAAAGGCCGTCCCTGCGCCCTAATCTAAATCCGGTAGATTCAAAATAGTCCGTGCCCGGACAAATTTAAATTAGTCCGTTGCCGGGACAAGGTGACCAGTTTTGAACAGACGGTAAGTTCTAAACGAACTACGTCGCTATGAGCGGCTGAGGCTTGCGGAGTTTCCCAGTCTAGACGATCCTATCCAGCCAACACTGGGCGGATAGTAACTGCTATGCCTCCTGCGCCACGCATCGAAGGTTATGCCATCGTCTCCGAAGACGGCATGCTGGCCAACGCGGCCGGCATCATGCCGGACTCGCTCAAATTCGACGCCGATCAGGCCTTCTTCGAAAGAGGTCTCGATAATGTCGATGTCGTGGTGCATGGGCGTCATTCCCATGAACAGCAGCAGCGTTCGGACACGCGGCGGCGATTGATTTTGACCCGGAATGTTTCGGCAATCGCGGCAGACCCCTCGGATAAGAAAGCCCTATTTTGGAATCCCGCAGTTGCATCGCTGGCGCAAGCGATGACCGTGCTGGGGATACCGGACGGCAGCATTGGCGTTATCGGCGGAACGGAGGTGTTCGGACTATTTCTGGACCGCTATGATATTTTTTATCTGTCGCGAGCGCCCGGCGTGCGTTTACCCGGCGGCCGGCCGGTTTTTCCCGAGGTGCCGGCGCGAACTCCCGAGGAAGTCTTGGCGCGCCACGGCCTCGAGCGCGGACAGCGGCAGGTGCTTGATACGGAAAAAGACGTGGCAGTCGTCAGTTGGCGGCGTTCGTTGAAGATCGAAGGCTAGGCCATAACCGAATAGCCGCCGTCGACCGGGATCGCCGCGCCGGTCACGAAATTTGACGCGGGCGTGGCAAGAAACACCGCGATGCCGGCGAAATCATCGGGGCTGCCCCAGCGTTGCGCCGGCGTGCGGGTCATGACCTTGTCGTTGAGGCCCTGGACCTGCTCGCGCGCCTTGCGCGTCAGGTCAGTGTCGATCCAGCCCGGCAAAATGGCGTTGACCTGGATGTTGTCCTTGGCCCAGGCGATCGCCATCGACCGCGTCATCTGGACGATGGCGCCTTTGCTGGCCGCGTAAGGCGTGGCGTAGGACGCGCCGAACAGCGACATCATCGATCCGATATTGATGATCTTGCCGCCGCCGGCCTTGACCAGGTGCGGGTAGGCGGCCTGCGAGCAGAAAAACGCGCTGGTGAGATTGGTGTTCATCACCAGATGCCAATCCTCGGCGGTAAGATCCTGCGGCTGCTTGCGCACGGTGGTGCCGGCGTTGTTGACCAGAATGTCGAGCCGCCCGAACCGCTCGGCCACGCCTTGAATGGCCTGCTTGCAGGACTTCTCCTGCGTGACATCGAGTTCGACAAACTCGGCCTGCACGCCTGTCGCGCGCAATTCGGACAGTGCCGCTTGCGCCTTGGTCTTGTTGCGGCCCGCGATGACGACGCTAGCTCCGGCCGCGGCCAGGCCCTTGGCCATGCCAAGCCCGATGCCGCCATTGCCGCCGGTGACCAACGCCACCCGCTTCTGCAGGTCAAAACTTGTCATCCGATACTCCCCCGCGTTCAGGCCCAGCGCGCCTCACGCAATAATATCCGGCGTGAGCTGATCCTCAACGGCGCGGATCTTGTCGCGCAAGACCAGCTTACGCTTTTTCAGGCGCTGCACCTGGATCAGGTCGGAGCCGGGCGACATCGCCAAGGCGGCGATCGCGGCATCGAGGTCGCGGTGTTCCTGATGCAGGCGCGCCAACCGCTCCCGCAAGTCGCGTTCTTCATCCTTGGTCATCGCCACCGCTGGTTTGCTTGGCCCCGGCCGAGGAGGGATGGACAAGCGCAACAATTATCGCGTTTTCCACAAGGCCGTTCAAGCGCCGAGAAAATCCCAATCAATCGAATACCTTGGGTTCCAATTGCCGGAGCGCCAAGCCGAGTGTATCGTCGCTCTTGCGTTGAGTCTGCGGTACACTTATCTGCTTCTTGGAGCCACTGATTGAGGAGACATGATTGATGTCGATGCAATCGCACCTCGCGGAACTCGAAAAAAAGCATCAGGCACTCGAGCACGAAATCGTCGAATGCCTGACCCATCCCGCGGTCGATGATCTGAGAATCGTGGAACTCAAGCGTAAGAAATTGCAGGTCAAGGACGAGATCGAACGGTTGCGGCACAACGAGCACGCCAGCGTCCACTGATCGATCTTACATCGTGTTTTGAAGGCGCCATCGCCGGCTCACCGCCGGGAAGTGGCGCCTTTGCGTTTTGTTGGCGTACAATCCTCCCGTCCAAAGCGGCCGGTTCACGGCCCACGATTTTGGGAGGAATTCATGCGTCCGGCGGCCTTCAAATTCGTTCTCTGCGCGCTCGCCTGCTTGCTGACGGCCGGAAACGCTTCCGCCGCCGGCTATCCGGATCATGTCGTCACGCTGATCGTGCCCTATCCGCCGGGCGGCGGCGTCGACGCCATGGCGCGCGTGGTCGCCGCCAAATTGTCGGACGCGTTCCATCAGCAGGTGATCGTCGACAACCGCGGCGGCGCCGGCGGCACGCTCGGCACCCGTTTCGTCGCCCATGCCGCGCCCGACGGCTATACGCTGCTGCTCGGCCATACCGGCACGATTTCGATCAATCCTAGCCTTTACGCCAATGCCGGCTACGATCCGCGCAAGGACTTCGCGCCGGTCGGGCTGGTCGCCTCGATGCCGGTGGCGCTGCTCACCAATCCGGCGTTCCCGGCCAAATCGATCGCCGAGTTCATTGCGCTCGCCAAACAGCAGCCGGGCAAGCTCAACGTCGGTACCTCGGCGCTCGGCACCGGCGGCTATATGTGTGCCGAATTGTTCAAGTCGGTGGCCGGCATCGACGTCGCCATCATTCCCTACAAGGGGACGGCGCCGGTGATGACGGATCTGCTCGGCGGACATGTGCCGGTGGCCTTCGGCGTGCTGCCGCCGGCGCTTGGCAATATCCAGGCCGGCAAGCTGCGCGCCATCGCGGTCACCAGCAAGAAGCGGTTTTCACTGTTGCCGGAGGTGCCGACCTTCGACGAATCCGGCTTGCCGGGTTTTGAGGCCGTGCTGCATTACGGCCTGCTGGCGCCGGCTGGCACGCCGAAGGAGAACGTCGAGCGGCTGAGCGCCGAGTTGCGCAAGTTGGTCGACACCGACGAGGTCAAGCAGCGCATTCACGCCGAGGGCGGCGATCCGATGACCTCGACGCCGGCTGAATACGCCGCCGACATCGACAAAGAAGAAACCAAGTGGAGCGCGCTGGTGCACAAGCTCAATTTAAAGGTGGAGTGACCATCGTTTCGCCGGTCATATCGAGCGTCTGTTCGATCGCCTGGGCCGGGTGCTGCTGATGCCCGAAGGCATATTGCTCCTCGCGCATCAGCACGATGAAGGTGAGCATCAGCGCACTCACCACCAGCGCGGTGTTGAACACGACGTCGAAAACGACGCGCGCGCGCGAGCGCTGTTCAGGGGCGCGGCGTCGGCGCGGCGGGATCGGCGGCAAGGCTGTCGGCAAGGGGATGTCTCCCTCGGTTTGTCCCCGGCATTGCGAATCCTCAACGCTGAACGCAACAAAGCGTTCGACCTCAGTATGATCCGCGCCGGCTAACGATTCGTCACCGCGCCGGGTGGCGGAAAATCCGTGAAATACGAAGCAAGAAGCACGCCAGCGGCTACCGGTAACTGGCCGGATTGCCTATTTGCCGCCATGCAGCCATATTGTTCTGGCTGGTTTGCCGTTCGAAACATCCGCGAGGGCTGTCATGAAACATCATCGCTTGAACGTGGTTTCCGCCGCCTTTGCGATGGCCGTGCTGGTGGCGCCCGCCGCGCAGGCCTTCACCATGGACACCCAGAGCAACACCAATTCCGACGGCAGCGCGCGCTACGCCGATCCGGACTCACGGCTCACGGGTTCCGGCGATGGCCAGACCGCGCTACGGCAGGGCAACACCACGCTGCAATTTGGCAGCCGGCCGTCGTTCGAGCAGCGTTACGACAACAGCCGGATGTTCGATCCGCTCGGGAAGCCGGGACAGGATCGCTGAGGCGGTTCGAGCCAAGGCTGACAAATAATGGGGCCCTTGCGGGCCCCATTATTTTTTTTGCGGGACCCGCCTTTGCCACCTCGACAGGGCGCTATCGAGCGGCTGCGCGCTCAGCGCCGTCTCGATTTCATTCAGCGAATCTGCGGGATTGGACGCCTAGGATTGCAGCGCGCCCATGACCATGGCGGCGAGCATGACGACCGAGACGATGACCAGGGCGCGGGCGAAAATCTGGCCCGAGGACTGCGTTGAAGCGCAGGACGACGGAATAGCGAGCGACATGACAACCTCCGTAATGGCGGAGCGCGCCGGATGTGCGGCTCTCATACGGTTCGTGGTTGACAGTCGCGCGAAGGTTCAAAGACAGGTGGAAATTTCAGCGTATTTGAACTTTTCTCACACCGCCTTCGCCATCTCGCGCAGTTTGAATTTCTGGATCTTGCCCGTCGAGGTCTTCGGGATCGCCGCGAACACCAGGTAACGCGGGCATTTGTAGGCCGCCAAATGATTGCGGCACCATTGCATCAGTTCGCCGGCGGTGACCGTCGCGCCTTGCTTCAATTCGACGAAAGCGCAGGGTGTCTCGCCCCATTTGTCGTCGGACTTGGCCACCACCGCGGCGGCGGCGACCGCCGGATGCTTGTAGAGGGCGTCCTCCACCTCGATCGACGAGATATTTTCACCGCCGGAAATGATGATGTCCTTGGAGCGGTCCTTGAGCTGGATATAGCCGTCGGCGTGCATGACGCCGATGTCGCCGGTGTGAAACCAGCCGCCGAGGAAGGCCTGCTGGGTCGAGGCCTTGTTCTTGAGATAGCCTTTCATTACCACATTGCCGCGCATCATCACTTCACCGAGCGCTGCGCCGTCGCGCGCAACGGGCACCATGGATTCCGGATCGCGCACGTCGAGCGCCTCGAGCGCGCCGTAGCGCACGCCCTGGCGCGATTTTTTCGTCGCCTGCTCCGCGAGCGGCAGTATGTCCCACGCATCGTGCCAGTCATTGACAACGGCCGGGCCGTAGCATTCGGTCAGCCCGTACAAATGCGTGACGTTGAAGCCCGCCTGTTTCATGGCGGCGAGCACGGCTTCCGGCGGCGGCGCTGCGGCGGTGAAAAATTCCACCACATGCGGCAATGGCTTCTTTTCGCTGTCCGACGCGTTGAGCAGCGTCGCCATCACGATCGGTGCGCCGCACAGATGCGTCACCTTGTGATTGGCAATCGCGTCATACATTGCCGGCGCGTGCACCGCGCGCAGGCAGACATGCGTACCGGCCACCACCGAGATCGACCACGGAAAGCACCAGCCGTTGCAGTGGAACAACGGCAGCGTCCACAGATAGACCGGATGCTTGCGCATGTTGCAGGTGACGATGTTGCCTGTGCCCAGCAAATACGCGCCGCGGTGGTGATAAACGACGCCTTTCGGATCGCCGGTGGTGCCGCTGGTGTAATTGAGCGCGATGGCGTCCCACTCGTCGTCCGGCATCTGCCAGGAATATTCGGGATCGCCGCCGGCGAGGAAGGCTTCGTAGTCGATGGTGCCAATGCGCTCACCGGCTCCGGAATATTCCGGGTCGTCGTAGTCGATAACCAGCGGCTTCACCTTGCAGAGCGCCAGCGCTTCCTTCATCACCTTGGAAAATTCGCAGTCGATGATGACGACCTTGGCCTCGGCGTGATCGAGCGAGAAGGCGATGACCGCCGCATCGAGCCGTGTGTTGAGTGTGTTGAGCACGCCTTGCGTCATTGGCGCGCCGTAGTGGCATTCCAGCATGGCCGGCGTATTGGCGAGCATCACCGACACCGTGTCGCCGCGCTTGACGCCGCGTTTCGCCAGCGCCGACGCCAGCCGGCGCGCGCGTGCATAGAACTCGGCGTACGACCGCCGCAGCGTCCCATGGATGATGGCGGTGTGATCCGGAAACACCGCGGCGGCGCGCTCGAGAAAGCCGAGCGGCGTCAGCGGCTGGAAATTGGCCGGATTGCGGTCGAGATCGGTGTCGTAGGGCGTTTTTGCCATCGGGTGGTTTCCTCGGCCTCAAGCGTAGCGAAGGGCCGCGCGCTTGTCAGCCGCGCAGGAGACCCTGCACACCCTCGCGCAACAGCTCGAACGAGATCACGAACATCAGCGCGTACATGATCTTGTAGAACAGCTCCTGCGGCGTGATGCGCACCAGCCAGAAGCCGAGCAGGTTGGTGGCGATCGCCAGCGGCAGCAGCACCAGCGATGTGGCAAAGCCCTTGGCCGAGAACTGGCCGAGCGCGAGATAGGGCACGACCTTCATCCAGTTCACGCCGGCGAAGAAAAACGCCGTGGTACTCACGAACACCATCTTCGGCAGATTGAGCGCCAGCACGTAAATCGTGTAAGGCGGCGCGCCGGCCTGGCCGATGGTCGAGGTAAACCCCGACATCGCGCCCCAGAACACGCCGCTCGCCACCGCCGGATTGCCGGCCTCACGCGCGATCTGTGCCGGGCCGATCCAGATCCACAGCACGTAGCTGATGGTGAAGACGGCGATGAACACGCGCACCGCGTCGTTGGAAATATAGGCCGCCAGCACGCCGCCGGCGATGACGCCGACCACCGCGCCCGGGGTCATGATGGCGAGCAGCCGGCCGTTCCATTCCTTGTGGTAGACCCACAGCGCAGCGGCATCCTGCACGATGATGATCGGTAGCATGATGGCGGCGGCTTCCAGCGGCGGCATGATCAGCGCCAGCATCGGCGTCGCCACCTGCCCGACGCCGGCAAATCCGCCTTTCGACAAGCCCAGCGCCACAACTGCCGGAATGGCGAGCGCGTAGAACAGCGGGTCGGTGATGATGGTCACGGGGGGCTCTCGTTGCCGCTCTGACTACGCAATGAATTGGAGCTTCGCCAGCCTTGTTTGCGCATGACGGGCGTTCCACAATCGCGGCCAAAGAGCCCCGGGAGGCAAGAAAAATGGACGCCCGTTCGAGCCGCTATCACGACGTCTATGCGCGCTGGCAACGCGACCCGGAAGGCTTCTGGGGCGAGGCGGCGGCGGGCGTGGACTGGATCGAGAAGCCGAAGAAAATCTTCGACAAAAGCGCCGGCCTCTACGGCCGCTGGTTTGCAGGCGGCGTGGTCAACACCTGCTACAACGCGCTCGATCGCCACGTGCTGGCGGGCCGCAACAACCAGCCGGCGCTGATCTACGATTCCCCGGTCACCAACACCAAGCAGACTTTCACTTACGGTCGCCTGCTGTCGGAGGTGCAACTGCTCGGCGCCATGCTGCGCGACTTCGGCGTCAAACAAGGCGACGTCGTCATCCTCTATATGCCGATGGTGCCGGAAGCCGTGTTCGGCATGCTGGCCTGCGCGCGCATCGGCGCGATCCATTCCGTGGTGTTCGGCGGCTTCGCGCCGAAAGAGCTCGCCACCCGTATCGACGACTGCAAGCCTAAGCTGATCCTGTCGGCGAGTTGCGGCATCGAGGGCGCGCGCGTCGTGCCCTACAAGCCGCTGCTCGATGAGGCTATCCGGCTCGCCAAGCACAAGCCGGAGGCCTGTCTCATCCTGCATCGCCCGCAAGCCGCGGCCACGATGGTCGAAGGCCGCGATCACGACTGGCGCAAAACGTGGGAGCACGCGGTCAATTACGCCAAGACGTCGGAATGCGTTCCCGTCGCCGCCACCGACCCGCTCTACATTCTCTACACCTCCGGCACCACCGGCGTCCCGAAAGGCGTGGTGCGCGACAGTGGCGGCCATCTGGTCGCGCTCAAATGGTCGATGGAAAATCTCTATGGCGTCAAGCCAGGCGAGATCTGGTGGTGCGCCTCCGACATCGGCTGGGTGGTCGGCCACTCCTACATCGTCTATGCGCCGCTGTTTCACGGCGCCACCTCGATCATGTACGAGGGCAAGCCCGTGGGCACGCCTGATGCCGGCACATTCTGGCGCGTCGTCTCCGAACACAAGGCGGTCGCGCTGTTCACCGCGCCGACCGCGTTCCGCGCCATCAAGAAGGAAGACCCTGACGCGAAATTGATGGCGACCTACGATCTGTCGAAATTCCGCACGCTGTTTCTGGCCGGCGAGCGCGCCGATCCGCCGACGGTGGCTTGGGCGGAGGACAAATTGAAAAAGCCGGTGATCGACCACTGGTGGCAGACTGAGACCGGCTGGTGCATCTGCGGCAATCCGGTGGGCCTGGGCCAGCTTCCGGTCAAGCACGGCTCGGCCACCGTGCCGATGCCGGGCTACGAGATGGCGGTGGTGGACGAGGCGAGCAAGCCCGTGCCGCGCGGCACCGTCGGCTCGCTGGTGGTGAAGCTGCCGCTGCCGCCGGCAGCGCTGCCGACGCTATGGCAGCAGGACGCGCGCTGCATCGAAAGCTATTTCACGGAATTTCCCGGCTACTACAAAACCGCCGACGCTGGCTACATCGACGATGACGGTTATGTCTGGGTGATGGGCCGCACCGACGACATCATCAACGTAGCTGGCCACCGCCTCTCCACCGGCGGCATGGAAGAGGTGCTGGCCGGCCACCCGGACGTCGCCGAATGCGCCGTGCTCGGCATCAAGGACGAGCTCAAGGGCGAAGTGCCGTGCGGCTTCATCGTGCTCAAGGCCGGCGTCAACCGGCCGCCCGCCGAGATCGAGAAGGAGATCGTGGCGCTGGTGCGCGACAAAGTCGGCCCGGTCGCGGCGTTCAAGCTGGCGATCACGGTGGCGCGGCTGCCGAAAACGCGCTCCGGCAAGATCCTGCGTGGCACCATCAAGAAGATGGCCGACGGGGATGCGTGGACCATGCCGGCGACGATCGAGGATCCGAAGGTGTTGGACGAGATCGGCGTGGCGTTGAAGGAGAAGGGGGTGGGAGCTAGTGTTTGAAACAATTCAGAATATTCTCGGTCCAATATTGACGGCCATTGTTTATGCGATTTTCAAGCTTCTTAGCGAGAAATGGCTCAACGCGGCGGAACCATTGGCTGTCCGCGTGCGCGAACACGGGAACTAGCAATGCCTCTCTTCATCTGCACCGCCTGCGGCATGCAATACGCGAACAGCGTAAAACCGCCGGCGCAATGCGTCGTCTGCGAGGAGGAGCGGCAATACGTGCCGCCGCGCGGGCAGACCTGGACCACGCTCGACGCGCTGGCGCAGAGCCATATGAACAGCATGCGCGAATACGAGCCGGGGGTGATCGGCATCGGCTCGCAGCCGGCCTTCGCCATCGGCCAGCGCGCACTTCTGCTGCGCACCGACAAGGGCAACGTGCTGTGGGATTGTATCGCGACACTCGATGACGCGACCGTCACCGCGATCAATGGCCTCGGCGGCATCCATGCGATCGCCATCTCGCATCCGCATTTTTATACGACGATGGTGGAATGGGCGCGAGCGTTCGATTGTCCGATCCATCTACACGCCGCCGACAAGGCCTGGATCATGCGGAGTGATCCGGCGATAAAATTATGGGACGGCGAAACTTACAAACTCTGGGACGGCGTCACGCTCATCCGCTGCGGCGGCCATTTCGAAGGCGGCGCGGTGCTGCACTGGGTGCACGGCGCCGGCGGCCGCGGCGTGGTTTGCGCCGGCGATATTCTTACCGTCGCTACCGACCGCAAGTGGCTTTCATTTATGCGCAGTTATCCGAATTTCATTCCACTGTCGGCGCGCGCGGTCGAGCGCATCGGCGCGGCGCTGGCGCCGTTTAGGTTCGATGTGCTGTACGGCCATTATTTCGACCGCATCATCGCCAAGGACGCGAAGCAGGTTTTGGAAAAATCCGTGGCGCGCTATCAGGGCGCGATCAATGGGACGCGGGGATACTAATTTCCGCTCGTCCCCGCGAAAGCGGGGACTCAGAACTCTGCGATAGTACGAAGATTAAGACTGGATGCCCACTTACGCCGGCATGAGTGGAGAAAAGTTACTCGTCTTCCTTCTCGGCCTTGCCGCCGAGCTGCTTGAGCTTGGCGAATACGGCGGAAACATTGAGGTCGCCGCCGCCGGGCTTGTTTTCGGCTTCGGCAGCGGCCGCGGCGACTTCCGCTTCCTTGCGCGCGGTGGTTTCCGCGGCGGGCAGCAAAGTCGCTCCGGTGTCGGCCGGCGCCGGCTTTTCCTTGTTGGCGCGGTTGACCTCGAAATCGAGGTCGGTCTGCGTGGCAAGCCCGAGCGTCACCGGGTCCATCGGCGCGAGTGCTGCGGCGTTCCAGTGGGTGCGGTCGCGGATCGCCGCGATCGTCGACTTGGTGGTGCCGACCAGCCGCATGATCGCGCTGTCTTTGAGTTCGGGGTGATTGCGCACCAGCCACAAGATAGCGTTCGGCCGGTCCTGGCGGCGCGACACCGGTGTGTAGCGCGGGCCCTTCTTGCCGCCGCGGTCAGGCTGGGGAACCGAGACCTTCTGCTCGGTCAGCTTCAGCGAGATACTGTGGTCGGCTTCGGCGGCGGTGATCTGGTCGCGCGTCAGCTGCCCGGTCTGGATCGGGTCGAGGCCCTTGATGCCCTGGGCCGCGTCGCCATCGGCCACCGCCTTCACTTCCAGCGGATGCAATTTGCAGAAATCGGCGATCTGGTCGAACGACAAAGCGGTGTTTTCGACGAGCCAAACGGCGGTCGCTTTCGGCATCAAGGGGGCGTGACTCACGTAAATTCTCCTTCCGGCCCTGCCTGCCTGTGCGGGCAGGGCTTGCGTCATCCTCGATGACAGAGAGTAGGCGGAATATAAGCAGGTCGGGCTGGCGGAGCAATGGTGCACCGCATTGTCTTGACAGGGCGGTAT
>DASRLF010000005.1:0-106692 GCA_035648555.1 Pseudolabrys sp.
GTCACGCCGCAAAGCCGCCACTACACCTTGTCTTTTCATCATGGCCTGGTGCTCCCGTACAGAGCTTGATTGCGCAACGACTCGAATCTACGCGCAACAATCGATCCGGCCTATAATTTCTACGTTAAATATCGCGTGAAACGCAGATCAATGCCGCATGGCAGCCATGAACGCACATACGCGTGATGATGGCGCGCCCTAGGGGATTCGAACCCCTGTTACCGCCGTGAAAGGGCGGTGTCCTAGGCCTCTAGACGAAGGGCGCCTGCGCGAAAGCTGCGATTGACGCGAGGTATAATGAGCTTCGCGTGGTGCAGCAAGCACGCGCATCCCCAAATGTGGGGACCGGTATTTTTCACCATTTCCCGGTGTTGGGCATCGACTTCCAGGGTTCCTGCGGCGGCTTGGCGGCGCCCTTCTGCAGCAGTTCGATCGAATGCTTGTCGGGGGAGCGTACGAAAGCCATGACGCCGTCGCGTGGCGGGCGGTTAATGGTGACGCCCGCCTTCATCAGCGCCTCGCAGGTGGCATAGATGTCGTCGACTTCATAAGCTAGGTGTCCGAAATAACGGGCTTCGCCGTAGTCCTCGCTATCCCAATTATAGGTAAGTTCAACTTCGATCGAAGGCCGGCCCTTCTTCTTGCTTTCCTCGACCAGCGATACATCGTCGGCGCCGGCCAGGAACACCAGCGTGTATTTGTTCTTCTCGTCCACCCGGCGGCGGGTCTCCTTGAGACCGAGCTTGTTGACATAAAAATCGAGCGCCGCATCGAGATTGCGTACGCGTAGCATGGTGTGCAGATATCTCATGGCTCAAACCTCACGGTAATGGGCGGCCGCCCGGGCATCTCGACACTATAATAATGATTACACCTGATCTTGAAACCGCGATCTCCCGCCTGCGTGACCTGATCGAGGGCGCGCGCATCATCGTACCCTTCACCGGGGCGGGGATCTCGACCGAATGCGGCATTCCCGACTTTCGTTCACCCGGCGGCCTGTGGACCAAGAACCAGCCGATCCCGTTCGACGCCTTCATGGCGAGCGCCGAGATGCGCGACGAGGCCTGGCGCCGGCGCTTTGTCATGGAAGAAAGCTTTGCCAAGGCGAGACCGGGGCGCGGACACCGGGCGTTGGCGAGCCTCTATCGCGCCGGCAAGGTGCCTGCACTGGTGACGCAGAATATCGATAACCTCCATCAAGTTTCGGGCATCGCCACCGGCGATGTGGTCGAGTTGCACGGCAATACCACCTACGCCGTATGCCTCTGCTGTGCGCAACGCTATGAGGTGGCGTGGGTGCGACAAAAATTCGACGCCGCTGGCGCCCATGCACCGGATTGTCATTGCGGCGGCTATATCAAGACCGCCACGGTGTCGTTCGAGCAGGCGATGCCGGTTGCGCCGATGCAGCGCGCCCAGGAATTAAGCCGCAGTTGCGATCTATTTCTTGCCATCGGCTCGTCGCTGGTGGTGTGGCCGGCTGCGGGTTTCCCGCTGATGGCCAAACGCAATGGCGCGGCCCTCGTCATCATCAATCGCGAGCCGACCGAATTCGACGACATCGCCGATCTGGTGGTGCGGAACGACATCGGCGACGTGCTCGGACCGTTCATCGCGAACTGATTCGCTCACCGCTGCGCTGTGTATAGACCTGTGTGCAAGCCCATTTTGCACTTTGCCGCGTGAAGGCCGGTGTTATCTTGAATCGACAGATTCGTTGAAGCGCCCTTGAAGAGGCGCCAGAAAAACGGCGGCGCGAGGCGACATGGCGTCGGACGGGGTAGAATACAAAATGCCTGGAGCAAGTCTCCGGCCGGGATCGGTCAGAGAGATCGTGGATGAAACCGGTGTCGACCTCATTGAGGTTGCCGGTGTCATAAAGTGGTTCGATGTCTCCAAGGGCTTCGGCTTCATCGTCCCCGACAACGGCATGCCGGACGTGCTGCTGCACGTGACCTGCCTACGCCGCGATGGCTTCCAGACCGCCTACGAGGGCGCGCGGGTAGTGTGCGAGGTGCAGCAACGCCCCAAGGGCTTGCAGGCCTTCCGCGTTTTGTCGATGGACGAGTCGACCGCGATACATCCGGCGCAGATGCCGCCGCCGCGTACCCATGTCACGGTGACGCCGACCAGCGGGCTGGAGCGTGCCCAGGTCAAGTGGTTCAACCGGCTGCGCGGCTTCGGATTTCTCACCCGCGGCGACGGCACGCCCGACATTTTCGTGCACATGGAAACGCTGCGCCGTTACGGCCTCGCCGAGCTGCGCCCGGGCCAGACCGTGCTGGTCCGTTTCGGGCCAGGGCCGAAGGGCCTGATGGCGGCTGAGGTACGCCCGGACGGCGGCCCGCTGGGCCTCGCCTCGCACTAATCTCGGCCCATCTTTCCAATTGATGCGCAACATCATCCCGCGTAAACGCGGGCCCATGCGCCGCCTCCGATCGACCGCCTTCACCCTCTTTGCCCTGTTGGTTGCGATCGGCCCGGCCCGACCGGCGGGCCTGCAGACGCTTGAAATCGCCAGCAAGACCGGCGTGCACGCATTCACTGTGGAACTCGCCGACAACGACGCCGAGCGCGAAAAGGGCCTGATGTACCGCAAGGAACTTTCCGAGGGCCGCGGCATGCTGTTCGACTTCCATCAGGAGGCGCCGGTCGGTTTCTGGATGGAGAACACCTATATCTCGCTCGACATGATCTTCATCCGCGGCGACGGCAGCATTCTGCGCATTGCCGAGAATACCGAGCCGCTGTCGACCCGGATCATCCCTTCGGGCGGGCCGGTACGGGCGGTGCTGGAGGTCATTGGTGGAACCGCCCGCAAAATGGGCATCGCCACGGGTGACCGCGTGGCGTCGCCGATCTTCAAGGCGCGCTGAGTTGATGGCTGGCCCGCAAGCGTGTATCGCGTCGTCCGTCGGAGCGTGGCGCAGTCTGGTAGCGCATCTGGTTTGGGACCAGAGGGTCGCAGGTTCAAATCCTGCCGCTCCGACCAGTTGTCCGCGGAGTTGCCAGCGCGCGGCGGCAGCCGTATAGGGACGCATTATGACCGTGCGCATCTACAAGCCAGCCAAGACCGCCATGCAGTCAGGCCTCGCCAAGACCAAGGCTTGGGCGCTCGATTTCGATCTGGCCGAGCCGCGCACGGTCGAGCCGCTGATGGGTTGGACCTCATCCGGCGATACCCGCCAGCAGTTGCGCTTGCGTTTCGACACCAAGGAAGAGGCGATCGCCTATTGCGCGCACCATGGCATCGCCTACCAGGTGTTCGAGGCGGCGCCTGCCGCCCCGCGGCGCGGCATGTCCTATTCGGACAATTTCGCCTTCACGCGCCGCGGCGCCTGGACGCACTGACCGCTTACCGCTTACCGCTAGCGCGGAATAAATCAGCGTTTGTGGTGCTCACTCCTTGCAACCCAGTGGCGCCGATCTGCTCTCAGGCCGGTTTCAGGTTCGGTATCGGTATCAATTTCGCCAGTTTCCGAAGGTTCTGGGCGGTTGCTGCGAGGAGGAACTCATCGCGCGCACCGTTCGGGCCTCGTAGTCGAAGGCGGCCGAGGTTGAGAATGCGCTTGTGGCGCGCGAACAGCATCTCGACTTTTTTGCGCAGTCGCCGAGAGCTGCGGCCTTGCAAAGACTGCGCGATCTCGCGGGCCCATATCACGAGCACCTTCGTGGATCGATCGCGGCACTTTGCGTGCCGGACTATACGGATAGCACCTAAGCTTGAGAGCGCATCCTGCACAGTCGTGTTTGGTCGCGCGGGCGGGTCTTTATCGCCCGGCACATGTGAGACGTTACGCGGCCAGAAACTACGCATGCTGCTGAGGCATCGCAAGCTGCTGGAGTCGAAGGCCATCGCCATCGACAATGATCTGCGTGGCACGTTGCGTAACTTTGGTCTCAAGGTGGGTATCGTCGGAGCGGTGAAGTTTGAGGCCCGCATCAAGGAGCTGGTCGAGAACCTTCCCGATTTGGCAGAGTTGGTTGAACCGCTGCTTGTCGTCCGGCGCGTGCTACGCGAGCAGTTCGTCATCCGGCATCTGCGGGACGATGAGGTGTGCCGGACATCCGTCGGCAGAATGATGTGCAGCGATCCAGCTTCCTGCAATTCGCAATCGAATACAGCGGTGCCAGTGAGCTAGAGACCGCGCCAGCCGGCTTATGGCTGCCCTCGGTGGCGGGTGGAAACTTTTGCGATTACAATCTTCTCTTTTCGGGGGCGCGCCCAATGATCGGCACTGCACACAGCACCTCGCCGTCTGCCGAGGTCGAGGCTACATCGCAAAATTACCGAGCGTTCTTGTCCTATAGTCACAGGGACAGCATCTGGGGCAATTGGATCCACGGCGCACTCGAAGCCTATCGTGTCCCGAAGGATCTGGTCGGCAGAGCGACGCCCCGTTGCCAGGTGCCCGCGAAGCTTCGCCCGATTTTCCGCGACCGCTTCGATCTTGCCGCCTCACATGCGCTCGGCAAGACGATCGATGCGGCGCTTGCCGGCTCCGAGAACCTTATCGTGCTGTGCTCGCCGGCCTCCGCCAAGAGCCCGTACGTCAATGCGGAGATCCGGCACTTCAAATCACTCGGTAAGACCGATCATATTCTCGCCCTCATCGTTGATGGTGAGCCGCATGATCCGATGCGAGAATGCTTCCCTGACGCGCTCAAGTACAAGGTCGATCGCAATGGACAGACGACCTCAGAGGCCGACCTAGAACCGATTGCTGCTGACGCGCGTGAGCACGCCGACGGTAAGGATCTGGCCAAGTTGAAGCTCATCGCCGGCATGCTTGGAATTGGCCTCGACGAGATCCGCAAGCGCGAAGCAATCGCCGAGCGCCACCGTCGTCGTATCTGGATGATGCTCACCGGCACTATGACTGGCCTCGCCCTTTTCGCCTTCGCTGGTTTTTGGATAGCTAATTTGCGCACCAAGGATGCCGAGCGACGCTTCGAGATTGCCTTCAAGGCCGCCGACGGCTTGGTGCGCCGGGTCAATTCCATGCAAGACAGATTCGGTGTTCCCGAGCCGGTACTCGCCGCCATGATGACCGATGCAATCTCACAGATTGACCGTCTAACGCAGGAAAACGGGGCCGCGTCGGACCTCTTTCGCTTCCGGCAGGCCGAAGCGCACTTGCTTGCGGCCGATCTGGCTGAGCGCCGCGGTGAGCCGGCCGAGCGGCGGAGCCGACTTGACAAAGCTCTCACTTTGCTCGCCCCGCTTGCGGCCGATGATCCGGATAATCGCCAAGGCTGGCGCGAGGAGATGGCCAATGCATTGATCCGCCGCGCCAGGATGCTGTGGGATGGCAACGAGCGCTCGGAGGCGCGCGCGGTCTTTGCGAGTGCGGTCAAGATTACGGAGGATCTGGCCGGCCTTCCGACGGTGACGCCTGCGCTTCGCAACGATCTCGCCAACAAATACGCCACCGTCGCCGGGCGGACCTACGAGCCAGGGCGCGAGCGTGAGCGTTTGGTGTTGTTTCAGAAGGCTCTTGAAATCAGAAGCAAGATTGCTACCGAGTTTCCCCGCGAATTGGAATATCAGATCGCCTACGCAGTAGGTCTTGTCGAGGTGGGCGAAGCCCGCGCCGCGCTTCCCGATGCCCCCGCTGAGGATTTGACGGCCGCCTCCCAATCGCAGGTTACCGCGATTGCAATTCTGAAAGCGCAGCACGAAGCCGATCTCGGGAATACCGATATCCAACACGTCCTGGGCATGGCTTACAGTAAGCATGCCGACACGCTGATCAAACAGCGCCGCATCGACGATGCCCTCATTGATTATCAGGCCGATCTCGCGCTCATGCGGGACTTGTCAGATGCCAATCCGCAGAACGTCTCTCTGCAGATCGATACGGCGGTTTCTGACAGCCGTATCGCCATCATTCTAGCCGCGAAAGGACAGAATACACCCGCGCTCGATCTCTACCGTGACGCCCTCCGCCGCGAGCAACGCGTTGCCGGCCTCGATCCCGTTAATAGCGATTTTCAGGAGCGAGTGGTCAGGCGTCACGTCCAAATCGCAGAGCTTCTAAAGAAAGTCGGCGATCCAGACGGCGCCATCGCAAGCTTCCGCACGTCCGTGGCGTTCTACGAGGATCTTGCACACCGGATGCAGAAGCGGGAGGACTATGCTGCTATGCAAATAATCCAACACGCACTGTTCGCACGCTTCCTCGATTCTCTCGGAAAGTCCGACGAGGCTCTCGGCGAGCTCCGGACAGCGCACGATCTGGCCACCGCTAACTCAGGCCAATTCTCCGACCAGAAACGAATTGCAGGGCTCATCGTCAAGCTGGACGGCGATATCGCTTCGATGACGGCCAAGCAGAAAAGGCCGTAAGCGTGGCTTCATAGTCAGCGGTGCGATGTCTGCTTTTGATGCTGTGGACGGCTCCTCCACCGGCACGTGAGTGCCATGAATGTGGGTGTTGTTAACGCCCCCATTATTCAGAGGAGCCCAGCATGCAAACGGTCACGACCATCGGCTCGATATCGCCAAGTCGGTATTCCAGGTCCACGGCGTTGATGCCGCTGGCCAGGTTGTCATTCGTCGCCGGTTGAAGCGGCGCCATGTCCTGATGTTCTTCCAGAAGCTACCGCCACAATGGAGCAATAGCTCCGGTGCTACGCCGCTTTCGGGGGGAGCGGACATCGGCCGGGACAGGCGCCAAATGGATCGGTAGGGAATGACCCATCTGCGACCAGGTCATTCAAGACGATCGGTTCTAACCCTAAGCAGGCGAAGGTTTATTTCGGCTAAGTTAGTCTTTTCTGAAGAGCTGGCTAGCTCCGTTTACGCAGCGTTTACAGTCGCAAAAATGCAACTATAATCCTCAAACGTGTGTATTTATCGCCAAAAGCGACCATTTTTGTTGGACAAACGTCGCCATCGGACCTTAAGTCTGGCTGAGATTTTGGACAGGGGGACATAATTATGCGTCGTACGTCGTTATTGTTTGCAGCCGCTTGCGTAGTCGGCTCCACGCAATTTTCTTATGGCGCAGACCTTCCGGTCAAAGCGTCGGTCTACCAGGCGCCAGTCACGGTCTACAACTGGACTGGTTTCTATGTTGGCGGCGATGTTGGATACGGCTGGGGTACGTCAAAAAATACTGCAACCTCCGGGAACGCAAACTTTCCAATTGGCTTCGCATTTGCCCCGGATGATTTGACCGGCGCGGTGGTCGGCGGCCATGCCGGCTACAACTATCAAATGGACCACATGGTTCTAGGCATCGAGGGTGACTTCGATTGGGCTGACATCAGTGGCAGCGTGGTCGATCCTAGCCCGCTGCGAGCGTCTACCACGACGAGCAACAGTAAACACACTTGGCTTGCGGATGTTACGGGGCGCGTCGGCTACGCCTGGGCCAATTGGTTGCTTTACGCAAAAGGCGGTGGTGCGTGGACCCATAACGATGGTGATTCAGTCACGGTAGGCTTTCCGTCAACGACGAGCGGAAGTGAGACGCGGTCGGGTTGGCTGATCGGCGGCGGCTTGGAATGGGGATTTGCCCAACACTGGTCGGCCAAGGTCGAATACAATTACATGGACTTTGGGACGACGGGCATAACCCGCATCAGCAATACGGGCACTGTCAACACTCGGGATTCGAGCCTGACGCTGAATGTGGTGAAGGTGGGTGTCAGCTATCATTTCTAGCTACTTCCGTTCGCAAAATTTCTAACCTTTAGAATTCGAGGCCGCCATATTTGGCGGCCTCTTTCTTTTCAGCCCAAGCGCGCTTGTCGCTTATTCCCGGAGCGGATATGCATCGCTTTTTCTCTCTCTAATTCGTTTGGATCGGCGCGCCGGATAATGCGTCGTCGTTGCTATATTGGTTGCTACCTAATACGAATGATCTTCCTGAACGTGTTTCGCTGGTGCGCAGGTTCTGTTAGCCGTAATATGTTGAACTCCACCACCGAGCAGATGAGGCGGACGCCGAACAACTTCGGTGCACTGCGGCTAATCTTTGCAGTTTTGGTCATCCTATCGCATTCCACTGAGCTGGTTGATGGAAACAGATCGAGAGAAATTCTCACGAGGATATTCGGTACCCTCACGTTCGGTGACTTGGGCGTTGATGGCTTTTTTCTGATCAGTGGCTATCTAGTTACGAAGAGCTTCCTGGAATCCCGTTCAGCAGGAGAATACTTCCTCAAAAGGGTACTGAGGATATATCCAGGTTACGTGGTCGCGTATCTATTATGTGTCTTGGCTCTGGGTCCTTTTATCGGCGGCCAAATTGCAGAATTATCTGGCGCAAAACTTTTGTGGCAAATCGTTACTTTGCGAGAGGCTAGGATGCCCGGAGTCTTTCCAGGCGTGCATTTTCCGGAACTCAACGCGTCTATGTGGACAATCAAATACGAGTTTCTGTGTTACCTGCTCGTGTTGGCAGCAGGGGTTGCTGGCCTGCTATCGAAACGGATCATCCTGGTTCTTCTGATCGTTGGCTCGCTGGTTCTGTCTGCTTTGCATCCGAACAGTACCAGCGTGGGGTTCGCTGGAGTGTTTGGGTGTGGTGCTCTGTTCTACCTATATCGGGATCGTATCCGGTATGATTGGCGGCTTGCAATCTTGGCCGCTTGCGGATTGATCGTCTTGTTGTTTTCGTCGTGGTTGGCTACGGCTTCGGTCGCGGTTTTCGGCAGCTATGTGTTGTTCTGGTTCGCCTTCAACGTTACGTCACCAACGCTGGCTTCGGTCGGACAAAAGGTGGATATTTCCTATGGCGTCTACCTTTATGCGTGGCCCGTGGAGAGCTTGTTGATTTGGCTAAATCCCGGAATTTCGCCCTGGGTGGGTTTTATTGAAACGACGGCAATTTCCAGTCTTTTCGCGTTTGGAAGCTGGTGGCTTGTCGAAAAACCATTCCTCAGCATAAAGACTAAATTCGTTCCGGGAGCGTTGGCGAGCGGCCGGAAAGTACCGTGAGTCTGCTTTTGGCAGATTTTGTTGAAAAAGTCGGCAGTTGCGCGGGATGATATTCGCTAATTCAGTCTCTGCGAAAGGCAGCACTGAAGATCATGATGGGACATCGGCAATTCGACCAAGCTGCTCTGTTTTACGAGTTCTCGATCGAGACGCACGTTCCGGCTGATCATCTGTTGCGTTCGATCGACAGATTCGTCGAGCTTGGCGAGTTGAGGCGGCAGTTGGCTGCCTTCTGAAGCACGATGGGGCGACCTTCAGTCGATCCCGAGCTGATGATCCGCATGCTGATCGTGGGCTACTGCTTCGGTATCCACTCCGAGCGGCGCCCATGCGAGGAGGTCCACCTCAACCTGGCGTACCGCTGGTTCTGCTGGCTTGGGCTCGACGGCGGCGTGCCCGATCACTCCACGTTCTCAAAGAATCGGCACGGCCGCTCCCGACAGAGCGACCTGCTACGGCGTATCTTCGAGACGGTCCTGCGGCGCTGCATCAGCGAAGGGTTAGTCGGCGGCGAAGGCTTTGCGGTCGATGCCAGCCTGATCAAGGCGGATGCTAACCGGCAGAAGGGTATAGAAGGCGAGAACGGTCTTGCGCCGGAACCCGTTTGGACAAAAGCGCCGATAAGTTGCAGATACCAAATAACATTTATTCGGCATGGGCGACCCCGGCTGGATTCGAACCAGCGACCCCCAGCTTAGAAGGCTGGTGCTCTATCCGGCTGAGCTACGGGGTCATGCCCTAAGCCAAGGTTTACCTGTGCCGCGGCCTTATTGAAAGGTGCGCGCGAGGCTTTGCGCGGCTAACCTGTCCGGTGATGACCACTTTGGCCGACTTGACCTGCGCCGATCTGTCGCTGGCTTACCGTCGCGGGGAGCTGTCGCCCGTCGACGTGGCGCGCGATTGTCTCGCCCGCATCGATGGCCACGCGGCGCTCAACGCCTTCATGCCGATTGAGCCGGAGCGCGTGTTGGCGGCCGCCGCGGAATCGCAAGCGCGCTGGCGGGCCGGCAATCCGCTCGGCACGGTCGACGGCAGTCCCACCTCGATTAAGGACAATATCTGGGCCAAGGGCTGGCCGACCCGGCGCGGTTCGAAAACCAGCGACGCAGCACCTGCGCAAGATGATGCGCCGGCGGTTGCGCGTTTGCGCGAGCAGGGTGTCGTCATCCTCGGCAAAACCTGCATGCCCGAGCATGGCTGGATCGGTGTCTGCCATTCGCCGCTGACCGGCATCACCCGCAATCCGTGGAATCCCGACTACACACCCGGCGGCTCCACCGGCGGCGGCGCGGTGGCGGCGCTGTTGGGACTGGGTGTGCTGCATCTCGGCACCGATGGCGCCGGCTCGCTGCGCATTCCGGCGGCCTTTACCGGTGTGTTCGGCATGAAGCCGACTTATGGCCTCGTGCCGACTTTTCCGCCATCGCCGCTTAACGTGCTGGCGCACCAGGGGCCAATCACCCGCACGGTCGCCGACGCCGCGACCATGCTGTCGGTGATCGCGCGGCCGGACGCGCGCGACATGACCGCCTGGAATACGCCGGCACCGGATTTCAGCGCCGGCCTGGAGGCCGGCGTGCGCGGTCTGCGCGTAGCGTTCTCGGCGCGGCTCGGACAAGGCTTTGTGCTCGATCCGGAGATCGAGGCCGCGGCGCGCAAGGCGGCGCGCGTGCTGGAGGAGCAGGGTGCCGTGGTCGAGGAGGCAGATCCACCGCTCGATCGCAGCCGCGACATGATCCAAAAAATGTGGTGGCCGGTCATGACCGCGCTTGTTGAATCGGTCGCGCCGGCGCGACGCGGTGAGATCGACCCCGGTATCCTGGTGCTGGCCGAACGCGGCCGGCGTTTCACGGCCGGCGACTATCTGGCCGCCTACAGCGCGCGGGCCGAATTGCACAACGCCATGCTGGCCTTCCATCGGCGCTACGACGTGCTGCTGTCGCCGACGATGCCGATCACCGCGCTCAAAGTCGGGCGTGAGACCGCGGACGACGGCGCCTACGGCGACGATTGGTCTGGCTGGTCGCCTTACACCTATCCGTTCAATCTGACCCAGCAGCCGGCGGCTTCGGTGCCGAGCGGCCTGGCGGGCAATGGGCTGCCGATGGGTGTGCAGATCGTGGGCGCGCCGCGGACGGATGCCATGGTGCTAAGAGCGGCGCGAGTGCTCGAACAGGCAATGCCACTGCCGCGACCACCGGGATTGATCTAACCGGCAATTCGCTAGTTAAATTAAAGCTTTAGGAGTGTCGCTTACATTGTTTCATCCAATTTCTCAAAATCTGTTGCTATCGATTCGTCTAGACAGGCCGTTACGCTTCTCGTCTCGCTTGTCCATAATCCCTCCACGTCTCAGCCACGACCTCGACACCATCTCGCGATGAACTGATAGTGGCGGCCGCGCTACTCATAGAGTGACGACCCGTCGCCGACTTGGGAGGCTTCCTCGATGCTCACGTCCGTCCGCGCCGGCCTTGCCGCCGCGTTCATCGCCCTTGCCGTATTTCCGGCCATGGGCGCCGACAAAGCGTTCAAGCGGACCGATCTCGACCAGGCTGCAATCAAGTTAGAGGCCCAGATCAAAAGCGATGCCGGGACGGTGACCAAGCCGGCGGCCACGTTACGGCGCGACGCCGACACCGCCTTTCAGAAGAATGATTTCCGCATCGGCATGACGGTGCTCGGCCAACTGGTCAGCGTGGCGCCGACCGATGCCGCGAGCTGGCTGCGGCTTTCGCGCACCGTGCTGCAAATCCGGCCGCGCGACGACAACGAGCGCGCGCTGCTGCTCGATCGCGCCTCGACCGCCGCCTACATCGCCTACAGCCGAACTAGTGACCGCAATCTCGAAGCCGACAGCCTGACGACGCTCGGCCGGGCGCTTTCCGACCGCAAAGAGTGGCGGCCGGCGCTCGATGCCATGCGGCTTTCGCTTGAGTTGCGCGAGACCGCCGATCTGCGCGGCCAATACGAGCGGCTGCGCACCGAGCACGGCTTCCGCATGATGGATTACTCGGTCGATTCCGACGCCATCTCGCCGCGCGCCTGCTTCCAGTTTTCCGAGGAATTGCCCGGCCGGCGTACCGATTTCTCGCCGTTCGTCGCGGTCGCAGGCCAGGACAAGCCGGCGATCTCGGCCAACGACAAGCAGCTCTGCGTCGAGGGCCTCAAACACGGCGAGCGTTATCAAATCACGCTGCGCGCCGGGCTGCCGTCAACGGTTCATGAGACGCTGGCGAAATCGGCCGACTTCACCATCTTCGTGCGCGACCGCAAGCCGTTCGTGCGCTTTGCCGGCAAGGCCTATGTACTGCCTCGCACCGGTCAGCGCGGCATTCCGGTGCTCAGCGTCAATACCGGCATGGTTTTGCTCGCGGTCTACCGGATCGGCGACCGCAATCTGCTCGACACGCTGTTGGGCTACGACTTCCAGCGCAACATTAGCCCTTACGAAACCGGGCGGATCGTCGACGCGCGCGGCGCCAAAGTGTGGAGCGGCGAAATGACCGTCGCGCCCATGCTCAACACCGAAGTCGCCACCGCGTTTCCGGTCGACGAGGCGCTCGGCGAGCTCAAGCCCGGCGTCTATGTGATGACCGCGGTGCCGAAAGAGGCGGTGACCAACGATTACGACCAGCAGGCCAGCCAGTGGTTCATCGTTTCCGATCTGGGCCTGACCGCCTATAGCGGCCATGACGGCATCGACGTGTTTATTCATTCGCTGGCGACCGCCGAGCCGCGCGGCTCGGTCGAGGTGCGGCTGATTGCGCGCAACAATGATGTCTTGGCCACAAAGTCGACCGACAGAAACGGCTTCGTGCATTTCGAGGCGGGCCTGGCGCGCGGCGAGGGCGGCATGGCGCCGGCCGCCATCGTTTCCTCGGATAAATCCGACTACGCGTTTCTGAGTCTGAAGACGACCGCCTTCGATCTGTCCGATCGCGGCGTGGCCGGGCGCCAGGCGCCGATCGGGCTCGACGCCTTCGTCTACACCGAGCGCGGCGTCTATCGTAGCGGCGAAACCGTGCAGGTGACATCTTTGCTGCGCGATGCGCGCGGCATTGCCGCGGCCGCGCCGCTTACGCTGGTGATGGAGCGGCCGGACGGCGTCGAATATCGCCGCGTGCTGGCACCCGACCAGGGCCTTGGCGGCCATAGCTGGAGCGTTCCAATCGTCTCATCGGCCTCGACCGGCACCTGGCGCGTCAAGGCCTATACCGATCCAAAACAGCCGCCGGTCGGCGAGGCGACGTTCCTGGTCGAAGATTATGTGGCTGACCGAATCGAATTCGATCTCTCGTCGCCAGAGAAAGTCATCCCGCGCAACACTCCGGCGCAGCTGAGCGTCGACGGGCATTTCCTCTACGGCGCACCGGCCTCCAATCTCGATCTATCGGGCAGCGTGACGATCGCGGCGGCGAAAGAGCGGCCGGGCTTCACCGGATACGCCTTCGGACTGGCCGACGACGAAGTCACGGCGGTACGTCAGGACATTGAGGAAATGTCGTCGACCGACGCCGCTGGCAAGGCGACGTTCCCCCTCACGCTCGACAAGATTCCGACGACCTCGCGTCCGCTGGATGCGACGATCACCGTGAGCATGGCGGAATCCGGCGGCCGCGCGGTCGAGCGCAAGATCACGCTGCCGGTGGCGCCCGATGCGCCGATGATCGGGGTGCGGCCGGCATTCTCCGGCCGATCGCTCGGCGACGGCGCCAACGCCGATTTCGACCTCGTGGTGGCGGCACCAGACGGCAAGACGCTGGCGCAAAGCGGGCTGCGCTACGATCTGCTCAAGGTCGAGACCAGCTATCAGTGGTACCGCCAGAGCGGACAATGGGAATACGAGCCGGTCAAGCGAACCGAGCGCGTCGGCAACGGCACTATCGATGTGACCGCCGACAAGCCGGTGCGGATTTCGCTGCCGGTGAAGTGGGGGCGCTATCGCCTGGAAGTGTCGTCGCCCGAGCCCGACGGTGCCATCACGTCTTTGACGTTCGATGCCGGTTTCTACGCCGAGGCCAACGCCGACACGCCCGATCTGCTCGAAGTCGCGCTCGACAAATCGGATGTCAAATCCGGCGACGCCATGAACGTGTCGGTGACGGCGCGCACGGCGGGCCGTCTGACGCTCAATATTTTTACCGACCGGTTGGTTGCCAGCACGTCGCAGGACGTGAAAGCGGGCGCGGTGCGCGTGCCGTTTACCGTCGGCAAAGACTGGGGCACCGGCGCCTATCTGGTGGCGACCTTGCGCCGCCCGCTCGACGCACCGGCGCAACGCATGCCGGGCCGCGCCATCGGCGTGCAGTGGTTTTCGGTCGACCGCGCGGCGCGCTTGCTCGCGCTCGACATGAAACTACCGGCGACGCTGCGGCCCAATTCTGCGCTCAGCGTGCCAATCAAACTCGCCGGGCTTGCCGCGGGCGAGGAGGCGCATGTCGTGGTCGCCGCCGTCGATGTCGGCATTCTCAATTTGACCAATTACAAGCCGCCGGCGCCCGACGCCTATTACCTGGGACAGCGACAGCTCACCGCCGAAATCCGCGATCTCTATGGGCAACTGATCGACGGCATGCAGGGCGTGCGCGGGGCAATCCGCAATGGCGGCGACGCCGGCGCCGAACTGACCGGCTCGCCGCCGACGCAAGCGCCGCTCGCGCTCTATTCCGGCATCGTGAATGTCGCCTCCGACGGCAGCGCGCAGGTGAACTTCAATATTCCGGCGTTCGCCGGCACCGTTCGCGTGATGGCGGTAGCCTGGAGCAAGGACAAAGTCGGCAAGGCGACAGGCGATGTGGTGGTGCGCGATCCGGTGGTGCTGACTGCGACGCTGCCGCGCTTCCTGCGTACCGGCGACCGCGGCGCGGTGCAACTCGAGTTGGACAACGTGGAGGGCGCGGCCGGTGACTACAGCCTCGCCATCAGCAGCGAAGGGACGGTCAAGCTCGATGGCGACAAGCCGCTCACGCTGAAACTCGCCGCCAAGCAGCGCGATCGTCTCTCGGTCCCGGTATCCGCTTCTGGTTCGGGCGCCAGCACGGTTCGCGTGAGCGTGAGCGGGCCCAACGGCTTTGCGCTCGAGCGCGCCTTTGCGCTCGACGTGCGGCCGGCCAACCAGATTCTCACCCGCCGCAGCGTACGCGCGCTTGCGACCGGCGAGACGCTGACGTTGACGAAGGATGTGTTCGCCGACTTCGTGCCCGGCACCGGGCGCGTCGGCTTGTCGGTTGCGATCTCGACCTCGCTCGACATCGCGACGCTGCTGAGCGAACTCGACCGCTATCCGTTCGGGTGCTCGGAACAGATTACCAGCCGTGCGGTGGCGATGCTTTACGTCAACGAACTGGCGGCGCATGCCAAGCTCGCGTTCGATGGCGACATCGACCAGCGCATCAAGGACGCCATCCAGCGTCTGCTGGCGCGGCAAGGCTCGAACGGTTCGTTCGGCCTGTGGTCGGTCGGTGGCGAGGATCCATGGCTGGATGCCTACGTGACCGATTTCCTCACCCGCGCGCGCGAGCGCAAGTTCGAGGTGCCGCAGGCGGCGTTCACGCTGGCGCTTGACCGGCTGCGCAATACCGTGGCGGCCTCGCCCGAGCCGAGCAAGAACGGCGGCCGCGATCTCGCTTACGCGCTCTATGTGTTGGCGCGTAACGGCGTGGCGCCGGTAGGCGATCTTCGTTACATCGCCGACACCAAGCTCAACGATCTGGCGACGCCGATCGCCAAGGCGCAAATCGCCGCCGCGCTTTCCATGCTCGGTGATAAGGCGCGCGCCGATCGCGTCTACCTCGCGGCGCTCGATGATCTGGCGCCGCAGCCAAAGCTCGACTTCGGCCGCGACGATTTCGGTTCGGTGTTGCGCGACTCGGCTGCGCTGGTGACGCTCGCCTCGGAAGGGCACGCCACCCAGAAGACCATCGACGATGCGGTGCTGCGCATCGACAGCGCCCGCGTTCTCTCGGCACACACGTCGACGCAGGAGGACGCTTGGCTGGTGCTGGCGGCCCGTGCGCTTGCCAAGCAGACCAATGCCATCGCGCTGTCGGTCAACAACGAGACCCGGCAGGGCACGTTCTATCGCAGCCTGCGCGCCGACGAGCTCGATCAGCCATTGGCGGTGAACAACAAGGGCGACGGCACGGTGCAGGCGGTGGTGTCGGTCAGCGGCTCGCCGCTGACGCCAGAGCCCGCCGCCGAGCGCGGCTTCAAGGTCGAGCGCAATTATTTTACGCTCGACGGCGAGCTGGCCGATGCAACAAAAGCCGAGCAAAATCAGCGTTTCGTGGTCGTGCTTAAGATGACCGAGCCGCAGCCGCAGTTCGGCCGCGTCATTGTCGCCGACTACCTGCCGGCCGGTTTCGAGATCGACAATCCGAAACTGGTCTCGTCGGGCGACACCGGTACGCTCGGCTGGATTACTGACGCGGCCGAGCCGGTTAACAGCGAATTCCGCGACGACCGTTTTACGGCGGCATTCGACCGCAAGCAGGATTCTCCGCCCGTGTTCACGGTGGCCTACGTGGTGCGGGCGGTGTCGCCCGGTCACTACGTGCTGCCGCAGGCGCTGGTCGAGGACATGTACCGGCCCGACCGTTTCGGGCGTACCGCAACATCTGCGATCGATATCTCGGCGCTAAAATGAAACGCTGGCGGTTCATCCTCGCGAGTCTTGCCGGCGCGGCCGTGTTGGTCGCGCTGGTAGGCAGCGCGTGGGTGTATTCGCTCGGCCGCGCGCCGCTCGGCAAGGATCTCGAAACCTCGCACATTGTGCTCGATCGCGACGGCAGGCTGTTGCGCGCCTATGCCACGACCGAAGGGCGCTGGCGCCTGCCGGCGAGCGCCATGGATGTCGATCCGCGCTTCTTGCGGATGCTGTTTGCCTATGAGGACAAGCGGTTCTGGTCTCACCGCGGCGTGGACGCGGCGGCGCTGGCGCGCGCGGCCGTGCAGTTTGCCAGCAGCGGCCACATCGTCTCTGGCGGTTCGACCATCACCATGCAGGTGGCCCGGCTATTGGAGCCGCGCGAGCAGCGCAGCATTTCCGCCAAGCTGCGCCAGATCGCCCGCGCGATCGAACTCGAACATGCGCTCGACAAAACCGAGATTCTCTCGCTTTACCTGACGTTGGCGCCCTATGGCGGCAATCTGGAAGGTGTCCGCGCCGCCTCGCTCAGTTATTTCGGCAAGGAGCCGCGCAAGTTATCGCTCAGCGAGACCGCGCTGCTGGTGGCGCTGCCGCAATCGCCGGAGCTGCGCCGGCCCGACCGTTTCCCGGATGTGGCGCGCGCGGCGCGTGATCGCGTGCTCGACCGCGCGGCGGCGGCCGGCGCGGTTCCTCTCGACGAAATCGCCCGCGCGAAGTCGCAAGACGTGCCGCATGAGCGCCGGCCCTTGCCGGTGCTGGCGCCGCATTCCGCCGATCAGGTGGTCGGCGCCGAGCAGGATAGACGTATTCACCGCCTCACCATCGACGCCGGGCTGCAGAAGACCTTGCAGGAGCTGGCGCATGATCGTGCGCATGCGCTCGGCCCGCAAATTTCGGTCGCCATTGTCGCCGTCGACAATGAAACAGGGGAGCTGCGCGCGCGCGTCGCCAACGCGGATTATTTTGACCAGCGCCGCGCTGGTCAGGTCGATATGACGCAGGCGCTGCGCTCGCCCGGTTCCACGCTCAAGCCGTTCATTTACGGCATGGCTTTCGAGGATGGTCTGCTGCATCCCGAGACGCTGATCGACGACAAGCCGGCGCGTTACGGCAGCTACACGCCGGAGAATTTCGACCTGACGTTCCAGGGCACGGTCACGGTAAGACGCGCGCTACAGATGTCGCTCAATGTGCCGGCCATCGCGGTGCTTGGCAAAGTCGGCGTCAGCCGATTGAGCGCGCGGCTGACGCAGACCGGCGCAGCGCTGGTGCTGCCCAAAGGCGAGGCGCCAGGCCTTGCTATGGGCCTCGGCGGCGTCGGCATCAGGCTCAACGATCTGGTGATGCTCTACACAGGATTGGCGCGCCAAGGTTCGGCGCTGCCGCTGGTCGAGCGCGAAGTTACGGCGGCGCCGAATGCGCGCCGTCTGCTCGATCCGGTTGCCGCCTGGTATGTCGGGAATATCCTGATCGGCGCGCCGCCGCCGGCCAACGCCATGCCCGGACGCATCGCATTCAAGACCGGCACATCCTACGGCTATCGCGACGCCTGGGCGGTCGGCTACGACGGCCGCATGACCATCGGAGTCTGGGTTGGGCGGGCCGATGGCGCGCCGGTGCCCGGGCTGGTCGGCCGCGCGGCAGCCGCCCCGATATTGTTCGACGCCTTCGCGCGCAGCGGCAATGCGCCGGCGCCTTTGGCGCACGCGCCCAAGGGCGTGGTGTTCGCTGCTACCGGCAAGTTGCCGCCGCCGCTGCAACGCTTCGCTCCCGAGGGCGGCGTGAGCGCCGTGGCCCAGCCGCCGCGCATCATGTTCCCGCCCGATGGCGCGCGCATCGAGTTGCCCAAGTCCGGGCCGGCGGAGCCGGTCGCGCTCAAGATCGCCGGCGGCGCCGCGCCGCTCACCGTCATGGTCAATGGCGTGCCGCTGGAGGCGCAAGGTGGCCGCCGCACAGTATTTTTCGCGCCGGATGGGCCGGGCTTCGTGCGGCTCACCGTCATGGACGCCCGCGGCGCCAGCGATAGCGTGAGCGTCCGCCTGCAATAAACCTTAGTAGAATCGCGCGGAATGACAGCGCTGCGGCCAGGGCTTATGGTCCCGGCAAATGCGCAGAATCAGCCCGGAAACATTCGCCCGATGAGCACGGCCACCGATGATGTGCGGCAATCCCCGACCCCAGGGCGGGGTCTGGCCGGCGTGCTCGACTATGTCGGCGCCTCGCACCGGCGCGCCTGCGGCTTGCTGATCGTCTTTTCGCTGATCGCGTTCCTGCCGGGCTTCTTCCAGATTCCGCCGGTCGATCGCGACGAGGCACGCTTCGCGCAGGCCACCAAGCAGATGCTGGAGAGCGGGCAATATGTCGACATCCGTTTCCAGGACGAAGTGCGCTACAAGAAACCAGTCGGCATCTATTGGCTGCAAGCGGCAGCGGTAAAAGCGGGCGAGGCCGCCGGCATCCCGCAGGTGCGCACCACGATCTGGCTCTACCGATTGCCGTCGCTGATCGGTGCCATTGGCGCGGTGCTGCTGACCTATTGGGCCGCACTCGCATTTGTGCCGCGCCGCACCGCTTTGCTGGCGGCGCTGATGATGGCGAGCTCGGTGCTGCTCGGCGTCGAAGCGCGGCTTGCCAAGACCGACGCCGTGCTGCTGCTCACCTGCATGGCGGCGATGGGCGCGATGGCGCGCATTTATCTCACGAGCCGCCGCACACCGGAAGCTGCTGCCGAGTGGCGGTTGCCGGCGATCCTGTGGACCGCGCTCGCCGCCGGCGTGCTGATCAAGGGCCCCTTGATCCTGATGTTCGTCGCGCTCACCGCGCTCACGTTGTCGATTGCCGATCGTTCGGGCCGCTGGATCTGGAAGCTGCGCCCGTTTGCAGGCCTGGCGTGGCTGCTGGTGTTGGTGCTGCCCTGGTTCGTGGCAATCGTCGCGAAATCGGGCGCCAGTTTTTTCGAGCAGTCGGTCGGCGAAGACATGCTGTCCAAGGTTTTCGGCGGGCAGGAGTCGCACGGCGCGCCGCCCGGATTTTATTTCGTGCTGTTCTGGGTGACGTTCTGGCCGGGCTCGGTGCTGGCAGGGCTGGCCGCGCCGCGGATATGGCAGGCGCGGCGCGAACCGGGCGCGCGTTTCCTGCTGGCCTGGCTGATCCCGTCCTGGGCGGTGTTCGAGGCGGTGATCACCAAGCTGCCGCATTACGTGCTGCCGCTCTATCCGGCGATCGCCATTCTGATCGCGCGCATTCTCGAGACGGGGGGGCTGTCGACCAACCGCTGGCTCGTGCGCGGCACCGCCGGATGGTTCGCATTTCCCGCGGTGATCGCGGTCGGCGTGGTCGTCATCTTCATTATCGTCGGACACGATCCCGGTTTCGTGGCGTGGCCGTTTGCTGCCGCCGCCGCGATCGTCGGCCTGTTCGCCTGGTGGCTCTATGAGGTCGATGGCCCCGAGCGGGCGCTGTTGCGCGGCATGGCGGCGTCGGTGTTGATCGCGGTGACGGTCTATGCCGTGACCTTTCCGTCGCTCCCTGCATTGTTCCCGAGTGCGCTGATCGCCGACGCGTTGCGCACCGGCGATTGCAGCGAACCGCATGTGGCCGCGACTGGCTCTTATCAGGAGCCGAGCTTGGTGTTCCTGCTCGGCACCCATACCCGTTTCACCGACGGCGCGGGCGCCGCCGAATTCCTGGCGAAGGGCGAGTGCCGCTTTGCGCTGATCGACGCGCGCAGCGAGCGCAGCTTCGTGCAGCGGGCCGATGCGATCGGCTTGCATTACGCGCTTAGCCAGCGGGTCGAGGGCTACAATATCAGCATCGGACGGCCGGTGGCGCTGACCGTGTTCCGCTCGACGGAAACGCCATGACCGCGGCCAACGGTCTCAATCACGATAGCACCAGCGCGGCGCAATCCGCGTTGCGGCGCTGCGCCGCCAATTTGGTTGCGGCGCTCGCCATGCTGACGCGTGCGCCGCGCGCTCATGTGCGCAATCCGTGGCCGCTGACGCCGCAGCAACTCGTGATCGCGGCCGGGATTGTCGTGCTGGTTTTTCTGTTCGTGCAATTTGTAGCGGACGCCGCCGCGATCAACGGGGTCGCTCGTCTGCCGCGTTTGGTCGTCTGGTTTTTTGATCATATCACGGATTTTGGCAAATCTGGCTGGTTCCTATGGCCGCTTGGGATTTTATTTCTCGCGCTCGCGGCGTTGCCGACGCTGCCGCGCGTCCCGCAACTGGTGCTGTCGGCGGTGATGGTGCGCGTCGGGTTCCTGTTCGCCGCGATCGCCGTGCCGGGCCTGTTCATCAACATCGTTAAACACATATTCGGGCGCGCGCGGCCGCTGGTTGGGGGCAGCCTCGATCCTTATTTGTTCAGTCCGTTCAGCTGGCCCGCAGCCTATGCCAGCCTACCGTCCGGGCATACCACGACGGTATTTTCCGTGCTGGTGGCGTTCGGCTCGCTCTGGCCGCGCGCACGCACCGTACTGTGGATCTATGTTCTGCTGATTTCGGTTAGCCGCGTGGTGGTGACCGCGCATTTTCCAAGCGACGTGCTGGCCGGCGCTCTGGTCGGGGTCGCCGTCGCACTGCTGGTGCGCCGCTGTTTCGCGCTGAGAGGGCTGGTTTTTACGATCGGGCCCGACGGCGCCGTGCATCATAGGCCCGGGCCATCGCTGCGCCGCATCAAATCCGTTGCGCGCGCACTGTTGTCCCAATAGAGCTTTGCCGATGAACGCCGAAGACCCAACCGTTGCCGTGGTGGTGCCGGTGCGCAACGAAGCCGGCAATATTGCATTGCTGGTCAAGGAAATTGCGGCCGCGCTCGATGGCCAATGGCCGTTCGAGGTTATCTATGTCGATGACGGCTCGAGCGACGGCACCGCGGCCGAGCTCAAGCGTCTGATGGCGCAATATCCCTGGCTGCGCCGCGTGCGGCACAAGCAATCCTGCGGGCAGTCGGCGGCGGTGCGCTCGGGAGTTGCAGCTGCGTGCGCGCCGCTGATCGTGACGCTCGATGGCGACGGGCAGAATGATCCCGCCTTCATTCCGGCCATGTTGCGCGCGCTTCAAACCAACGCGCCGCGCAACGGGCTGATTGCCGGCCAGCGGGTGGGGCGCAAGGCCAGCGGATTCAAGAAATTCCAGTCGCGCGTTGCCAATACGGTGCGCGGCGCGGTGTTACGTGACGGCACCCGTGACACCGGCTGCGGGTTGAAGGCGTTCCGCCGCGATCTGTTCCTGCGCCTGCCATATTTCGACGGACTGCACCGGTTCCTGCCCGCTCTGGTCAAACGCGAGGGCGCCGACATCGGCTATGTCAACGTGGTCGACCGGCCGCGCAGTTCCGGCGTGTCGAATTACGGGATGTGGGACCGGCTATGGGTCGGCATCCTTGATCTTGCCGGAGTTTGGTGGCTGATCCGCCGCAAGCAACGTGTTCCGGAAATCGTGGAGGACTAGCGCGCGATCCCGAAAAGTGGGAACCGGTTTTCGGACAAGGTCACGCGCCACTAAAGGAAGACTCTCATGCTGATCGATATTTCGCGCGCCATTGGCGGCTACCTGCACGACGTTTTCCTCGGCAACGCCGATTGGGGAATCCTGATCGGTTATGTCGCGCAACTTTTGTTCGCCATGCGATTCGTGGTGCAGTGGATCGCATCCGAGCGGGCCGGCCGCAGTGTGGTGCCGACCGCGTTCTGGGTGTTCTCGATCGGCGGCGGCTTGATGCTGCTCGGTTACGCGCTGTACCGTAAGGATCCGGTGTTCATCATCGGGCAGGCCTTCGGCGTGTTCGTCTACCTGCGCAATCTTCAGTTCGTGATCCGCAGCGGCGGGCAGGGTGCGGTGGCGTAATTCATTTAGAGGCGGCCATCGCCGCAAAGCCGCCTTCGAGATCGGCGATCAGGTCGCCGGGATCTTCCAGACCAATATGAAAGCGTAACGTCGGGCCGCCCGGCGCCCATTTGGTCGCGGTGCGGTACTCGGCGCAGTCGAACAAAATTACCAGACTCTCGAAGCCGCCCCACGAGAAGCCCATGCCGAACAGAGCGAGCTCGTTCATGAAGGCGAGCACGGATTTTTCGCTGGTCGGCTTGAGCACGATGCTGAATAGGCCGCAGGCGCCGGAAAAATCCCGCTGCCAGATTTTGTGGCCGGGATCGCTGTCGAGCGCCGGGTGCATCACGCGCAGTACTTCCGGCCGGTCTTTAAGCCAGCGCGCGACCCGCAGACCGGACTCGTTATGACGCGCCAGCCGCACCGCCATGGTGCGCAAACCGCGCAGCGCGAGATACATGTCATCGGGGCCGACGCACAGACCCATGGTTTGCATGACGGTCTTGAGCGCCGGCAGCGTCTTGGCGTTGGCCGAGATGCAGCCGAACATGATGTCGGAATGGCCGCCGATATATTTGGTGCCGGCTTGAATCGACAGATCGACGCCCTTGTCGAAGGCGCGGAAATAAAGCGGCGTTGCCCAGGTGTTGTCCATCAGCACGACCGCGCCCTTGTCGTGCGCGACTTTCGCGATCGCCGGAATGTCCTGCATCTCGAAACTTTGCGAGCCGGGCGCCTCGACGAACACCGCGCGCGTGTTCGGCTTGAACAATTTGGCGATGTCGGCGCCGATCAGCGGATCGTAATAGGTGGTCTCAACGCCCATGCGCTTGAACACGCCTTCGCAGAAGTTGCGGGTCGGCCGGTAGACGCTGTCGGTGACCAGGATGTGGTCACCCGCGCCTGCGACCGAAATGAGCGCAGCCGAAATCGCCGCTAGACCCGATGGCAGCAACGCCACGCCGGCGCAGCCTTCTCCTTCGATCGCGGCGAGCGCTTGTTCGAGTGCTTCGGAGGTCGGTGTGCCGCGGCGGCCGTATTGATAACGCGAGCGATGCGCCACCTGATCCTCGGCCGTCGGATAGAGAACGGTCGAGGCGTGCCAGACCCCGGGATTGACGAAGCCGTGCTGACCTTTGGTGTCGCGTCCGGCGGTGACCAGTCGGGTTTCCGGCTTGGTCGGCTTTTTCGGCGTCTTCGCCATGGGAATTCCGGTCCGGTTTAGTGCGGCGGGGAGCCGCTGTCGGCGCGCCGGCCATATACGGCCCCACGCCCGGCAAGCGTCAACCCCTTGACCTCTTAACCCGATCGTTCTCAGATACATTGAGGCGATGAGCCGTGGGGAAAAAGGCCAGTGATCGATATTTCGCGTTGCTGGGCATTGGCTCAGGGGCCGGAATGGCTGGCCAGCCCGCGCGAAGCGCCGTATCCGAGTTTGCGCTGAAAAGGCCATCCCATGAAACGCATTGTCACAGTTTTAGCTCTCGCCACGATCGTGTTCGCGCAGGCCGCATCGGCCCAGACGCTCAAGACCGTCAAGGATCGCGGCACCCTCAATTGCGGCGCCAATGGCACGCTGGCGGGCTTCGGCCTCCCGGACGCACAAGGCAAATGGACGGGCCTCGATGTCGATGTCTGCCGCGCCATCGCCGCTGCGCTGTTCAATGACGCCAGCAAAGTGAAATTTGTGCCGTTGTCGGCCAAGGACCGCTTCACGGCCCTGCAGTCGGGCGAGGTTGACGTGCTGGTGCGCAACACCACATGGACCTCGTCACGCGACAGCTCGCTCGGCCTGAGCTTTGTCGGCGTCGACTACTATGACGGCCAGGGTTTCATGGTGCGCAAGGCGCTGAAGGTGAATTCCGCGCTCGAACTCAACGGCGCCTCGGTCTGCGTGCAGCAGGGCACCACCACCGAGCTCAATCTCGCGGACTTTTTCCGCGCTCACAATATGCAGCTCAAGTCGGTAACCTTCGCCACCGCCAATGAGGCGGTGAAGGCATACGACGCAGGGCGCTGCGACGCCTACACCACCGACGCTTCTGGTCTCTATTCGGAGCGGCTGCGTCTGGCCAACTCCAACGACCACATCATCCTGCCCGAGATCATTTCCAAAGAGCCGCTCGGCCCGGCCGTGCGTCAGGGCGACGACCAGTGGTTCACTGTCGTGAAGTGGACGCTGTTTGCCATGATGAACGCCGAAGAGTTGGGCATCACCTCGAAGAATGTCGACGAGATGCTGAAATCCACCAACCCGGATGTGAAGCGTTTCGTCGGCACCGAAGGCAATTACGGCGAGCAGCTAGGCCTCACCAAGGATTGGGCCGTGCGCATCGTCAAGCTGGTCGGCAATTACGGCGAGGTGTTCGAGGCCAATGTCGGGCAGGGCTCGCCGCTCAAGATCGACCGCGGCTTGAACAAAATGTGGAACAAGGGCGGCGTGCAATACGCACCGCCGATCCGCTGACCCGGCAACGCCGCGGGGTCGAGGGGATTCCGCGGCATTGAAGGCTTAGCGAGGATGCTGCCGACGCAGTCGCCAACGCGGCGAGGGGCTAATGTCGACGGACCAAACGACGGGCGTGAGCCCCGCGCGTGTCGCGTTCTACAACGACCCCAAAACTCGTAGCATCATCTATCAGGTCGTTCTCTGCGCCTTGATCGCGCTTCTGGTCGTTGGCGCGACCTTCAACGCCATCGATCATCTGCGCCGCGCCCATATCGCCTCCGGCTTCGGCTTCTGGGACCAGACCGCAGGTTTCGACATCAGCCAGACGCTGATCTTCTATTCGGCGCAGGTCTCCACCTATGGCCGTGCCTTCTGGGTCGGCCTGCTCAACACGCTGCTGGTGGCGGGGCTGGGCATCGTGTTCGCCACCATCCTCGGCTTTACCATCGGCATTTCGCGGCTGTCGAAAAATTGGCTGCTGTCGAACTTCGCCACCGGCTATGTCGAGACCATCCGCAATCTGCCGCTGCTGCTGCAATTGCTGTTCTGGTATAACGCCGTGCTCAAGGCGCTCCCCGAGATGCGCGACAGCATCGCCATACCCGGCGGCACCTTCCTCAATAATCGCGGGCTGTTTCTGCCGTCGCCGGTGTTTCTCTACGGTTTTAGTGCAGTGGTGGCCGCGCTCATCGTTGGCGTGATCGCGGCGATCGCGTTCTACATCTGGGCGCGCAAGCGGCAGGAGCGTAGCGGCCAGCAGGCGCCGGTATTCCTGGTGACACTGGCGCTGGTGGTCGGTCTGCCGTTCGTGGTGCTGGCGCTGAAAGGATTCCCGCTCAGCTTCGATTATCCGCAGGCCGGCCGCTTCAATATCAGTGGAGGGCTCGAAGTGCTGCCGGAATTCGCGGCGCTGCTGTTCGGGCTCTCGATCTATACCGCTGCCTTTATCGCCGAGGTGGTGCGCGCCGGCATCACGGCGGTGTCGCGCGGCCAGACCGAGGCCGCCTATTCGCTCGGCCTCAAGCCGCGCCCGACCTTGCGGCTGATCATAGTGCCGCAGGCGATGCGCGTGATCCTGCCGCCGCTGACCAGCCAGTATCTAAACCTGACCAAGAACTCCACGCTTGCCGTGGCGATCGGCTATCCCGATCTGGTGCAGGTGTTTACCGGCACGGTGCTCAACCAGACCGGCCAGGCGATCGAGGTCGTAGCCATTACCATGCTGGTCTATCTCACGATCAGTCTGGCGACCTCGTTCCTCATGAACGTCTATAACCGCCGCGTCGCGCTGGTGGAACGGTGACGCCATGACCATGTCGGAAGGCGATCTGGCCGTTGTCGAAATAGCGTTCGTGCGCAAAACGCAGCTCGAGCAACAGCCGCCACCGCCGCACATGACCGGCGCATGGGGCTGGGTGCGCGAGAACCTGTTGTCGACGCCGTTCAACGTCGCGCTGACCGTCATCGTCGCGTTGTTGCTGCTCTGGATTATTCCGGATCTGGTGAAATTCCTGCTGCTCGATGCGGTCTGGACCGGGACCGACCGCGACGCCTGCCGCGAAATCGTCCAGCACCGCGAAATCGGCGCTTGCTGGCCATTCGTCTGGGAGCGGCTGCCATATTTTATTTACGGCTCTTATCCGATCCCCGATCGCTGGCGAGTCGATATTTTCTTCGTAATACTGGCAGTTGGCATCGCCTGGATGCTCTGGCTCCAGGCGCCGCGGCGCGGTCTCGGCGCACTGTATTTCTTCGTGGTGTTGCCGATCTGCTCTTACATTCTGTTGCATGGCCTCGAGGCCATCGGCCTGGAAGTGGTCGACACCGTGCTGTGGGGCGGCGTGCTGGTCACCATCGTGGTGGCGTCTGTGGGCATCGTGGTGTCGCTGCCGCTCGGCATCCTGCTGGCGCTGGGACGGCGCTCGCCGATGCCGACGGTGAAGCTGTTGTCCACGATCTTCATCGAATTCGTGCGCGGTGTGCCGCTGGTCACCGTGCTGTTTATGGCGAGCGTGATGCTGCCGCTGTTCGTTCCGGAAAAGTTCGAGCCCGACAAATTGCTGCGTGCGCTGGTCGGCATCGCGCTGTTTGCCTCGGCCTATATGGCGGAGGTGGTGCGCGCCGGCTTGCAGGCGATCCCGAAAGGCCAGTTCGAAGGCGCCATGGCGGTCGGCTTGCGCTACTGGCAGATGATGCGGCTGATCGTCTTGCCGCAGGCGCTCAAAATAACGATCCCGAATATCGTCAACACCTATATCGGCCTGTTCAAGGATACCACGCTGGTGTTCATCGTCGGCATTTTCGACCTGTTGCGCACCATCGAAGTGGCGCGCATCGATCCGAAATGGGCGGCGCCGGTCACCAGCACCACCGGCTACGCGGTGGCCGCGATTTTCTACCTCGTCTTCTGCTACGGAATGTCCCGCTACGCCCGCGCTATGGAAGCGCGCCTCGCCACAGGCGACAGACACTGAGGCTGCACCATGCCCGACACCAAAGTTGCCACTGGACCAACCGGCAAGCCGCGCCGGCTCAATTCGGACACGGCGGTCGAGATCGTCGCCATGAACAAATGGTACGGCGACTTTCATGTGTTGCGCGACATCAACATGAAAGTCATGGGTGGCGAGCGCATCGTGATCTGCGGGCCATCCGGCTCCGGCAAATCCACCATGATCCGTTGCATCAACCGGCTGGAAGAGCATCAGGCCGGACGCATTGTCATTGATGGCGTGGAGTTGACCAACGATTTGAAAAAGATCGACGAGGTGCGCCGTGAAGTCGGCATGGTGTTCCAGCACTTCAATTTGTTTCCGCATCTCACTGTGCTGGAGAACTGCACGCTGGCGCCGATCTGGGTGCGCAAGATGCCCAAGAAGGAGGCCGACGAGGCCGCGCTGCATTTCCTCAAGCGCGTCAAGATTCCGGAGCAGGCCAACAAATTTCCTGGTCAGCTCTCCGGCGGCCAGCAGCAGCGCGTCGCCATCGCGCGCGCGTTGTGCATGAACCCGAAGATCATGCTGTTCGACGAGCCGACCTCCGCGCTCGACCCGGAAATGGTCAAGGAAGTGCTCGACACGATGGTTTCACTTGCCGAGGACGGCATGACTATGCTGTGCGTGACCCACGAAATGGGATTCGCGCGCCAGGTGGCAAACCGCGTGGTGTTCATGGACCAGGGGCAGATCGTCGAGGCCAATACGCCCGACGAGTTCTTCGCCCACCCGCAACATGAGCGCACCAAGCTGTTCCTGAGCCAGATTTTGCACTGAATTCTAATGCGCGAGCGGGCCTTGCGCCCGTTTCCAGGCGTCAATGCCGCCCTCGACATGGAGCGCCGACATCAGTCCGGCATCCTGCGCGGCTTGCACTGCCATGGCCGAGCGTTCGCCAAAGGCGCAATAGAACACGATGCGCTTGTCGCTGGCGCGCGCCAGCTCGCGCAGCATGCCGCCGGTGCGCACGTTATCCGGCAGATTGCCGTAAGGCGCGTGTAGCGCGCCCGGAATGCTGCCGTGCTTTTGACGCTCGCTGGTCTCGCGCAAGTCCACGAAGGCGACGTCGGGCCGCCCGACCAACGCGATTGCCTGCGCGGCATCAAGCGCCCAGCCGCGGCGCGCGATTTCCTGCTGCGCCAGGCCGATTTTCATGTTGGACGGCACCGCGACGTCCATCATTTTCGGATTCGGCAAATTGAGGCTCGCCATCAGCGCGACATAGTCGTCGACCGACGTGACCTGCAGGCGCGGATTGTAGCGCTTCTCCTCGCCGATGGTGGACACGGTGTCGCCTTTGTAGTCGTGCGCCGGAAACACCAGCGTCTCGTCGGGCAGGCGCAGCAACTTGCCGAACAGCGATTGATATTGCATGCGCGCGTCGCCGTTCTGGAAATCGGTGCGGCCGGTGCCGCGGATCAACAGCGTGTCGCCGGTGAACACGCGGTCGTGCATCACGAAGCTATAGGAATCGTCGGTGTGACCCGGCGTGTAGAGCACGTCGAGCGCGAGGCCTTCGATCGTGAGCTTGTCGCCTTCGCCAAGCCGCATCGAGACCACGTCGGCGTTGGTGTTTTCGCCCATCACCGTGATGCATTGGGTGCGGTCGCGCAGCGCGCCCAGACCGGTAATGTGATCGGCGTGCAGATGGGTGTCGACGGCCTTGACCAGCCTGAGCTCGAGTTCGCGGATCAATTGCAGATAGCGGTCGACCTTCTCCAGCACCGGGTCGATGATCATGGCTTCGCCGCCTGCGCGGCTGGCGAGCAGATAGGAGTAGGTGCCGGAAACGCTGTCGAACAATTGGCGGAAAATCATCGGGCCCCGCGCTGGACGGCTGAGTCACATGCAACTATTTATATATAGCAGCTTCGGCAGCGCCTAGTCTTTGACCACCGGCAAATCCGGCCGTCCGCCCCATTCCGACCAGGAGCCGTCATAGATCCGCGTCGGTTTGCCGAGCGCATCGAGGCCGAGGGTGAGCACCGCGGCGGTGACGCCGGAGCCGCAACTGGTAATCATCGGTTTGTTGGTGTCGACGCCGTGTCTGGCGAACACTTGCGCGATTTTCTCAGGCGAGGCGAGGCGGCCGCTCTCGATGATCTCAGTGAACGGCACGTTGAGCGCGCCCGGCATGTGGCCGGAGCGCAAGCCCGCACGCGGCTCTGGTTCGCTGCCGACAAAACGCCCGGCCGAGCGCGCATCGACGATCTGCGTGCTGCCGTCGTTGAGCGCCATCTGCACGTCGGTGGCCATGGCGACCGCGCCGGTGTCCATCTCGGCTTTGAAGGTGCGCGGCGCGCGTTTCACTTCACCGGCCTCGACCTTGCGGCCTTCCGCTTTCCACGCCGGAAATCCGCCGTCGAGGATAAACACGTTCTTGGCGCCGAAAATGCGGAAGCTCCACCACACCCGCGGCGCCGAATAAAGCCCACTGCCGTCATAGACCACGATGGTGTCGGTCTCGGCGATGCCGAGCTTGCCGACCGCTTCACCGAACTGGTCGGGGCCCGGCAGCATGTGGGGTAAATCGGTTGAATGATCGGCGATGCCGTTGATGTCGAAGAACACCGCGCCCGGAATATGGGCGGCGATGTACTCAGCCTTGGCGTCGCGCTTTTGCGTCGAGAGATAATACGAGCCGTCCACGGCCACGACATTGGGCTTGTCCAGCTCGCCGGCGAGCCATTCGGTCGATTTGAGCCACTTACTTGATGTTGAATTCGGCATTGCGGTTTCCATATTGCGTGGCAACCTTGGTCGATCCCGCCACATTGTGCAACGGTCAACGCTGCCAATAGGTTGCATCCATGATAGTGGAGGGGTCTCAATGATTGCGCGCATTTGGCGTGGCTGGACGACGCCGGAAAATGCCGACGCCTACGAAGCCTTGCTTAGAACCACGGTCTTTTCCTGAATTGTCGGAAAGAAAATCGCCGGCTTGCGCCGGTACCGACTACGAAACCGCGGGTGGTGCGGCCCGACGCCCATGCGCTGCTTAAGCGTTACGACACGAGCTCGCGCCACTACGAGGCGACGGTAGAAGGCGAGGCCGTCTAGCCAACCGTGGAAAGGCAAAAAGCGGCGTTGACCCAGTTGTCAGGTCATCATACAACTAAGCGAACCAGGTGCCGCCCATGAAAACCACGCCCGTTTCTCCCGCCGATCTTGCCGTTTCTGTTCTGTCGGTTCCCCCGCTGGCGCGGCGCGCCGATTTGACCATGGACCCCGTGCAAAACGGCCGCCTGCTCGACCATCTACGCTCCGGCGGAGTGCGCACGTTCATGTATGGCGGCAACGCCAATCTCTACAACATGGGCGTCAGCGACCTGCGCGCGCTGTGCGATCTACTGATCAGTCTCGCCCGCGACGGCGACTGGATGATCCCTTCGGTCGGTAGCGACTACGGCAAGGCGCACGACCAGTTGCGGCTACTGCGCGATTATCCGTTCCCGACAGCGATGGTGCTGCCGCACAAGGCACAGTCGACGCCGGCAGGCGTCGCGACCGGTATCCGCAAGCTGGCCGACGCCTACGGCAAGCCGGTGATCGCCTACGTCAAGGACGAAGGTTACGTCGAAGCCTCCGATATGGGCCGGCTGGCGAAGGACGGTGCGATCTGTGCGATTAAATATGCCATCGTGCGGCAGGATCCGTTAAAAGATGCGTTCCTTAGCGATCTGGTTAGCGCCGTCGACCGCAATATCGTCATCAGCGGGATCGGCGAGCGACCGGCGATCGATCATCTCACTAAGTTCGGTCTCCAGGCATTCACGTCGGGTAGCGTTTGCGTGGCGCCCGGCCTGTCGATGTCGCTGCTGCGCGCCATCAAGCACGGCGACATGGCCGAGGCGCAGCGTCTGCGCGCGCTGTTCATTCCGCTCGAGGATCAGCGTGACGCGCATTCGCCATTGCGCGTGCTGCATGACGCGGTGCGGCTCGCCGAAATTTCGGATACCGGTCCCATGCAGCCCTATCTGTCGAACTTCAGCGATCCTGCCATCCTTGCAGGGATTGAAAAGGCGGCGATGGAATTGCTCGCGGCCGAACGCGCGGCTATGGCCAAAGCCGCGTAATTTAAGCGAAAGCGAGCCGCACGCGGCGGTTCTGCTTTCCCTTTTTTTCGATTTGCGTGACCCGTACCGGACCAATTTCGCCGGTGGCGCGCACATGCGTGCCGCCGCAGGGCTGCAAATCCAGATTGGCGACTTCGATCAGCCGCACCCAGCCGGTGCCCATCGGCGGTTTCACCGACATGGTCTTGACCAAGCCAGGATTGGCCGCGAGCTCGTCGTCGCTGATCCAGCGGCTGCTGACCGCGGCGTTGCTCGTGATCATCTCGTTGACCTGTGTGGTGATCGCGTCCTTGTCGAGGCCGGCTTCGGGAATGTCGAAGTCGAGCCGGCTTTCGCTTTCGCCGACCGAACCGCCAGTCACCGCGTAAGGCAGCGCCGACGACAGCAAATGTAGCGCGGTGTGCATGCGCATGCGGGCATAGCGTTTGTCCCAATCGATTGCTGCCGTGATCGCATCGCCAGGTTTGAGGGCACGGGAGCCGGCCGCCGGAACATGCGCAATTTCGCTCTTGGCCGCGTCGGTGAAGACCGCGGTCTCGATCGCGATGCGCGTGCCGTCCAACCCCGTGAAAGAACCGCTATCGCCCGGCTGGCCCCCCGAGTTGGCGTAGAACACCGTGCGGTCGAGCACGATGCCGCCTTGCTCGGTGATCGCGACCACGCGTGCCTGGCAATCCTTCAGGTAGCTGTCGTCGCGGAACAGGCAGTCAGTCGCCATTAGTTTTTCTCAAATGGCGGTTTGATTTCCGACTTGCGCTCCAGCCATTCCGGCGCCGGCAGATTCTTGGAACGCAGGAATTCGGGATTGAACAGCTTGGATTGGTAGCGCGTGCCGTAGTCGGCGAGCACCGTCACGATGACGTGGCCGGGGCCCAGCTCCTTCGCCAGCCGAATGGCACCCGCCACGTTGATGCCGGAGGAGCCGCCGAGGCAGAGACCTTCATGCAACAGCAGATCGAAGATGATCGGCACCGCTTCCTCGTCGGGAATGAGATAAGCCCTGTCGACCATCATCTCCTTGACGATCGCGGTGACGCGCCCGAGGCCGATTCCCTCGGTGATCGAGCCGCCTTCGGTTGCCTTCGCCTCGCCGTGCGCAAAAAAATTATACATCGCGGCGCCGCGCGGATCGGCGACGCCGATGACAATGCTCTTGTTCTTTTCCTTCAGGTAGCGCGAGACGCCGGCCAACGTGCCGCCGCTGCCGATCGCGCAAATGAAGCCGTCGATCTTGCCGCCGGTCTCATCCCAGATTTCCGGCGCGGTCGACACGTAATGGGCTTTACTGTTGTCCAGGTTGTTCCATTGGTCGGCGAAGATGACGCCGTTCTTTTCAGTCTTCTTGAGCTGTTCGGCCAGTCTTCTGCCGACATGCTGGTAGTTGTTTGGGTTGCTGTACGGCACGGCCGGCACTTGCACCAGTTCGGCCCCGCACAGCCGCAACATGTCCTTTTTTTCTTCGCTTTGCGTTTCCGGAATGACGATCAGCGTGCGATAGCCGCGCGCATTGGCGACCAGCGCGAGCCCGATGCCGGTGTTGCCGGCGGTCGCCTCCACCACCAGCGCGCCGGGGCGCAATTCGCCGCGCTTTTCGGCTTCCAGGATCATCTGCCGGCCGGCACGATCCTTGACCGAGCCGCCCGGATTCATGAATTCGGCCTTGCCGAGGATGGTGCAGCCGGTCGCCTCGGAAGCACGCCTGAGCTTGATCAGTGGCGTGTGACCGATGGCGTCAACGATGCCGTCGCGGATTTGCATGCCCGGTTCCGAGTGGGACGAAAACGACCCTAGTTGACCCCTAAAGAGGCGACAAGGCCGCCTGCGGGCCCGTTTTGCGGGCAATTTTGGCCACTCAATTCGGATGCCCGCGGTTTCGGAAACACCATTGAAACCATATCGGCGCATTGGCCGGGCCGGATCGCGGCTCATTCATGACTTCATTACCGGCGCCGTTTTATGCCTAACCCTAGGGCCCGCAACAGAAAAACCGGGCGCGGACGCTAAACGGGCGGGTATCGGTTGATGAGTCTCGACGTCAACACCCTCTTCATGGTGACGATCTACGTCGAAGCAATCCTTGGATTGCTGCTGCTGTTCGTCTGGGTGCAGAACACCTCGATCTATGCGGTCGCCTGGTGGGGCTTTGCCCACCTGATCCGTGCCGCCTCGATCGTGCTGTTCGGCATGTATGGCTCGGCGCCGGACCTCATCACCATCGATCTCGCCAATGCGCTGCTGTTCACCGCCTTCGCGGTGACCTGGACCGGCGCCCGCGTGTTCGACGGTCGTCCGGCCGAGCCGGTCTATCTGGTCACCGGCGCGGTGCTGTGGCTGCTGGTTTGCCGGCTGCCGGTGCTCGCCGATGCGGTCGACACTCGTGCGTTGATCGCGTCCGGTATCATCACCACCTACACGTGGCTCACCGCCTATGAGTTCTGGCACGGCCGCAGCGAGCCACTGGTGTCGCGCTGGCCCGCAATTTTCATGCTGTTCGCGCACGGTGCGCTGTTTCTGCTGCGCACGCCGCTGGTGTCAGTGCTGCCGTTTGCGCGGGGCAACCGCATGCTCGGTAGCGTGTGGCTGACCGTGCTGTCGTTCGAAGCGCTGCTGTTCACGATTTCGGTCGCCTTCATCCTGCTGGCGATGGCGAAGGAACGCACGGAGCTGCATCATCGCACGGCGGCGATGGTCGATCCGCTCACCGGCATCGCCAACCGCCGCTCGTTCCTGCAAGATGCTGCCCAACTCGCCAAGCGTCATATTGCCAATCCGCGGCCGGTCGCCGTTCTGCTGATCGATCTCGACCACTTCAAGTCAATCAACGACCGCTTCGGCCATGCGCTCGGCGATCACGTGCTGGAAATCTTTGCCGAGTCCGCGCGCCATTCGGTGCGAGCGTCCGATCTGCTCGGGCGGCTCGGCGGCGAGGAATTCGCCGCGGTGCTGTGCGACACCAGCCGCGAGAAAGCGGTGGTCGTGGCTGAGCGGATCCGCGAAAGCTTCGCGCATGCCACGCTGGAGGTCGACAATCGTCCGGTCTGCGCGACCGTGAGCATCGGGCTGGTGCATTGCCAAGAGGCGGCGCTCGACGTGGCCGAATTGCTCGCCCAGGCCGACCAGGCGCTCTACATCGCCAAGGAACGCGGGCGGAACAGAGTCGAGGTCGCAACGCTAGAAATGATGCTCAACAATAAAAACGAGAATCCGGCCGCCCCGGCGCCGGCCGCCACTAAAGCCGCGGCGGCCTAAGGGGTTGTCCATTTGAATTTCTCTTGTGAAGTCAATTCGGTATAGACCGTCATTGATTTTAGTTCGTGTTATGTTTCTATGGCTCCCTTTCGCGGGAGTTAGCCGCACGCCGCCCTCTCGATATCGAACGCTGGTATATCGCTCGAACGCCTGTGGCGCGACGTTCTGCCGCGCCGCGCGCGCATTATGCTCGTCCACGTCACGCTGCTCGATCTAACGCGCGCCAGCGAACGCCGGTTCGACACTCTGCTGAATGACGATAAGCAACGCCGCCGATGGGAGGACACCACGGCGGCGATCGACGGCCTCAATCGCAAACATGGTCGGACCCTTGTCAGCATCGGCCCGTGGACGCCGCCGCCCGGCGGTTATGCCGGCAGCAAGATCAGATACACGCGGATCCCGCGCGCGAAGGATTTAGGGTGAGCTGGAAGACCGATTTAAAGCTGACCGACCTTGAGGACGGGACGGCCGTCGAGATCTTGTGCAAGCGTTGCGGGCTTTCCCATTACGAGACGCAAATGCGGCTCATGCAGCGGCCCGAATTTACACCGACCTATCTGGATTACTCAGACCCATCTGGAAGTCGAACACAGCCTGCATTGCTCGAACCGCCTTTGCCGGGGCATGGTTCGCATCTCGCTTATCCATGACGATAAAAACGAAGGATTTGTCGGCGGGATGGCGTGACGCAAAGCCAATTGACCGCGGCCCATGAATTGGTCAGATTTAGCGAGAGTGGGCCGGAAAATCGGCCCTGAATTAGTGGGATTCCCAACTAATTCAAAGATGTAAAAGGGAGGATCACACAAATGAAATTCTTGGGATGGCTGGGCTGCGCTGCCCTGGCCCTGACAGTGGGCGGAACCGCCCAGGCTGAAACGGTGAAAATCGGCGTGGTGCTGCCGTTCAGCGGCGCCAATGCCGACCTCGGCCATCAGGTCGACAAGGCCTTCGATCTCTACGTCAAGCTGCATGCCAAGGACCTCGCGCCCAACACGGTCGAAATCATAAAACGCGACGAGGGCCCGCCGACCGGCGCCGTGGCCAAGACCGTCACCACCGAATTGATCACCAACGACAAGGTGCAGATCGTCACCGGTTTTGTGTTCTCGCCGTCGGCGATCGCGCTGGCGCCGACCATCACCCAGGCCAAGATCCCGATGGTGATCGCCAATGCCGGTACCGCCTGGATCACCAACCTGTCGCCATACATTGTGCGGCTGTCGTTTAGCATGTGGCACCCGGCCTATCCGATGGGCGCCTATGCCTACAACAAGATCGGCTGCAAGACCGCGGCCATGGCCTATACCGATTTCCCGCCCGGCAAGGATTCGACCGAGGCGTTCAAAACCGGCTTCGAGAAGGCTGGCGGCAAGATCACCGACTCGATCCCGATGGGCAGCCCGGTGCAGGTGCCGGACTTCACGCCGTTCTTCCAGAAGGTCAAGGACGAGCATCCCGACTGCATGTACGTGTTCATTCCGTCCGGCGCGCACGCGACCGGAGTGATGAAGGCCTATGGCGAACTCGGCATGCGCAAGGCCGGCGTCAAGCTGATCGGGCCGATGGACCTGATCCCCGACAACAAGCTCCAAGACATGGGTGACGCCGCCATCGGCACCATCGTGATGGGCCATTACGCGGTCGATCTCAACAATCCGCAGAATAAGGCCTTCAACGAAGCCTGGCACAAGGAGTATGGCAAGGACTCCTATCCGGACTTCATGTCGGCGGCGGGCTGGGACACCATGCACGCCATCTTCGACACCATCAAGAAGCTCAACGGCAACGTGTCGGACGGCACCAAGTTCGTTGACGCGATGAAGGGCTGGTCGACGGACGGGCCGCGCGGCCACGTCATGATCGATCCCGCCACGCGCGACATCGTGCAGGACGAGCACGCCATGGAGGTCTATCGCAAGCCGGACGGCAAGCTCGGCGAAAAGATTCTCGGCACCACCAAGGCGGTGAAGGACGAGTGCAAGGAACTTAAAGTGGGCCGCTGCGGCTCTTAGCCGCCGCGTTGGAAATTGACACTCGACGGCGCCGCCGCGCATAAAGACGCGGCGGCGTTTTTTGTCGCTACGAAGTGGGGCTCGTGCCGCATTTTGCCATCATAGCTGTCAGTATTCTGTTCGACGGCTTGGCCTATGCCATGTTCCTGTTCATCACTTCCGTCGGCCTGTCGGTGACGATGGGGTTGATGAACTTCGTCAATTTGGCGCACGGCGCCTTCGCCATGGCCGGCGGCTATATCGTCGTTACGCTGACGCGGACGCTGGGCGTCGATTTTGTTCCCGCGCTCATCATCGCATCCGTTTTGGTAGGTCTGATCAGCATTCCGTTCGAACGCTATCTCTATCGCCGGCTCTACAAAGCCACCGATCTCGAGCAGGTGTTGCTCACCATCGGTCTGGCTTTCATGTCGATCGCGACCTTCACGTATTTCTACGGCCCGATCCCAAAATCGGTGCCGTTGCCGGAATGGCTGCAAGGCGACATCAATCTTGGCTTCCGCAACTTCCCGAGCTACCGCGCCTTTCTAATCGTGCTCGGCGCCTTCCTGATCGCCGTGCTTTGGTACGGCTTCGAGCGCACCAATATCGGCGCCAAAATCAGGGCCGCGGTCGATAACCGGCGCATGGCGGAATCGGTCGGCATCAATGTCGATTTGCTGTTTACGCTGACGTTCGCGGTCGGCTCGGGGCTCGCCGCGCTCGGCGGCGGGCTCGCCATTCAGTTGTTCGGCCTCTCGCCCAGCTTCGCGGTGATCTATCTCGTCCTCTTTTTGATTGTGGTCGCGGTCGGCGGTCTCGGCAGCCTGAAAGGCACGCTACTGGCGGCGCTTGTGCTCGGTGTCTTCGATACCGCGGGAAAATATCTGCTGGCCGATGCTGGAGGCTTTTTCATTTACGCCGTGACTGTCGCGGTGCTGCTGGTCAAGCCTGCGGGGTTCTATGGCCGCGAGTGACACCGAAAGCGCGGCCCGTATCGTGGCCCGCGAACGCGCCGCCGATTATCTGGTGAGCCGTCATCGATTCCAGTGGCCGGAAGCGTTGCCGTGGCTGATCGCGATCGCGGCGTTTTTCATCTTTCCCGACCGCATGACCTTCGGCGGCCAGGTGTTGATCATGGTGTTGTTCGCGCTCTCGCTCGATCTCATTCTCGGTTACGCCGGCATCGTGACGTTGGGCCACGCCGCGTTTTTCGGCATCGGCGCCTATACCGCCGGTCTTTTGATCGCGCGGCTCGGCTACAGCGAGCCGATCTCGACGCTGTTCGCGGCTGCGTTAATGGCGGGGTTGGTTGGGGTCATCACCGGCTGGTTTCTGCTGCGCTATCGCGGCCTCACGCTGCTGATGTTGACGCTCGCCACCGCCATCATGCTGCAGGAAACCGGCAATCTGCGCTCGGACTTGTCCGGCGGCTATGATGGCCTACCGGGGCTGACGATCTCGCCGCTGTTCGGCCGGTTCGACTACGATCTCTACGGCCACGTCAATTATCTCTACGTGCTGGGGGTGTTGGCGGTGGTGTTCTATTTCGTGCGCCGCATCGTCTATTCGCCGTTTGGCCAGGCGCTCACCGGCATCCGCGAGAACGTGCGGCGCATGCATGCGATCGGCTCGCCGGTGCACCGCCGACTGGTGACGGTCTACGCCATCGCTGCGGCCATCGCGGGCGTCGCCGGCGCGCTATTCACCCAGACCAATGCCTATGTGACGCTGACGGTGTTCGACTTCGACAACTCCGCCAAAGTGATGGTGATGCTGATCCTCGGCGGCACCGGGCGGCTTTACGGCGCCTTTGTCGGCGCGGTGGTGTACATGGTGCTGGAGGACTATTTCTCGAAACTCTCGCCCACCTTCTGGCAGTTCGGCATCGGCTTGCTGCTGGTGCTGGCGGTGCTGTTCGCGCGCCGTGGCCTGCTTGGGTTGTTCGAGGACGCCGGCCGGCGTCTCTCGAAGAGGAAAAAACCATGAGCGACGCCGCGCTGGAAGTGCAGGGGCTAAACCGCGCCTTCGGCGCGCTGCCGGTGACGCGCGACGTCAATCTGTCGTTGGAGCGCGGCGCGCGGCGCGCGTTGATCGGACCCAATGGTGCGGGCAAGACGACCTTGGTCAATCTGATCACCGGCGCGCTCAAGCCGTCGTCCGGCCGCGTGCTGCTGGACGGCGCAGATATTACGGCGACCTCGCAGGCTGAGCGCGCGCGACGCGGGCTGGCGCGCACCTTCCAGATCAATCAGCTTTTCCGCGGCCTGACCGTTCTCGAAAACCTCTGCATGACGATCGGCGAGCGCGACGGACACTGCAACAATCTTTGGCGCTCGGCCGGTTCCAAGCGCGCCGTAATCGACGAGGCGCTCGACCATCTGGATTCTTTGCGACTGGTCGATGACTCGCTCAAGCTGGTGCGTGAATTGCCTTACGGCCGCCAGCGGCTGGTGGAAATCGCCATCGCGCTGGCGCAGAAGCCGCGCGTGCTGCTGCTCGACGAACCGGCGGCCGGCGTGCCGTCCTCGGAAAGCCATCTCATTCTCGACGTGGTGGCCGCGCTCGATCCCGACATCGCCGTGCTGATCATCGAGCATGACATGGACGTCGTGTTCCGCTTCGCCAAGGAGATTACCGTGCTGGTGCAGGGCGCGGTGTTCACGCAAGGCGCGCCCGAAGAGATCATGGCTAACGCCGACGTGCGCGCGGTCTACCTTGGTGAAGAAGGGCATAAGGGGCGTCGCCATGTCTAAGGCAGGCTTGGCTGAACGGGCGCTGGAACTCGATAGAGTGTTCGCCGGCTATGGCGAGACGGTGGTGCTGGAGGATATTTTCCTCGCGCTCGACCCCGGCGAAACGCTGTCGATCATCGGCCGCAACGGCGTCGGAAAGTCTACGCTGCTCGCGACCATCATGGGCCACACCACGCGCCATGGCGGCGCAGTTCGGCTTCATGGCAATGACGTCTCGCAACTGGCGACTTACAAGCGTGTGGCCAAAGGTCTCGGCTACGTGCCGCAGGAGCGCGAGATCTTTCCCTCGCTGACCCTGCGAGAAAATCTCGAGGTCGCGGCGCGGCCCGGGCGTTGGACCGCCGAGACCGTGTTCGAATTGTTTCCGCGGCTCGGCGAGCGCGCCGGCAATCGCGGCAATCAATTGTCGGGCGGCGAGCAGCAGATGCTGGCGATTGGCCGCGCGCTGATCGGCAATCCGACCGTGTTGCTGATGGACGAGCCCTCGGAGGGTCTGGCGCCGGTGATCGTTGAGGAACTGGCGCGCGCGGTGAAACGGTTGACGCAAGCCGGCGGTTTGACCACGATCCTGGTCGAGCAGAATTCGCGGCTCGCGCTTGAGATCGCGCCGCGCGCGGTGGTGATGGATCGTGGCCGCATCGTCTATGACGGTCCGAGCGAGACCCTACGCAACGATCCGGCTAAGCTTGAGCATTTCATCGGCGTCGTGAAGGCGTGATGCCCGAGTTGGGATGAGGCCCACGCATTGCCTTCCGCATAAGCTGGGGGCATAGAGCGCGCATGAAACGCAGCACCAGCCGTATCCTCACCACCCATGTCGGTAGCCTAATCCGGCCGCCGGCGTTGCAGGAATTCCTGCGCGTCAAGCATTCCGGCAAACCCTACGACAAGCAGGCGTACGAGAAATGCCTGGCCGACTCCGTCGTCACTGTCGTGCGCGAAGAGGCGCAAGCCGGCATCGACGTGGTGAGCGACGGCGAGTTCGGCAAATCGATCAGCTGGTCGCAATACGCGCTCGAACGTTTAAGCGGTTTCGAGCGGCGGCCGATCAAGCAAGACGCGGCCAATCCGTTCAAGCGCGGCGCCGACCGCGAACATTTCCCGGAATTTTATGCCGAGCTCGATGCCCATGACGGCGTCTCCACCATCACGGAAGCGATTTGCACCGGGCCGATCAGATACACCGGGCAGGGCGAACTCCAGCGCGACATCGACAACTTCAAGGCCGCGCTCAAGGACGTGAGCGTCGAGGAGGCGTTTTTGCCGGTGGCGGCGCCAGCCAGCGTGATCCCCGACCGCAAGAATGAATTCTACAAGAGCGAAGATGACTTGCAGGCCGCCATCGCCGCTGCGATGCGCACCGAATACAAAACGATCATCGACTCAGGATTCCTCGTGCAGCTCGACGACGCGCGCAACGCTGTCACCTATGATCGCATGGTGCCGCCGGCGACCTTCAAGGACTATCGCCGCTGGTTGTCGCAACAAGTCGACATCATCAACCATGCTATCGAGGGACTTCCAGCCGACCGCATGCGCTATCACGTGTGCTGGGGCAGTTGGCCGGGCCCGCATGTCAGCGACGTGCCGCTCAAGGACATCGTCGATCTGATCCTGAAGGTCAAAGTCGGGGCCTATGTGATCGAAGGCGCCAATCCGCGCCACGAGCACGAATGGAAGGTGTGGCAGGACGCCAAGCTGGGCCCCGGGCAAGTGCTGATCCCCGGCGTCATCAGCCACGCCACCAATGTGGTGGAGCATCCCGAGCTGGTGGCCGAACGTATTGTTCGCTTGGCGAAAATCGTCGGGCGCGAAAACGTCATCGCCGGCACGGATTGTGGCTTTGCGCAGGGGCCGTTCCACCGCCGCGTGCACCCCTCGATCATGTGGGCCAAGCTCGAGGCGCTGGCCGCCGGCGCGAGGCTTGCGAGCAAAGAGCTCTGGCAATAGTCTGGCGCAAAGCGTCGCGACAGCCGGAGCCCCATCATGAACGTCAGCGCCCAGCATTCCAGCGGCTTGAAAATCCCGTTCGACCACCAGCGTCTCGATCGGCTGATGGACCAGGCCGGCATCGACCTGGTGATCGCGACCTCCAAGCACAATGTGCAGTATCTGCTCGGCGGCCACCGCGCCAATTTCTTCGATTACATGGACGCGACCGGCGTCACTCGCTATCTGCCGGTGCTCGTCTATCCGAGGGGTGCGCCAGAAAAGGCGGCCTATTTTGGCCACCGGCTGGAAAAATTTCAGACCCAGAATAATCCGCTGTGGATGGGGGAGGCGCAGACCAACACCGCCGGCTCGGTCGACGCCATGCAGAAAGCGGTCGATTACATCCGCAAGGCCGGCCTGAAGACCAAGCGCATCGCCGCCGAATTCGGATTCCTTCCCTACGACGCCTCGCTCGTGTTGCGTAGCGCGTTTCCCGACGCTGATTGGGTGGATGCTTTGTTCGTGCTAGAACGCCAGCGCGTCAAAAAATCCGCGGATGAACTGGCGAAGCTGAAAGCCGCCTCGGAAGCGGTGCTGGCGTCGATGCAGGCGGTGATTGTCAATCACGGGCCGGGCGCGACCAAGGCCGAGGTGGTCGAGGCGCTGCGCCGTGAGGAAACCAACCGCGGGTTGACGTTCGAGTATTGCCTGATCACCTGCGGCACCAGCATGAACCGCGCGCCCTCCGATCAGAAGTGGGAGAAGGGTGACATCATGTCAATCGACTCCGGCGGCAACTACCACGGCTATATCGGCGATATTTGCCGCATGGCGATCCAGGGCGAGCCCGATGCGGAGTTAAACGATCTGCTGGCGGAAATCGAGAGCATCCAGCGCGCGGCGATGAAGCCGATCCGGGCCGGCGCCTTGGGCTCCGAGATTTACGCCGCCGGCGAACCGTTGGCTTCAAAATCGAAGCACCACAATCATCTCGACTTCCTGGCGCACGGCATGGGGCTGGTCAGCCACGAGGCGCCACGGCTCACCAATCATGGGCCGGTGCCTTATCCGGCGACCGATGCCGACATTCCGCTGGAAGCGGGCGAGGTGGTGTCGGTGGAAACCACGCTCATGCATCCGTCGCGTGGCTTCATCAAACTCGAAGACACCGTAGTGGTCACCAACACCGGTCACGAAATTTACGGCGAAGGTGCGCGCGGCTGGAACAGGGCCGGCACGGGGGCCCGCTAATTGCGCGTCTCGGCGTCAGCTTTCGCGGCCAGCGCACGAAGCGCATCCGCGATTTTCACCGGATAATCGCCGGCCTCTAATTTTCGCAGCGGCTCCGGCAGCCGCGCGAGATCGCCCGCCGCGCGCTCGCGGATTTGCGCCAGCGTCGGGGAGGGCGCGATGCGTTTGCCGCCGCGCATCACTGGCACGATCAGCGCTTCGCCCGGCTGTTTGTCGGTCTCAACCGACAAAATATCGCCTGCCATGCGGCCATCGGCGCCATAAGCGCGCCACACCTGCTTGCGGCCAGGCCAGGTCGCCTTGCCTTCCGACAGTTTGCGTTTCGGAATGCCGGCATATTCCTGCAGCTTGTAGGCGCAATCCAGCGCCGGCACGTCCACGGACGCCGCGAGATTGACGCCGATGCCGAAGCCGTCGATTGGCGCGCCGGTCTTCGTCATGGTTTGCAACACGTCTTCGTTGACGCCGCCGCTCACCAGAATGATGACGTCTTTCAATCCACCGGCGTCGAGAATGGCGCGCACCTTACGCGCCATCGCGATCAGGTCGCCGCTGTCGATGCGCACGCCGCGAATAACAATGCCGTCGGCCTTCAGGCGCGGCGCCAGCGCGACCACTTTGCGCGCGCCTTGTTCGGTGTCGTAAGTGTCGATCAGCAGGATCACGCCCTCGGGCCGCGCGCGCGCGAAGTGCTCGAACGCTGTCATCTCGTCGCCGTGCACCTGCACAAACGAGTGCGCCATGGTGCCGACGATCGGCACGCCGTAACTCTCGCCGGCCAGCACATTGGCTGCGCCGGCAAAGCCCGCAAGGTAACTGGCGCGCGCCGAATAGAGCCCGGCCTCGGCGCCATGCGCGGTACGCAGGCCGAAATCCGACAGGATTTTTCCCGGCGCCGCCAGAACCATGCGCGCGGCTTTCGACGCGATCAGCGTCTGGAAATGCAAAATGTTGATCAGGCGCGTTTCGACCAGCTGCGCCTGCGGCAGTGACGCGGTGATGCGGATCAGCGGCTCGCCGGCAAAGCAGGCGCTGCCTTCGGGGATCGCGTGCACGTCGCCGGTGAAACGGAAAGCGCTCAGATAATCGAGCAGGTTTTTTCGGAAACGCCCGGTGCTTTTGAGCCAATCGATCTCGGCGGCTGAAAATTGCAGCGTCTCGAGATAGTGGAGCGCGTCGTCCAAGCCCGCGGCCAGCAAAAAGCCGCGCCGCGGCGGCAGCCGCCGCACGAAGAATTCAAAAACCGCGTCGTCCTCGTCGCCGTGATCCAGATAGGCCTGGATCATGTTGAATTCGTAGAGATCGGTGAGCAGAGGACTGATCGGAGGCATTAGGGCCATGCGCGCTTCGATTTGTCGGCCCTTTAGAGCCTGAAGGAGGGACAATACGTAGAAATTGCTTAACTGGTAATCCCCAAAATGACATGGTGTCCACGCTCAATCAGCACGTCGCGGCCGCGCTGCCGCACGAGCGCGCGGTCTCGGCCGCCGCAGGCTGGCGCATTTGCAGAGTCATCCTGGTGCTTTTTGTCGTCGCCGCCACGTTGAGCGCCGCGCGCAAGGATGTGACTCGTGGTTACGATTTCGATGAAGCTGCGCGTGCGTCTTATATTGCTCACATTCAACATTCCGGGTCGCTGTGGCCTGTTCTTGAAGACATGGGGATGCTCGACACGTCCAGCTTTCAATCCACCACCGAGCCCAATTATCTCAACCATCCTTCGCCCTGCTGCGCGCTGCCGGCCGCCGCGCCATGCATTGTCTTCATGGGGCACTACGGCAATCAGGCTCCCAATACGGTCGGACAAATCACCAATCTGCAAACGAACGGGCACGCCGCCGGCTGGTGCCGCGCCGCAGATGTCGCCGGTTCCTATGCGGTGTTTTTTTTTGTTTTAACGTGCATTTCCGAATGGCTGCCCGCTTGGGCGCCACGCAACGCGTTCAACTACCTGGCGCTTGTGATTGAGGCGGATGCCTTGGCTTTCATGACGACATTCCTCGTGCACCGCTTTTTCAGCTTTCAGCGGCACGTCGACTTCGGATGGCTGATGGATGCCTATCCGCGCTACTACTTGCCGCTTGCTGCGCTCGTTCTGCTCGCCGGGATTTCATTACTGACCGCAATCGAAACGCCGCGCGGCCGCGGCTTGCCGGCTTCCTGATTGTTGGGCCGATCGTGTACCCTCTGGTGGGGGGCGTCGCTCTGATAGCACCACGCCGCTTGGCGATGCGCGCTGAAAGAGGTGGCTCCCTGGGCTGGGATCGAACCAGCGACATTTCGATTAACAGTCGAACGCTCTACCGCTGAGCTACCAGGGAATAGGCTGAAGGCGTAGGCAACGGGCCTATAACAAAGGCCTAAAGCTTTGCAAAGCGTGTGGGCCGCCTTCGCAAAGGCGGGTGGAGGCCACGGCCGGAATCGAACCGGCGTGCAAGGATTTGCAGTCCTCTGCGTAACCACTCCGCCACGTGGCCGTTAGCAGGCGCGCCCGATGCTAAAGTCGGAGGCGCCGGGGTATCTCCTGCCTATATAGCAGCGAATGGCGGGCGACAACGCCGCCGGCTCGCTTGCCTTTTACGAAGGGTTGCCGCACAAAAGCCGCGCATTCCCCAGGGTTTGGCGAGGATTGTGATGACCGATTTCACCGCCGCGCGCCGCCATATGGTGGACGGGCAGGTCCGCACGGCCGACGTCACCGACCTGCGCATCATCTCGGCCATGCTGGAGGTTCCGCGCGAGCGGTTCATGCCGTCGGCTTCGGTCTCGCTGGCCTATCTCGATCTTGACGTGCCGGTTAGCGCCACGCGCCGCCTGCTCAAACCGATGGTGCTTGCCAAGCTGATCCATGCTGCCGAGATCGGGCCAACCGACCGCGTCCTCGATGCCGCTTGCGCCACCGGCTATACCGCCGCCGTGCTCGCCCGAATCGCGGGGCAGGTGGTGGCGCTTGAACAGGATACCGGTCTCGCCAAGGCGGCGAGCGAGGCGCTGTCAGCGTTGCCGAATGTCGGCGTCGTGAGTGGTCCGCTCACCCAAGGCTGGCCGCAAGGTGCGCCCTACGACGTGATCGTGCTCGAAGGGGCCACCGAGGTTGTGCCGCACGCGCTTTGCCAGCAACTCAAAGATGGCGGCCGGCTGGTATGCGTGCTGGGCGCTGGTCCGGGGTCCAAGGCGATACTTTATCGCCGCAGCGGCGCTGAAGTGGGGGGCCGGACGATATTCGATGCTTCCGCGACGCTGTTGCCGGGTTTCGCGAAAACGCCCGTTTTCGCATTCTAATGCCGCGTTCGGTTCCAAACGTGGCGGGAAGTCCCCACTTGGCGCCTTTTCGGTGGGCGAAGGCAATCGGGGGGTTTTAACCCCTCGCCGGGCCGCATATGGTTCCGGATTCTTCGGTTTGGTGTAAAGGAGGCCTTGCGCCGGTCGCGGAAAGGTTGGGGTTGGGATGTCGTTTCGTGGTCGTCACGTTTGGATAAGTGGGCTTGCGGCCAGTATGGCCGCATGCACGGCCCTGTCTTTGGCGGCCTCGCCGCCGCACAGCGAAACGCTCGAATCCGCGCTGGTGCAAGCCTATCAGAATAATCCGACGCTCAATTCACAGCGTGCCGCAACGCGCGCGGTCGACGAAGGCGTGCCGCAAGCGCTGTCCGGCTACCGGCCAAAGGTGGCGATAACCGCAAATGGTGGCGAGCAAACTCTCTCGTCAACTGCAAAATCCGGAACAGGTATAGGCGCGACTTATTCGAAGGCGAGCGGCTACAATTCGCCGGCCTCGGTCGGCGGCACCATCACCCAGACAATTTTCAACGGCTTTCAGACCGCCAACAAGACCCGCCAGGCCGAGAGCGCGGTGCTGGCGCAGCGTGCGACCTTGCGGGTCACCGAGCAAACGGTTCTGCTCAGCGCGGCAACCGCGTACATGAACCTTCTGCGCGACAATGCCATCCTCGATCTGCAACGGCGCAACGTCGAAGTGCTGCAGGAACAACTGCGTCAGACCCGCGATCGCTTCAATGTCGGCGAGGTAACCCGCACCGACGTGGCGCAGGCCGAGTCGAGCCTTGCATCAGGGCGTTCGCAAGTGTTGACCGCCGAAGCCAACGCTACCGCGTCGGCGGCGAGCTATCGGCAGGTCATCGGCACCACGCCGGGCAAGCTGACGGCCGCCACGCCGGTCGACCGGTTCTCACCGCGTAGCGTCCCCGCTGCGGTTGACGTCGGCACCGCCGGTAATCCGGGGGTGACATCGGCGCAATACAATGTCGACGTGGCCGAGCAAGCGGTGCGCGTAGCCGAAGGCGCGCTTTATCCCACTTTGTCGGTGCAGGGAGCCTACCAGAAGAATTGGCTGAGCACGCAGAGCGTGACCACGATGGATGCCTACAGCGCCTCGATACTGGGCACGCTGAGCGTGCCGATCTATCAGGGCGGCGCGGAATATTCGCTGATCCGCCAGGCCAAAGAAACGCTCGGGCAGAAACGCATCGACCTGGATACCGCACGCGATACGGTGCGGCAGAATGTCGTGCAGGCCTGGGGCCAACTTGAGGCGGGCAAGGCCAACATCGATGCGACCGAGGCCCAGGTGCAGGCGGCCGGAATCGCGCTCAACGGCATCCGCGAGGAAGCCCGCGTCGGCCAGCGCACAACGTTCGACGTGCTGACGGCGCAACAGACTTTGGTCAACGCGCGGGTGGCGGTGGTGACCGCCCAGCACGACCGGGTGGTGGCGTCCTACACCTTGTTGTCCGCGGTCGGCCGGTTGTCGCCGGAAGTGCTCGGCCTGCGCGTGCCGGTCTATGACGCCCAGGTGCATTACCAGCAGGTACGCGATAGCTGGGCGGGCGTGCGCACGCCGGACGGGCGTTGATCCGTCCACAGCTCATTGCAGACAGCCGAATTTCGGTCTGCCACACCCCCATGCCACTGGCGTATAAATAGCTCACAAGCGACGATTCGCTCGTGCCGGGCGTCGGCCGGGTGTCTCGTTGAGGGTGTGAAAGTTCGGTCGGGAATTCGGAAATGACCCAATCGGCAAAGGTCCAAGAGCCCTCGATGGAGGAAATCCTGGCCTCCATACGGCGTATCATTGCTGATGACGACGCCGGCAAGACGGCCAAGGCGCCCGCTCTGCCGCCCGCGCCACCGTCTCCGGCCGTGGCCAATAGCCAGGACGCTATCGACGCCATGATGGCCAAAGTCGACCCAACACCGGCAGGCGACGTGCTCGATTTGACCGAGGCGATGGTCGCACCGGCTACCGACCAAGGGCCCGCGCCGACCTTCCGCACGATCGACGCCGCCTCCGACGTCATTTTCACCGAACGCGCGCCCGACGCGCCGGCCGAGCCCGTTGTGCGCATCATCGAAGAAGCGCGGCGGCCACCTCCCGCGCCGCCTCGGGCACCGGCACCCACGTCTGTCCCTGCGCCAGCGCCAGCGCTGCCACCCGCACTCGACCGCGGGCTGATTTCGAATTCGACCGTGGCGGCGATAGACAGCGCGTTCAATTCGCTCGCCTCGACCGTGCTGGGGAATAATGCGCGCACGCTTGAGGATCTGGTGAAGGAAATGCTGCGCCCGATGCTCAAGTCGTGGCTCGACGATAATCTGCCGAGCGTTGTCGACCGGATCGTGCGTGCCGAGATCGAACGCGTGTCGCGCGGGCGGCCCTAAACCGCTGCGCCGCGCCGCTGTTTAAGCTGGCGCGCGAACCACAGGCTCAGCACCAGTAGTACCAAGCCGGAAATCAAAAATAGCGGCACCGCGGTGAGGCGGTCGAATACTACGCCGCCGATAGCGACGCCCGCGGTCTGTCCGAGATAGAGCGCCGAGGAAAAGATCGCGACGGCGGTGCCGCGTGCTTCCGGCGTCATCTGGGTCGCATTGGTCTGCAACGTGTTGTGCAGCATATAAAAGCCGAGCCCGATGGCGAGGATGGCGGCGGGCGCAATCCAGTAGTGCGACTCGACCGCGAGCGTGACGTAAGCAAGCGCCAGCAAGATGCCGCCGCCAGCGGCGAGGCCGGTTTGGCCAAGACGGTTGACCAGCATGCGCACCGACAGGCTGTAAATCAAACCGCCAATCGCGAAGCTGCCGACGAACAGGCCGACCAGCGTGAAGCCGACGCCGAAGCGCAGATGCAGATCGGCGCCGACATAAGTGAAAGCGCCGTACATCGCGCCGCTTTCGATGAAGGCGATCACGATCAAGGCGCGCGCCCAAGGCGAGCGCAGTACGGCCGCATAGTCGGCGATAAAGCCGCGCCCGCGATGCTCCGGCGTAGCGTTGGCATGGGTGACCGGATTGCGCATGAGTTCGTAGAACAGCCCGAACGTCGCGATGGCCAGCAGCGCGGCCAGAATAAAGAACACATTGCGCCAGCCGAACCAGTCGCCGAGCACGCCGCCGGCGGCCTGGCCGAACAACTGGCCGAGGATTTGCCCAGACAGAAAGCGGCCGATCACCTGCTGGCGGCGTTCGTAGGGGATCACGTCACCGACGAAAGCGAGTGCGAACGGAATGATCCAGCCGGTAGCCAGTCCGCAGCCGAGCCGCGCCGCGACCAAAATCGGCAGCGAAGATGCGAGACCGCAGGCTACCACCATTGCGGTCGATACCGCTGCGGCGATGGCGACGCAGAGATATTTGCCGAAGCGGTCGCCGATCGGGCCGATCACCAGTTGCACCGAACCGTGCGCCAGAAGATAGGCCGTCACGATGATCGAGGTGGCGCCGACGGTCACATTAAGGTCGGTGGCGATCTGCGGCAGCAGCGAATCGGTCGAGCGCACCATGGCCTGGGCGGCGAAGGAGGCGAGCGCCAGCAGGGTGATGGCGCTGGTGGCGCTGCCGCTCTGTTGGGATGAATCCGGCAAAGTTGACACTCTATGGCGTGGCGGGCTTTCTATCGCATGATCCCGAAAAATGGGAACCAGTTTTCGGACAAGATCATGCGGAAGAAAAAAAGCGCAACATGATCAAGACAAACGACAATGATCGATAAGACCTATCAGCCCGCCCAGGTCGAGGGCCGCATTTACAAGACGTGGGAAGAGGCGGGCGCCTTTCGTGCCGGCCGGCCCGAGCGCGCCCAGCTTGCGCCGTACTCTATCGTTATTCCGCCGCCTAACGTCACCGGCTCATTGCATATGGGCCATGCGCTCAACAACACGCTGCAGGATGTGCTGTGCCGGTTCGAGCGCATGCGCGGCAAGGACGTGCTGTGGCAGCCGGGAACCGACCATGCCGGCATCGCGACCCAGATGGTGGTCGAGCGCCAATTGATGGAGCGCCAGGAGCCCGGCCGGCGCGAGATAGGCCGCGAGAAATTTTTGGAGAAGGTCTGGGCCTGGAAGACGGAGTCCGGCGGCACCATCGTCAACCAGTTGAAGCGGCTCGGCGCGTCCTGCGATTGGTCGCGCGAGCGATTTACGATGGACGAAGGGCTGTCCAAGGCGGTGATCAAAGTCTTTGTGCAGCTCTACAAAGAAAAGCTGATCTACAAAGACAAGCGGCTGGTCAACTGGGATCCGAAGCTGCTGACCGCGATTTCCGACCTCGAAGTGATCCAGGTCGAGACCAAAGGCAACATGTGGCACTTCCGCTATCCGCTGGCGGACAATCCATCGAAATCAATTTCAATCGCGACGACGCGGCCGGAAACGATGCTGGGCGACGGCGCGGTCGCGGTGCACCCCGATGACGAGCGCTACAAGCATCTTGTCGGAAAATTGGTGCGGTTGCCTTTGGCCGAGCGTCTGATCCCGGTGATCGCCGACGAATACCCGGACCCGGAAAAAGGCTCGGGCGCCGTCAAGATCACCGCAGCACATGACTTCAACGATTTCGAAGTCTGGTCGCGCCACCGCGACAAGGATTATTTTAAGAACCAATTGAATGGCGGCTTGATCAACCTGTTCACGCCCGAAGCCAAGATGAACGAGAATTGCCCGTCGCAATATCGCGGATTGGATCGCTACGAAGCGCGCAAGCGCATAATCGCCGATTTGGAGGCGCTCGGGCTGGTCGACAAGATTGAGAAGATTACACACGCCGTTCCGCACGGCGATCGTTCGAATGTCGTGGTCGAGCCGTATTTGACTGACCAATGGTACGTCAACGCCGCCGAGTTGGCGAAGCCGGCGATTGCCGCCGTGCGCGACGGCAAGACCAAGTTCATCCCCAAAAATTGGGAAGTAACTTATTTCAACTGGATTGAAAACATCCAGCCCTGGTGTATCTCGCGCCAGCTGTGGTGGGGCCATCAGATTCCGGCTTGGTACGGGCCGGACAACAAGCCTTTCGTCGCGCTGACCGAAGCCGAAGCGCAAAGCGAGGCCGACGAGCATTACGGCAAAGCGACACCGCTCAAGCGCGACGAAGACGTGCTCGACACCTGGTTCTCGTCGGCGCTGTGGCCGTTCTCGACACTCGGCTGGCCGGGCGAAACCAAAGAGCTCAAGCGCTTTTATCCGACCTCGGCCCTGGTCACTGGCTTCGACATCATCTTTTTCTGGGTCGCCCGCATGATGATGATGGGCCTGCACTTCATGCCCGAGGTGCCGTTCCACGACGTCTACATCCATCGGCTCGTGCGCGACGCCCAAGGCGCGAAGATGTCGAAGTCGAAGGGCAATGTCGTTGACCCGCTCGGCGTCATCGACGAATACGGCGCCGACGCGCTGCGCTTCACATTGATGCGCAACGTCGCGCCGGGCCACGACATCCGCCTCGGGCCGCAGGACGTCGAGAACAACCGCAACTTCGCGACTAAGCTGTGGAACGCCGCGCGCTTTGTCGAATTCAACGGCGCGGCGCGGGTTGAAGGGTTCGATCCGAAACAGGCGAAGGAAACGCTCAGCCGCTGGATCGCGCACGAAACCGCGAAAGCCGCCGCCGAGATCACGCAGGCGATCGAGGCCTACAGCTTCAGCGACGCCGCCGGGGCTGCCTATCGCTTCGTCTGGAACGTCTACTGCGACTGGTATGTCGAGCTGTCGAAGCCGCTGCTGGCCGGCCCCGATGGCCCGGCTAAGGACGAGACGCGCGCGATGGCAGCCTGGGCGCTCGACGAGATATTGAAGCTGCTGCACCCGTTCATGCCCTTCATCACCGAAGAACTTTGGGCCGTGACGGCAGAGCAGGGGCCGAAGCGTTCAGCGCTGTTGGCACTCAGCGATTGGCCGAAACTCGGTGGTTTGACGGACGACAAAGCCGAAGCCGAGATCGGCTGGCTGATCGAGCTCATCACCGTCATCCGTTCGATCCGCGCCGAGATGAATATCGCTGCTGCAATTCCGCTGGTGTTGGCCGGCGCATCCAGGGAAACGCAAAGCCGCGCCGAACGCTGGGCCGATTTCATCAAGCGTCTCGCGCGCGTGTCGGAGATTTCGTCGGCCGCGACGGCGCCGAAAGGTTCGGTGCAACTCGTAGTGCGCGGCGAGGTGGCAGCGCTGCCGCTGATTGGCGTCATTGACATCGCCGCCGAGCGCGCCCGGCTCACCAAAGAAATGCAGAAGGCCGAGTCCGATATCGCGCGCGTCGACGCCAAGCTCAACAATGAGAACTTCATGGCGCGCGCGCCGGAAGAGGTCGTTGTCGAGGAAAAAGAAAAGCGCGAGGAGGCGACTGGGCGAAAGGCCAAGGTCACCCAGGCGCTCGAAGCGCTCAAAGGCTCGGCGTAATAATTGCGCGTGATGCCATGAAGATATTTCTGGCCGGAGCGGGCGGGGTAGTCGGGCGCAGGTTGACGCCGCTGTTGCGCGCCGCCGGCCACGATGTCGTAGGCACCACGCGCCGCGCGGAGAACGCCGCTGCCATCGCCGCGCTCGGGGCGACACCGTCGGTGGTCGATGTATTCGATGCGGCGGCATTGAAGCGGGCGATGCTTGCCGCCGCCCCGCAGGTCGTCATTCATCAACTAACGGACTTGCCGGACAGCGCGAATATCGTACAGCTTGGGTTGGCGCTGCCGCGCAACGCGCGTTTGCGCGAGGAGGGCACCCGCAACCTGATTGCAGCCGCGTGCGCCGTGGGCGCGGCGCGGTTAGTTGCGCAGAGCATCGCCTTTATTTACGCGGACGGCCCGAAGCCGCAGCTGGAAAGCGATGCGCTGGTTTCGGGCGAGGGAATACTGCCCGCGGCGATCAGTGCACGTGGTGTGCGCTCTTTGGAATCGCAAGTGACCGGCACGCCCGGCATTGACGGCATCGTTCTGCGCTATGGACGGCTCTACGGTTCGGGAACGTGGACCGAAATCGCGAAGGGTGAGGCGCCGCTGCACGTTGACGCCGCCGCTCAGGCGGCGCTGCTAGCGGTTGAGCGCGGCACCCCCGGCATTTACAACATCGCCGAGGATGATGGCGCGGTGTCGGTCGAGAAAGCCAAACGCGAACTCGGCTTCGATGCGCAATTCCGCATCATGACTTGAATGGCTTGCTCAAGAACCGCGTGCCCTGCAACCCAAATCGCCACGGTTTTTCCATCGCCTTGGTGATGCCGATGCGTACCCCGCGTACGAGCTCGGAGCTTCCGTCCGCCGCGCGCAGCTCAAACGGCGCTCGATCGAGCGGCAGGCCGTTGTGCTGGATGCTCACTCCCAGCGCCTCGCATAATTTTCCGGGTCCCGAGCACAGCAATCGCTCGTCGGCAACGCCGCGCCGGCGTCGCATCGAGCCGAGGCCCTCGATCGGTTCCAGCGCGCGAATAAGGACCGCGCTGGCGCTGCCTTCTTCCTCGCAGACGAAGTTGAGGCACCAGTGGATGCCGTAGGAGCGGTAGACATAGGCCACGCCCGGCGGCCCAAACATCACGACGTTGCGCGGCGTCGGTCCCCGATAGCTGTGCGCGGCCGGATCGGTGTGGTGATAGGCCTCGACTTCGACAATCCGCCCGCCCACGCCGTTCACCAGCAGGATAGCCCCGATCAGATCGGGTGCGACCTTGAGGACCGGCCGGTCGAAAAAGCTGCGCCGCAGCATGGGAGGCAGGGGCATTTAGGGCCTGGGCTGTGGCTAAGCTGCAACACGTTTAGAACATTTAATTCATAGGCGCCCATCATCCTCGTGGCGCCGCGATTTGGCCATACCCTTCCATGACACGAAGGGCCGCCAGACCACGGCACAAACCGTTGTTCGGCTTTAAGGTTTTGCCGCCGGCCGGGCTGGTTCGGCGGCAGTAATTGGGGTCGGGGGGCCCAAAGACGATTATGGACGCCAAGGTCGATACTAAAGCTAATACCAAGGGTCTGAAGGCCCGATTGCCGAGCCGCCACGTGACGGAGGGCCCGGCGCGGGCGCCGCATCGTTCGTACTACTACGCGATGGGGCTGACCAAAGAGCAGATCCACCAGCCCTTCGTTGGCGTCGCCAGTTGCTGGAACGAAGCCGCGCCCTGCAACATTTCGCTGATGCGCCAGGCGCAGGCGGTGAAAAAGGGTGTTGCCTCCGCCGGCGGCACGCCGCGCGAATTCTGTACCATCACCGTCACCGACGGCATCGCCATGGGGCACGCCGGCATGTACTCGTCGCTGCCGTCGCGCGAAGTCATCGCGGATTCCGTCGAACTCACCATCCGCGGCCACGGTTATGACGCCATCGTCGGTCTGGCCGGCTGCGACAAGTCGCTGCCTGGCATGATGATGGCGATGGTGCGGCTCAATGTGCCGTCGATTTTCATCTACGGCGGCTCGATTTTGCCGGGCACGTTCCGCGGCAAGCCGGTCACCGTGCAGGACATGTTCGAGGCCGTCGGTCGGAACTCGGTCGGCGATCTGTCCGATGCCGATCTCGACGAAATGGAGCAGGTGGCTTGTCCGTCGGCCGGCGCCTGCGGCGCGCAGTTCACCGCCAACACCATGGCGACGGTCTCTGAGGCGATCGGCCTCGCGCTGCCTTACTCGGCCGGCGCGCCCGCGCCTTACGAAATTCGCGATAAGTTCTGCACGCTCGCCGGCGAGATGGTGATGGAACTCATCGCCAAGAATATCCGCCCGCGCGACATCGTCACCCGCAAGGCGCTGGAGAACGCCGCTGCGGTCGTCGCCGCTTCCGGCGGTTCCACCAATGCGGCACTCCATCTGCCGGCGATCGCGCACGAATGCGGCATCGACTTCACGCTGTTCGATGTCGCCGAAATCTTTAAAAAGACTCCTTATGTCGCAGATTTGAAACCGGGCGGCCGTTATGTTGCCAAGGATATGTTCGAAGTTGGCGGCATCCCATTGCTGATGAAAACACTGCTCGACCATGGCTTCCTGCACGGCGACTGCATGACCGTTACCGGCCGCACCATCGCGGAGAATATGAAGTCCGTGAAATGGAATCCCGACCAGGATGTCGTGTATCCGGCCAACAAGCCGATCACCAAGACCGGCGGCGTGGTTGGCCTCAAGGGCAATCTCGCGCCCGACGGCGCGATTGTGAAAGTCGCCGGCATGACCGAACTGAAATTCTCAGGTCCGGCGCGTTGCTTCGACGGCGAGGAAGCCTGTTTCGAAGCCGTGCGCAAGAAGGCTTATAAAGAGGGCGATGTGTTCGTCATCCGTTACGAAGGTCCGCGCGGCGGCCCCGGCATGCGCGAAATGCTGTCGACCACGGCAGCACTTTACGGACAGGGCACGGGCGGCAAGGTCGCGCTGATCACCGACGGACGCTTCTCCGGCGCGACGCGCGGCTTCTGCGTCGGCCACGTCGGACCGGAGGCTGCGGTCGGTGGGCCGATCGCGCTGGTGCGCGACGGCGATCTCATCATCATCGATGCCGTTAACGGCACCATTGACGTCAAGCTTACTGATGCCGAGCTCGCGGTCCGCAAGAAGGACTGGAAGCCGCGCGAGAACAATTTCGGCTCAGGCTATCTCTGGAAATACGCCCAGCAAGTGGGGCCGGCCGTTAATGGCGCGGTCACCCATCCAGGCGGGGCGGCTGAGAAAGAGTGTTATGCGGATATCTGAGGCCCTGCTGCGCGTCGTGGTGATCGGCGCCGCTTTGATGGCGGCGCCGGCGATGGCGTTCGACGGCACCAAATCCGAGGGCGCGATGCCGGCCACGCCGCCGCTGTCGGCGATGGATGCATTCCGCTCGGGCGCGCACTGGCTCAAGGCCGGCGATAAGGTCAAGGCCGTTCATTCGCTCGAATATGCCGCCGAAAACGGCCACACGCTGGCGCAGTGGAAACTCGGCCGTATGTATGCCGAAGGCGACGGCGTTGCACAGGACGACCTCAAGGCATTCGAATATTTCCGCAGCATCGCGGATCGCCACGCCGAGGATAATCCGGATATCCCGCAGGCGCGCTTCGTCGCCAATGCTTTCGTCGCACTCGGCCATTATTATCTTGAGGGCATCCCGAAGACGGCGATCAAGCGCGATCCCGACCGGGCGCACGAGATGTTCGGCTATGCGGCCTCGTATTTCCGCGATCCGGAGGCGCAATATTATCTGGCGCGGCTTTATCTGGATGGCACCGGCGCGCCGCACGATCCGCGCCAGGCCGCGCGCTGGTTCGGCCTTTCGGCGCAGAAGGGTCAATGCCAGTCGCAGGCTATGCTGGGCGCGATGTTGTTTTCCGGCGACAACGTGCCGCGCCAGGCCGCGCGCGGACTGATGTGGCTCACGCTTGCCAAGGACAACGCCAAGGAAGGCGCCGCCACCGATCAGGAGTGGATCAACCGGCTTTACGACAGTGCCTTCAAGCAGGCGACCGAGGACGAGCGCGCGCTGGCGCTGGTCTATCTCAAGCGCTGGATGGAAACGCGCCGCGAATAGGCAGTATATTTAGTCGTACCCAATTTTGGGGATGCGGCGCTAACGCTCCTCGATATCCAGATCGACATAGACCGGGACGTGGTCGGACGGCTTGTCCCATGAGCGCACATGGCGATCGATGCCGGCATCGACCAGCCGGTCGGCGGCTTGCGGCGACAGCAGCAGGTGATCGATGCGAATGCCGTCGTCCTTGGCCCATGCCCCGGCCTGATAATCCCAGAATGTATAAAGGTCGCTGGCATCGCTCGCCGCGCGGACGGCGTCGGTCAGTCCCAGATTGAGCAGCGCCCGGAATTTTTCGCGGGTCTGCGGCAGAAACAGCGCATCGTTCTTCCAGGCCTCGGGGCGGCGCGCGTCGGCAGCGGTCGGGATGACGTTGAAATCACCCGCCAGGAGCATCGGTTCTTCCAGCTTTAGCCGCTCATGTGAAAAGGCAATAAGCCGATCCATCCATTTGAGTTTATAGGTATATTTGTCCGTATCTGGCGGATTGCCATTGGGCAAATACAGGCTCACGACACGCAGCACGCCGGTCTTGGTTGAAACCAGGGCCTCCAAGAACCGTGCCTGCACGTCGTCTTTGTCGCCGATCAGGCCGGGCGCCACTTCGTCGAACGGCAGCTTGGAGAGCAAAGCCACGCCGTTAAAGGCTTTCTGGCCGTGCACAGCGACGTTGTAGCCAAGGCTTTCAAATGCATCGCGTGGGAAGGCCTCATCCACGCATTTGATTTCCTGCAGGCAGACGATGTCGGGCCCGCGTTCCTTAAGCCAGGCCAACATATTATCCAGCCGCTGGCGGACCGAATTAACGTTCCAGGTGGCGATGCGCATCCACAACTCCCGGCGGCGAGACCCGAATAAAACCAGCGTTTTGTGTGTTTACCAGTCAGCGCAGGGATATGCACTCGGCGCCGTTTATATGCTAGAAGGCGGCCAACGCGGCCCCTTGGAATCAGAGGGAAATAAAATCAAGTTCCGCGGAATTAGGGAGCGCCTGGGCAGGGCCCTTAACGGTCCAGGCCGACAATCGACGATGACGAAGCGAAAGTGGCTATTTGGGGTGGCGGCGCTCGCCCTGATTGGCATTATCTTGCTCGTGCGCGGTCTATCGACCGGCGATGGCGCTGCCGCGCGTTCGCAAGCGGCGGGCCGCGTGGTGCCGGTCGAGGTCGCCACCGCCGAGCGCAAAGCGGTGCCGGTGCGCATCGAATCGCTGGGCAATGTCACTCCGATCGCCAGCGTCGCCATCAAGCCGCGGGTCGATACCAGCATCACAGCCGTCCATTTCCGCGACGGTGCCGCGGTGAAGCAGGGCGATCTGCTGTTCACGCTCGACGGCCGTGCCATCGAAGCGCAGATCGCGCAGACCGAAGGAATGGTCGCCCGTGACAAAGCGCAGCTTGCCGGCGCCGAGCGCGACGTGGCGCGCTATACCGACCTGGTCGCCAAGGGCGCGACGCCGGTCGTCAATCTCGACAATGCCAAGACCCAGGCCGAGGTCTACCAAGCAGCCATCAAATCCGACCAAGGCCTGCTGGATAATCTGAAGGTACAATTGAGCTACTGCACCATCACCGCGCCGATCACGGGGCGCATCAGCGCCGCGGCCTTTAAGGTTGGCAACTTCGTGCGCCAAGCCGACCTGCCGCCGATGGCAACCATCAACCAGATGGCGCCCGTCTATGTCAGCTTTACGGTGCCCCAGAAGGTGTTGCCGGAAATCCGTCAGGCCCTGGCGGCGGAAACCGCCACCATCGAGGCGGTCATCCCCGGCGAGCAAAAGCATGCCAGCGGTCAGGTGACGATGATCGAGAATAGCGTCGATCAGGCGACTGGGATGGCGACGGTCCGCGCCACCATGCCGAACGAGGGCGAAGTGCTCTGGCCCGGGACCTTGGTCACCACCGAACTAACCTTGCGGATCGAAGAGGCGATCGTGGTGCCGTCGAATGCCGTTCAAGTCAGCCAGACCGGCAGCTTTGTTTTCGTGATCAAAGACAACGTAGCCAAAGTGCAGCCGGTGAAAGTCGAGCGCACGGTCGGAGATTTGTCGGTGATCAGCAGCGGGCTCACCGGCGGCGAGACCATTGTCACCGACGGTCAACTGCTGCTGTCAAACGGCACCCGCGTTAATCCGCGCAACGCCAAAGTCGCCGGCAGCTGATCCATGAATATTTCCGAAACTTGCATTCGCCGGCCGGTGTTGACGACACTGATGACAGCGTCGCTGATCGTGTTCGGTGCTTTCGCCTACCGGCTGCTGCCGGTGGCGGCGCTGCCGGCGGTGGATTTCCCGACCATTCAGATCACCGCGCAATTCCCCGGCGCCAGCCCGGAAACCATGGCGGCCTCGGTGGCCTCGCCGATCGAGCGGCAGTTGTCCACGATTGCGGGCATCTCGTCGATGAATTCCTCGTCCGCGCTTGGCATTGCGCAGATTACGATTCAGTTCGATCTCGGCCGCAACATCGACGGCGCCGCGCTCGACGTGCAGACGGCGCTGGCGACCGCGGCACGGCTATTGCCGGTGGAAATGACGACGCCGCCATATTTCCGCAAGGTCAACCCCGGCGATTTCCCGGTGCTCTATATCAGCCTGCGCTCCGATACGATCCCGCTGTCAACAGTGGATGACTATGCGGAGACCCTGTTGGCGCCGCAGATCTCGCAATTGCCCGGCGTCGCCCAGGTGCTGGTCTATGGCGCGCAGAAATTCGCCGTGCGCGTCCAGGTTAACCCAGTTGAGGCAGCTGTTCGCAATATTTCGCTGGAAGACGTCCGCAAGGTCGTTGCTAGTGCCAATTCGAGCACGCCCGTCGGCACGCTGACGGGGCCGAAGCAAAGCGTAACGCTGACCGCTACCAGCGCGATGGAGCACGCGGCCGATTATCGCGACGTCGTCGTGGCTTATCGCAATGGCGCGCCGGTCAAGCTCAACCAGATCGCCCATGTGATCGACAGCGTCGAGAACGATAAGGTCGCGACCTGGTTTAATGACGCGCGCGCCATCGTGCTGGCGATCCAGCGTCAGCCCGACGCCAATACGGTCGCGGTTGTGGATATGGTGCGCAATCGGTTGCCAGCCATGCGCGCACAAGTGCCGCCCTCAGTGCAGATGCAGCCGTTGTTCGACCGTTCGACGTCGATCCGTTCGGCCGTGGAGGACGTGCAAGTGACGCTGGCGATCGCGATTTCGCTGGTGATCATGGTGATCTTCCTGTTTCTGCGAAAAGTATCGGCGACCATAATTCCAGCGCTTGCTGTGCCGGTATCGCTGGTCAGTACCTGCGCGGCGATGTATGCCTTCGGCTTCTCGATCAACAATATGACGCTGCTGGCGCTTACTCTGTCGGTGGGCTTCGTGGTCGACGACGCCATCGTCATGCTGGAAAATATCGTGCGCCACATCGAGGGCGGCATGCGCCCGTTCGAGGCGGCGTTGAAAGGCTCGCGTGAGATCGGCTTTACCATCGTGTCGATCACGTTCTCGCTGATCGCCGTGTTTATCCCGGTCTTGCTGATGGGCGGCATGGTCGGCCGTGTGTTCCGCGAATTCGCAGTGTCGATTTCGGTCGCAATCATCGTCTCCGGCTTCGTTTCGCTGACACTCACGCCGATGCTCTGCGCGCGCGTGCTCAACAGCCACCACGGCGGCGAGAAGCAGAATTTCATTCTGCGTGCCTTCGAGAGCTTCTTTGAATTTTTGCTGCGGACCTATGAATGGACGCTCGACTTGGTGCTCAAGGCCAAATCGATCATGTTGATGGTGACGCTTGGCACCATCGCCGGCACGATTTTCCTCTACGTCATCGTTCCGAAGGGTTTTTTCCCGACCGAAGACACCGGTTACGTGATTGGTATCACCGAAGGCGCCACCGACGTTTCGTACCCGAACATGGTGACGCTGCAGCGCCAAGTGGCGGACATCGTGCGCGCCGATCCGGCGGTGGATTACGTCAATTCCACGGTCGGCGCCGGTGGCCCCAACACAGTCGGCAACAGCGGACGCATGCTGGTGGCACTCAAGCCGCGCAATGAGCGCGGCGAGCATGGCAGCCTGGCCGGAATCACCGCGCGGCTGCGCACTTCCGCCAATGTCGTTGCCGGAATTTCGATCTTTTTCCAGCCGATCCAGAATATCAATCTCGGCGGCAAGCTTGCCAAGAGCCAGTATCAATACACGCTGCAATCCAACGATACCGCGACGCTTTATCGGATAGCGCCGGAATTGCGCGACAAGATTGCGAAGATTCATGGCCTGCTTGACGTTACCACCGACCTTTACGTCAAGAACCCGCAGATCACGATCGAGGTCGATCGCGAGAAAACGGCGGTCTACGGCGTAACCATCGATCAGGTCCGCCAGGAGCTTTATAACGCGTTCGGCGTGCGCCAGGTCGCCACCATATACACGCCGGTCAACGCCTATCAGGTCATTCTCGAGACCGCGCCGGAATATCAATTGGGCCCAGACGATCTGGGGCGCGTCTATCTCAAGACCACGAACGGGACCGTGGTGCCGCTCTCCGCCGTCACCCACTTCGTGCCGACGGTCGGGCCGCTGCAAGTCAATCACCAGGGCCAACAGCCGGCGGTGACCATCTCGTTCAACCTCGAGCCTGGCTTTTCGCTCGGCCAGGCGGTCGATGCGATCCAGAAGCTGGAGCGCGACGACCGGCTGCCGGCCACCATCACGACCGGCTTCCAGGGCACCGCGCAGGTGTTCCAGGATTCATTGCGCGGGCAGGGCATTCTGATTTTGGCGGCGATCTTTGCCGCTTACGTGGTGCTCGGCATCTTGTATGAAAGCTTCATTCACCCGATCACCATCATCTCCGGCCTACCGTCGGCCGGCATCGGCGCGATCCTGACGCTGATGATGTTCAGGATGGACCTGTCGGTGATCGCCATGATCGGCATCGTGATGCTGGTCGGCATCGTGAAGAAGAACGCCATCATGATGATCGACTTCGCCATCGAACGCCGCCGCGTCGGTCTATCGGCCGAAGCCGCGATCCGTGAAGCGGCGACCTTGCGGTTCCGCCCGATCATGATGACGACTTTCGCCGCGATCTTCGGCTCGCTGCCGATCGCACTCGGCACCGGCGCCGGCGCCGAGTTGCGCCAGCCGCTCGGCGTCGCGGTGGTTGGCGGCCTCTGCCTGTCGCAGCTGCTCACCCTCTACATCACGCCGGTGATCTATCTCTACCTCGACCGATTCGATCGCATGATCAAGCGCCGCCTCGAGCCGCAGCTGGAAGAGGTCGTGGACGCGCCGGCGGCGGTGGCGGCAGAGTAGACTTCTTATTTGCGCGTGATCTGTTCCGAAACTGGTTCCCACTTTTCGGGATCACGCGCTACAGCGCGAAGCTGGTGCCGCAGCCGCAGGACGCGGTGGCCTTCGGGTTTTTCACCTTGAACGAGGCGCCGATCAGGTCGTCGACGAAGTCGATCTCGGACCCGGCCATATAATCGACCGAGACCGGATCGATCAGGACCACGGCGCCTTCGCGGGCGATGACGATGTCGTCGTCGGCGCGCGCGCTCTCCACGCCAAATTTGTACTGGAAGCCGGAACAGCCGCCGCCTTCCACGCTCACGCGCAGCATGCTGCCGGCAGGCTCCGATTTCAGGATCTCGCTGATCCGACGGGCGGCGCGCTCGCTGACTGTGACGTTGACGTCCATCGCTTGTCCTTTTGCCCTACCGATAGTTAAGTGCGCCTTACAGCAAGGTCAATCGCATGCGCCCAGGAAGATAGCCAATGGTCATCGAAACCGGGCGCGAGCGAGCGGTTTATGCCGCCCATCCGGGCACCACGCGGGGCCGGCGCTATGCCGAGCCGGCCAGCCCGACCCGCAACGCGTTCCGGCGCGACTGCGACCGCATCATCCATTCGACCGCGTTCCGCCGGCTGGCGCACAAGACGCAGGTGTTCGTCTATCACGAGGGCGACCATTACCGCACAAGACTCACGCATACGCTGGAAGTGGCTCAGATTGCCCGCTCGTTGGCGCGCGCGCTCGGGCTCGACGAAGACCTCGCCGAAGCGCTGGCGCTGGCGCACGATCTTGGCCATCCGCCGTTCGGTCATGCCGGCGAGCGCGCGCTCGACCAAGCGCTCGGCAAGTTCGGCGGTTTCGATCACAACGCGCAGGCGCTACGCATCGTCACCGATCTGGAGCGCCGCTACGCCACTTTCGACGGCCTCAACCTCACATGGGAAACGCTAGAGGGATTGGTCAAGCACAATGGCCCGCTCACCGATCGCGAAGACCGCGCGGTCGGCCGCCACAGCGAACATGGCGTGGCAGCCGCGATCCTGGCGTACAACAAGATTCAAGACCTCGAGCTATGGTCGCAGCCGAGCGCTGAAGCGCAAGCGGCAGCGTTGGCCGACGACATCGCCTATGACGCGCATGACATCGACGACGGTTTGCGCGCCGATTTGTTCACGCTCGACGATATTGCCGCGGTGCCGATTATTGCCGACATCCTGCGCGCCATCGATGCGAAAAACCCCGGCATCGATGTGGGCCGCCGCGCGCACGAAACCGTACGCGCGCTAATCACCCGCATGATCGAGGATGTCATCGCCGAGACCGGACGGCGTGTTGCGGCGCATAACCCCTCGGCCGCCGAAGTGCGCCGCGCCGCGGGGCCGCTAGTTGCATTTTCGCCGGTCATGCAGACGGCCGACGCCGCCATCAAGGGCTTCTTGCGCCCTCGCATGTACCGCCATGCGCGGGTGATGCGCGTGATGGACGACGCCGAGCGCGTCGTGCGCGACTTGTTCGCGCACTTTGCCAAGTTGCCCGCCGATTTGCCGGCGGAATGGCGCGATGGACTTGACGTCGCCAACGAGGGCGCCCGAGCGCGCCGCATTGCCGACTACATCGCCGGCATGACGGACCGCTACGCACAGATCGAGCACGCAAAATATTTTTCCGATACACCGGAGTTGCGGTGAGGATGAGCGCCGAGCTGGAAGTCGATCTTTTAGTCGCCGGAGCGGGACCGGCGGGGATGGCCGCCGCTTTGGTTGCCTCGCTCGAGGGGCTCGACGTTTTGCTGTGCGAGAAATCCGATCAGGTCGGCGGCACCGGATCGACGTCGGCGGGCACGCTCTGGATTCCCGGCAACAGCCAAAGCAAATCCGCAGGTTTCACCGACAGCGCCGCGCAAGCCGATACATATCTGACGGCTTTAATCGGGGAGGCGACCAATCGCGATTTACGCAACGCCTATCTGCAAACCGGCCCGGCCGCGATCGATTATCTCAGCAACCGCACCGATGTGCGATTTCTTGCTTGCGGGCCGCACCCGGATTACCGCAGCAACATGGCGGGCGCGGCCTTTGCCGGCCGTGCCATCGTGCCTGAATCGTTCGACGGCCGCTTGCTGGGCGAGGATTTCCGCCGCATTCGGCCGCCCGTTCCGGAGTTCATGGTGTTCGGCGGCATGATGGTCGGCAAGGCCGATATCGCGCCACTCATCGGCCGCTTCAAGTCCGTTCGGAATTTCATCTATTCGGCGAAACTACTTTCGCGATATCTCGCCGACCGTCTGAAATACCCCCGCGGCACGCGCATCATGATGGGAAACGCACTGATCGGAAGGCTGTTCTACAGCCTGCGCAAGCGCGGCGTGCCGATCCTGTTCCAGGCATCGATCGCTGACCTCACCGGCGACCGGCGTGGCGTCAGTGGTGCACGCGTGACCGTCGATGGAAAAGAAATTCTGGTGAAGGTCCGCAAGGGCGTCGTGCTGGCGACCGGCGGCTACGCGCATAACGAAAGTTTCCGACAGGCCTTCATGCCCCAGCCAGTGCCCGTGCATTCGATGAGCTACGAGGGCAATCAGGGCGACGGGCTCGCCGTCGGGCAGCGCGTCGGCGCAGCGATCGGCCCCGAGCGCGGCACCAGCGGGCTGTGGACACCGGTGTCGATTGTGCCGCGGCCTGACGGCAGCAAAGGCCTATTCCCGCATCTGGTGCTCGACCGCGCCAAGCCGGGGCTGATCGCGGTTAATTCGGCGGGGCGGCGCTTCGTCAACGAGGCGGCCTCCTATCACGACTTCGTTCTGGCGATGTTCGAAAGCAACAAGACGGCGCATTCGATCCCGGCTTGGCTGATTTGCGACGCTGCTTTCATCAAAAAATACGGTTTGGGTGTAGTCTATCCGAGGCACTCTAATCCGGGGAAATTTGTCGACAGCGGCTATCTGATGAGCGGCCGCACGCTCGATGAATTGGCTGGCAAGACCGCGATCGATGCCGCGCAGCTGCGCGCCACGGTCGTGCGCTACGATGACTTTGCGCAAACCGGCGTCGATATCGATTTCGGCAAAGGCGAAACCGAGCTCAACCGCTTCAATGGCGACGCTAACCACAGGCCCAACCCCTGTATCGGTCCCATTGCGAAGCCGCCGTTTTACGCCGTTGCCGTTTGGCCGGCGGATATCGCGGTCAGCACCGGTTTGACGACCGACGCCGATGCGCGCGTGTTGGACACGGACGGCAAGCCAATTCCAGGCCTTTATGCCTGCGGCAACGACATGGCGTCGGTGATGGGTGGGAGCTACCCGGGGCCCGGCACCACACTGGGCCCGGCGATCGTGTTTGCCTACCGCGCCGCGATGCACGCGCGGCAAATGCCAACAACGCTTTGACTTCGTACCCTGATTACGTTAGCCGCAGCGACGATGCCGACCGCCGACAAGCCGCAACATCTCTTTGCCGCCGTCCTCGATCGCGTGCGCGCCGCGTGCGCGTCGGTGCTCGGGTCGAATTCCGATCTTGCGCGCGTCGTGGTCGAGCCGCCGCGCGATCCAACCCATGGCGACATGGCGACCAATGCCGCCATGGTGCTGGCGAAGGATGCCGGGAAAAAGCCGCGCGAACTGGCTGACGCCATCGCGGAAAAGCTCCGCGCCGATGATTTGGTGACCAAGGCCGAGGTCGCCGGCGCGGCCTTTATCAATCTCACGCTCAAGCCGCAGCTCTGGGCCGAGGAGCTGCGCGCCGTGCTGGCGACGGGCAAAGAATACGGCCGCAGCGCCTTGGGCGCCAAAGAAAAAGTCAACATCGAATACGTCTCCGCCAATCCGACCGGACCGATGCATGTCGGGCACGGCCGCGGTGCGGTGTTCGGCGATGCGCTCGCCAATCTGCTGGCCTTCGGCGGCTTCGACGTGACGCGCGAATATTACATCAACGATGCCGGCGCGCAGGTCGATGTGCTGGCGCGCTCGGCATACCTGCGTTATCGCGAGGCGCTCGGCGAAGACATCGGCGCGATGCCGGAGGGACTTTACCCCGGCGATTATCTGGTGCCGGTCGGGGCAGCGCTTGCCGCCGAGCATGGCGCAGCGCTCAGCGCAAAATCGGAATCCGATTGGCTGCCGATCGTACGCGTCAAGGCCGTCGCCATGATGATGGATATGATCCGTGCGGATTTGGCCGCGCTCAACGTGCGCCCCGACGTGTTCTTTTCAGAGCGCTCGCTGAGCGAGGGCGGCAAGAACCAGGTCACCGCCACCATCACCGCGTTGCGCAAAAGTGGCGAGGTTTACGAGGGCAGGTTGCCGCCGCCGAAGGGCGGCAATCTCGAAGACTGGGAAGATCGCGAACAAACTTTGTTTAAGTCGACCGATTTCGGTGACGATGTCGATCGTCCGCTGAAGAAGTCGGACGGCAGCTACACGTATTTCGCCTCCGACATCGCCTATCACAAATCGAAATTCGATCGCGGCTTCCGCAATATGATCGACGTCTGGGGCGCTGATCATGGCGGCTATATCAAGCGCATGCAGGCGGCGGTGAAAGCCGTGAGCGGCGGCAAAGCCGAACTCGACGTGAAGCTGGTGCAACTCGTGCGTCTTTTGCGCGCCGGCGAGCCGGTGAAAATGTCAAAGCGTGCCGGCGACTTCGTCACCTTGCGCGAAGTGGTGGACGAAGTCGGCCGTGACGCGGTGCGCTTCGACATGCTCTACCGCAAGAACGACGCCGTGCTCGATTTCGATCTGGCCAAGGTGATCGAGAAAAGCCGCGAGAACCCAGTGTTCTACGTGCAATACGCTCACGCGCGTGGGGAATCCGTGTTCCGCAATGCCCGCGAGACAATGCCGGGTTTGCCGGGAGTTGCGAAAGACCGCGCCGGCTTTCTCAAGAACGCAGCCCTCGACCGGCTTGGCGATTCTGGCGAGCTTTCCTTGCTCCGCCGGATCGCACTTTACCCGCGCATGGTCGAGGCCGCGGCCGCGGCCCACGAGCCGCACCGAATTGCGTTCTATCTCTATGAACTTGCAAGCGAATTTCATGCCCAATATACGCGCGGAAATGACTTGCCTCATTTACGCTTCATTATCCAGAATGATCCAGATACGACCTTGGCGCGGCTCGCTTTGGTGCAGGGGATCGTCACGGTTCTTGCCTCGGGCTTAGCGTTACTCGGGGTCGAAGCGCCGGAAGAAATGCGTTAAATCTCGTTCGGTGGACCGCGCTAAACGCAGGTTCACGATTGAATAAACGAGGGCGCCCAATAACCGGGGACCGAATGGCCGACGACCATACCCAACGACCTTATCGTTCGAATGAGCCGCCGGCGCGCAGCGCGCCTGGCGCCACGTCCGGTTCTGGCAGCGATCCGCTCGCCGAACTGGCGCGCTTGATCGGACAGAACGATCCGTTCGCCGAATTCGGCCGCAACAACGCGCGCCACGCCGCGCCGCCGCCCGCCGCCGGATGGTCGGTGCCGCCGGCCGCACCGAAGACGCCGCCGGCGGCGCCGATTTACGGCACCAATGATTATTATGCTGGCTCGACCGCGCCCGCTGCGCAGCCGGCGCAAGAGCAGCCATATGGCGCTCCAGTTGCGCGCCAGTCCTACGGCAGTTCGCCTTACGCTGGCAACACTCAGCTCTACCATACCGAAAATGAGGCGCCCGGTGACCCCGCAGCGGCCGGCGATTACCAAGCCGCGCCCTATCACCAGAACCAGATGCACCAAGACGCCGAGGAAGATGACGTCTACGACGATGTCCCACCGCCGCGCCGGCGCATCGGCGTCATGGCAATCGTCGCGGTGTTTGCACTTGCGGTGATCGGCACCGCCGGCGCCTTCGGTTATCACGCGATTTTCGGTTCGTCCGGTGCGAATGTGCCGCCGCCGGTGATCAAGGCCGACACTGCGCCGAGCAAGATCGTGCCGGCGAACGCCAACAAGACGTCGAGCAAGTTGATCACCGACCGGATGCCCGATCACCCGCAGGACGAAAAGCTGGTCTCGCGCGAGGAAAAACCGGTTGAGGTGAAGAGCGATCCGCCCATCGTGCAGGGCCAAAACCAGTTATCCGATCAACCGGCGGCACTTGGCAGCGGAGTTATCGCCAGCGAGCCGAAGAAAGTTCACACCATCGCCATCCGTCCCGATCAACCCGGTCTGGGCGATAGCCAGCCGCAGGCCGCCACCGCACCGCCGCCGGCAAGAATGGCGGCACCCACACCAATAAGGCCGGTCGCGCCCGCGCCACGGGTCGCCAGTAATCCTCCCCCGGTCGCGGACAATCCGGCACCGCGTCAGCAGACGGAGGCGCGCGCCGCAGCGCCGGTGCGTAGCGCCAATGCACCGCTCTCATTGAGCCCGAATGCGAATAATGACGCGGCGCCGGCTCCAGCCGCGCGGCCCATGCGCACCGCGTCGGCGCCCACGGCTCCGGTGGCAAAGCCTGCCGCTCCTGTTGCCAGCGGCAGCTATGTGCAGCTGTCGTCGCAACGTAGTGAAGTGGATGCCCAGAACGCGTTCCATGGCTTGCAGGCCAAGTATCCGACCCAGCTCGGAAATCGGCAGCCGGTAATCCGCAAGGTCGAGCTTGGCGACAAAGGCACGTATTTCCGGGCCATGATCGGGCCCTTGGCCGGCAATGAGGCCACGGAGCTTTGCACCGGCCTTAAAGCTGCCGGCGGGCAGTGCCTTATCCAGCGAAATTAATGCGCTGTTGCTTGAAGTTAGGGTGGGCGCGGGCTAATCCGCGCCGATGGTGGCACGCGCCTTCATCACCGGATTGAGCGGCCTCACGATCACGGCAAACGAGCGCGCGTTTCTCAAAGAGGCTCAGCCTTGGGGCCTTATCATCTTCCACAGGAACGTGAAGACACGGCAGCAAGTCTCTGAATTAGCGCGATCATTTAGAGACTCTGTCGGCTGGGAAGCACCGGTTTTGGTGGACCAGGAAGGCGGCCGGGTGCAGCGCCTCGGGCCGCCTCATTGGGCTAAATACCCGCCCGGAGCGGCCTATGCGGCCTTGTACGACCGGGAGGTCACCTCTGGTCTTGCCGCTGCCCGGCTCGGGGGCCATTTGATCGCGGCAGATCTCAGTGCTTTGGGGATAGACGTCGACTGTCTTCCTCTGGCGGATGTTCTGGCGCCCGGCTCTGACCCGGTGATCGGCGACCGCGCCTATGGAACCGAACCGGGCAAGGTCGCAGCCATCGCCGGTGCAATCGCCGAGGGCCTGCTGGCCGGCGGCGTCCTGCCGGTGCTCAAACATCTTCCCGGCCACGGCCGGGCGACCGCCGATAGCCATCATAGACTTCCGGTGGTCGATACCGACCGGGCCACCCTGGAGGCGACCGATTTTGCCGCTTTCAAGCCCTTGGCCGGGCTGCCGATCGGGATGACGGCCCATGTTGTATTTTCCGCCATCGACCCCGATGCACCGGCCACAACTTCGGTCACAATAGTGCGCGAAGTGATTCGCGGATTTATCGGCTTTAAGGGTCTGCTGATGAGCGATGACGTCTCGATGAAGGCGCTGTCCGGCACGCTCGCGGAGCGCAGCCGCGCCGCGTTTGCGGCTGGCTGCGACGTCGTGCTCCACTGCAATGGCGACTTGGGCGAAATGGCCGCGGTCGCCGGGGAAGCACCGGCGCTCGATGGCGATGCCGCCAAACGCGCCGAGGCCGCGCTGGCGCAACGCTCGGCGCCGGAAGAGTTCGACGTCGATGCGGCGCGCAAGATTTTCACGCAGATGGTGGATGCCGAGCCGCCGCCATCGCAACGCAAGACCGGTTCATGATGGCTGAGGATTTCGGTACCACGCTGGAAGCGGATCGCGGCACCACCGAGCCGGCGATGATCGTCGACGTGGAGGGCTTCGAAGGCCCGCTCGATCTCTTGCTGGCGCTGGCGCGCACGCAGAAAGTGGATCTGGCGAAAATTTCAATCCTGGCGCTGGCCGATCAGTATCTGCAATTCATCGAAGCGGCGCGCAAATTGCGGCTCGAATTGGCCGCCGATTATCTGGTGATGGCGGCCTGGCTCGCCTACCTGAAATCGCGGTTGTTGCTGCCGGATTCAGGCCCGGGCGAGGGGCCGAGCGCCGAGGATTTGGCGCTGGCCTTGGCGCACCGCTTGCGCCGGCTCGAAGCGTTCCGCGGCGTGGCGCAGCAACTGATTGAGCGCCCGCAACTCAATCGCGACGTATTTCCGCGCGGCAAGCCCGAACCGATCGATGAAATCAAGCAGCCGGAATGGACGGCGACGCTGTACGACCTGCTCAGCGCCTATGCCCAGCAGCGCTCGCGCAGCGCGTTGTCGCGCGTGCGCTTCAAGAAGCGCACCGTATGGTCGCTGGCCGAAGCGCGCGCCGCGCTGGAGCGTTTGATCGGCATGTCGACCGACTGGTCGCGCATCGACGCGTTCCTGATTTCCTTCGTGGTCGAGCCGGCGCTGGCGGCGACCGTCATGGCATCCTCGTTCGCGTCTGCGCTGGAACTGGTGCGCGAAGGGGTTGCCGAGATACATCAGAAAGAATCGTTCGCGCCGCTCTACATGCGCAAGCGGGTCGGTGTGAACGGAAGTGCTTTGACCTATGACTCGCAAGAAAACGCATAAGGGGAAAGAATCGATGCCGAGCGTGGCCAAGAAGCTCGTTATTGTTCACAACAACGACGCGCCGGCCGCGGAGCCGGCTGTCGTGCCCGTTGCCGAAGCAGCGGCGCGTCCCGAGGAGTTGCGGCTGCTCGAAGCGCTGCTGTTCGCTGCCGGCCAGCCGCTCGACGAGGCGACGCTGGCGCGCCGTCTGCCCAAAGACGTCGACATCAAGCAGACGCTGGCGCAACTCAAAGCCGAATACGCCACGCGTGGCGTCAATCTGGTGCGCGTCGGCCGCAAGTGGATGTTCCGCACATCGGACGATTTGTCCTGGTTACTCACCAAGGAAACCCTCGAGACGCGCAAGCTGTCGCGCGCCGCGATCGAGACGCTCGCGATCATCGCCTATCACCAGCCGGTGACGCGCGCCGAGATCGAGGAAATCCGCGGCGTGGTGGCCGCGGCCGGCACGCTCGACGTGTTGCTGCGCACCGGCTGGATCCGCCCGCGCGGACGGCGCAAGGCGCCGGGCCGGCCGCTCACCTACGGCACGACGGAACAGTTCCTGACCCATTTTGGGCTGGAGGAGGTGGGCGATCTGCCCGGCCTTGAGGAACTCAAGGACGCCGGTCTGCTGGAAGGCAATCTACCGACCGGATTTGCGGTTCCAATGCCGTCCGACGACACAACCTTGCGCGATGACGAGGAGCCGCTCGACCCCGGTGATCTCGACTTAGGGTTAGCCCCGCCGCCGTTGCGCAACGACAGCTAACGTCCCGGAACTTAACGTAAATATCGCCGAAGCCTGCGGCATTACAGGCGCATTACAAAGGACGGAAGTCCTTGTTTTTGCCGTCTCCGGGGCCTAGTTTCAGATCAAATCAAGGGCGGGGCGCGCAAACGAAGCCGCCGCCGCGGAGGGTTCGCCAATGGGTTCTTTAAGTATCTGGCACTGGATGATCGTCATCGTCGTGGTGATGCTTCTGTTCGGCGGCCGCGGAAAACTGTCCAACCTGATGGGCGACTTCGCCCAGGGCATCAAGGCGTTCAAGAAGGGCATGTCGGAAGACGACACCAAGGCGGCGGAAGCCAAGCCCGAGCCGGCCAAGACCATCGACCACCAGGCGGCGGCCGCCGCGGCGCCGAAGACGGAAACCGAGCGCGCGCGCTCTTAAATCTTAGTAGCGGCGGCGTGACGGACGCAAACGGGTAACGTCCACGTCCCGGGAGTTGATCTATCCATGTTCGGTCTTGGTTGGGGCGAGATGGTCGTGATCGGCATCGTCGCGCTGATCGCTATCGGGCCCAAAGAGCTGCCAACCGTTCTGCGCACGCTCGGCCAGTGGATGGGCAAGGTCCGCCGCATGGCCAACGAATTCCAGGGCCAGTTCAACGAAGCGCTGCGCGAGGCCGAGTTCGCCGACCTGAAAAAGCACGCCGACGATATTTCAAGCTCGGTCAGCGAATTCTCCAACATCGATCCGCTGGCTGACGTGCAGAAAGACGTCGAACGCCAGTTCGCGGAAACGCCGGCCATGGAGGGCAGGCCCGCCGAGACAGCGAGCGTGGACACTCCGGTCGCCGTGCCGGAAGGGACCACCGATGGTGCCTCGTTGCCGGCCACCGTTCTGCCCGCAATCGACGTGCCGCTGCCGGAGGAGCCGCCCGCGCTCACCAGCGCGGATTTCATGCCGCCTGAGCCGCCGGCGCCGGCCGAACCGCCGCCCGCCAAGAAGGCCGGGAGCGGGGCATGAGCCACGAGGACATCGAGTCCACCAAGGCGCCGCTGCTCGAACACCTGATCGAACTGCGCTCGCGCCTGATCAAGGCGGTGCTCGCCTTTGCCGTGATGTTTGCGATCTGCTTCGTGTTCGCCAAGGACATCTACAATGTCCTGGTGTGGCCTTTCGTGTTCGTTGCGGGAGCGGAAAACTCCAAATTCATCTACACGGCGCTGCTGGAATATTTCGTCACGCAATTGAAGCTGGCGATGTTCGGCGCGGCGTTTCTGTCGTTCCCGATTGTGGCGGCGCAGATTTATATGTTCGTCGCGCCGGGCCTCTACCGCAACGAGCGCAAGGCGTTCCTTCCTTATCTGATCGCGACGCCGTTCTTCTTCACGCTCGGCGCGACGGTGGTTTATTTCGTGGTGCTGCCGATGCTGATCCGGTTTTCGCTGCACATGCAGCAGCCGGGCACCGAGAACGAGGCCTCAATCGCGCTGCTGCCCAAGGTCGGCGAATATCTGTCGCTGATGATGACGCTGGTGCTGGCCTTCGGCGTGGCGTTCCAGCTGCCAGTAATCCTGACGCTGCTCGGGCGCATCGGCGTGATTACCTCGCAGCAGCTCAAGGAGAAGCGGCGCTATTTCATCGTCGGCGCCTTCATCCTGGCGGCCGTTCTGACGCCGCCCGACGTGATCAGCCAGATGTCGCTGGCGGTGCCGCTGATGCTGCTCTACGAGGGCTCGATCTGGTCGGTGAAGATCGTCGAGAAGCGGGCGCAGGCCGACGAGGCCGCCAAGGCGGCGACCGCCGCCGCGGCTGCGGGGAAGCCGGCGGAGTAGGCGCCTAGCCCTTACCTTGCAGTGACAAGCGCGGCCATGACGGGCTAAAAGCGCCGCCATGTACGACATCAAATGGATTCGCGAGCATCCGGAAGCCTTTGACGAAGGGCTGGCGCGGCGTGGGCTGGAAAAGCTGTCCGGCGAGCTGATCGCGCTTGATGAAAAGCGACGCGCGGCGATTTCCGCATTCGAGCAGGCGCAGGCGCGGCGTAATTCCGCGTCGAAGGAAGTCGGCGAGGCCAAAAAGAAAAAGGACGAGGCCGCCGCGCAAAAACTGATGGCGGAGGTGAACGAGCTCAAGGTCACGCTGCCGGCGCTGGAGGCCGAGCAGAAAAAACTCGGCGACGAGCTCGACAACGAACTGGCGCAAATCCCCAATATGCCGCTCGACGATGTGCCTGATGGCAAGGATGCCGCAGGCAATGTCGAGCATCATCAGTCCGGCAAGAAGCGCGACTATGCGTTCAGGCCCAAGCAGCATTTTGAACTGGGCGAAGCGCTCGGGATGATGGATTTCGAACTGGCCGCTAAATTATCTGGCGCGCGCTTTGTCGTATTGCAGAAAGGTCTGGCGCGGCTCGAGCGCGCGCTGGGGCAATTCATGCTCGATGTGCATACAAACGAGAAACATGGATACACGGAAATCAATCCGCCGCTGATGGTGCTTGAAGAAACTATGTTTGGCACCGCGCAGTTACCTAAATTCAGAACTGATCAATTCCAGGCAAGTGCAGCATCAGAGACGCTGGAGGAATTTAACGAGGGAACCTCGGCAAAGAAGCTTGAGGTTTTAGGCGACGAAGAGTTTTTGACCGCCATGAGTGAGGCAATTGAGCGTCTTGGACACCTTTGGCTCATCCCCACCGCCGAAGTGCCGCTGACCAATCTCGTGCGCGAGTCCATCGTCGACGAAAATACGCTGCCGCGTCGTTACACCGCCTGCACGCCGTGCTTCCGCGCTGAGGCGGGCGCGGCCGGTAAAGACACCCGCGGCATGATCCGCCAGCACCAGTTCACCAAAGTCGAGTTGGTCTCGATCGTCACGCCGGAAAAATCCAAGGAAGAGCACGAACGCATGCTGGCCTGCGCCGAGGAAGTGCTGAAAAAACTCGACCTGCATTATCGCGTGGTCACGCTCTGCACCGGCGACATGGGTTTCGCCGCGCAGAAAACCTATGACATCGAGGTCTGGCTGCCGGGCCAGAACATGTACCGGGAAATCTCGTCGTGTTCGAACTGCGGCGAGTTTCAGGCGCGCCGCATGAACGCGCGTTATCAACCGAGATCGTATCCTCAGTTTGTTGGGTCGGTTCCTAAAAGCTCGGGGCCGCAGCCGATGCCAATTAAGCCGAAGCCACTACACGTCCACACCCTCAACGGCTCCGGCGTCGCGGTCGGCCGCGCGCTGATTGCCGTCATGGAGACCTATCAAGACGACAAGGGCGCCATCGTGGTGCCTGAGGCGCTCAAGCCCTATATGGGCGGCATCACCAAAATCGAACGCAAGATCGCGCAAAAGTAATGCGTATTCTCATCACCAATGACGACGGCATCCATGCGCCGGGCCTCGAGGCCTGCGAGACCATTGCGCGCGAATTGTCGGACGAGGTGTGGATCGTTGCGCCGGAAAGCGATCAGTCCGGCGTGTCGCATTCGCTCTCGCTCAACGATCCGCTGCGCTTACGCGAAGTGGCCGAGCGGCATTTTGCCGTGCAGGGCACGCCAACCGATTGCGTCATCATGGGCGTGCGCCACATCATGAAGCAGCCGCCGGACCTGGTGATCTCCGGCGTCAACCGCGGGCGCAATTGCGCCGAGGACGTGACCTATTCGGGCACGGTCGCCGGCGCGATGGAAGGCACAGTGCTCGGCATTCCGTCGTTCGCGCTCTCGCAGGCTTACGCCGGCGCCAGCAAGCACAAGCCTTATTGGGACACCGCGATCAAATTCGCGCCCGACGTAATCAAACGCGTGCTCAAGGCTGGCATGCCGCGCGACGTGCTGGTCAATGTCAATTTTCCCGATTGTCCGCCGGGCGAAGTCGCCGGCGCCGTGCTCGCGGTGCAGGGCAAGCGCGACCAGGAATTGCTGCATATCGACGCGCGCCGCGATGGGCGCGGCAATCCCTATTACTGGATTGCGTTCGGGCGCGGCGGCATCGCCGGCGCGGCGCAAGGCAGCGATCTCGCTGCGCTCAACGATAAGCGCATTGCGATTACGCCGCTGCGGCTCGACCTGACCGACGAGAAGTTCATGACCAAGCTAGCGGGTGTTTTCGGTTAAGTTTTGGCGATCAGCCCGGCGAGCACGGCCTTGAGTTGCTCGACCTGGAACGGCTTCTGCAGAGCCGGGCGGTTCCGGTATGGCTCGATCAGGCTGTTCTCGCCGTAGCCTGTGACGAACACGAAGGGCAGGCCGCGCTTGGCCAGAACTTCGGCGACCGGATAGATCTCCTGGCCGTCGAGATTTACGTCGAGCACGGCGGCATTGAACTCGCCCTTGGCCGCAACGTCGCACGCCTCGGCGATGGTGCCGACGGCTGCCGCGATCTCATAGCCGAGATCGGCGAGCATATCCTCCAGCAACATGCGGATCAGATATTCATCCTCGACCACGAGAATCCGTGGCTTCGCTTTCGAGGATTCGTTCATTACATCTCCCCCCGGGCCACTGCGCGTCCGCGAGGCCGGAGTTCCTCCCGGCGTCGCGCCTGACCGGTCAAGCTTACATGAATCGGCGGCAAACGTGCTAAATTTGCCGTGAGAGGGTGGGCCGTGGCAAGTAACGCGCAAGCCGAAGAACGCATGGAATTTCTGCTCACGCTGCGCCGCCGCGGCATCGGCGACCAGGCGGTGCTACGCGCCATGGACGAAGTGCCGCGCGGAAAATTCGTTGCATCTGAATTCGTCGACCGGGCTTATGCCGACCAGGCGCTGCCGATCGACTGCGGACAGACCATCAGCCAGCCTTTTGTCGTGGCCTATATGACCGAGCAGTTGGGCTTGCGCCCGCACCACCGCGTGCTCGAGGTGGGCACCGGCTCGGGCTACCAGGCCGCGGTGCTGTCGCGGTTGGCGCGCGAGGTGGTGAGCATCGAACGCTATCGCACCTTGGCCGAACAGGCGCGCGTCCGGCTGGCCTCGCTTGGCTATGCCAATGTCGAAATCGTTGTCGGCGACGGCTTGGCCGGCGTGCCGGGCAGGGCGCCGTACGACCGCATCGTCGTCACTGCCGCGGCGGAGACATTGCCGCAGACCTTGATCGATCAGCTCGGCGACGACGGGGTGATGATTTTGCCGCTTGGACCGCACGGCGGATCGCAACACATTATCAAGCTTACCAAATCGAAAATGGGAATTTCCCGCGAAAACCTGATTGCGGTGCGTTTCGTGCCGTTATTGCCCGGACAAGCGCAGGAACTGTGAAAACCGGTGTGGCATTTTTGCCGGACTAAACGCGACTGGCAACGAAGCGCTAATCCTTAAAGCCTTATTTACCCGCTGCTGCTTTATTTCGAATTCTAATTTTTGTGCGTATGAGTGAGTAACCACATGTCGTGCATCAACGTGCCGTCCCGCTCGCGTGCAAGCTCGCGTCATTGGCCGCACGTTGCAGTTTTCGCCGTCGTGAGCCTTGCCGCCGCCGGATGCTCGAACTCCCAGCGCTTCGATTCAAATCCCTTCGCCAGCAACCGCCAGGCACCTGCGCCGCAAGAGACCACCGGGTCGATCGCGTCGCGTCCCGCGACAGCGCGCGTTGAGTCACAGCCGCTGCCGGCGCCGAGCCGGCCCGCCACGGTCGCCGCCAACAGCGGCGTCGCGACCGGCGCGCAGGGCCTTGGCGCCTACCGGCCCGGCACCACCGAAGTCACTGGATCGGTTTCCGCGCCGCGCGCGCCTGCGCCGACCGGACACTGGACCTGGGACGGCGGCTCGCCGGTGACGGTCGCTACCGGCGAAACTGTTGAAATCATCGCGCGCAAATACGGCGTACCGGCATCCGCCATCGTGGATACCAACGGCTTCCACGAGGGCGTCGCATTGCGCCCAGGCCAACGCGTCGTCATCCCGCGCTATGTTTCGACGAGCGGAGCGCATGTACCGGCTCCTGCATTGCAACCACCGCAACAAACAGCGGCCGCGCCGCGCGCCACCGAGAGCGTGCACATCGTCGCGCCTGGCGAAAGCATGCTGGGCATTGCGCGCAAGCACGGCGTTACGATCACGGCTTTGGCGAAAGCCAACAAGATCGAGCCTTACGCCAAGATCAGCATCGGCGACCGGCTGGCAATTCCCGGCGGCCACCCGGTGGCCGAACGCCCGGTCGCGGCCGCACCGCAACTGGCGAAGCCTGCCACGGTTCCGGCCGAGAAGGTTGCCAGTGCGCCGGCGCAGAATGCGCGCATTGCAACGCCCGAGAACCAGTCCACCACTGAGAGCCTGCCGCAGGCCGCCGAGCCCGTCGGCGCCATGCCGTCCTTCCGCTGGCCGGTGAAGGGCCGCATCACCGGCGCATTTGGCGCCAAGATCAACGGCGCTCAGAATGACGGCATTAACCTGGCGGTGCCGGAAGGCACACCGATCAAGGCCGCCGATGACGGCGTCGTCGCTTACGCGGGCAATGAGCTCAAGGGTTACGGCAACCTGGTGCTGGTCCGCCACGCCAACGGCTTCGTCTCGGCTTACGCCAATGCCAGCGCACTGCTGGTCAAGCGTGGCGACACCATCAAGCGCGGCCAGGTGATCGCGAATGCCGGCCAGACCGGCGACGTGAAGTCACCGCAGCTGCATTTCGAGATCCGCAAGGGTTCGACCCCGGTCGACCCGATCAAGTATCTCAGCGGGACGTAAGCTCAGTCTTTCAGTTCGACGCCGAGCCGTCCCGCCAAATCCTGCACGAATTGCCAGGCCACGCGGCCGGAGCGCGAGCCGCGCGTGGTCGACCATTCCAGCGCGTCGCGGTGCAGGACTTCGCCGCGCGCCGGAATCTTGTAATGCGTGACGTAACTGTCGACCATCGCGAGATATTCGTCCTGGCTACAGCGGTGGAAACCTAGCCAAAGTCCGAAACGGTCGGACAATGACACTTTCTCCTCGACGGTCTCGCCCGGATTGATCGCGGTGGAGCGCTCGTTCTCCATCATGTCGCGCGACATCAGATGGCGGCGGTTCGAGGTGGCGTAGAAGATCACATTGTCCGGCCGGCCCTCGATGCCGCCTTCCAGCAGCGCCTTGAGCGATTTGTAGGTGGTGTCCTCGCCGTCGAACGACAGGTCGTCGCAGAACACGATGAAGCGGTACTCCGAACCTCGAATGATCGTCATCAGGTCGGGCAGGGTCTTGATGTCTTCGCGATGAATCTCAATCAGCTTAAGCGGCCGGCTTTTGGCGCCGCGCGCAAGCGCCGCGTTGACGCCGGCATGAGAGGCCTTCACCAGCGACGATTTGCCCATGCCGCGCGCGCCCCACAGCAGCGCATTGTTGGCCGGCAGGCCTTTGGCGAAGCGTTCGGTATTTTCGACCAGCACATCGCGCACGCGGTCGATGCCCTTGAGCAGCGACATCTCGACGCGGTTGACATGCGCCACCGGCGCCAGCCCCCGGCCGTCCGGCTGCCAGACGAAGGCATCGGCAGCGGCGAAATCGGGCACTGAGGCGCGCTGCGGCGCCAGCCGCTCGAGCGCGGAGGCGATGCGCGCCAGTACGTCGCCGTTGCCGGCGCTCGCGGACTTGGCTTTAGGCTTGGAACCGCGCTGCGATGGTGACTTCGATTTCGCCATGGGATGCTTTTTTAAAGTGCGCTGCTCTTAGCGGGCCTGCGTTGCTCGGGCAAGCCGCCCGCTTCGGAAACGGCCAAAAATGGTCGGTTTCGACGGGTTTTGCGGCGTTGCAATTGGGGCTACGGCCGCTATAGTCCGCGCGAAATCACACCACCGATGCCGGGTCGGGGACGATCGGCCGGCGGGTCCCAAAAAGCTCAAAGGAAGCTTCGATGTTCATTTCGACGGCGTTTGCGCAGGGCTCGCTGTTTGGCGGAGGCAGCGGCGACAGCGGCAGCATGATGATGTCGCTGCTTCCGTTCGCGCTGATCTTCGTCATCATGTACTTCCTGATCTTGCGCCCGCAGCAGAAGCGGGTGAAGCAGCACGCGGAATTGGTCAAGAATGTCCGGCGCGGCGACACCGTCATTACCAATGGCGGGCTCGTCGGCAAGGTCACCAAGGTGATCGACGACGACCAGATCGAAATCGAAATCGCGGACGACGTGCGCATTCGCCAGGTGCGGTCGATGATCACCGACGTCCGCGCCAAAGGTGAGCCGGTGAAGGACGAAGCGGCGGCGGGCTGATCGCCGCGCGGCGTTTTTCAACGCGAGTCGGGACCTCATGCTTTATTTCACGCGCTGGAAGGCGATGGCGATTGTGCTCACGGCACTCGTCATTTGCCTGTTCGCGATTCCCAATTTCCTGCCCGAAAAGATGGTGGCGAGCTGGCCGAAATGGGCGCAGCGCCACGTCGTGCTCGGCCTCGATCTGCAAGGCGGCTCGCACATCCTGCTCGAGGTCGACACCAAGACGGTGCGCAAGGACATGCTGGAGACGCTGCGCGACGACATGCGCCGCGTGCTGCGCGACGCCCGCATCGGCTATACTGGGCTGGTGGTGCGCGGCAACAGCGTCGAGGTGCGCATCCGCGAGGGTACCAATGCCGATCAGGCGCAGGCTAAGCTCGCGACACTGTCGCAACCGCTCGGCGGTCTGCTGAGCGCCACAGGGCAGCGCAGCCTGGACGTAAGCACGGAAGCCAGCGGCTTGATCCGGCTCACGGTGAGCGAGCCGGCGGTTATCGAGCGCGTGCGCCAATCGGTCGACCAGTCGATCCAGATTATCGAGCGCCGCGTCAACGAATTGGGCACCGTCGAGCCGCTGATCCAGCGCGAGGGCACCGATCGCATTCTGGTGCAGGTGCCGGGCCTACAGGATCCGACCCGGCTCAAGCAACTGCTCGGCAAAACCGCCAAGCTCGATTTCCGCATGGTCGATACCGGAGCATCGCCCGAGCAGGCGGTGCAAGGCCGTGCCCCGCCGGACGACGATCTGCTGTACGGCACCGGCGCGGACAAGACGCCGTATCTGGTTGAAAAGCGCGTGCTGGTGTCGGGTGGCGACCTGACCGACGCGCAGCCCGGCTTCGATCAGCGCTCCAGCGAGCCGATCGTGTCGTTTCGCTTCAACACCAGCGGCGCGCGTAAATTCGCGCAAGTGACGCAGGAGAATGTCGGCAAGCCCTTCGCCATTGTGCTCGACAACGAGGTGATATCGGCGCCGGTGATTCGTGAGCCGATCCTCGGCGGCTCTGGGCAGATTTCCGGCAGATTCACGGTGCAGAGCGCCAACGATCTCGCCATTTTGTTGCGCGCAGGCGCTTTGCCGGCCCCGCTCACCATCATCGAGGAACGCACCGTCGGTCCCGGGCTCGGCGCCGACTCGATCGCGAAGGGCAAGATCAGTTCTTACGTCGGCGCGGCCATGGTGATTGTGTTCATGCTCGCGACCTATGGCTTGTTCGGATTGTTCGCCAATATTGCGGTGGCGATCAACGTTTGTATGATCTTCGGCGTGCTCTCGATGCTGGGCGCCACATTGACGCTACCGGGCATTGCCGGCGTCGTGCTCACCGTCGGCATCGCGGTCGACTCAAACGTGCTGATCTACGAGCGCATCCGCGAGGAAGTGCGCGGCGGCCGCTCGCCGATCAACGCGATCGACGCCGGCTTTTCCCGCGCGCTCGCCACAATTCTCGACTCCAACATCACTACCTTTATCGCCGCCGCGGTGCTGTTCTACATCGGCACCGGGCCGGTGCGCGGCTTTGCCGTGACGCTCGGCATCGGCATCATCACCACGGTGTTCACCGCCTTCACCTTGACGCGGCTGATCGTTGCCACCTGGGTGCGCTGGCGGCGTCCGCAACGCGTGCCGATCTAAGGGAGTTCACCGTTGCGCCTGCTTCGCATCGTACCCGACGACACCAAATTCGATTTCATGCGCTTCCGGCGCATCAGCTTTCCTGTGTCGGCGTTGATGTCGATCCTGGCGATCTCACTGTATTTTTTCCATGGGCTGAATTTCGGCATCGACTTCAAGGGCGGCACGCTGATCGAAATTCAGACCAAGGCGGGCGACGCCGATCTCGCCAAGATGCGGGCGACGCTGAGCGAGCTCGGCTTGGGCGAGGTGCAGTTGCAGCAATTCGGCGCGCCCAACGATGTGCTGATCCGCATCGCCGAGCAGCCGGGCGGCGACGCCGCCCAGCAGGTGGCGGTAACCAAGGTGCGCGGCGCGCTCGGCGACGAATACGATTACCGGCGCGTCGAGGTGGTCGGCCCGCGCGTATCGGGAGAATTGCTGTCGTACGGCGTGATCGGGCTGGGGCTCGCGATTTTCTGTATTCTTATTTACCTCTGGTTCCGGTTCGAATGGCAGTTCGCACTCGGCGCCATGATCGCCAACGTGCACGACATCGTGCTCACCATCGGCTTTATGTCGGTGACGCAGATCGACTTCGACCTCACCAGCATCGCGGCGCTGCTGACGATCCTGGGCTATTCGCTCAACGATACGGTGGTGATCTACGACCGAATCCGCGAAATGCTGCGACGTTATAAGAAATTGCCCATGCCGGATTTGCTCAACGCCTCGGTCAATCAGACGCTGTCACGCTCGGTGATCACGCACGTCACGGTGTCGCTGGCCTTGCTGGCGCTGCTGCTGTTCGGTGGCCAGGCGATCCACTCGTTCACCGCGACGATGATGTTCGGCGTGGTGCTGGTCGGCACCTATACGTCGGTGTTTATTGCCTCGCCGATTTTGATTTATCTCGGCGTCGGCACCGGCCGCGACGCGCTGACCGCGCCCGAAAGAAAAAGCGACAAGCTCTAACACATGGTGAGCGGCGCCGACGCCCCGCATCTGCCGAGACAGGCGCCGATCGACGGCTATGGCAGCGGCGGCTTCAGTTTTGCCGGCATGTCGCACCGCGGATCGCTGTTGTGTCTGCCGGACGGCATCTGGGCCTGGCCGGTCAAGAGCATGGCGGATCTCAACGCAGCAGCACTGGCAGCGGTGTTCGAGCGGGCCGCGGCCCTCGATTTGTTTCTGGTCGGCACGGGCAAGGACCCTTACGCCTTGCCGGAGCCGTTGCGGGCGTGGTTTCGCGCGGCCGAGATTTCCGTCGATTGCCTGGCGACTGGTCCGGCAGCACAGACCTACAATATCCTGTTGTCGGAAAATCGTCGGGTCGGCGCCGGGCTTATCGCCGTCGATTAAGTTAAAGTGGTGGGATGGCGACGAATTACGAACACTGCGCCGCGCTGGTGCGCGAGGCCGACCGGGACCGTTATCTCGCCACGCTGTTCGCGCCGGCGCAGCACCGTGACGCGTTGTTTGCGCTCTATGCCTTCAATGCCGAGATAGCGCGCGTGCGCGATCTGGCGCGCGAGCCAATGCCCGGCGAAATCCGCCTGCAATGGTGGCGCGAAGTACTGTCGGGCGAGCGTGCCGGGGAAGGCGCTGCGCACCCGGTCGCAGCTGCGCTGCTGGCAACGTTGAAGCAGCATAATTTTGTCGCCACGCCGCTGCTCGAATTGATCGATGCCCATACCTTCGATCTTTACGATGCGCCGATGGCAACGACGGACGATCTCGAGCTTTACGCCATCCAGACGCAATCGCCGCTGTTTGCCATGGCCGCGGGAATTCTCAGCGAAGGCAAGATGCCGCCAGAATTATTCACCTTGGATGCCGCCGTCGCCACGGCGATTGCCGGAATTCTCAGTGGCTTTGCGCGTCATGCGGCGCGACGCCAGCTTTTTGTCCCGCTAGATGTGCTGGAGCGCCATCGGGTCAATCGCGAAGATATTTTTGCGGGGCAGGCAAGTGAGCAATTGTCGGCGGCACTTGGCGAGATGCGCAGCGTTGCGCGCCGGTACCTGGTTGCAGCGCAAGCCAAGCTGCAATCGGCGAGGCCGGAAATTCTTCCGGCGTTCTTGCCGGTCGCCTTAATGGGCCCGCAGTTGCGCCGGATGGATAGCGCCGCCTATCAGCCATTTGCGTTCGCGCCGATTGTAGCCTGGCGCCGTCAATGGCTGCTGTGGCGCGCGGCGCACGATCCCCGCCGGATTTTTCAAATTTAAAACTATTCCGCCGCTGCGGCGGCGGTCTCGCTCGCGATCCAGCGATCGAGATCGATCAGCGCGCGTTCGCTGAGCGCGCCCTTGCGCGCCAGGTTCTTGGCCGAGCCGCGACCGAATTTGCGGCCATCGGGCGCCGCGGGCGCCGTGATCGGCGGAAACAAGCCGAAATTCACGTTCATCGGCTGAAACGATGACGGTCCGGCGTCGATCGTCTCGATATGGCCGCCGGTGATATGGGCCAACAAGGCGCCATGCGCGGTGGTCGGCGGCGGCGGAATGATCGGCTCATCGCGGCGCTCGGCGGCGGCAAAGCGCGCGGCCAGCAGACCGATGGCCGCGGATTCCACATAGCCCTCGCAGCCGGTGATTTGGCCTGCAAAACGCCAGCGCGGATTAGCCTTGAGCCGCAGCGTGTCGTCGAGCAGATTCGGGGAATTCAGAAACGTATTGCGGTGCAAGCCGCCTAGCCGGGCGAACTCGGCATTTTGCAGGCCAGGAATGCTGCGGAAGATGCGCGCCTGTTCGCCGTGTTTCAACTTGGTCTGGAAGCCGACCATGTTGAACAGCGTGCCTAATTTGTTGTCCTGGCGCAGTTGCACGACCGCATAAGGCTTTACGTCGGGCTGGCGCGGATTGGTGAGACCGAACGGTTTCATCGGGCCGTGACGCAAAGTCTCGCGGCCACGCTCGGCCATCACTTCGATCGGCAGGCAGCCGTCGAAATAGGGCGTGGAGGCCTCCCAGTCGTGGAACACGGTCTTATCGCCGGCCAGCAGCGCGTCGATAAAGCCGTCATACTGCTCGCGGGTGAGCGGGCAATTGATGTAGTCGGCGCCGGAGCCACCGGGGCCGGCTTTGTCGTAGCGCGACTGGAACCAGGCCTGCTCGAGATCGATTGTTTCGCGATGCACGATCGGCGCGATGGCGTCGAAGAAAGCGAGCGCATCCTCGCCGGTGAGCGAGCGGACCGAAGCGGCTAGATCGGGCGAAGTGAGCGGGCCGGTCGCGATGATGACGCTGTCCCATTCCGCCGGGGGCAGTGCTACTTCGCCGCGCGTGAGGGTAATGAGCGGCTGGGCGGCGAGCGCCGCCGACACGGCGCTGGAAAACCCGTCGCGGTCGACCGCCAGCGCGCCGCCGGCCGGCACTTGATGGCTATCCGCCGCGCGCATCACCAGCGAGCCGAGCCGGCGCATTTCCTCGTGCAGCAGCCCGACCGCGTTGTGGTTTTTGTCGTCGGAGCGGAACGAATTCGAGCAGACCAGTTCGGCATAGGCGTCAGTCTTGTGCGCGGCGGTGGTTCGCAACGGGCGCATCTCGTGCAGAACGACAGGCACACCGACGTGCGTTAGTTGCCAGGCGGCCTCGGCACCGGCGAGGCCGCCACCGATGATATGGACTGGTTTTAAGGCCATCCCGGCAAACTAGGCGTGCGTGGGGGCGCCGGCAACATTGCGCGCAAATGAAAAAGCCCGCGCGAGGCGGGCAATTTCAAGAATTCGAGGCGCAGCTTAGCGCTGCTGCGCGTGGTTCCAGGCCACCCGCACGATGTCGGAGCGACTGATACCGATGTCGGCAAGTTCGCGGTCGCCCAAGCGGGATAGCTCATTCAGGCTGCGATTGTAGCTGTTCCAGGAACGGATCAGACGGACAAGATTGGCAAACATAGTGGTTCTCTTTCTCTGCTCTTCGAGCCGGCGCGTTGCCGGTGAATCGACTGAACCGGAAAATAGTCTTATTCCGCCGAATGAACAGCAATAATGCTGCGCCGCAGCAATGCAAACCACGCATGGCTTAAGTAATTGATTCTTAACTAAAACAGTCGCTTTTAACCAAATTTTCCTCCGATTTCGCTGCTAGAATTGAGATTGCCACCACCCGGACCCCAAAATGGGTCGGATCGTGTAGATTACGGGCGCGTACCCGGAGGAAATCCATGAAAAAACGCCTATACTGCGCCGCCTTCATTGCCGGGGCGCTCGGCCTGGCCGGATCGTATGCGAACGCCGCCGAGGTCAAAGTGCTGACCGCCGGCGCGTTCAAGCAGGTGGTGCTGGCACTGGTGCCCGATTACGAGCGGCAGACCGGCAACCACGTCACGGTCGACAATGGCACCACCGGTCAATTGAAAGGCCGTATCGATGGCGGCGAGGCCTTCGACATCGTGGTGATTACGCCGGCGGTGGTCGATGAAATGATCGCCGGCGACAAGGTCGCGGCAGGCAGCAAGATCAATCTCGCCTCGGTCGGCATCGGCGTGGTTGTGAAGGAGGGCGCGCCCAAGCCCGCCATCGGCACGGTCGATCAATTCAAGGAGGCGTTGCTCAAAGCCAAGACGGTCGCCTATATCGACCCGGCCAGCGGCGGCTCGAGCGGCATCTATGTCGACAAGCTGCTGGAGAAATTGGGTATCGCCGACCAGATCCGGCCGAAGGCCAAGCTCAAGAAGGGCGGCTATGTCGCTGAGCTGATCGCCAGCGGCGAGGCCGAGCTTGGCATCCATCAAATCAGCGAGATCGTGCCGGTAAAGGGCGTGACGCTGGTCGGCCCGCTACCGAAGGAAATTCAGAACACCACGACCTATGCCGCCGGCTTGAGCACCTCGACCAAGGAAAAGGACGCGGCCAAGGAGCTGATCGAGTATCTCTCGGGCGCCGACGCCGCCGCGGTGCTCAAGTCGAAGGGCATGGTCCCCGCCAAGTAAGGAAAGCGTCTTGTCATCGGACGGCCAAGCGCTGGAAGAACATGCGCTCGACCGCCGCGTTGTCATCAGCGCGCTCGGCGTCGCGCAAATTTTCGCCTGGGGCACTTCGTTTTATTTTCCCGCCGTGTTCGCCGGGCCGATCGTGGCTGAGACCGGCTGGTCACTTGGCTTTGTGGTCGGCGGCACCTCGATCGGTCTGCTGGTGGCCGGGCTGATCTCGCCGCAAGTCGGCAAAATCATCGATGCGCATGGCGGCCGGCCGGTGCTGCTGACGAGTTCGCTGCTTTACGCCGCTGGTTTGGCTGGGATCGGGCTCGCGCCAACGCTGCCGGCCTATCTGTTCTCCTGGGTGCTGCTTGGCATCGGCATGGGTACCGGGCTTTATGACGCGGTGTTCGCCGCGCTCGGCCGGATGTACGGCAGCGCGGCACGCGGGCCGATCACCAATCTGACGCTATTCGGCGGCTTTGCCAGTACGATCTGCTGGCCGCTCAGCGCTTTTATGATTGAACATATCGGCTGGCGCGAGGCGTGCTTCGTTTACGCGGCGCTTCACCTCTGTGTCTGCCTGCCGCTGGAGATGGTGGTCATTCGTCCCGCGCCGAAGCCTGCCGCCGCGAGCGCGGCGGCGTCAGACACCGCGGAACCCGCAGAGCCGGCGCGGCTCCCGGACGAGTCCTTGATCTTCTTGCTGCTGGCGCTGGTGTTGTCGATCGCGGCCGGCGTCGGCTCGATCGTGATCGTGAGCTTCATGATTTTTCTGCAGGCGAGGGGCGTGGACTATGCGGTGGCGGTGAGCCTCGGCACGCTGTTCGGCCCGGCGCAGGTCGGTGCCCGCGTGATCGACCGGCTATTTGGTGCCCGCTACCACCCGATCTGGACCATGATCGCGTGCTGCGTGCTGATGGCGGTTGGATTGCTACTCCTGGCCGCTCACTTTCAAATTTTGATTCTTGTGATCCTGCTCTATGGCGCCGGCTACGGCATTTCCTGGATCGGCCGCGGCACGCTGCCGCTGGCGCTGGTCGGCCCCATCCGGTTTCCGCGGTTGATGGGCAAACTAGCGTTTCCGAGCCTGATCGTGCAGGCGGCAGCGCCGTCGCTCGGCGCGCTGTTGATTGAAGCCAATGGAGCCGATGTAACGATCTTCGTATTGACGGCGATGGCGCTGATCAATGTGGTGTTGATCGGCGTGTTATGGGCGGTGTGCCGGCCGCGATTGGGCGCGTGATCATGCTGGCTTTGCAGACACTTTATTTCGAGGATCTTTCCATCGGTATGACCGAGCGCTTGAGCAAAACATGCGTCGTCCGACGTCGTCGGTTTCGCCGAAGTGACCGGTGACCGCAACCCGATTCATCTGTCGGAACATTTCGCCGCCAAGACGCCGTTCCGCACGCGTATCGCGCACGGACTCTATACCGCGAGCCTGATTTCGGCGGTGCTTGGCACGCGGCTACCGGGCCCGGGCGCGGTGTATATTTCGCAGACGTTGAATTTCCGTGCGCCGGTCAAGATCAGCAACACGGTCGATGTCAGCGTGGTGGTGGCCGAGTTAGTGCCAGGGAAATGTCGCGCCCGGCTGTCCTGCACGTGCACGGTTGACGGCGAGACCGTGCTGGACGGCGAGGCCTGGGTGAAGGTGCCGTCGCGCAAGGCATCTGGTCGGCCGGTGCCACGGGTGTGAAACAAGGCTGGAAAACAGCGCCGATAAATTCAAACGGGCACGAGATTTGCAAGTTCACGGTCAACCATAACGAGGGGACGTCATGCCAATTCCGTTGCCCGCTAAAGCGGCAATTTTGTCGCGAGCCGAGCGCTGGACCGTCGACTGGATCAGGGTTTGGGCGTTTATACTTGGCGTACTCGCAGTAAGTCTGGCCACGCTGATTTATGCCGCCGACGGCGATCCCGTGACTGCATCATTTGTACTCATCGCCTTTGCCGCCATCATAGGCGTTGGGCTGCTTGAATCCGTGCAGAAGCACAAAAACTAGAGCCTGCGATCAGCTACCCGGCGGCGGTGCGAAGAAACAGCGCTGCGAGCCGTCCGGCCGCTTGCAGCGCCAATAGGCGCCGTCGGGCGAAGGCAGCGACTGGCTGTAGGGCACGAGCTCGTTGACATTTTCCTGGCGCGTCGGTCCGTCCGCTTCGTTGCCGGTGACACCCATGCCGTAGGTGACCGGACCACGCAACGAATAACCACCGGTGCCCGTTTTCACGGCATCGCGCGACACCACGCCGCAGTCCTCGGCGCCACAGCACCATTCGCCGGCGGGATTCTTGTAAGTGCCGCGGCTGATCCAAACATCGTGGGCGAACGCGGCAACACTAAACAGAGACAGGACGAAAACGAGCAGTGAGCGTACCAAGTTTCGCGACATCGGTGGCCTCCTCGAAGTGGCCCGGCGTGGCGTGACTCAAGGTTTCTTCTCTGCTCCTCCTTCTCCGGTGGTGTTTGCCGCCGGTTGCGTTCCGAACGGCCGACTGTTTGCGCTCAACCGTGCGATCGGTTGCGGCGAATCGTTCGGACATGAAAAAACGTTAGCACAACCCGACATATATTGAGGGTAAAATTGTGTGGCGCACTATGACGGCTGGCCGACGCTGTGTTAGTCGCGGGCAATGAAACGTTCCTGGGAAATCTGGCGCGACCGGCGCGGGCGGCTGTCGCCGCTGCGCGTGGCGGCGCTGGCGCTGCTGCTGTTTCCGCTCGCCAAGGCGCTGCTCGATGTCGGAGCGATCGCGCATGGCGCGCGGCCGATCAACGATCTCATCCACCGCGCCGGATTCTGGGCGCTGGTGTTTCTCGGCGTGACGCTGGCAGTGACGCCGCTGCGCCGCATCGCGCGCTACCGCAATTTGATCGATGTGCGCCGCATGCTCGGCGTCGGCACGTTTTGTTATATCGCCGCGCATCTCACGTTGTTTCTTGCCGACCAAAGCTACAGTCTTGCCAAAGTGGCGCACGAGATCAGCCATCGCGTTTATCTGATCATCGGCGGCATCGCCTGGCTGGGGCTGGCGACGCTGGCCGCGACCTCGACCGATGGCATGGTGAAGCGGCTCGGCGGCCAGCGCTGGCGGCGGCTCCACCAACTGATTTATGCCATCGCGCTGCTGGCGCTCATCCATTATTTCCAGCAGACCAAGGCCGATGCCACGGTGCCGACATTCGCCGCCGGTTTGTTTTTGTGGCTGATCGGCTACCGGCTGGTCGTCTGGCGGCAGGCGAGCCAAGAGCTGTCGACGTTAACGCTGCTCGCGCTCAGCTTGGCGGTGTCGGTGCTGACATTTATCGGCGAGGCGGTCGGCATCGGGTTCGCGTTTCATGTTTCGCCACTGCGCGTGCTGGATACGGTGTTCGATTTTGATGCCGGCATCAGGCCGGGCTGGCAGGTGCTGGGCGCGGGCCTCGTGGTGGTGACGACCGATGTCGTGCGCGGGCGATGGAATAGCCGGACCGCGCGGCCGGTTGCCGCCGAATAGGGGGGAAATATGGCCACATTCGTTGTCGCGCATGGTGCCTGGAGCGCCGGCTGGGGCTGGAAGAAGATGCATCCGCTATTGGGCAAGCGCGGGCACCGGCTGATCACGCCGACGCTGACCGGGCTCGGAGAGCGTGTTCATCTGGCATCACCTGAGATCGGTCTCGATACGCATATCGCCGATATTCTCGGCGTGCTGGAATTCGAGGACCTGACGAACGTCAACCTGATCGGCCACTCCTACGGCGGCATGGTCGCGACCGGCGCCGCCGACCACGCGCGGACGCGTGTCGCCAAACTGATCTATATCGATGCCTTCGCGCCCGATGACGGCGACAGTGTGATCGGCTTGCTGCCGGAAGCGGCGCGGGCGCAACGCAAGCCTTCGCCCGACGGTTTCATTCCGCCGGTGCCGATGCCGCCCGACACCGATCCACAAGATCGCGCCTGGGCCGATCCGCTACGTCGACCGCAGCCGGCCAAGACGTTCGAGCAGAAACTGAAATTGCGAAACGGCGCACTGACGTTGCCGCGCCATTACATCTACTGCACACGCAACGCACCCGACGATCGCTTCCGGCGTTTCTACGAACGCGCCAAGCGCGAGAACTGGGGCGCTTATGAAATCGATTCCAGCCACAATCCGCATATCACCTCTTCGGAGGTGCTGGCGGATTTGCTGACGCGCATCGCCGGCGCCTGAGACGCGCGGCTATTTCACGCCGCCCTTCTTTTGCACCGGTCCGGTGATGGCTTCGAAGCGCTTGCGCAGATCGGTGACGAGCTCAGTATTGCTGATGAACGCCGGATAATTATTGGCGAGTTTGAGCGAGAATAGCTGCGGCAATCCGGCCGGTGGAGGCACATCCCGGCGCGGCGACCAGGTGTCGAGCTTGGCCTGCTGCTCCTTTTCCAAAAACCAGCTCAAGAACAGCCGGGCCGCGTTCGGGTGCGGCGAATCCTTGAAAGTGGCGGCGGTCTGCGCCCAGACCGGCGTCGGGTCGATCTTGGAGAAGGAAATCTCGACCGGTTTGCCGGCGCGCTGCTCGCGCAGTGAAAAATTCGGGTTGGAGTCGATCGACACAACGGCTTCGCCGGATGACAGCGCACGCGACACGCCGAGATGGCCCTGGATGAATTGCGCGCCATTGGCCATGTATTTGGTCATCCAGTCCCAGCCGTAGCGCTTCACGGTCGTGTAGAACAGATAAAGCGTGATGTCGTCATCATGCGGATAGCAAGCGATCATTTTGCCCTTGAATTCGGGCTTTAGATAATCGCGGGCGGACTTCAGCGCAGCCTCGGCGGTGACCTTATCCTTATTGTACGCGTAGGACACCGAGGTGACAAAGACGCCGACGTAATAGCCGTCTTTGTCCTTGAACGACTTGTCGATCGCGTTCCAGGTGGCGGGCTTGAATTGCGCCAGCACACCTTCTTTCTTCCAGCGGATGTAATCGCCCACCGTTTGCAGAATGGCGAGATCGGCATCCAGCGTCTTGGTTTTGAGTTGCTGGTTGATCTTCTCGTCGTGCTCGTTGCTAAAGCCGGCGTGAATGATGACCTTGATGGCGGGATATTTCGCTTCGAACGCCTTCGCCGGCACTTCATAGAGCGTGGCCGGGCCGCCCCCGTATATGACGAGCTCCTTTTCGAGTTTCGCGCTTTCGTATAGCGCGTCCATGTTTTGCGCATGCACCAGACTGGTGGCACAGAGCGCCGCGCCGAGTGAAAGTCCTGCAAGGTTGCGAAGATGCCGGTTCATGTTGCCTCCCAACCACGTCGTTGTTTTGTGGATTGGCAGGAATCGTAGACCCGGCGCGAACGTGAGTAAATCGGGGCCAGCGGTTTAGATTTTTCGGCTGTCGTAAGCCCAGTGCAGCAAGAGCTGACGCTGGCGCGGACGGCAGAACACATCGCCGGGCGCGCAATGTTTCTGGATTTGCCGGACGCGGCGGTGTCCCGCCTTCCAGCGGCCGATCTGGCGTTTGTCCTCTTCTGCTAGCCAGCGGCCCATGTAACAGCGGCAATACCACTGGAACCAGCCGCGCGGATCTTCCGGATGAAGCCAGCCCTTGCGCCGCCATTCCGACAGCGGCTGGCTGGCATCGACGACGAAAAAATTGAGTGACATGTCGCGCTTGGTAGGCGAGAGCTTGGCCTTGGCGAACCAACTTTTGGGAAATTTGCGCCGACAATCGGTCATGTATTTGCCGGCGAACACGCCGAGCCGCAGCATCTGCGCCGGCGTCAGTTGCGGCTTGAATTGGGCATCGAAATTAAGGCCCGACGGCGCCATAAGCGCGCAGCGATAACCTGTTTGCATCTTATCGCGAACGGTGACGGTACGGTGGCGCATGGCCACCATTAACTAGGCCTGCTTGCGTTGCGCAACCGGGGCGGCGTGTTTCGTCAGCGCCGGCTTGAGACGGCCGGCGGCGTTGACGAACGGCTCCACCAATTCGCCCTTGACGGTGTGGGCATTGGCGTTGCCGGGGAAACCGAACACCAACGGCTCGCGTTCCTTCGCCGGCACATAGAGCGTGCCGAACATCCAATCCCATAGCGCCAGGCAGCTGCCGAAATTCTTGTCGAAGTGCTTGGGATTCCCGGAGTGGTGGACCTGATGGTGCGCCGGCGAAACGAAGATGCGCCCCAGCACGCCGCGAAACGAAATCCACATATGTGAATGCTGCAGGTGGACGTATGCATGGATGAACAGCACCAGAATGATATTGGTATCGTTGATGGCGTATTGATAGGCGGTCTCGCCGAACATGTAATTGCCGATGCCGTTGGCGACCGCGGCCGAGAACGCGAGGATGTTGGCAAAGATCCAGCCGTAGATCGGATGGACGCGGAAATTGGTCAGCGGCGTGAGCACTTCGGCGGTGTGGTGCACTTTGTGGAATTCCCACAGCACGGGCACCTTGTGGCTGAGCCAGTGGTTGAACCAGTAGCCGAGTTCATAGGCCAGAAACAACATCGCGGTGATGATCGAGCGTGTGACGTAAGGCGACCAGGTCGAGGGCGCGACGGGGCCCGCGACCGCGACAAGTCCGACGATAATTCCGTTGGAGATGAATTGATACGAGAGGACCGCCCAGCCGAACAGCACGCTGAACATGAACACATTGAAGAAAAGATAGAAGATGTCGGCCTGGTTGGAGGCGTGGCGCATGATGCGGCGCGGGAACAGTGCGCGCACGATGGTCTTCAGGCGGATACGGCGGCCGCGCCGGTGCCGCTGCCAGGCGAAATAAAGCGCCGAGATGACCAGCGCCGCGGCGAGCGACGTCAGCGAGAAATGCGAGCCGAGCGAGAAGAACAGCCTGCCGAGCTGGCCGAAGAAAAATGCAATGCCGGCCGAAAAATCCAACGCAGGCTCCTGACATCGGGCGAGGGGCCCAATGTCTTACCGATGGGTAAATTTTGCGTTAGGCAAAACCGGCGAACGGCGCGCATCTAGCGCAGCAAATCGGCGTATTCCGGATGCTTGGCGATGTAGCCGGCGACGAACGGGCAGAGCGCCACCACCTTGAGCCCCTGCGCGCGCACCATGTCGAGTAGGCCGCGAACCAGCGTTGAACCGATGCCTTTGCCGTTGAGTTCCTTAGGAACTTCGGTGTGCATGATGGTGATGGTGCCGCCGTCGCGTTTGTAATTCGAGAACGCGACGTGGCCGTCGGCGTCGAGCTCGAAGCGATGGCGCTCGGCATTGTCGCGAACGTCAGCCATGGTCATGATCCCTGCACATTTCCAGCCTAGCAGTTAAGTTCGTTTGGAACCGCAAACTTTGCAAGGTGCCTCATGCTCAATCTCACGCTTTATCATGCTTCGCCGTCGCGCTCGTCCATCGTGTTGTGGATGCTGGAAGAGCTCGGCCAGCCCTACGACATCAAGCTTTTAAGCCTCAGCAACGGCGACAATCTAAAACCCGATTATCTTGCCATCAATCCGATGGGCAAGGTGCCGGCAATCAAGCACGGCGACGCCGTGATCACCGAGGCGGCCGCGATCTGCACCTATCTCGCCGACGAATTTCCGCAGGCCAAGCTCAACGTGCCGGTCGGCGCGCCGGGCCGCGGCGTTTATCTCAAATGGCTGTTCTTCGGGCCGAGCTGCATCGAGTCGGCGGTGATCGACCGCGCGGCGCCGCGCAAGGAAGAGGCACGCCGCGGCATGCTCGGCTACGGCGATTTCGACACGGTGATGAACGTGACGGCGAAGGCCGTGGAGAAGGGGCCGTGGCTCATGGGCGAGCAGTTTACCGCCGCCGACGTGATCGTCGGTTCGAACATCCGCTGGGGCATGATATTCAAGATGCTGCCCGAGCGGAAGGAATTCACCGATTACGCGGCGCGCATCGCGTCGCGTCCGGCGGCGCAGCGAGCGCAAGCCAAGGACAAGGAGATGCAGGCCAAGGCGGCCTAGCGTCACGACGTCTTGTGCAGGACTCCCCCGCCGCCGCGCAGACCGCCGAGAATCGCCAAAGCACGCGAGAACGAAAAGTCGCGCGTCTTGGCGTCATAGGCGGGGCCGGCGTCGGGCATCATGTAGCCGTGCTTCACGCCGGGAAAAACGTGCACTTCGACATTCTTCTGGCGCGCCGGCACTGCGCGATAGGCATCGAGCACCTCTTGCGGCGCGGCGTGGTCCTGATCGCCCCATATGATGCAGACCGGGGCGGTGGCGCCGTCGAGCTCGCCGATGAAGCTGATCATGTTGGTGCCGTGGCAGGAAATGCCGGCGGCGTAGCCGAGCCGCTTCGGCCCGAGGATCGCATAGGGACCACCGTAGCAAAAACCCATCGCCGCCGCGCGGCCGTTGAAGGTCTTGAGTTTGCGCAAGGCGGCGAGCGTGTCGGCCATGTCGACTTCGCCGGTCTTGATCTTTTCGAGCCGCGGCTGCGAGCGCTTGGCCGGCAGATCGCCGTCGGCGCGATTGAGGGGGCCCGGCATCGTGCGCCAGAACAGATCGGGCGCCGCCGCGATGAAGCCCGCTGCGGCGAAAGCGTCGGCGAGGTCGCGGATGTCATTGTCGACGCCGTGCACCGCGGAAGCCAGAACCACGGCGGGCGATGGAGCGTCGGCCGCGGGCGTTGCCAAATAGCAATCGAATTCGCCGCCAGCACTGGCGGCTATTTTGACGGTGGTCGCCGGCATTGTTGATCCCTCGAGCAGTGTTACTTGTTGATGATCGCGAAACCTTTGACCGCCTGGTTGAGCGAGGTGATCTTCGACGGCGCGCGCGACCGGCGCGATATTCTCCGGCGTGGATCACGCAAAACGCAGCGCTATCCCGTCCAACCCAATCCCCTTCGCCACCGCCGTCCACGTCTCGCCAGGCTTCACCGGCATCGCTTTGGTCAGCGTGCCGGTGGTGATGATTTCGCCTGCGGCCAGCGGCGGGTTTGAGGGATCGGCTTCCAGGAGTTCGGCAAGATGGCGCAGCGCCGAGAGCGGACCGTCCATCACATTGGCGGCGCTGCCGCAGTCGATGAGTTCGCCGTCGCACAAGAGATCGATCTCGAAAGCCGCGAGCGTGCGCTTCCATTCCGCCGCGCGGGCCGCGACCTTGTGGCGCGGTCCGATTAGCAGCGCGCCGTGCACGCCGTTCGCCGCGATGGTGTCGGCGGCGGAAAATTTCCAGCCCGGAAAAATGGACTGTACGATCTCGTAGCCGAGCGCGAGCCATTCGACGCAGGCCAGCAGCGCGCCGTCGTCCATTCGAGAGGTGGGCGCAGACGCCAGGCCGAATACAATTTCCGGCTCGATGCGCGGCTCGGAAAAAGCCGCGAGCGGCAGCGGGGAGAGGTTAAGATCGCGCACTGTGCGGTCGAACACATAGCCCCAGGCCGGCGCGTAAACATTGTATTGCGCCCAGATGGTGCGGTTGGTGAAACCGATCTTGCGGCCGGCGACTTTTGCGCCGTTCGCCTCGTAAAGCCCGCGCACCAGCGCCGTCACGCGATAGGCGTCGTCGACCGACAGGCCGCCGGGGCGCGTCGTGAATGGCGCAATCTGGCGCGTGTTGACCAGCGCGCGATGGGCTTCGGCGGCGATGGCCTCGAGCATGGTGGCGTCGTCACAATAAGTGAGCATGTTGGTCATGCGGCGCCTGTATCATTTCTGCCCGCGCGCGAGGAGAAGGAAAAACTACTCCGCCGCCTGCGGACCCTTCCTTCGCTTATTCTCTCTTCGCCCCAGCACCGGTTTTAGAAACTGCCCGGTGTAGGAGCGCGCGACCCGCACGATATCTTCCGGCGTGCCCTGGGCGACGATCTCCCCGCCGCCGTCGCCGCCTTCGGGGCCGAGGTCTATGATCCAGTCGGCGGTCTTGATCACTTCGAGATTGTGCTCGATTACCACCACCGAATTGCCGGTCTCGACCAGCTCGTGCAGCACGTCGAGCAGCTTGGCGACATCGTGGAAATGTAGCCCGGTGGTCGGCTCGTCGAGGATATACAGCGTGCGGCCGGTGGCGCGCTTACTCAGCTCCTTGGCGAGCTTGACGCGCTGCGCCTCGCCGCCCGAGAGGGTCGTGGCCTGCTGGCCGACATGGATGTAGTCGAGGCCGACGCGGTGCAGGAGCGCCAGCACGTCGCGCACGCGCGGCACCGCCTTGAAGAATTCCAGCGCTTCTTCGACCGTCATGTCGAGCACGTCGGCAATCGATTTGCCCTTGAACAGCACCTCGAGAGTTTCTCGATTGTACCTCTTACCTTTGCAGACGTCGCAGGTGACGTAGACATCGGGCAAAAAGTGCATCTCGATCTTGATCACGCCGTCGCCCTGGCAGGCCTCGCAGCGCCCGCCCTTGACGTTGAACGAGAAGCGGCCGGGCTCGTAGCCGCGCGTTTTCGACTCGGGCAGCGCGGCGAACCATTCTCTTATTGGCGTGAAAGCCCCCGTGTAGGTCGCCGGATTGGAGCGCGGCGTGCGGCCGATCGGCGACTGGTCGATGTCGATGATCTTGTCGATGTGCTCGAGGCCTTCGATGCGGTCGTGCGGGGCGGGCGCGAGCGATGCGCCGTTCAACTTGCGCGCCACGGCGTTGTACAGTGTGTCGATCAGCAGCGTCGATTTGCCGCCGCCCGAGACGCCGGTGACGCAGGTGAACAGGCCGAGCGGGATCTCGGCGTCAATGCCTTTGAGATTGTTGCCGCGGGCGTTGACGATCTTCAGCGCGCGGCGCGAACGTGGCTTGCGCTCGGGTACCGGCACGGACAATTCGCCGGACAGATATTTGCCGGTCCATGAGCGCGGCGTGACCATGATGTCGTCAACGCTGCCTTCGGCGACGATGTGGCCGCCATGGATGCCGGCGCCCGGGCCGATGTCGAGCACGTAGTCGGCGGTTCTTATGGCGTCCTCGTCGTGCTCGACCACGATCACGGTGTTGCCGAGGTCACGCAGGCGCTTCAGGGTTTCGAGCAGGCGCGCGTTGTCGCGTTGATGCAGGCCAATCGAGGGCTCGTCGAGGACGTACAGAACGCCGGTGAGGCCGGAACCGATTTGCGACGCCAGGCGAATGCGCTGGCTCTCGCCGCCGGACAGTGTGCCGGACGCGCGCATCAGCGTGAGATAATCCAAGCCGACATCGACCAGAAATGTCAGCCGCTCGCGGATTTCCTTGAGCACGCGCACGCCGATTTCGTTTTGCTTGGGCGTCAGGTCCTTCGGCAGCGCGGTGAACCATTCGCGGGCACGTTTCACGCTCAACTCGGCGACCTCGGAAATGTGTTTGCCGCCGATCTTAACGCAGAGCGCTTCCGGCTTGAGTCGGGCGCCGTGGCAGGCCTTGCAGGCCACGTCGGTGAAATATTTCTGTAGGTCCTCGCGCGCCCAGTCGCTCTCGGTTTCCTTAAAGCGACGTTCCAGATTGGTGATGACGCCCTCGAACGGCTTCTTGGTGGTGTAGCCCTTAAGGCCGTCGTCATAGACAAATTTGATGTCGTCCTCGCCGGAGCCGTACAGGATCGCGTCCTGCGTTTTCTTCGGCAGGTCCTTCCACTTGGTGTCGAGCGTGAAGCGGAAATGCTTCGCCAGCGCGTCGAGGGTTTGGATGTAATAGGGCGATGACGATTTGGCCCAGGGCGCGATCGCGCCCTTGCGCAGCGTGGCGTCGGGATCGGGGATCACCAGGCCGGCGTCGATATGCTGCTCGATGCCGAGGCCGCCGCATTCCGGACAGGCGCCGAACGGATTGTTAAACGAGAACAGCCGTGGCTCGATTTCCGGCAGCGTGAAGCCGGAAACCGGACAGGCGAATTTTTCTGAAAAAATGATGCGCTCGGCGTTTTCGTTGCGGCCTTTGTTGGCCTTCGATCCGGAGGCTTTGGTGTCGGCGAGTTCGACCAGCGCCATGCCGTCGGCGAGCTTGAGACATTGCTCGAGCGAGTCCGCCAGCCGCGTGCCAATGTCGCTTTTCACTACCAGGCGATCCACCACCACGTCGATGTCGTGGGTGAATTTCTTGTCGAGCGGCTTGACCTCGGCGATCTCGTAAAACGTACCGTCGACCTTGACGCGCTGGTAGCCCTTGCGCAGAAAATCGGCCAATTCCTTTTTGTATTCGCCCTTGCGGCCGCGCACGACGGGGGCGAGCACATAGATGCGCGTGCTGTCGGGCAGCGCCATCACGCGGTCGACCATTTGCGACACGGTCTGACTTTCGATCGGCAAGCCGGTGGCCGGCGAGTAGGGCACGCCGATGCGCGCCCACAGCAGACGCATGTAGTCGTAGATCTCGGTGACGGTGCCGACGGTCGAGCGCGGGTTTTTCGAGGTGGTCTTCTGCTCGATCGAGATGGCCGGCGACAGGCCGTCGATCTGGTCGACGTCCGGCTTCTGCATCATCTCGAGGAATTGCCGCGCGTAGGCCGACAGGCTCTCGACGTAGCGGCGCTGGCCCTCGGCATAGATGGTGTCGAACGCCAAAGAGGACTTGCCGGAGCCCGACAGGCCGGTGAAGACGACCAGCTGGTCGCGCGGAATGGCGACGTCGACGTTCTTGAGATTGTGCTCGCGTGCGCCGCGAATGGTGATCTGGCGGGCATCGCGGGCTTTTTTGTCGGGGAACGGGGCCATGGGAACTTTCTGGACGCAAAAATGCGCCGGCCAGAGCCAGCGACGGTGTCTTGTAACGTCTTGGAACGTAGTAAGAACGATGGCGTTTCGCCAGTCCCCGGCGGGGCGGCGTTTGGCGGTGGGGATAATCGGGCGGCGCTACCAGAAGCGGTAGTTCACGCCGACGCGGACCAAGCTGGTGTTGAATTTAACGTCGGAAGCGACGCCGCAGGTGGCCGCGCTGCAACTCCATTTGCCGAGATCGGCATAGAGATATTCGAGCTTGGCGGACCATGAGCCGAGAAACGCATATTCGATGCCTGCGCCGGCGGTCCAGCCGATCTGGGTTTTGGATTCCGAGGCCCCTGCGAATGTCGCCTTTTCCGAGCCGAACGCCGCGCCGCCGGTGATGTAAGGCAGCCAGCGATTCCATGCGTAGCCGACGCGGCCGCGTGCGGTTCCGAGCCAGGTGTTGCGGGTTTCGCAACCGCCTGCGCCACAGGTGTCGTCGAACCCTTGATCCAGCTGTAATCGCCGTCGGCTTCCAGGCTCCAGACCAAGGAGCCGGTCTGCAGATTATAACCGATAGTTCCGCCGACCAGCGGGCCGTTGACGTTGAAGTCGCCAGTGCTGACGGCGCGGACCAGTTTGACTTGCCGAAGCCGTAGCCGCCGTTGATGCCGGCGTAGAAGCCGGTCCAGTTGTAGCCGGCGACATAAACCGGGCCCTTGTAACTGGGCGGGGGCAGCGGGTTGGACATGTCGGCCGCCAACGACGGCGTTGCCATCGCGGCGGCGAACAAGATTGAGCACGCCGTGAGAATGAAACGCTGTATCGGGTGGCCTCCTGAAGTGTCGGGGGAGGCACTCACACAGGCGGGCGGACGTTATATGTTGGGGATGATCCGAAGAGTGCCTTACAACAACAAAAAACCGAATTGGCGGCCGGATCAGTTGCGCATCCGTTGATTATATACTAGAACGGAACAAGAACAGTATTGTGGTCGGTGGCCCCGGGCCCAGCCGGGCCGCGGCCGAAGCCCTGTGGATTAGGGCCGTTCGAGCGTCCCGAACCCTTGTTCGCCTCTTGGCGAGGTCTAGGGTGAGCGATCATTAAGGCGGGCGCGTGCGGCGCGCAGCCCGTAAACGGCGCGGTCGCCAAACGATTTCGTCAAACAAGTTCCCCAAGCGGAGAGCATCATGGCAGGCAGCGTCAACAAGGTGATTTTGATCGGCAATCTGGGCAAGGATCCGGAAATCCGCCGCACCCAAGACGGGCGCCCGATCGCCAATCTCAGCGTCGCCACCTCGGAAAGCTGGCGCGACAAGACTACCGGCGAGCGCAAGGAAAAGACCGAGTGGCACCGCGTCGTCATCTTCAACGAGGGCCTGTGCAAGATCGTCGAGCAATATTTAAAGAAAGGCTCGAAGGTTTACCTCGAAGGCGCGCTACAGACACGCAAGTGGACTGACAAAGACGGCCACGACAAATACTCGACCGAGGTCGTGCTGCAGGGCTTCAATTCGTCGCTCACCATGCTCGATACCCGCGGCGGCGGCGGTGGAGCGGGCGTCGACAGCGGCGATGATTTCGGCTCGAGCGGGCCGAGCGCTGCGCGCGAGCGCAAACCTGCGATGGCCGGGGCCGGCAAGTCGGCCGACATGGACGACGAGATTCCGTTCTGAATTGTAGGAACCTTAGAACGTCAAATTAGGGTAGACTTCTCAAGAAAGATCAATGAGTTGTCGGTATTCACCGTTCTCTGGATGTCCGCTATTCGTTCGGCTTGGAATACAGGATCGCTGTTTCGTCAATTACGAACCTGATTATCAAGCTCAGACAATAACTTAGCCGTCCACAGGCTGTCGATTTTTGCAAGTATGCTAATTCGTCCACGCATGAGATTCTCGGTGTGATCACCGGAGTTTTCATGCGTGCAGTATCCTGAAATCCCACCGTTCAAGACGAAGGTCATCCGCCTGCTCGAAGGCGATCTCTTCGTCTACACCGAAGACGCCGAGGGGAATTGGGTCGACTGGGCCAATCTCTATTGCGTCGTGGAGCTCCGGCCGACCAGCATCAGTCTCTCGACGATGCGGCAGCGGATGGATGCGGTATGCCAATTCCACAATTGGTGCGCGGCCAAAGGTATCGACGTGCGGGCTCGCGTCGAAAGCTTCGAGATGTTCTCGGTGGAGGAGATAGCCGGGCTCCGGAAAGAATTGCGCGTCAACCTGTTGACCCGGGCGAAGACGCCGGCCAGAGGCGGACGCCGCAAAGCCAAGCGGCCGATCGTAAGCAGCGGGCAGTGGCGCACGCGCTGCGTTTCCATCCGGGACTACGTGGTCTGGCATGCCGATGTTGCGATCCAGCGGATGTCGCCGCGCGATGAAAGGCTGCCGGAGGCGCGCCGGCGGCTCGACCATTTCCGCGACAAGGTCGTCGGCGAAATACGCGTGAGGACAAAAAGTCCGAAGAAAGGGCTGGAGCCGCTGGCGCAGCAGGCGCTGCTCGATGCCATCACGCCGGGGCATCCCACAAACCCGTTCGCGGCGCGTCACCAGCAGCGGAATTATGCGCTGTGGCTGGTCTACCTCGACAGCGGCATCCGCTTGGGCGAGGCGCTTGGCCTCAAGGGTGGAGACCTCAATCTCCATGGCCTGACGCCGAGCCTCTATGTTTATCGAACGCCGGATGATCCCGAAGACCCCCGTGTGATCCAGCCGAACACCAAGACCTTGGCGCATCCTGTCGCACTGACCGACCGCTGTGCCAGCGCGCTCCACACCTACATCACGCGCCATCGGTCCAAACAGCCTGGAGCGAAGAAGTCGCCCTTCGTGTTTTTCTCACAACAGGGGAAGCCGCTGTCCATCAGCTCGATCGCCTACATGTACCGGCTGCTGCGGGAGAAGGTCCCCGGCCTGCCTGCCAATTTCTCGACGCATCTTCTTCGCTACGCGTGGAACGTCAGATTTGGCGAAGGCGCTCAAGAACTGGGGCTCGGCGACGATGCGACGCGGTCCGCCTGCAACCTGCATCAGGGCTGGACGCCGCATTCGCAGCAAGGCGAACACTATCAGGCCGAACTGCATCGCAAGCGGGCTCAGGAAATCTCGCTTCGGATGCAGGACAAAGCCAGCAAGGGTAGCTCCCGATGACGAGCGGCACCGCCATCCGCCGGCATTCGGGCAAGGAATTCCCAGCACAGGGTGTGATCTACGATCTCGCTGGACATCCTGTCGATGCCAACGATTGGGTCTGGTCCCTCCATCATCCGGCGCGTCGCATCAAACTCAATTTTCGCAATCTCCATGTTCGGTCCGGGTCGCTGTTAGCCGCTGTTGCTCGCTTCATGGCGGAGCGTGTTCAAGTGACATCGATCGATGACCTCAGAAATGCATTCGACGTTCTTGGTCATCTGCATCTGTCATCTCACTTCTGCAGCGTCGATGCCGGAGGGGGCGTTTTGAATGAGACATTGTTCGCCGAGCTTCGAAGTTGCGGGCGCCTCGCGGCGTACAGGTTGCACCATGTCCGGGCGTGGTATCGCTGGTGCGCCGATGAGCAGATGCAAAACTTCTCGAAAGACGTCGCCGATGCGCTCGACGAAATTACGATTGGTGGCAATGAAAAGGGCGTCGCAGTCCTTTCACGCGATTCGCTTCAAGGAGCCTTTGACGAACTGGAGTTGATCGCTCTTCACGCCAAGCTGAGGTCGGAAGAGTCTAACGCAAAACTCACAGTCATGGAGCGTGTTCTTGTTTGGCTTGCGTTCGCGTTGGGGCGCAATCCACTAGCCTATGCCCTGCTGCGCGAGGACGACTATCGCCCTCTGCCTGAGGTCGGGACCGAAAGAATTTATCATCGGCTCGATGTGCCGAGGGTCAAGAAGGGCAACGAAGAGTTTCGATCGGAAACCAAGGAAGAGATGCTGAATATCGAAATCGGGGCGCTGGTATCCGAATTGATCGAGCAAAACCGTTCTTGGCGCGAGACCAACAGTTGGCCGGAAGGGTGCGCCTTCCCGTTGTTCGCAAAGACCGCACCGCGTGCTGGTCTACTTGGCAGTCCGCGACACGAGTATGCGATGCACCACGAGGTGAAGGAAATCACCGACACACTCAAGCGGGCAATCGACAAGCTTGAAATCGTGTCGCACCGCACCGGCGAGAGGTTGCACGTCAACTCGCGACGCTTCCGGCGGACCTTCGGGACCCGCGCCGTGGAGGAGGGCGCGTCGCCGGCGCATCTCGCCAGCATGCTGGACCACACCGATCTCCAGAACGTCATGGTCTATTTCGAGACGCGGTCGTCCCAAGTCGAGCGGCTGGACACGGCGCTTGCGCTCAAGCTCGGCCCCATCGCCAATGCATTCATGGGCAGAATCGTCGGCGACGAGGCCGATGCCGTGAACGGCGGCGACCCAAGCGCATTGCCGGCTTCCGCCGTCAGCTAGGCGGGCCCCTGCAACGCACCGGGAATGTCGGCACCTGCGGCTCTGGGCCTTGCGACCTGTTCGCGCCGATCTCCTGCTACACGTGCGCCAAATTCCAGCCGTGGAAGGACGGCCCGCACAAGGAGGTGCTCGACTGGCTATGCGACGAGCGGGCCCGCAAGGAGCGTGACGGTCTCGACAAGCAAATCGTCGGCATCCATGACGCGACCATTCTGGCGGTCGCGGAGGTCGTGCGCCGATGCGAGGAGGCGGCGCCGTGAACGTCCATGCGCTTCCGTCTCTGGCGTTGGTGAACGCGCGCCTCGGCATGGACGCGCTGATAGCGAAGGCGAGACGCCTTCCCGTGTTCGGGCCGACCGTCGATTTCGACGCGCCGGTGTGGGACCTCGCGCCGGTCAAACCGGCCCGGCCGACGGCGGGCTCGGCGAAGGTCGCCAAACTCTATTTTACGACGCACGAAAACGGCACGGCCAAAGGAGTGAAAGGCCGCACTCTGCTGGCGCCGAAGTTCGCGTTGCTTCTGAAAGCGCTGATTGTGCTGCGGGAGCATTCACATCCTCGCGGGTCCAATGATCACAATAGGCTTCTGCGCGCCGCACGCTCGCTCCACGACGTTCTGGCTAATCGCGGCCACGATCCGATCGCGATGGTATCGTCGGACTTCAGGCGGGCGGCGGAAGCCATTGATCAGACCAATGCGCCGACGACGAAGTATCGTCTGGGGCAGTCGCTCGAAGAGATCGCCGACGCCGTCAATCGTTACAACGTCGCCAAAGCGCGCATACAGTTTTCCAATCCGTTCCCGCGTGTCACATACGACACCACCCGGATCAGCGAAGAGGCGCGTTCCGAACGGGCTGAACGAATGGCCACCCCCGAGGCGATCGACGCGCTGGCCTGCGCGAGCTCCGCCGTCCGGGAGAAAGGATACCAGCCCGACCTGCTTCTTGCCGCCGCCACCGAGATGCTTGTCTGCGCGCCGTGGCGCATCAACGACGCCCTGAACGTGCAGGTCGATTGCGATCGCCGCGAAACCGTGACGACGGAAGGGGGGCCTCAGGAGCGCCTCGGGTTCGCGTACCGCGGATCGAAGGGCGTCACCGCCTCGATCAAGTGGATCCCGTCGGAGATGAAGGAGATGGCGGAGCGCGCGCTGGCCGACATACGCCGCATCACTGAGCCGGCGCGAACCGTGGCCCGCTTCATGGAAGATCATCCGGGGCGGGCTTGGCTGCCCGACCCGTGGCGGCTCGCGGATCCCGATACGGCGGTCTTCGTGCCGGAGATTGCCTCGATGATCGGAAGGGAGTCTACAAGCTCCACGCGCTGTTGGCTGGAACGCAACGCCGTACGGCCGATCGGGCGGCGCGGACGCCGTCGTCCTTATCGGTTGGGCGATATAGAGGCGGCCATCCTGAAACTGCAGCCCGCACTGCCGCCGGGCTCGCCCGCATTGTCGTCCTATCTTTTCCTCGCCCCGCACCATTTCTTCAATACGCACCATCGCACGATGATACCGATTGTCGTCTTCGTGATGGACCAGAACGTCCGGGACTTCATCACTGGTCGGCCCGGCATGCCGTCGGTATTCGAACGCCTCGACCTCAGGGACGAGAAGGGTGAACCCTACGCCGTGCGCTCCCACGGCATCCGGCATTTTCTGAACACCTTGGCGCAGGAAGGCGGACTGTCGCAGCTCGATATCGCGAGATGGTCGGGACGCAAGGATGTGCGGGAGAATGCCGCATACGATCACACCGGCGGCGTCCATCTCGGACGCAAGATGCGCGAGATACTGGACACCGGCGCGATGCGCGGACCGATCGCGGAAACGATCGAAAAGCTGCCCGCTATCGAGCGCAAGGCATTCTTGGAAAGCCGACTGGCGACTGTCCACATGACCGACATCGGCGCTTGCATACAGGATTGGAATTTGGCGCCGTGCCCGAAGCATGGATCATGCGCGGCGTGCGTGGATCATCTCGTCATCAAAGGGAATACGAAACAACGGGAGCGGGCGGAGCGCTTGCTGCAGGACTACGAACCGATTGTCGCCGAGGCCGAAAATGAGAAACAGGATGGTACGTACGGCGTTGGTCCTTGGGTAGACCACAACAGAAAAATCGTCGACGGCCTCAGGCAGATCATCGCGATCCATAGCGACGCGAGCATCCCGGATGGCACGCCGGTGCAGGCCATCCCGGATGTACCTTCGCGGCGGACCTAGGTCCTTCGGGTCATTTCACGTCGGCCGTGGGAATGTCATCGGCGTCGTCGACGGAATCCTCCTTGGGCGTGCGTGCCTTCAGCAGCGCCGCAAAGTCTTCAAGGCCATTGCGTGCCAAGATGTCGAGATAGTCCGCCCAGTTGGGCCGCCCGTCCGGCCTTTTCAAAAACGAAAACGACTTTGCGGTCGCCGCGAACGTGTCGACCGGCTCTCGTTCGAAGGTTCGACAAAGGAAGGCATCCGGATCGCTCACCGTGACATTGCGCGGAGCGAGTTCGTCGGCGGCAAAGTGCTTTATATTCCATGTCACGACTGTCGACGGCGCACACGCGATGGCGCCAGCGGCGACGTGTCTGTCTTTGGGGTCCGTCTTGGTGAGCAGGGCTTCGTACTTCTCGTAGCCTCCCACCAGCGCATCGGGCATGGCGTCTCGCATCATCTGCGCCGTCCGGCGCAGCTGATCAACAAGCAGGTGGGGACGATTGCGCGCGAGGGCGTCCAGCCATTCGCGCTCGATCCGGTCTGTCCAGCGGACCGTAAACAGCCGTTCGGATCCGAGCGTCATGAAGACGTTGCGCTGGTGCTGCGAATAAAAGACGTTCGCATCTACCAGCGCGGTTTCAGGGCTTGGGCGCAGGCCGGAAGTCAATGTCTTCCATCCCCTCTGCCAGCTCCCTCAGCGCGGTGTTCTGTTTGTCTTCCGTCGCCTTGAGTACAAGAACGTCCTCGAGTTTGCATCGGCGGTGGGCGCCTTCGTATCTGAACGGCAACCGTCCGTCGTCCATGCGTCGGACGACCAGCGGCCGCGAGATGCCGAGGATCTTGCCGGCCTGTTCCGGTGTGAGTTCGGACGAAAGTCCGCCGTACGCGAGGCCGCCGACTTTGGCGATCACGGCTGCAATGTTTTTGAATATCTCGGCAAGCCGTCCTTCGAGGTGAAGTTCGACGCCGCGTCCGCCTGCCGATTCCAAGGTCTGCGCCAGCGTCTGGGCCTGCGCCTGCGTCTGCCTATCGACGCCCTCAAACTTGACCTGAGACATTGCCATTTTGACCTCCACTTTCTACGCTATCTGAAATAACTGAAATCATGGCATTTTTCAAGGCCTATTTTGTCGATTCCACCACTTTACTTGCAACATCACTTTCTGGTAGAAACCATTATGGATCAGGACATTCTTAGCGACTTCACCCGGGAACAGCGGCGCCATCTGGAGGACGTCCGCGAGCTTTGGGACGTATGGTCCAAGCTGGCCCGGAAGAGAGACGGGCTCGCTGGCGCCATGGCGTGGAAGCCGGTCAAGGGCCGCGATTACCTGGTCCGCTACTGGAACGACGAGGACATCGGCGACAAGCGCATGACGTCGCTCGGACCGCGCTCGCCCGAGACCGAGGCCGCCAAGGCCGAATTCGAGCGCAACCGGGCCGCCGTCGACGGAGCGCTGGCGCAGTTGAAGGAGCGTCTCGATGCCCTCGCGCGCGTCGGCAAGGCGCTCCGCGTCGGCCGATTGGAAACGCCGGCGGCGGACGTGCTGCGCCAGTTCTGGCGCGCCGACATGCTCGGCGCCGACCTGATGGTCGCCGGCAGCGCCGCCATCCATCTCTACGAAGCTTCGGCCGGCGTGCGGGCCCCGCAGGCAATCGTCCCGGAAGGCGATCTCGATCTGCTCATGGTCGGCGGCGGGCTGTTGGACTCC
>DASRLF010000006.1:0-71260 GCA_035648555.1 Pseudolabrys sp.
CTTCCCATCGGAAATAACAGTCTGTCTATCCGACAGAACATTTCAAATTCCATAGAGAAATCATGGAGGTAATTTGGCCTGCTTCTTGCTCGCCTATGACCGCAAAGCGCTGCTTGGCGTGTTTCGCCACGCACATTGGAGTACGTCGCGAGGTAATGTGATGAAAATACACATGCGACCGCCGCTTCTATTCGTCCCGCTGGCGCCATTGCTCGATGACGATCAGGGCTTCCTTCAGGCTGTAGAAGATCTCTCCATTGAGCAACTCATCGCGCAGCTCTGCTGCGATATCTCTGCAGTCCGGCAAGCCTCTGGGGCGGATTTGCCCCGCGCCATCGACCCTTCAATCTGGCGAAGCACCATCGCAATCTGCTCCGCGCTGAACCTCTTCTTCGGCATGACCAGCTCCTTTCCAAGCTCATTCTCTCACAACGCCTGGTTCAAAAAAGCCAGGGCAGGTCACAAACTAAATGTTGGGCCTTTGTTCAATCGACAATAGCAGCTTTGACAGAAGTGACGATAACGTCTTGCGTTCGTTGGCTTTGAGGCACGCCAACTCTTTGCCAAGCGCTTCGAAATGAATCTTGATCGCGCGATCAGCCAGCGCGCGCCCTTTTGCCGTTAGCCGCACCATGGTGCTGCGGCGATCGTGTGAATTTGGTCGTCGGCTGACCATGCCCATCGCCTCGACTCGGTCGATCCGATTCGTCATCGCGCCAGACGATAACAGCGACTCGCGATAAAGCGCCGTCGGGCTGAGTTCGTAAGGTGGGCCGCTTCGTCGCAGCGTGACGATCAGGCTGAAGGACTCGAACGTCAGCCCTAGAGGCGCCAGCCATTTTTCCGCGTCGGTACGCAGGCTTGCGGTCAACCGCCAGGCGCGACCGAAAATGGCGAACGGCCAAGGATCGAGGTCAGGCCGCTCGCGCCGCCATTCGCCGAGTAAGCCTTCGATGGAATCTGCCGCTGGGTAGGGCGGTGCTTTAGGTGCTCGCTTTCGCGTCATGACGCTGCTCGCTAAAGTGTCTTGACATCAAGATACTTGATGCCATGCTTTGTACAAGCGCGGCCCTGCGGGAGCCGGAAGCTTCCAACGTAAGTTACTTTCAACGCCAGTTGCCGCGAAGGCGTGTGAGACGGGAGACGTTTCGTGGAGAAGTCATTCGCACGTGGCACCTGGCAGCAAAAGCGGGCTTTTTCGCCGGCTGTCATCGTGTCCGGTCCGGGCCGCACCATTTACGTCGCGGGCCATACGGGACAGGTGTCGGATGACGGGGCTTCACTCGCTGGCAATTTCGAGGCCCAGTGCCGGCAGACATTCCGCAATATAGAAAAGACGCTGGCCGGCTGTGAGGCCAAGCTCGGTGATCTCGTCACCATGACTGTGTTCATTACCGACGCACGCTACACCACGCGTATGACCGAGTTGCGCGCCGAGATCTTCAGCAAAGACTTTCCCGCGAGTGCGGCTATTACCGTCACTGGATTTGCGGACCCATCGATCCTAATCGAGGTACAGGGGATAGCTGTCACACCATGATTGACGGACCTCATCATAGTGGATTGGCGGCTCACCACGAGCGCTGTGAGCGCGGGTAGGTCGCCTAATGGACATTGTCGTCGACAAGCTGGTGCAAGTCTACGGCGAAAAGCCGAACAAGGTTCTGGCGCTCGACCGCGTGTCGCACCGCTTTCCATCCCAGCGCTTTACTTGCATCCTTGGCCCCAGTGGTTGCGGTAAGAGTACCCTCGCCCAAATTATTGGGGGCATAGAACCCTATACTAGCGGCGCAGTTACAATCGGGGAGGCCAGCCTTGCGGAACCTCTCGGTAGCCATTCTGTGATGGTATGGCAGCATCTCAATTTGTTCCCTTGGCGTAGCGTCGTTGACAACGTCGCCTTTGGCCTCGAAATGCAGGGCCTTGGCAAGGCCACGCGTTACACCCGGGCGCGCGAACTGATTGCATTGGTCGGTCTGCGCGGATTTGAACGGCACCGCCCGTCACAACTTTCCGGTGGCATGCGTCAGCGTGTTGCGCTGGCGCGCGCCCTGATCATGGAGCGTCCCATCATGCTGATGGACGAGCCATTCGCCGCGCTTGATGCGCAGACTAAGATAGTGATGCAGGAGGAACTTGTGCGCATCACCGACCAATCTAAGAAGACGATCATCTTCGTAACCCACGCGATTGATGAAGCGATCCTGCTTGGCGACGAGGTCGTGGTTATGACCGCGCGCCCGGGCCGCATTAAGGAAGTCATAAAGGTCGATCTGCCGCGGCCGCGTTCGCAAGAAATGGTCAACACTCCTGAATTCGGAAGCCTTTACGATCGGGCGCTGCATCTTATTCGTGAGGAAGTGCTCAACGCCATGCGCCAACAGGAAAAGGCGGCGGTGTAGCCATGACCAACGGCAGCAAATATCAACGACGATCTGGCCCCATCCTTTATGCGATCGTGCCCTATCTGGTGATCCTCGCCGTTCTGCTGTTTTGGGAAATCATGGTGCGGGTGCGCGGCATCGCGCCAATTTTTCTTCCTGCTCCTAGTTCGATCGTGCGTTATCTTTTCGTCATGATTATCGATGGAGAGCTTGCTTATAATTTATCGATTACGTTCTTGCGCATCATGGCGGGCTTTTTGGTGGCTGCCGGGACCGGCATATTGGTCGGTATTGCGATGGGCATGTCTAGGCTAATCGCGCGCATTTTCGACCCATGGATCGCTGCGCTCTATCCGCTGCCGAAGATTTCGCTAATCCCGCTGCTAATCATTTGGCTCGGCACCGGCGAATCCTACAAGATCGTCATCAGCGCGGTAACCGCGTTCTTTCCGGTCGTGATCTCGACTTTCGCCGCTATTCGCCAGGTCGATAACGGCTTTGTAAAGGCTGCCCAGGATCTTGGCGCCAATACGCGGCAAGTACAGTGGAATGTGGTCATTCCCGCGGCGCTGCCCGGCATCTTTTCAGGCCTGCAACTCGGCATGGGCGTAACGATCATCATGGTGGTCGCCGCTGAAATGATCGGTGGCTCGAGCGACAGCGGCATGGGCTACCTGTTAATCCATGCCGGTCAGGTAATGGAGACGGAGAAGGTCTTTGCCGGTCTCATCGTGCTCGCTGTCTTTGGCGCAGTTATAACAAACGTGCAAAAAAGAATTGATCGACTTATCGCTCCCTGGATCGAACGGGAGCATTGATGCATTCGCCAACCGTTGAATTGTAACAGGAGGTTCTGATGAGACTAGTAAACAAGCTCGCGGTGGCGCTCGTCGCCGTATCGCTATTCGCTGGCGTCCGGTTGGCTGCTGCCGACGATGTAGTGCGGATAGGTGAGGGACCATTCATCACCGGCGGCGGTTTCTTCGTCGCCCAAGCGAAAGGCTATTTCAAGAAATTGGGCATCGACGTGCAGCCGAAGATGTTTATTGACGGCGCTCTCGCGGTTCCATCGCTGATCTCGGGCGAGATCGACATTTCGTTCATGACCGCGAATGCTGGCCTGTTCAATAGCATCGCCAAGGGCGCGCCGATTGTCTTCGTCCTCGACCGCGGTAACAACAAGCTGGGACGCGGTTATACCGTCATCAATGTGACGAACGACCTTTACGATGCCGGCGTGAAGTCAATGGCAGACTTTGCCAAACTAAAAGGCAAGCGTATTGGCCTGTCTGCCACTGGCAGCATTAATCAATATCTGTTTGCGCGCGCCCTTCAGAAAGCCGGCCTCGACCCGCGCAAGGATGTGCAATGGATCACCAATGTGCCGCAACCGGACCTGATGAAAATGCTCGGTCAGAAGGCGGTGGATGCCACCGATCTTGCCTATCAGTTTGGTTTTTTCGCACAGAACAATAAGTGGGGCCCGATCGTTACGGTCGATGACGCCATCGATCCAGACGGTGCGGTCGGACTCTATGCAGCGCGCACGAACTTCATCAACGAGAAGCGCGACGTCGCGGTGCGCTTCGCCATGGCGTACCTGCAGGGCGTCAAGGAATTCAACGCCGCCGCCGCAGCGCCCGCCGAGCACCCCGATATCGTCGATATCCTCGCCAAATCGACTGCACTGAAGAAGCCCGAACTGGTCCGTGCCATCGCGCCGCATTGGTCGTACACGAACGAGGACGGCATACCTAACGTAAAGTCAGTGATGCAGCAGCAAAATTATTGGGCTGACTATTTCCACCTTGTCGAAAAGAAAGTGCCTGAAGATAAACTTTTTAATCTGAGTATTGCGCGGGAGGCCGTGACTCGTTTGGAAAAGGAGAAGCCATTCCGGTAATTGTACCAGATCTCTGAAGAGACCTCACTTGTTGGGGATTCCGAAATCGGCGCAGGTCTGATTCAAGTTGGCGAACCCGGGAGGCTCGCCATGTCGGTTCCGATACGATTGCGTGGGGATTTCAAGGCGTATCAGCTCCGCGGTTTTGCGAAGAAGACCAAGGACGGTCCGCAGGCTCGTCGCCTACTGACCCTTGCTCGAAAAGTTGCCTAGCTCCCGGACCACAAACGGGGAGCAGACCACGGTTGTTATAGGCCTTGGTAAAGCCCGGATTGAGTTTGAGGGCGCGGTCATAATCCGCGATGGCGCGATCGAGATCGCCCTTTGCCTGATAGGCGTCGCCGCGGTTGGTGAGGAAATTGGCCTGCGGCGCCAGCCGGATCGCTTCGGCGTAATCCGCGATGGCGCGGTCGTAGTCGCTGTTGTCGGAGTAAGATAAGCCGCGGTTATCGAAATATTCTGGCACCAGCGGATCGAGCTTGATCGCTTCGCTCTCGTCGGCCAGCGCCTGATCGTTGCGGCCGAGCTTCTTGTAGGCCGCGCCGCGGTTGGTGAAAGCGCGCGAGCGCCGAGGATCGAGCTTGATCGATTCGTCATAGTCCTTGATCGCGGCCTCGTAGTCGCCCTTGAAATAATGCGCCGCGCCGCGATCCATAAACGCCAGCGAAAATTTCGGGTCGATCCTCACCGCCTCGTTGTAATCGTCAATGGCGCGGTCGTATTGACGGTTGTTGTTGAACACGTTGCCGCGGTTGTCGAAGGCCTGGGCATCGTTGGGAGCGAGCCGTACCGCCTCGTTGGCATCGGCCAGCGCGCGGTCGTACCGGCCGGCGCTGCGAAAGGCGTTGGAGCGCTCGCGGAAGGCGCGCCCGTTTTTCGGATCGAGCGCGATGGCGCGGTCGAAGTCCGCGAAGGCGGACTGCATCTTGTTCATGTACCAGTTGGCTCGGCCGCGATTGACAAAGGCCGCGGTCGGCGGCGCGTCCTTGGCGTCCGCGATCACCGCGGTGCAGGCGGCGACGCGCTGCTCGGGCGAGAACGCGCTGTCGTCGTCGGCCGCACAGATGTCGGCATTGGCGCTGGATTGCGCCAGAACCGGCGCGGCGAAGACGGCGGCAAAACAGACGGCAAGCAAAGGCATCGAGCGGCGCATGGAAATCTCCCTGCAGCAGGCGCGGGTCAGCGGCGGTCGAGGGCGCCGCTTAGCTTGGTCGCGGGCGGACACAAAAAGGTTCACGCCGACGCGGCGGTCTTTTCCTTCAAATGCGGGAAGCGTTCGCTCAACAGCGAGCCGGGATAGTAAGTCGGCTTGAAAGCGGGATGCGCGCGAATGTTGTCGAACCAGGTGACGATGCGCGGCAGATCCTGCCACTGACCGGCCATGCCGAGATCGTCCATGCGCACCAGCGCGGGCATCACCGCCGCATCGGCGAGCGTGATCTTTTTGCCCAGCAGCCACGGTCCGCTGCTCTTTTTGATTTCGGTATCCATCCGCTCATAGGTGCGGCGCAGGCGGCTGAGCGCGGCGTCCATCTCCGCCTTGGGGAAGCCGGTCTGCCCCATCGCCATCATGAATTCGCGCCGCAGCGGTTTTGACTCCGCCATCGCCACGAAGGCCGCGCGGCTCATTTTCTGGAAGCTCGGCAGGAAGGCGAGATTGAAGGTCGGTACCCGCACGGCCGCAGCCGGCATCTCGTCGATGAAATGCATCAGCGCGCGCATGCGGGCGCGCTCGACCGGCGATTCCGGGGTGAAGCTGGCCTGCGGCGCAACCTCGTCGAGATATTCGGTGATGACGGTGGAATCGATGACGATGGCGCCGTCGTGATCGAGCGTGGGCACCACCCCATTCGGATTGAGCTTGAGGTAGTCGGGCTTGAGCTGGTCGCCTTCGAGCAGATTCAGCTTCACTTCGTCGAACGGAATGTTTTTTCCGTTGAATACAAAGCGAACCCGCTGGCTGCAGGTCGATTGTGGCGCGTTGTAGAGCTTAAAAGTCATGTGCGTGTCCGTGTGCGGTCGCTGACATAGCCGGATATTGCGGCATGCGAGCCATGCAAATCCAGAAGCAAAATTTACGGCCATTTTACTTGTGGGAGAGGCGCAGGGTCGATTGACTGACACTCGTGCGCAGCCGCTGTTTTCCTCCCTTTAGGCTACGGCGGCGTGAATCCTCCACCTTATGCACACAGGGCCCCTGAAAAGGGGCCCTTTTTTTGGTGCACACATCCCGCAAGCGGGATGTGTGATGCCCCTGAAAAGGGACCTTTTTTATGTGCCGGCGGTTTCCCAGAATAGCGCCTATTCCAACCCCGTCCCGACGTTCTTGTTTTCCGGGGTGAGCTTCATGCCGGCGGCTAGCGCCATGGTCTCGGCCAGCGCGGCGAAGTCCTTGGCCAGATATTCTTCCGGATTTTTTTGCAGCTGAGCGGCGCCGAAATGACCCTGCAGCACTTCGCGGGTCGCGGCGGTCACCGGCATCGGCACGTCCCATTCGCGGGCGAGCTCCAGGCCCAAATCGAGATCCTTGCGCAGCAGCTCGGGTGTGAAGGTGGTGGTCCAGTCGAGATTGACCAGCGCCGGCGTCTTGTACTTGGTGAACATCGAGCCCATCACGCCGTTATTCATGAAAGCCAGAAATGCGTGACGCGGCACGCCCATCTTGTTGGCGAGCAGCGTGATCTCGATCAGGTTTTCGATCACCACGCCGAGCATGACGTTGTGCGCGATCTTGCAGATGCGCGCGAGCTCACCCTCCCCGACATAGGACACGCCCTGCGGCGCGAACACCTCGATCAGCGGCATCGCGATCTTGGCGTCGGCTTCCGGGCCCGACACCACCGACGACAATTTGCCGGCCTTGATCACCTTGGCGTTGCCGGACACCGGTGCCGCCAGGAAGCTCACGCCCTTCTCGGTCAGGCGCTTGCGGATGGCGGCGGATTCCTCGACCGAGATCGACGAACAGTCGACCAGCATCTTCGGCTTCTTAGCGCCGCTGAGCAGACCGTCTTTGCCGAACACGACTTCCTCGACGTCCTTGCCGGTTGAGACGATGGCGAACACGACGTCGCAGTCCGCCAGTTCGATCGGCTTGTCGACCAGTTTGCCACCTTTGGCAGCGAGCGGCTCAGCCTTGGCGCGGGTGCGGTTCCAGATCGTGACGTCGTGGCCGGCCTTGAGCAGGCGCTCCGCCATGGGCGTGCCCATGCGTCCGGCGCCGATCCAGCCGATCTTTTGCGTATTCTTCGACATCACGAAACTCCCGTTGAGACTGCGCTGCGACACCCGCGCGCCACGCCGGGCGTTTAGCCGTTCTGGCATCAATCCGCCAGTGCTTGTGGTCGCGGTTGAAGGCGCACTATCCTGCCCACGATGCAGGATGCCGTCACCATCACAGTCACCGGGGCGCCGGAACGGCCAGCGAGTAGCGCGAGCAACCGGCTGCGCCTGATTTGGCGCAACGTATTTCCGTTTCTGGTGGTGGGTGGGATCTGGGAGATCGTCGCGTGGGCGAGCGTGTTTCCGCACCGGCTGTTTCCGCCGCTCGAGGAAGTGGCAGCCTCGTTCGTGCAGCTCACGCTCTCCGGCATCCTGTTGCACCACACCATCGAGACCGTGCTGCGCCTGCTCTCGGGCTTCGCACTCGCGGCCATTTTCGGCGTCAGCATCGGCGTGCTGATGGGCCGCTCGCGGCGGGCCGAGGATATCTTGCTGCCGCTGGTGTCGATCTTCGCACCGATCCCTGGGCTGGCTTATGCGCCGCTGTTCTTGCTGTGGTTCGGGCTGGGCAACGTCTCCGCCGTCTTGCTGGTCGGCTTCGTGTCGATGTTCGCAATTATTTTCAACAGCTGGACCGGCGTCAAAGCGGTGAAGGAAATCTGGGTGCGCTCGGCGCAATCGATGGGAGCCGACGACCGGCGGCTGTTCAGCCACGTCATCCTGCCCGGCGCATTGCCCTATATCCTGACCGGGTTGCGGCTTGGCCTGGCGCAAGCCTGGCGCATTCTGGTGGCGGTCGAGATGCTGGCCGCCGTACCCTGGGGCCTCGGCTGGCTGATCTTCGGCGCGCGCAAGTTCCTCAACACCGACGTCATGCTGGCAGGCATCGTGGTGATCGCCATCATCGGACTGATGCTGGAAAAACTCGTGTTCCAGAAGATCGAGAATTACACCGTCGTGCGCTGGGGGATGATCACCTCATGACCCCAAACGGACAACGCACCCGCACGCTGATCCGCGGCGCACTCTCGCTGGCCGCGACCGCGGCGCTTTACGAAGCGGTGGCACGCAGCGGCTTTTTTCCGGCGGTATTGCTGCCGACCATCCCGACCGTGGCGCAGACGCTGTTTGCGATGATCGCCGACGGCAGCATGATCGAGCACGCGGCGTTCACGCTGTACCGGGTGTTGTTCGGTTTCGCGCTCGCCGTGGTGGTCGGACTGCCACTCGGCATCCTGATGGCGCGTTTCCAAAGAATCGAAAACTTCTTCCTGCCGCTGATCAGCGCTCTGATGCCGATCCCCTCTTTCGCGCTGGTGCCGCTGTTCATGCTGTGGTTCGGCATCGGCAATCTGACCACGATCTTGATCGTGCTCTATGCCGCGACGTTCCCGATGGTGTTCAACACCTGGTCGGGCGTGCGCTCGGTCAATCCGCTGTGGCTGCGTGCGGCCGGTGCCATGGGCGCCGACGAGAATTCGCTGTTCTGGAAGGTGATCATTCCGGGCGCCTCACCCTTCATCATCACCGGCATGCGGCAGGCGTTCCTACGCTCGTGGATCGCGGTGGTCGGCGCCGAGATGATCGCAGCCTCGGATTGGGGACTGGGCTGGGTGATTTTCGACGCCAAGGAATTCCTCAACGCCGACATCATGCTGGCCGCGCTGATCGTGATCGGCGGCATCGGATTTGCCTTCGAACGCCTGGTGTTCGGCTCGCTTGAGCGCGCCACCGTGCAGCGTTGGGGCATGTCGCGCGTGGCGAAGGGCTAGCGCTACTCGGGCTGTGCGCCGGTTTCCTTGATGACGCTGACGTATTTTTCGCTCTCCGCTCTGGTGAAGGCGGCGAACTGCGCGACCGACTTGATGCGGATTTCGGCGCCCAGATCCGCGAACTTCTTCTTGATCTCGTCGCTGGCGAGGATCTTATTGATCTCAGCATTGAGCCGCTTCACCACCGCATCCGGCGTGCCGTGCGGCGCGAAGATGCCCTGCCAAAGCGTGAAGTCGAAGTTTTTGATGCCGCTGATTTCCGCCACGCTCGGCACGTCGGGCGCCGACGGCGCGCGCGTGGCCGACGACACCGCCAGCAGCTTCAGCGAGCCCGCTTTCATCAGCGGCGTCACCGCGGGAAAACCGGGAAAATACATATCGACATGCGCACCCACGAGATCGTTGAGCGCGGGGCCGGCGCCCTTGTAGGGCACGTGCGTCATGTTGGCTTTGGTACGAAGCTTGAGCAGCTCACCGGCGAAATGCCCGGGCGTACCGGTGCCGGCCGAGGCATAAGTCGACGGCTTGCCGGATTTCAGAAAGGCCAGATAGTCGGCCATGGTCGAATAGGGCGCGTTGGCAGGCACGACCAGCGCCAGCGGGACGACGGAGGCCAGCGCAATCGGCTGCAGATCTTTGTCGGCGTCGAAGCCGACGTCTTTCATCCAGTGCTGATTGATCGAAATTTCCCCGGTCTGCCCGAGCAGCAACATGTAGCCATCGGGCGTAGCGGTCGCGACGGTGCGCGCGCCGATGTTGCCGCTAGCGCCGGCGCGATTTTCAACGATGATGCTCTGGCCGAGCGCTGCGCCGAGCTTGTCGGACAAAATCCGCGCCACGACATCGCCGGTGCCGCCGGCCGAATAAGCGACGATCATGTGGATCGGACGGTTTGGATAGTCTTGTGCGACAGCCTGCCCGCCACAAAGCACAGCGCACGTCGAGATTGCCAAGGCAGCCAAGCGCACGGCGCAAAGCGTTTTCATGATGATCCTCCCCTTCCGATGCCCGGACCGGTCCAGCGCGGCCGTCCGGCTTTTTTTATCGCGCCAGTATAGTATCGTCCGCGACCGCTCCGGGATAGGCCATGGCCCATATTGAAATTCGCGACGTCACGCTGGTCTACGATACGCCCGGCGGCAAAGTGCCGGGGGTCAAAGACGTCAGCCTCGATATCGCGGCTTCCGAGTTTCTCTGCATCGTCGGTCCGTCCGGCTGCGGCAAGTCGACGCTGCTCAACATGATCGCCGGATTCCTGATGCCGGCCGCGGGCGAGATCCGCATCGGCGGCAAGACGGTGACCGGCCACGGCATGGACCGCGGCGTGGTGTTCCAGGATTTCGCGCAGCTCTTCCCCTGGCGTACCGCGCTCGGCAATGTCTCATTCGGGCTGGAAATGAAGGGCGTTCCCAAGGAGGAACGTGAAAAGATCGCGCACGAACAATTGCGCCTGGTGAAATTAGAGAAATTCACCAGGTCGTTCCCGCACCATTTGTCCGGCGGCATGCAGCAGCGGGTCGCCATCGCCCGCGCGCTGGCGTACAATCCGGCGGTGCTGCTGATGGACGAGCCATTCGCAGCGCTCGACGCGCTGACGCGCGACGACATGCAGCGGCTGCTCGCCGACGTATGGCGGGAAACCCGCAAGACGGTGATCTACGTGACGCACAATGTCGCGGAGGCGGTTTATCTGGCGGACCGGGTGGTGGTGATGAGCCCGCATCCCGGCACGGTGCAAGCCGTGATCACGATTTCGCTGCCGCGCCCGCGCGACCCGCTGAGCGTGGAATTTCTCGAATGTCAGAAAGAATTACTGCAACATCTCGGCCACGACACGAACGCCGGCGAAACGGCGAAGGCCAACGGCAAAGCAAAACTCCAGGGAGGATCAACATGACCATTCTGCAAAAGGGCATTACCCGGCGCGATGCGCTGGCTGCAACCGGCGCCGGCGTGCTGGCGACCGGGCTTGGAATGCGTCCGTCGTTTGCCGCGCTGGAAACGGTGCGGCAGGGCTACCAAACCAATATGTGGGGCATGCCGACTTATTACCTGCTGCGCTCCGGGCTGCTGGAAAAGCACGGCGTCAAGTTCGAAGAATTCGCGGTGCCGTCGGGCAACCTCACGATGCAGCAGATGGTGGCGCGCCAGGTCGACATGGGCACCTATGCCGGACCCTCGCTCGCGCTCGGCCACGACAAAGGCGGCATGGTCGCCATCGTCATGATCGAATATGTCGGCAGGACCGCGCGCGTGATGGCGCGCAAGGACCTCGGCATCACCAAGGTCGAACAGTTGAAGGGGCTCAAGGTCGCCAATCAGACCGGCTCGTCCACCGGCAACATTTTCGTCGACCAGATCGCGACCAAGGCCGGACTGCACAAAGGCGACTACCAGGAAATCCGCATGAACGTCGACGATATGGTGGCCGCGATGGCGGCCAAGACCGTCGACGCCATGTGCAATGTCGAGCCGTACAACGCGATCGCTGAAGCCGAGGGGCTGGCAGTGACGATTTCCGAGTTCGACAAGTTCGACCGGCTGCCGGTGTTCATGGCGGCGACGCCCGAATTCGTCGAGAAGAACGCGGAGACCGTAGTCGCCTATCTCAAGGCCTGGCTCGAAGTGGCGAAGGACTTTAAGAGCCAGCCGGCCAAAGTGGCGGACGTGATCTATTCGTTTTACACCTCGAAGGGCTACACGCTGTCGAAGGACACCTTCACCAAGGCGCTGGCGCGCGTCGAGGTGCAGCCCGGCTGGCCGAGCGATCTCAAGCCCTATATGCAGATGCAGGCCGAAGTCCTGCTGAAGGAAAAGAAAATCAAGGCGATCCCCGACTGGGACAAGGTGCTGCGCACCGACTTCCTCAAACAGGCGAGCGCCTGACGTTACTCACGATGAACCTTGGGCCGGCGCATCGCGCGCCGGCCTTGCCACGACAAAGCTAGGAGACGTGAATGCCCGCCGCAAGCAATCCGCTGACCCAGACCGGGGAACCGACCACCTGGAATTTCAAGCTACTCGCCCAGAACGACCTCGGCGGGTTCGGCGGCATGGGCGAAGGCATGGCGGTGCAGGTCGCCAAGGACGGCCGCCGCATCATCTGGCTTGCGCATGAGAGCGCGCCGAAAAATTTCACCGGTGTCGACGTGTCCGATCCGCGCAATCCGAAAGTCATCGTGCAGACCGATCTACCGCACGCCCAGGTACGCTCGAACTCACTGGAAATGTCGGGCGATATTCTGGCGGTCGCCTACCAGACTCAGAAAACCGGAATGAAGCCGGCGGGCTTTGAACTGTTCGACTGCTCGGTGCCGGAGAAGCCGAAATCGATTTCGTTCTTCGACTGCTCGGGCGCGACCTCGCGCGGCGTGCATCAATTGTGGTTCTGCGACGGCGAGTATGTCCACATGGCGTCTGGCGCGCCCGATTTCAAACCGAGCCATCCGAGCGACGATCAGTTCTACCGCTGCATCGACGTGCGCAATCCGTCGAAGCCGGTCGAGGTCGGCCGCTGGTGGATGCCCGGCACCAGCGCCACCGATAACGTCGCGCCGCCGCCGCGCCACCCGCTCGACAAGGGCTACCGCGCGCACAACACCAACGTCTATCCGGACCGGCCGGACCGGCTCTATCTCTGCTACATCGACGGCGGCATGTTCGTGATGGACATCAAGGACAAAGCCAATCCGAAGATGATCTCGCACTGGACCAATTCGCCGCCCTATACCGGCTTCATGCACACGGCGGTGCCGCTGTTCGATCGAAACCTGATGCTGGTCACGGACGAGTCGACCGAGAACAACGCCAAGGACTGGCCGAAACTCATCTGGGTGCTCGACATGCGTGACGAGACGCATCCGATCTCGATCGCCACCTGCCCGCTGCCGCCGGTCGACGCCTATGCCAATCGCGGCGGCCGGTTCGGCGCGCACAACATCCATGAGAACACGCCGGTGCCGACCGCCTGGAAATCCGACCAGATCGTGCTCGGTACCTTCTTCAACGGCGGCATGCGCGCCTTCGACATTTCCAATCCGTACCAGCCGAAGGAAGTCGCCGCCTTCGTGCCGCCGGCGCCGAAAGGCTCGACGCTCGGCGCCATTCAGCTCAACGACGTCTATGTCGACGAGCGCGAGATCGTCTACACCGTCGATCGCTTCAGCGGCGGGCTTTACACGCTGGAGATGGATTTCTGATCGTCCCTCGCCCCGCGCGGCGCGGCGCGGTAAAGTAGCGGGATGAACGAACTCTTCCCCTCTCCGGCCGCCGGCTTGTTCGGGCGCAAGCTCAAGCGTGCGCGCGGTCACCGCGTTCCGGTGACCGTGATCACCGGCTTTCTCGGCGCCGGCAAAACCACGTTGCTGCGCCGGTTTCTCGGCCTGCCGGAGGGCCAAGGCACCGCCGTGGTGGTGAATGAATTCGGCGCCACCGGCATCGACGATGCGCTGGTGCGCTCGAGCGCCGACGAGACCGTGCTGCTCGGCAATGGCTGCCTGTGCTGCATCACACGCAGCGATCTGCAGCAGGCGCTGCGCCGCATGGTGATCGAGCGCGAGCGCGGCGAACTGCCGGACTTCAAGCGCATCGTGATCGAGACCTCGGGGCTGGCCGATCCCAGCCCGATCTTGCAGACCTTCGCCACCGACCGCGCGCTCGGCGAGATTTTCCATATCGAGGCGGTGGTGACCGTGGTCGACGCCGAGACCGGCGGCGAGACGCTGTCCTGGTCGGCGGAAGCGCGCAAGCAGGTGATCCTGGCTGACCGGCTGGTGGTGACCAAGACCGATATCGCCGGCAAAGGCGCGGCGAGCAGGCTCACAGCGACATTGCGCGCGCTCAATGCGGGCGCGGAAATTCTCGAAGCGGTCAATGGCGTGCTCGATCCCGCCCGGCTCACCGAGCCGGCCAGCGATCAACGCAACACGTTCATGGCCGAGGCCGTGCATAGCGACGGCATCGGCTCATTCGTGCTGACGCAAGATGTACCGATGCCGTGGCCGGCTTTCGCCAAGGCCATGGACACGCTGATTGCCTTGCGCGGTCCGGATCTGCTGCGGGTGAAGGGCTTTCTGGCTGTGGAAGGCTGCCAAGGCCCGGTAGTGGTTCAGTTTGTACAACACTTGGCCCATCCGCCGATCGAGCTGACGGCGTGGCCGGACGGCAATCGCCAGAGCCGCGTGGTGTTCATCACCAAGAATATTTCGGAGCGCCAAGTGCGCGATCTGTTCGCAGCGGTGCGCGCCTTCGTCTGATTACTCGCGTTCTCTGCCAGCGATCTCCGCCTGCCAGGGCGCGACCTTGCGCTCGACGAAACCGATCAGCCAATTCAGGCCGATCGCCATCACCATCAAAATGATGATCGGCACGAACATGGTAGCGGTGTCGAAATTATTGGCGGAATTGATGATCACCGCGCCAAGGCCGGAGATCGTCGTGAAGAATTCCGCGATCACCATGGCGACCACGGCGCGGCCGACCGCCAGGCGAACGCCCGCCATGATATAAGGCAGCGTCGCCGGCAAGATGATACGGCGCAGGATTACGTGATTGGGCGCCACGAATGACTTGCCGACCTCAACCAGCGTCTTGGGCACCGCGACCACGCCGAGCCAGGTGTTGATGCAGATCGGAAACAGCGACATCAAAAACACCACCGCGACTTTGACCTTGAAGCCCAGGCCCAGCCACAGAATCAACAGCGGCACCAGCGCCACCAGCGGCATGGCGTAGCCGGCGGTGACGTAGATGCCGAATGCCGCCTCCGCCGCTCGGAAGCGGCCGATGACGAGACCGATGGGGATGCCGGCGACGATGGCGAGCCCATAGCCGACGAAGAACGGCTGCAGGCTCTCGAACAGCGCGCTGCCCAATTGGCCGCTGCGCAACAGTTCCCAGAACGCCACCGCGATCGCGCTCGGATAGGAGCCGAACACCGGATTGACGTCGCGGCCGAAGATTTCCCACAGCAACAGCAGACAGGCAACCGAAAAAACCGTGACGGCCCAACGCGGAATCTGGCGCCGTTCGAGCGAGTCCATCTCCGACTCGTCGGCGGCTTTGGTTTGCTTGTTCGTGATGTCGACCATGATTTTCAATGCACGCTGGGCGCGTCGTGCAGCATGCGCCAGATTTTGTAGCGGATGTCGGCGAATTCGGGCAGGCCGCGCACGATGCTTAAATCGGCGCGCGGGCGCGCCAGCGGCACATCGATGATTTCATGGACCCGGCCGCGATCCATCACCACGATGCGGTCGGCGATCAGCACCGCCTCGTCGAGATCGTGGGTGACGAACAGAATGGTCTTCTTGGTGCGGGCGTGGATTTCCAGAAGCTCGGCCTGCAAGGATTCGCGCGTCTGCGCATCGAGCGCGCCGAACGGCTCGTCCATCAGCAGAACCTTGGGATCGATGGCGAGCGCGCGGGCGATACCGACGCGCTGCTTCATGCCGCCGGAAAGCTGATGCGGACGGCGGTTTTTCGAATCGGCGAGGCCGACCAGCTCGAGATATTTCTCCGCGGTGTCGCGCAGCTCGGCGCCCCGAATGCCCTTCATTTCCAGCCCGAACATGACGTTCTGCTGGGCGGACAGCCAGGGCAACAACTCGGCGTGCTGGAACACCATGCCGCGGTCATGGCCGCAGCCATGCACCTCGCGGCCGTCGACCGTGACGCGGCCGGCATTGGCCGGATCGAGCCCCATGGCGACGCGCAGCGCGGTGGTCTTGCCGCAGCCGGACGGCCCGATCAGCGCGACGATCTCGCCGTCGCGCACGCTGAAGCTGACATGATCGAGCGCCTGCACGTGATGCAGTTCGCCGTCCACGCGCAAGGTGAAGCGCTTGGATACGTCGACGAAACTCACCTCACCCATTCAAAGTGCTCCGCACTGATGCGCTTTCAGTGGCTCATGCCTACCAGCTTGAGCGCCTTTTCGCGATACTCCGGCGCGGTGACGGTCTTCATATCGAGCGGCTGGGCAAGCTTGCCGGCCTTCACCATCTGCTCCTGGATCCATAGGATTTTCTCGGCCGGCAACGGCAGCGTCGGGTCGACCGCATGGTGCTCGACCGCATCGTCATAGACAAAGGCCGGGCGCGGGTCATCGGGCTTGACCTTGATGAGGTCGCGCGTCAGCGCGATGGCGGCGTCCCGGTTCGCCAATGCAAAGCGCAGCGCATTGATCTCGGCGGCCAGGAACTTCACGGCATCGTTGCCGCGCTCGGCCAGTTTCTTGGCGGTGGAGATCAGGCAGACCCGCAGGAAGTTCGGCACCGCGTCGCGGCCGGCGACCAGCAAATGCACGTCCTTCGGCGCAACCGGCTGGTATTCGTTCGAAATCACCGCGGCGTCGACCACGCCGCCGATCAACGCCTGATAGCGGTCATGGTCGCTGCCGATGGCGGCGAGCTTCACGTCCTTATCCGAGACGCCGTATTTCTCCAGCGCGGACCGCGCCAGCATGTCGGGCATGGAATTCGGCGCCGAGACGGCGACCGACTTTCCTTTCAGATCGGCGATCTTGGTTATGTTTCCCTTGGCGTAGATGCCGTGCGGCACCACGACCCAGTGGCAGCCGAGGATTTTGGTGTCGGCGCCCTTGGAGTCGGCGGCGAACACGCCCTGCGGGCCGCCCTCGAAACTATCGAGTTCCCCGGCAATCAGCGCTTTGAGCGCGATCTGGTCGTCCTTGAACTGTGAAATCTCGATCTTGAGACCCTGCTTAGCGGCGAAGTCGCGCGTCGACACCATCATAAAAATGCCGGCGTCGGCCTTGGCGTTGATCAGGCCGTGCTTCCAGACTTTGTCTTGCGCTGCGGCAGGCGTTGCGCATATGCCGGCCATCACGGCGGCAAGCGCAACGTGCCAGGTTTTGGCGATGGTCATGGCGCGGTTCCTCCCTCTGAGGCCTTTTGGCAGGCCTTTTCCGCGTTTATTCCTGGCGACTTTAACATCATTTTGATGTGCAAGTCCGTTCCCAAGACCAGTGTGCGGGACTAGGCTTGGCCCTGCAAGCGCCGGTCCGCGCATGATCCCGAAAATTGGGGAACCGGTTCTCGGACAAGATCATGCGCAACCGATAAAGGCGCGCTCGCGGCTAGCCGCGATGGGCGATCGGCCGTAAGCCACCGTCCTAATTCTCAGGGAGCGACCCATGAGCCAAAAGTTCAACCTCACCATCAATGGCAAAGCACACACAGTCGATGCCGACCCCGACATGCCGCTGCTGTACGCCTTGCGCAACGATGTCGGCCTCAACAATCCGCATTTCGGCTGCGGGCTGGCGCAATGTGGCGCCTGCACCGTGCAGCTTGACGGCCAGGCGATCCGCTCCTGCGTCACGCCCCTCTCGGCGGTGGGCGAGGGCAAGATCGTGACGCTCGCCGGTCTCGGCACGCCCGAGAAGCCGCATCCGATACAGACGGCCTATGTCGAGGAACAAGTGCCGCAATGCGGCTATTGCATCAACGGCTGGATCATGACCGCCGCCGCATTCCTCGCGACCAAGAAGAAACCGAGCGAGGCCGAGATCAAGGACGCGCTCTCCGGTCTCAAGTGCCGCTGCGGTACGCACATCAGCATTCTCAAGGCGGTCAAGCGTGCCGCCGAGATGATGGGTTGAGGGAGAGCGCCATGACAAAATTCGAAAAGACCTCGTCGTTCTCCCGCCGCTCGGTGCTGCTCGGGGGCGGCGCACTGGTGGTCTCGGTCGGCGCGGCCGTATCGCTCGATACCGTGATGTCGATCGGCACAGCTTACGCGCAAGGCGCCAAGCCACCGCTGACGCCGGATCAATTGTCGTCTTACATCGCCGTCAATGCCGACGGCAGCGTGGCCGCCTATTTCGGCAAGATGGACATGGGCCATGGGCTCCATGTCGCCATCGCGCAGATCGTCGCCGAGGAGCTCGACGTTCCGTTCAAGAGCGTCAAGGTCTTCATGGGCGATACCGCCAATTCGGTGAACCAGGGCGGCGCCTCGGGCTCCACCGGCATCCAGCTCGGCGGCAAGCAGATGCGCATGGCGTCGGCGGAAGCGCGCCGCGTGCTGGTCGAGATGGCCGCCATCCTGTTGTCGGTGCCTGCCGACAAACTCATCGTCACCGATGGCGTGGTGAGCGCCAGCGACGACAAGTCGAAGCGTATTTCCTACGCGGAAATGCTCGGCGGAAAATATTTCAATGTCCAGCTCGACTGGAACAAGCAATACGGCAATGCGCTCTACGCCCCCGGCAAGGCGCAGCCGAAAAAGCCGAGCGAGCATAAAATCGTGGGCCAGCCAATCAAGCGCGAGGACGTCGCCCCCAAGGTGTTCGCGCAGGAAAACTTCGTCACCGACATCAAAGTGCCGGGCATGGTGCACGGCCGCATGATCCGTCCGGCCGTCGCCGGCAGCGTGCCGGTGAAGGTGGACGAGAGTTCGATCCAGAACATTCCCGGCGCCAAAGTGGTCTGGGACAAGGGCTTCCTCGGCGTCGTTGCCGACAAAGAATGGGACGCCATCCAGGCGGCGGAAAAACTGAAGGTGGAATGGTCGGCGGTCGAGCCGCCATTCCCGGATCAGGCGTCGCTGTACGATCACATCCGCAAGGCGCCCGTGCGCAAGGCGCAGATCGAGAAGCAGAACGGCGACGTCGATGCGGCCTTTGCCAGCGCCTCCAAAGTGATCGCGGCCGATTACGAATGGCCGTTCCAGTCGCATGCCAGCATGGGCCCGGCTTGCGCGCTGATCGAGATCAAAGACGATCAAGTCACCTGCTGGAGTGGGACGCAGAAGTCCCACTTCGTGCAGGAGGGACTGGCGCTCACGCTCGGCGTGCCGCTCGACAAGGTGCACGTGATCCATACGGCCGGCCCCGGCTCCTACGGCCGCAACGACGCCGACGACGCCGCGATGGACGCCGCCGTGCTCGCAAAAGCGGTCGACAAACCGGTGCGGCTGCAATACATGCGCGACCAGGGCACCGGCTGGGATCCTAAAGGCCCCGCCTCCACTCACAAAGCGCGCGTGGCGCTCGATGCGTCGGGCAAGGTTACGGCCTACGAGTTTTCCAGCAAGGGATTCTCCCGGGTAGACGTCAATACCAATGGCGGCAAGCCCTACGACACACTCAGCGGACAGACGATGGGCGTGGCACTCAAATCCGGCGACGGGTTCGGCGTGCCGGCGGAATCCTACGCCTTCGACAACAAGAAGCTGTCGTGGGAAACGATAGCGCCGCTGCTCGATCGTTCGTCGCCGCTGCGCACGTCGCACTTACGCGATCCGGTCGGACCGCAGATTCATTTCGCCAGCGAGTCGTTCATCGACGAGGTGGCGGCAGCGGTGAACGCCGACGCGATCGAATTCCGGCTGCGTCACATCAAGGAGCCGCGCGACGTCGCCGTCATCAAGGCGGCGGCCGAGAAAGCAAACTGGGACACGCGGCCATCGCCGCGCAAAGACCAGGCCGGCAACAAAGTGTCCGGCCGCGGCATTGCTTACGCGCAGCGCAACGGCACGCGGGTGGCGGTGATTGCCGAGGTCGATGTCGACCGTTCGACCGGCAAGATTTTCGCCCACAAGTTCACGGTCGCGCACGACTGCGGACAGATCATCAATCCGGACGGGCTGGTGAAATGCATCGAGGGCAACATCGTGCAGGGCGTTTCCCGCACACTGTGGGAGGAAGTCACCTTCGACAAGAAGTCGGTTACCAGCGTGGATTGGATTACCTATCCGATCCTCGACATCACGGAAACGCCGGGCGAGGTGAACGTCGTGCTGATCAATTACCCGGAACTGCCACCGTCCGGCGCCGGCGAGCCGTCGATCCGTCCAGTGGCGGCGGCGATTGCCAACGCCATCTTCGACGCGACCGGCGTGCGCATCAGGCGCGTGCCGTTCTCGCCGGAGCGGGTGAAGGCGGCGCTGAGCTGAACAATCAGGCGGGCGCGAGACGGGAGATACTGTCTCGCGCCGCCTTGATGATCTCCGGTACCGCCGCGTCGTTGCCCGGCGCCATGATGTGGACGCCGGCGACCTGCGGGATGCCGGCCAATTCGCGCACCAGTTCGAGACAGATCCGGCGGCCTTCGGCCGCTGGGTCGCTCGCGGCATCCATGCGCGCCACCAGTGCGTCCGGGATGATGGCGCCGAACAATTTTTCCTTGATCCAGCGCGCCGACTTGGCCGAGCGCAGCGGCGCAATGCCGACGATGAGTGACATCTTGGCGATCAAGCCGTGCTCGGCCAGCCGCGCGACGTAGCGGTGGACCACGCCGGCATCCATGCAGAACTGCGTCTGCACGAATTGCGCGCCGGACGCGACCTTGGCGGCAAGGCCGGTCGGCGCCCAACCGGGCTTCGGGTCGACCGGATTGTCGGCGCCGCCGAGAAAAAAGGCGACCGTGCCGGTGACCTTGCGACCCGACGGCAATTCGCCGGTATCTCGCAGGCGCCGCGCGGTTTCGAGTAACTGGCGCGGATCGAGATCGAACACCGGCTTGGCGTCGGGCTGATCGCCCGCGCTCGGATCATCGCCGCGCAGCATCAGCAGATTGCGCACGCCGGACGCCGCCGCGCTGAGCAAGTCGCTCTGCAGAGCAATACGGTTGCGGTCGCGGCAGGTGAGCTGGAGGACCGGTTCGATGCCCTGCTCGACCAGCATCGCCGCCGCGGTCACCGCGCCGAGATGCGGGCGCGCGCCGGCGCCGTCGGTGATGTTCACCGCGTCGGCCAGACCCTTGAGCGGCAGCGCCTTGGCGAGAAATTCGCCGCGGTCGGCCGTGACCAGCGGCGTGACTTCCGCCGTGATCACAAAGCGCTTGGCGCGCAGCTTGTCTTGCAGTGTCGTAGCCATAGGCCCAGTCTCAAAATTAAGTAGACCTTGTAACCACAAGAATGAGACATTTGCCAGGAATGGCGCGAATGCCGCGCGGCTATACAGGTCCCTATGTTTCAACCGGCGAAATCCCTCGACGACGCGCTCGCGGCCGTGACCGACGGCAGCATGGTTGTGGTGCCGCGCGAAGTCTCGGGCGTGCCGATGGAGGCGACGCGCGCGCTGATCCGGCGCGGTGTCAAGCGGCTGCATCTGGTGGCGCTACCGACCTCGAGCCTGCAAGCGGATTTGCTGATCGGCGCCGGTTGTATCGCAACCCTGGAAACCAGCGCGGTGAGCCTGGGCGAGTTCGGCCCGGCTCCCCGATTCACCGCCGCTGTGATCTCAGGCGCGATCAAGATGCTGGACGCCACGTGTCCGGCGCTCCATGCGGCGTTGCAGGCGGCGGAGAAAGGCGTGCCGTTCATGCCGCTGCGAGGGCTGATCGGATCGGACGTTTTGAAATACCGCGACGATTGGAAAGTCATCGACAGCCCATTCGGCAATTCCGATCCGATTGTTTTGTTGCCGGCGATCAAGCCGGATGTGGCATTGTTGCACGCACCGATGGCCGATCGTTTCGGCAATGTGTGGATCGGGCGGCAGCGCGAACTCGCCACCATGGCGCACGCCGCGGACAAGACCGTCGTGACGGTCGAAAAGATTCACGACGGTAATTTGCTCGACGATCCGGTGCTCGCCGCCGGCACCCTGCCGGGATTCTATGTCGACAGCATCGCGGTGGCGGAGCGCGGCGCCTGGCCGCTCGGACTGCCGGACCACTACGCCGCCGATGCCGATCATCTGGCAGAATATGCCCGTATGGCGGCGACGCCTGAGGGCTTCACGGCCTATTGCGAAAAATATGTCTATGCCAAGCGCGCCGCGTAGTTTCCGCGACGAAGAGTTGCTCGCCGACGTGATCGCGCGGCTGATCGGCGACGTGCGGCATGTCGCGGTGGGGAATGCCTCGCCGATCCCGGCGACCGCCGCGTTGCTGGCGCGTGAGCGCGGCAACGGAAAGCCTTACGTCTCGCTGCTGCAAAGCCGCAAGCATAATTTTTTCACCGACGGCGCGCGCGAATTGTTCGACTGCGCCGGGCAAGGCCGCATCGATGTGTTTTTTCTGTCCGGCGGCCAGATCGACTGCCAAGGCAACGTCAATCTGGTGTCGACCGGCGACTACGAACATCCCAAGGTGCGCTTCCCCGGTTCGTTCGGCTCGGCCTATCTGTACTACGTCGTACCGAAGGTGGTCCTGTTCCGGGTCGAGCATTCGCGCCGCACGCTGGTGCCCAAGGTCGACTTCATCAGCGCCCCGGGCGCCAACGCGCAGAACATCTATCGCCCCGGCGGGCCGATCGCGCTGGTCACCAACCGCTGCCTGTTCTCCTTCGCGGCCGGCCGCTTCACGCTCGCAAGCGTGCATCCCGGCCACACGGTCGAGGAAGTGGTCGAGAACACCGGCTTCGATTTCGACCGGCCGGCGGACGTGCCGGAGACGCCGGCGCCCTCGTCCGCCACGCTCAAGCTGATGCGCGAGACGGTGGCGCCGCAACTGGCCGAGGTCTATCCGCAGTTCGCGGCGCAGGTGTTCGGCGTCGGGCAAACCGCTTTCGCGGGCTGAAAAGCACGCCCTTCCAGTCACTTCACGCCTAAGCTAGGGTGCCGCGCGAACAACAAAAAACATCGAAGGAACACGTCCGGTGCAAACAGTCGAGGTTGCGGTAATTGGAGTCGGATGGGTCGGCGGCACGCGCGCGGAAACGCTGTCGCGCACCGCGCTGGTCGACAAATTGCACTTGTGCGACATCAAGCCGGACCGGCTCGCCGAGATGAAGGCGCTGTACAAGCCGGCGACCGCGACACTCGATTATCGGGATATCATCAAAAACGAAAAAATTTCGGTGGTCTATATTTCGACCACGCCGGAGACCAACCACTATCCGATCGCGCGCGACTGCCTGAAGAACGGCAAGAACGTGATGCTGGAAAAGCCGATCGCGCTCGAACTGTGGGAAGCCGACGAGCTGATTCACATCGCCAAGCAGAACCATCTGAAGTTCACCATCGGCTATTCGCAGCGCTTCAACACCAAGATCGCTTACGCCAAGAAAAAGATCGCCGATGGCACGCTCGGCAACGTCGTCTCGGTGCTGGTCAGCCGCAATCTGTCGCGCAGCCTGGGCAAGAAGATCGCCGGCCGCGTGCGGTTGTCGCCGGTGGTGATGGAATCGACCCACGACCTCGATTTCGTGTTCTGGCTGCTGGAACCGGCCAAGCCCGTGCGAGTCTATAGCCAGGGCGCCTATGGCTACATGAAGCCGGTCAACGGCTCGCATGACGTGATGTTCACCACCGTCACCATGGACAACGGCGTGGTGGTGATGATCGGCGGCGGCTGGAATTTCCCGGTGAGCTATCCGAACTACTGTTCGACCTGGATCGAGATCACCGGCACCGAAGGCGCGCTGGTGCTCGACGACACCCAGCGCGACAACTGGCTCAATACCATGAGCAACGGCCAGGTGTTCCCGATGTCGACCATGCCGGGCGAGCAGGTCGGCGAGGTGTTCGCCGGCGGCATGGGGCCGGAAACCATCCACTTCCTGGAAGCCTGCATCCGCGACACGCCGGTCATGGTCACACCAGCGAGTGCGCGGCGGGTGATGGAAACCTACAGCGCGGCGGACTTGTCAGCCGATCGCAATGAGCCGGTCGATCTGCCGCTCTCAAACGAGACGATTTCGCAGATCGCTGAATTCAAGGAAAAGAACCGGTCGGGAGCCAATCCGGGATGAAGAAGTCTGCCAAGGGTGTCGGCCTCGCGATCATCGGCGGCGGCCGTGTCGGCCTGTTCCGCGGCGAGGTGGCGGCGCGCCATCCGGCGGTCGAGTGGATCGGGCTCGCCGAAAAGAACCCGAACCGCGCCGGCGAAGTCGGCCCCAGGATCAGCGCCGATTTCGTCACGCAAAGCCACGTCGAATTGCTCAAGCGCCCGGAAGTGACCGCCGCGATCATCTGCACCGACGAACATCTGCACGTCGACCCGATCATGGCGGCGGTCGAGCGCGGCATTCCGATGCTGATCGAAAAGCCGCTGGCGACCAATCTGGCGCAATCGGCGAAGGTGCTCAAAGCCATCCAGGACGCCAAGCTCGACGCCGTGGTCGGCTATACGCAGCGGTTCCGCCGCCGCTGGTTGGCGGCCAAGGAAAAATGCCGCACCGGCGCGCTTGGTGACGTCACGATGGTGACTTCACGCGCCTTCATGAACCGCCTCGTCGCCATCGATAATTACAAGCGCACCGACGATCCGTCGTCGATCTCGCCGATGGTGATTTCCGGCACGCACGCACTCGACATCTGCATGTGGTGCCTGGAACCGAAGCAGCCGGTCGAATGCTACGCGCGCTCGATCGACAAGGTGCTGGGCCCGCTCTACCAAGGCATCGACGCCACCGCCGGGATGATCATGTTCGGCGACGGCACGGTCTATCATCTCAACATGTCCTGGGCGTTGCCGGTGACCTGGCCGGCGGCGGTCTATTCGCTCGAGGTCGGCATCGTCGGCACTACCGGCGTGCTCACGATCGACGACACCCACCGCGATATCGTGCTGGCGGTGTCGAAGGGCCAGTCGGAAGGCTATAACCCCGACGCCACGCGGCTGGTCGATTTCATGGGCAGCTATCCGCCCGGCGACATGGCGCTCGGCGAATTGCGCGGGCCGATGGCGGAAGAAACCGATAGCTGGCTCAATCGCGTTTCGCTCGGACTGCCGACTGCGGCGGCGACGGTGGAAGAAGCGCACCGTAATCTGATGCTGACCAAGGCATTGGATCTGTCGGCCAAGCGCAAGCAGCCGGTGAAGCTGCCGCTCGATCCGGATGACGTGAAGGCGGCGGCTTAAGTATCAAAACGGCTTGTCGCCCGTAATGGTGCAGCGGCGCATGACGCGCTTGAAACGGGCCTCGTCGAAGCCGGTGGCGCGATGCAGCGTGCAGCGGTTGTCCCACACCATACATTCGCGCGGCTGCCAGGTGTGCGAGTAAATATTTTCCGGCTGCGTGGTGAGCACGTTGAGTTCCTCGATCAGCGCGCGACCTTCGTCGTAGTCCATGCCTTCTATCGATTCGGCATGGTCGCCCAGGAAAATCGCCTTCTTGCCCGTCTCGGGGTGCGTGCGCACGATCGGATGCGCGACCGGCGGCACCTCGGCCGATTGCTTGGCGGTGAGCGGGTCTTCGCCGTGGCGGCGCTTACGCGAAAAAGTGAAATTGTGGATCGCCCTCTTGCCGTCGATCTTTTTCTTGATGTCGGCGGGAAGCTGCTCGTAACCCGCAACCATATCGGCGAACTGCGTTTGACCGCCATCGCCCGGCGGCGGCACGACTTCCGAATACATCATGGTGGCCTGGCCGGTGCGCTCCTTCCAGGAGCCGTCGGTATGCCAATACAAAGTGCCGCGATCGGGATGCTTGCCGCTCGGATTGCCGTCCTTGTCGAGGTTAGACAACATATAGATCTCGGGATGGCCGTAGCCGTGATACTGGCTGAGAACGTGCACGTTCACCTCGCCGAAATTTTTCGCGAAGGCCACTTGCGTCGCCGGCGGCAGATCGACGTTACGGAACAGGATCAGCTCGTAGTCGAGGAAGGCCTCGTAGACCTTGGCAAAGATCGCGGGCGACACCGCCTGTTCGAGCGTGATGCCGGTGATCTCGCAGCCGAGCACCGGATGCAACGGCGTGACCTGGAACGGCCAATCGCGAAGTGCACGTTGTGGTTTGAGCTGGGCCTGAGCCATGACAACCTCCCGGCAGGGTTCGGCTATCGCGAGTATGGCAGCGCTTGCGCGCGCTTCCTAGCCTGCCTTAGCGCTCCCGCAGCGGCTCGATCGACAGTTCAGTAGCCAGTTTGTCGAGCTGCGTCAGCAATTCGGGCGGCAGCATGAGACCGTTGCTCAACCGGTCGGCGCGGCGCTTGGCGCGTTGATCGCCCGGCAGCCGCACGGTTTCGCCCGGCAGCGTCTTGGAAATGCGCAGTTCGCGGCTATGGCGGTCGACTTCCGATTTGAATTGCTCAATCGGCTGGAAGCGCGCCGGATCGAGCGCCAGCACGAACTGGCCGGTATTGGTGACCTGATCGGGCGCGGCGTTGAAGTCGACACAGTCGCGGCCGAACAGCGCGCCGTTGAGCGTGCCGGCCAGCAGGCCGATGATCAGCGCCAGTCCCGCGCCTTTGTAGCCCGCCATCGGCAGCAGCAGCGCCTCGATGCTTTTTTGTGGATCGGTGACCGGCTCGCCGGTTTTCGGATCGATCATCCAGTCGCCGTGCAGCGGACGCTTGAGCAATTTGTGGTTCTTGATGGTGCCGTAAGACACGATCGAGGTCGCGATATCGAGCACGATCGGCGGTTCCTCGCCGGCTGGGATCGCGACCGCCAGCGGATTGGTGCCGAGCAGCGGCTCGGCGCCGCCCGCCAGCGGCATGTGATTGGCGTTGGCGACCGCCGCATACATGCCGATCATGTCGGCCTTGAGCGGCAACGCGGCGTAGACCCCGGCGGCGCCGGCATGGCCGGACATGCGGCAGCCGGCCCAGGCGACGCCGCATTCGCGCGCCATTTCGATGGCCATTTCCGCGGTGCGCGACACCACAAGATGTCCCATGCCGTTATCGCCGTCGATCAGCGCGGTGGCCGGCGCGGTGCGCTTGACGGTGATGTTGGGGCGCGCGTTGGTCGAGCCGAGCTTCAACCGCTGCACATATTGCGGCAGGCGGAACACGCCGTGCGCGTCGGCGCCGGTGAGATCGGCTTCCAGCATCAGCTCGGCGATCTTGGCGGCATCGGCCGCCGGAACGCCGGCTTTCATCATGGTGTCGACGATCAGGCCGGTCACGGCTGCGGTCGGGATGCGGCTGATGTTGGTCGTCTGCACGTTCATGACTTCCTCGAAAACAATCTCTCGGCGTGGCCGCCGAGGATGGCGGCCTTGTCGGCATCGGAAATTTTCAGGCCGCGCACATGCGCGACGCAATCCATCATCGCCATATCATAAGGATAATCGCTGCCGAGCATGACGCGCTCGCTGCCGACCAGGCCGATCATCGCCTCCAGCGTTTTATCGGAATGCAGGATAGTGTCGTACATGAAGCGCTTGGCGACGTTCTTCGGCTGTGCCGGCACGTTCTTTTTCGGCTCGGGCCGCACCTTCCAGCCGTGCTCCCAGCGCGCCGCCTGATAGGGCGTGAAGCCGCCGCCATGGGCCAGCATAAATTTCAGTTTCGGATAGCGGTCGAGCACGCCACCGAACAGCAGACAGGCCGCGGCAATGGTCGTATCGAGCGGATTACCGATCAGGTTCTGCAAGTAATAGGATTTCAGCCGGTCGGCGCCGGCGACGTTGTTGGGATGGATGAACATGAAGGCGTCGAGCTCCTGTGCCGTCGCCCACAGCGGCTCGAAGCTCGGATCGTCCAGATTCTTGCCCATGATGTTGGAGGCAAACATCGAGCCCTTGAGGCCGAGTTTGGTCATGGCACGCTTGAGCTCGTCTGCAGCAGCCTTGGGATCCTGCATCGGCAAAGTGGCGATGCCTGAGAAGCGGTCCGGATGGGCGGCGATATGTTTCGCCATCTGGTCGTTCTGGATCGCGGCGAGCACGGCGGCCAGCGCGGGTTCCTGATTGTAGAGATAGGTCTGCGGCGTGGCCGAGAGCACATGCACGTCAACACCCGTGTCATCCATATCGCGCAGACGGCGCGGAATATCGAAGCCGCCAGTCGGGAACGGCCGGTAGACGACGCCGTTGACATCGAGCGCCGCGTTCTCCGCATCGTCGGGCGTGATAGTCACTTTCACCCCCGCTTTGGTCAGCAGGCTGGCGGTTTCCTGGGTCAGGATGTGGGTGTGGGTATCGATCGTGCGAGGTTGAGCCATTTCGTCCCCTGAAATTCGTCTTTTTGTGATGCCCTAAGCGTCTGAGTGCCGCAGCCGTGCAGCGGACGCAAGCCCCTGTCGCAACCCGAACTTTGGGTTATAAACGAGGGCCCTTACCTCTCGGAAGCCCAATGGATTCAGGAACAAATCAACATGGAACGCGCGAGGTCCGGCTCGAGGACGACGCCCTTGTGCGCGGCGCAGGCCGCTTCATCGACGACGCACGGTTCCCCAATCAGGCCTTCGCGGTGTTCGTGCGCTCGCCGCACGCTTTTGCCCGCATTGCCTCGGTCGACACCGCCGCGGCACGCACCTCCAAGGGCGTCCTGGCCGTGCTCACGGCCAAGGACATGCAAGAGGCGGGGTTGAAGACCGCAGGGCGGCACCCGCCGCTGAAAGGCCGCGGTGGCACGGAACTGATCCAGCCATTCCGCCCGACACTCGCGGGCGAGCGCGTGCTCTATGTCGGCGAGGCCGTAGCGATGGTCGTTGCGGAAACAGTCGACCAGGCGCAGGACGGCGCCGATCTCGTCACCGTGGAATACGAGGAGCAATCGGCCGTCGTCGATCCGCGCGAAGCCCTCAAGCCGAACGCGCCGCAGCTCCATCCGGAAGCGCCCGGCAACGTTGCCATCGACTGGCCGGGCATGGTCGACAGCCCCGAGAACGAGCGCGAGGTCGACGCGATCATCAAGAGCGCTGCGCATGTCGCGCGGGTGAGCGTCTTCAACCAACGCCTGATGGTCGCCTCGATGGAAACGCGTGGCGCCAATGCCTTCTACGACCCAAAGACCGACAGTTATTCGCTGCGCGCATGCTCGCAGAGCGCCGGCACCGTACGCAACCAGACCGCGCCGGTGCTCGGCGTCCCGAATGAAAAATTACGCGTAACGACCGAGGACGTCGGCGGCGCCTTCGGCATGAAGACGCCGGTCTATCCGGAATACCCGGCGGTGTGCGTCGCCGCCAAGAAAATCGGGCGGCCGGTGGCGTGGATGTCTACGCGCTCCGAAGCCTTCATGACCGATACGCCGGGCCGAGACACGGTAACCGAAACCGAGCTCGCGCTCGACGAGGGCGGAAAATTTCTTGCGCTGCGCATGAAGCATCTGTGCGGCCAGGGCGCCTACATCTCGCCCGCCGGCGTCGGCATCAACACCAACAATCCGGCGCGCTGCCTCCCCGGCATGTACCGCATTCCAAAGATCGATTTCTCGTCGCGCTGCGTGTTCACCAACACCGCGCCGATGGGCCCCTACCGGGGCGCCGGACGGCCCGAAGCCAATTACGCGCTCGATCGCGTCGTGGAAGAAGCCGCGCGCATCACCGGCATCGACACCGCGCGCCTGCGTAAGAAGAACCTCATTCCGAAATCGGAAATGCCGTACAAGACCGCGGTCACGACCACCTATGACAGCGGCGACTTCTCCGGCGCTTTCGCCAAGGCGGTGGAGCTTTCGGAATATGACAGCTTCAACAAGCGCAAGCGCGAGTCGGCGAAGCGCAAAAAGTGGCGCGGCATCGGCATTTCCTGCATGCTCGAACACGCCGGCGCGCTACCGACCGAAGGCGCCCTCCTGCAATTTCCCGGCAGCGACACGCTGGTGATGGCGCTGAACGTGCAATCAACCGGACAGGCTCATGCGACGGTATTCGGCCGCGTGCTGGCGGAAAAGCTTGGTATCGACCGCAAGCATATCGTGCACAGGCACGGCGATTCGGCGTTCGAGATTCCGGGCTTCGCCTCGGTCGGCTCACGTTCGGCGATGGCCGCAAGCCATGCGATCGTGCGGACCGCCGACGTGATGCTCGCAAAGGGCAAGAAGGTCGCAGCAGCGCTGCTTGAGGCGTCGGAAGGCGATATCCAGTACGGCGGAGGCAACTTCTCGGTGGTCGGCACCGACCGCAAAGTCTCGCTGTTCGAAGCCGCCGCACGCGCCAAGGAGGCGAACGAGACTCTCGACACCAAGGAGAAGGCGGAAACGCCTTTGACGTTTCCGAATGGCGTGCATATCGCCGAAGTCGAGATCGATCCCGAAACCGGGCATCTCGACCTCGTGCGTTACACCGCGGTGGATGATTGCGGCAACATGCTCAACCCGATGGTGGTCGAGGGCCAGGTGCAGGGAAGTCTTGCGAACGGTCTTGGCCAGGCGCTGACCGAATGCGTCGTCTACGACCAGAGCGGACAGCTCGTGACCGGCTCGTTCATGGACTACGCCATGCCGCGCGCGCATCACATGCCGATCGAATTTCGCGAAGCGACCCATTGCGTGCCGGCGACCACCAACCCGCTCGGCGTCAAGGGCATCGGCGAAGCCGGCACCACGGCGGCAATCGCGGCCGTGATGAACGCCGTCGCACACGCCATCCCGAACGGCGCGGCCGATCACATGGACATGCCGGCGACGCCCGCCAAAATATGGGAAGCGTGTCGGAAGGCGATGGCGAAGTAACTTACGCCTGCGAAATGAACTTCGTGTTCATGTAGGCCTGCAGGCCCTCGATGCCGCCTTCGGAGCCGTAACCCGATTCCTTGACGCCGCCGAACGGCGTCTCCGGCGTCGAGATCGCGATGCTGTTCACGCCCACCATGCCGGACTGGATGGCATCGCCGATGGCCGCGGCCTGCATACCCGACGACGTGAAGGCGTAAGCCGCCAGCCCGAACGGCAGCGAATTGGCACGCTCGACCACCTCGTCGAAAGTCTTGAACGGCACGATCGGCGCCACCGGACCGAACGGCTCTTCGGTCATAATCTTCGAGTCGTCCGGCACGTCGGTGATCACGGTCGGCTGGAAGAAGAAGCCCTGGTTGCCGTGCCGCGAGCCGCCGGTGACGACCTTGCCGCCGCGGCTCTTGGCGTCGTTGACGAAACTCTCCATGGCGTCGAGCCGACGCGCATTGGCGAGCGGGCCGAGCGTGATGCCCTTCTCCATGCCGTCGCCCATCTTGAGGCCCTTGGCGTATTCGGTGAAGCGGGCGAGGAACTTGTTGTAGCCCTTCTCCTGCACGTAGAAGCGGGTCGGCGAGATGCAGACTTGGCCGGCGTTGCGGTACTTGAACGCAGCGATGGTGTCGGCGGCCTTTTCCGGGTCGGCGTCGTCGAACACCACGACCGGCGAATGTCCGCCGAGCTCCATGGTGGCTTTTTTCATGCCCTTGGCGGCGAGGCCAGCGAGATGCTTGCCGACCGGAATCGAGCCGGTAAAGGAAATCTTCTTCACGACTTTCGCCGGGATCAGATGCTCCGACACATTGGCCGGCACGCCGAACACCAGATTGAGCACGCCCGCCGGCAGACCAGCATCGGCGAAGCATTTCACCAGCTCGACCGCGCCGGCCGGTGTTTCCTCCGAGGCCTTGAGAATGAGCGAACAGCCGGCGGCGAGCGCGCCGGCGATTTTGCGGACCGGCGTCAGCGTCGGGAAATTCCACGGCGTGAACGCCGCCACCACGCCGACCGGTTCCTGCAACACAAGCTGGCGCACGCCCTTCTGGCGGCCCGGCACCACGCGACCATAAGTGCGGCGGCCTTCCTCGGCGTACCAGTCGATGATGTCGGCCGAGGTCAGCACCTCGGCGCGCGACTCGGCGTAGACCTTGCCCTGCTCGTTGGTCTGCACAGTGGAAACGTGTTCGTGGCGTTCGCGCAGCAGGTCCGCGGCCTTGCGCATGATCTTGGCGCGATCGTAAGCGGAGGTCGCCTTCCACACCTGGAAGCCTTTGGCTGCAGCGGCGAGCGCGGCGTCGAGATCGGCAGCGGAGGCATGCGGCAGATGCCCGAGCACCTTGCCGGTCGCCGGGTTGATCACGTCTTCGCCCTTGCGGCCTTCGCCGTTGAGCCACTGTCCGTCGATGAAAAGCTTGAGCTCGGTGTACATGGCAGCCTCGTTGTTACCCGGAACTAACGTGGACGTGAAATAGCACTTTAAGGCGCGCGCGGCTACGACCCCAGATAAGCGCCGCCGCTGACATGGATGGTCTGGCCCGTGACGTAACGTCCGCCGGGCCCGCACAGAAAACGGATCATGGCGGCAACGTCGTCGGGCTTGCCGCGCTCGCCGGTAATGGTGCCGTGGGTGAGATGATGCGCCGGGTTGGGCGAGGAGCCAGGACGCGTGGTGTCGATGGCGCCCGGCACCACGCAATTGGCAGTGATGTGGTCGGCGGCGAGATCGTGCGCAAGCGCGCGGGTGAAGCCGAGCAGCGCGGTTTTCGCGGTCATCACGTGGGCACGACCTTTCGAGCCGATATGAGCGCTCAGGCCCCCGACATTGATGATGGTGCCGCCGCCGGCTTTTTTCATGGCCGGCAGGCAGGCATGCACGCCGTGAAACGCCGAGTCGAGCGTGGTGCCCATCACCTCGCGCCAATCGGCGTAGCTCATCTTGTCGATCGGCTGCTCGCGGCGCAGCGAAGCATTGTTGACAAGGATGTCGATGCGGCCGAAACGCTTGAGCGCGGCCTGCGCCATCGCCTCGACCGCAGCGGGATCGGCGACATCGGCGAGCGCCGCAATCGCCTTGCCGCCGGCGGCCTCGATCTCGCGCACGACGCCATCGGCTTCCGCCTGATTTGAACGCACATTGACCACCACCGACGCACCGGCTTGCGCTAATTGCAGCGCAATGGCGCGGCCGATATTGCGCCCGGCGCCGGTGACGACGGCGACTTTACCGGCGAGCTCTTTGTCTGCAGCCATTTATTTACCCCCGAAACGAAGCCAGATCGATCTTGCCATTGTACAGCGTCGCCAACAGCTTGAGCGCAGCGGCGCTGCGCTTGTCGTCCCAGCCGCCGTGACGCGCGTTGAGCGCGAATTTCTCCGCGATGTCGGCGCGCGTCAGCGGCTCATTAGCACCTCCTCGAAAGTGAGGTTGCCGTTCTTCAATCACGCTGCCGTCATTGAGCACGGCGCGGATGTGGCCGGTGAAGCCGTTCGGATAAGGATTATCCGGGTCAATCACGTAGCGCACCTTGGCGGCGAGCGCGAGCACGGCCGGGTCATGTACTGCCTGGTCGGTGAAGTCGCCGAGCCCGACCCCGCCCTTCGCAAAACCGGTAGCAAGGATGAACGGCGTCGCGAATTTCGCGGCATAGCCGTTGGGCGGACGCTGCTTGGCGGCGAGCGGCTCCCACAGCCGGTGCACGGTGCCTTCCGCCACCTCGCAGACCATTTCCTTGATGTCCCCGGCCTTGATGCCGCGCGCCGCCAGCCGCCGGGCGCAATCGATGTAAGGATGCGCCATGGTGCCGCAGGGATAAGGCTTGAAGGCGAGCGTCTCGGTCACCCAGGTCTCGCCGAAGTCTTCGAGCGCGGCGTAGTCGCCTTGCGTGGTGTGCGCGAAGCCGTGAAACAATCCGTGCACGCCCTCGAACACCGTACGGGGCCCAAGAAAACCACCGCGCGCCAGCAGCGCCGCGCGGATGCCCGATTGCGCGGCCCAGCCGGGATGCAGCCGCTTGGTCCAGGTGCCTTCGGCGAGATATTCGATGATGCCGGAGGCGAAGCTGCCGGCGATGCCGAGCGCATCGACGAGTTGTTTGGCGTTGAGGCCCAATGCAGCGCCGACGCCAGCGGCCGTGCCCATCACGCCGAAAATCGCGGTCGGGTGGAAGCCGGCTTTGTGCACCGCCTTCGGCACCACGGTGGAAAGCCGACACATCGCCTCGGTGCCGACCGCGATGCCGAGCAGCGCCGCGGCGCCATCCGCCTTGTGGCGTTCACAGGCCGCCAGCACCGCCGGCACCACCACCGCTCCGGCATGCACCGGCCCGCCCTCGAAGGTGTCGTCGAAATCCTCGCCATGTGCCGCGGTGCCGTTGACGAAAGCGGCGCCGGCCGAGCTCAGCGTACGAGCGTGGCCGATCGCCGTGCATGGCCCGTCATCGTCGAGGCCGGCAAGTGCTGCCTTGACGTAATCTTCGTTGCGCGCGGTGAGGCAAAGCCCGGCAACGTCCACCAGCAGGTCCTCGCATTTGACGCGGACGGCGGACGGCAGTTTTTTGACATCGAACGCAACGATGCGCGCGGCGAGCTGTTCGGCGACGGAAACTTTGGGAAGATTACCGGTCACGAATGTCACCCAACCGCGACGTTACGACGCGTGTTTCGTCCACGCAGGCTGTTGGCCAGCGCCACGATGGTAAACGTGAGCACCAGCATCAGCAGGCCAAGAACGGAAATAGCGGCGAGATCGCCGCTTTCGTTGAGATCGTAAATCAGCACCGACAGCACCTTGGTTTCCGAGGTGAACAGCATGATCGCCGCCGACAATTCGCGGATCACGCCGACGAAGATGAAGCACCAGGTGGCGATCACACTGGTGCGCAACAGTGGCGCGGTGATCTGCCAGAGCGCGCGCAGCCGCGTGGCGCCCAGAATGCGGCTGGCGTCTTCCAGCTCGGGATGCACCGAACGGAACGCCGATTGCAGTTGCTGATAGGCCGCCGGCATCGCCAGCGTCACGAAAGCGATCAGCAGAATCCAGATGGTACCGTAGAGCACGAAAGGCGGTCGCGTGTAGGTGAAGAACAATCCGACGCCGAGCACGATGCCGGGAATGGCGACCGGCGCGGTCGCCAGAAATCCAAGCACGCGATAGCCGGTGACGGCCTGGCGTGCGTTTACGTAAGCAATCACCAGCGCCAGGATGGTGCCGGCGGTCGCAGCCAGCGTGCCAAGAATGAACGTGTTGCGCAGCGCGAGCTGGGTTGCCGACAATTCGTAGAAAACGAAATGCACGTTCTGCAAGGTGAAATTGCTGAGCGAGATCAGATGCGAAGCCACCTTGGAAAACGCCGCATTGAAAAGCGCGAAATAAGGCAGGAAAACCGGACACATCAGCACGATCATGGCGACCGCCAGCATGACCCAGCGCCACAGGCCCAGCCGCACGATGCGCGGCTCGCTGTTCTTGCCGCCGACCACCGAATAGCCGCGCCGGCCGAGCGCCATATGCTCGGCGCGCAGCAGGATGACGGTGAGGATCAGCAGCGGCAGCGACGCAGCGGCGGCGAGTTCGGGCTTGGGCGGAAACTGGAACAGGCTCCAGATTTTGGTGGTCATGGTGTGGAAGCCGGCCGGCATCGCCAGGATCGCCGGCGAGCCGAACAGCGTCATGGCCTGCAGGAACGCCACCAGCGCGCCGGCCAGCACCGCCGGCAGCGCCAGCGGAATGGTAATGCGGCGCGCGGTGTCCCAGGTACTGCCGCCGAGAATGGCGGAGGCATCTTCCAGATCGCCGGGCGTGCGGTCGAGCGCGTTGGCGACCAACACGAACACATAGGGAAATGTGTAGCAACTGATGACGAAGACAAGCCCGGAGAAGCTGTAAATATTAAGCAGATGCGCGTCCGGCGGCGCGCCGGTGATCTCGCGATAAAGCTGGTTGAGCAGGCCGCTATTGGGCGCCGCCAGCAGCTCCCAGGCGATGGCGCCGAGGAACGGCGGCGTCACGAACGACGCCGTTACCAGAAGCCGCACGGTACGGCGCAGCGGCATGTCGGTGCGCGCCACCAGCCAGCCCATCGGCGCTGCCACAACGCAGCAGATTAGCGCCGACAGAGTCGCAAGCGTGAACGTGGTGAGCAGCGGATCGAGAAAGTCGGCATCCGATACCAAGCGGCCGAAATTGGCGACAGTGAATGCGCCATTTTTGTCGATGAAGGCGTAGTAGACCAGCCACGACAGCGGCATCACGATCAGCACGAACAGAACCAACGCGAACGCCAATAGCACCGGCTTCGACCAGTCGATGCCGAATTTCCGTTGCGCCGACGCCTGTGTTGCTGGAATAGCGACTGTCATCACACCTTGAAAATTTCTTCGTACCGCTTCTTGACCGCGTCGGCCTGCGTGTAGACGCCCTGCGGATCCTCCGCCATCAGTTTGATGTCGGCGAGCTTGCGGACGCCGGGCTTTTCAACGGCCTGGCCATGCGGCGAATACTGGCGGGCATCGTCGACGATCATCTGTTGGCCCTCGCGCGAGTGCATCCAGTTCTGGAACAGGCGCGCGGCGTTCGGATTGGGTGCGGCCTTGAAGACCGCGCTCGGCCCGGTAGCGAGCGGCGTGCCCTCCTCCGGATAGACGATCTCGACCGGCTGGCCGGCTTCTTTGCCGCGGATGACGAGATAGCCGGCGCCGTCCACCATGACCGCGCGTTCGCCGAGCGCTATTCTTTTTGGCGTGTCGGTGGCAGATTGGACCTGCATGACGTTCTGCGTCGCCAGCTTCACGAAGTAGTCCCAGCCCAGGTCACGCGCGACCTCGAACGTCGAATTCATGATCGTTCCGCTATAGGCCGGATGCGCCTTGACCAGTTTGCCCTTCCATTTCGGATCGAGTAGGTCCTTGAAGCTTTTCGGCGCCTCTTCCTTCTTTACCAGGTTCGTGTTGTAGGCGATCGGCGAAATCAGAATTCGCGTCGTTATGCTCAGCCCCTCCGGGTCGTAGTAACGCTTGTCGTAATACTTCGCGACCTCTTCGGGGATGTAGGGCGCGAGCCAGCCGTTGCTTTTCCAGATGATGCAATGCGCCTGGTCCGCGGTGTTGACGACATCGACAGCGTGGATGTTGGAGGAATATTCCTGACCGATGCGGGTAAAAACGCGCTCGGCGCCGGATCGCTCCACGCGCACAACGATGCCGGGAAACTTCGCCTCGAATGCCTTGCCGAGGCGTTCCGCGAACTGCAAATCCATCGCCGTGTAAAACGCAAGCTTGCCTTCTTTTTTCGCCGATTCGATCAGAGCCGGCGTCACCGCCTCCGCCGCAGGCGCTGCGGCGGCTCGCACGGCAAAGGCGCTGAGGCCAAGCGCCCCAGCACCTTTGAGCACATCGCGTTTCGAAAACCGTTTGGTCATGGCGTGCTCTGTTTCTCTAAACATGGAACAGCTTGACGTAGTGCGCCTTGATCTCTTCGCCCTGCTTCAACACCGCCGCCGCGTCGTCTTTCATCTGCTTAATCTGGCTGAGCGGCGTGCGGCCGGGCTTGTCCTTGGCGTTGGGATGCGCCGAGCGCAGGCCGCCGATGTCGATGCAGAGCTGCTGGCATTCGGGCGTGAAACAGAAGCTCTGGAACAATTTCGCGGCGTTCGGATTGGGCGCGGCCTTGAACATGCCGTTCGGTCCGACGATCAGCGGCGTGCCTTCGGTGGCGTAGACCGGCTCGACCGGCTGGCCGCTCTCCTTTTCCGCGAAAATCAGATATTCGACGCCATCGGCCATCACCGCGCGTTCGCCGAGCGCGATTTTCTTCGGCGGATCGGCGGCCGACTGCACCTGCAGCACGTTCTGCTGGGCGAGTTTCTCGAAGTAGCCCCAACCGAGATCGCGCGAGGTCTGGTAGGTCGCGGTCATGATGGTGCCGCTGTAACCCGGATGCGCCTTGACGATCTTGCCCTTCCATTGCGGCAGCAGCAGATCGGCGAAGCTCTTGGGCGCGTCTTCCTTTTTCACCAGCGTGGTGTTGTAGGCGATGATGCAAAGATAAACGCGGAAACTGGCGAACATGCCGTCCACGTCCTTGTGCTCGGCCGGATAGAACTTGGCCACGTCTTCCGGAACGTAGGGCTCCAGCATGCCCTGCTCTTTCCAGTAGACCAGCAGCGCCGCATCGGATGAGTTGACCACGTCGACGGCGTGCACATTGGCGGAATATTCCTGGCTGATGCGCTGCAGCAGACGCTCCGCACCGCTGCGCTCGACCTTGCAGGTGACGCCCGGATATTTGGCCTCGAACGCCTTGCCGATCTGCTCGGACAGCTTCAGGTCGATCGAGGTGTACCAGGTGACCTTGCCTTCCTTCTTGGCGGCCTCGATCAGCGCCGGCGTAACCGGGCTCGATGGTGGCGCCGCCGACAGCACGCGGGTCGAGAACGCGGCGCCCGCGACGAGCGCGCCCGAACCTATCACCACGTCGCGGCGTGAGATTTTTGAACCCTTCATCGCGTATCCTCCAAAGCTTGGCCAAATGGCCTTCTTGTTGTTTCGCCCCGCGAACGTCTTCTTGTTAGCCCAAGAGCTTGCTAGCCCATGAGCGCCCGGCATTTTTCCGGCGGCAGGAGCAGCCAGACGGCGCTGCCCTGCGCGATGCTCTCAGTCGCAGCGGTAACGGCGCGCAATTGCGTGCCGTCCTTGGCCTCAACCATATAGTCCCGGCTGCCGCCGAGAAAGACCTGCCGCGTCACCGTGGCAGGCACCACGTTTTCCGCCTGCGGCTGCGTCGCGGATAACTTGATGTCATGCGGGCGGATCGAGACCGAGGTGGCGGCGCCGGCGGCAATCTTTTCGCCGACACAGCGCAGCGATACGCCGGCGAAATCGACGTGGGTTGCGTCCAGGCCTTTGCCCTTGATCACATTGCTAGAGCCGATGAAGCGCGCGACGAATTCCGAGCGCGGCCGGTCGTAGATGTCTTCCGGCGTTCCGGCCTGCTCGATCTTGCCGGCATTCATGACGGCAATGAGATCCGCCGTGGTCATCGCCTCCGACTGATCGTGGGTGACATAAACCGTGGTGTAACGATAAGTGTCGTGCAGGCGGCGCACCTCGAAGCGCATTTCCTCGCGCAAATTGGCGTCGAGATTGGATAGCGGTTCGTCGAGCAACAGCGTCTCCGGTTCGACGATCAGGGCGCGGGCCAGCGCGACACGCTGCTGCTGACCGCCGGACAATTCGCCGGGATAACGCTGCGCCAGCGGCGCCAGCTTGGTGGTGGCAAGAATAGCGTCGAGTTTCTTGCCGATGGTGGCGCGATCCATTTTGCGCAGCTTGAGGCCGTAGACGATGTTCTCGGCCACCGTCATGTGCGGCCACAGCGCGTAGCTCTGGAAGATCATCGACATGCTGCGCCGTTCGGGCGGCAGCGAATGGGCGGGCGATGAAATCAATTTGTCGCCGACAAGGATCTCACCGGCGCTCGGCTCGACGAAGCCGGCGATCAGCCGCAGCGTCGTGGTCTTGCCGCAGCCCGAGGGGCCGAGCAGGCAGACCAGATGGCCGTGCTCGATGGCAAGCGAAATGTCGTCCACCACCGCGACATCGCCATATCGCTTGGTCAGGCCCCGCAACTCAACCGACGCCACGCAAATCCTCCCGTTATTTGAGCTCCTCCCCGTTTTCCCGGGGAGTGAAATTTCTTATGAGCCGGTGAAGGCCGGCTTGCGTTTTTCCATGAACGCAGTGCGGCCTTCCTTGTAATCGCTGCTAGCGAAGCACTCCGCCACCAGATCGGCGCAGCGCTTGAGATTGCGGTCGCCGCCGTCATTGACGGCCTCGCCGACGATGTATTTGACCGCATTCACAGTGAGCGGCGCGTTGCCGCTGATTGTGGCGGCATAGTCCTGCACATATTTCTCGAGGTCGGCTTCCGGTAGCACGCGGTTGACCAGGCCCATCTGCAAGGCCTCGGCGGCGGTGAACTGGCGTGCGGTGAAGAAAATTTCCTTGGCAAAGGACGGCCCGACTACATCGACCAGCTTCTTGATGCCCTTGAAGCCGTAGCCTAAGCCGAGCTTCGCCGCCGGCACGCCGAATTTCGAATTGTCCGAGCAGATGCGCAGATCACAGCACAGCGCCAGACCGACGCCGCCGCCGATGCAATAGCCGCGGATCATGGCGATGGTCGGCTTGGGGAATTCGTAGACCGCGCTGTTGGCCTTATCGACCACGACATTGTAGTGATCGATCGCCTCCTTGCTGGAGCGCTCGCTTTCGAACTTGGAAATGTCGGCGCCCGACACGAAGGCCTTGCCGCCGGCACCGGTGACCACCACGACGCGGACCGCCTTGTCGGCGGCAAAGCCGGCGAGAATGCCCTGCGCGGCCTCCCACATGTCCAGCGACACCGCGTTGTGACGCTCGGGATTGTTGAAGATCATATAGCCGACGCCGCCCTCTTTGCGGGACAGCATTTTGTCGGTTTGTGACATTGCTTGCTCCTTAAACTGCTTTCGACTCGTGCAGCGTCTTGATTTCATCGGCGCCGAAACCGAATTCGGTGAGAATCTCGTCGGTATGCTCGCCGAGGTTCGGCGGCCGCGCCGCGATCTTGCTCGGCGTGCGCGACAGCTTGAACGGTTGGCCGACCAGACCGAGCCGGCTGCCGTCGGAACGCGCGGATTCCTGCGCTATGCCGAGATGCTTGACCTGCGGATCGGCGAAGACCTGATCGATCGAATAGATCGGGCCGCAAGGCACGCCGACTTTGTTGAAGATGTCGACCCACTCGGCGCTCGATTTCCTCGCGGTCGCTTTGTCGATTTCGGCATTGAGGACGTCGCGGTTTTGCAGCCGCAGCTTGCCGCTCTTGTAGTCGGGGGACGCGATCCATTCCGGATAGCCGACCGCGTTGCAGAAACGTTCCCAAATCACCGCGCCGGCGACCGCGATATTCAGATATCCGTCTTTGGTTTTGAACACGCCGGTCGGAATCGAGGTCGGGTGATTGTTGCCGGCCTGCTTCGACACCAGCCCTTCGGTCAGAAAGCGCGAAGCCTGGAAATCGAGCATGAAGATTTGCGCCTGCAGCAGCGAGGTCGACACCCACTGACCTTCGCCGGAGGTCTCGCGTTCGAGCAGCGCCGTCATGATGCCGAGCGCACAAAACAGTCCGGCGGTGAGATCGGCGACCGGAATACCGACACGCACCGGGCCCTGCCCCGGCAGGCCGGTGATGGACATCAGCCCGCCCATGCCTTGCGCGATCTGGTCGAAGCCCGGGCGCTTGGCGTAAGGCCCGTCCTGGCCGAAACCGGAGATGCTACCAAGGATGATGCGCTTGTTGATCTTTCGCAGGCTGTCGTAGTCAATGCCAAGCCGATCCTTCACGTCGGGACGAAAATTCTCCACCACCACGTCGGCTTTCTCAACCAGCCGCTTGAATGCCGCGAGACCTTGCGGCGATTTCAGGTCGAGCGTCATGCTGCGCTTGTTGCGTTGAAGGTTCTGGAAGTCCGAGCCTTCGCGCGGACCACCGGGTCCTTCGCCGTCGACGAGATGCGGCGGCGTTTCGATCTTGACGATGTTGGCGCCCCAGTCGGCGAGCTGGCGGACGCAGGTCGGCCCCGAGCGCACGCGGGTGAGATCGAGGACGGTAAAGCGGGAAAGGGCCTGGGAGGCCCTGGGAAAGGGCATTTCAACGGCTCCGGGTCGCTTGCAATGGGCTGAATTGGAGTTTTCGAGCCCGACATTCCCCGATCTAAAGCGCCTTGTCCATGAGGTGAAATGGGTGGTTTCCGCCAGTTTAGTCATCATTTGGCGGAATAGTCGCGAAACCTGCCTTGAAAAGACCACCACCACCTGTCATATGACCGCCAACGGATGAACACCCGATCTCGGGTTTGCGGGCTGCGTGCACGAAACTCATTAAAACGAATTTCGCCCCGCCTCTTCCGTTTCTCAACCTGACGACAACCCTGGCCACGCGGGATGTCTTTGAACCCCGCGATTCCGCCGTTCGCATCAGCGACCCGGCCGGCTCGCCTTATTAAGAAAGAGACTCTTTGACTTCATTCAACGATTTCGGCCTCGTAGAGCCGATCGTCCGCGCGCTTGCGGAAGAAAAATACCTCACTCCCACGCCGATCCAAGCCCAGACCATTCCGATCGCCATGCAAGGCCGCGATGTCATCGGCATTGCGCAGACCGGAACCGGCAAGACCGCGGCATTCGCGCTGCCGATCATCAATCACCTGCACACCAAGCGGCTGCGGCCCGACAAAAAAGCCTGCCGCGTTCTGGTGCTCTCGCCGACCCGCGAACTGTCCGGCCAGATTGCCGACAGCTTCCGCGCCTATGGCCGGCACATCCGCCCGCTCTCCATCGCGCTCGCCATCGGCGGCGTGCCGATCAACAAACAAATCCGCTCGCTGGCGCACGGCGTCGAAGTGCTGGTGGCCACGCCCGGCCGCCTCCTCGACTTGGTGAACCAGCGCGCGCTACGCCTTGACCAGGTCGAGGTGTTGGTGCTTGACGAAGCCGACCGCATGCTCGACATGGGCTTCATCCACGACATCAAGCGGATCGTTGCCATGTTGCGCAAAGAACGGCAGACGCTGTTCTTCTCCGCCACCATGCCGCAGGAAATCACCAGGCTCGCCGACGCGATGCTGCGCGATCCTTCCCGCGTGTCGGTGACGCCGGCGGCGTCCACGGTCGAGAAGGTCGAACAACGCGTCATCCTGACCGACAAAGCATCGAAGCCGGCGCTGCTGGCCGAGCTGCTCAAGAGCGAGACGGTCGACCGCGTCCTCGTATTCACCCGCACCAAGCACGGCGCCGACAAGGTCGTGCGCGCCCTGCAGAAATCCGGCTTCAGCGCCGAAGCGATCCACGGCAACAAGTCGCAGAACCAGCGCGAGCGCGTGCTCGCCGCCTTCCGTGACGGCAAATTGCGCACCTTGATCGCCACCGACATTGCCGCCCGCGGCATCGACGTCGACGGTGTCAGCCATGTGTTCAATTACGACCTGCCGAACATCCCCGAATCTTACGTCCACCGCATCGGCCGCACCGCGCGCGCCGGCGCCGCCGGCGTGGCGATCTCGTTCTGCGACTATGAGGAAGCGCCGTTCCTGCGCGATATCGAACGGCTGATCCGCATGTCGATCCCCTCGACCGACCGCCGCACCGGCCAACGCCCCGCCTATAACCCGGACCAGAAAAATGCCGGCCACCGCCACAATGGCCGGCCGCAACGCAACAATCGCCAGCAGCGCGGGCATGGTGGCGGCAACGGCCATCACGGCAATAACGGCCACCGCTCCCACAACGGCCACCAAAACCGCCCGAGCCAGAACGGCCATCAGGGCGGCCACGCCCAGGCCCCCCGGCAGGAAGCCGCTTCAGGGGAGCCAAACAGCATCGGAAATGTTACATTCCTCCAGCGCCCGAATGAGCCGCGTCGCAACGCCGGCCACCGCGGGCAGCGCTAGGGAGACGAACTGGATGGCGAAGGAAGAACTGCTGGAGTTCGACGGCACGGTGACCGAGGTTCTGCCGGACGGCAATTTCCGGGTGAAACTCGATAACGAGCACGAGGTGCTGGCCTATACCGCCGGCAAGATGCGCAAGTTCCGCATCCGCACCGGCGTCGGCGACCGCGTGATCGTGGAAATGTCGCCTTATGACTTGCAGCGCGGACGCATCAGCTTCCGCCACAAGGGCGACGCACCGATGCCTGGCCCGCAGCAGCGCCGGCCGAACTTCCGGCGGCGTTAGAGCTTATTAGAGGCTGGGGGCACGTTTCGATCGCAGGAGTGCGGCGTGCCATGAAAGTTTCTTCAATGTCGCGTCTCGCGCTGGCGATCATCCTCGCCGGCGCACTCGGTTCCGCCGCTGCGCAAGAAAAACCGCAGGACAAGCCACAAGAAAAACCGGCCCGAGCCGAGCAGCACGAAACCGGCAAAGGCGTCCTGCGCCTGCTGCCGGCCGATGCCGTCACCGAGCATTCGATCAACACCCCGCGAGGCAAGCTCGCCTATACGGCGACGGCCGGAACGCTGGCGTTCTACGACCAATCCGGCAACCAGAGCGCGGCGGTGTTCTACACCGCCTATGTGGCAAAGGGCGCGCCTGCAAACCGGCCACTTACCTTTGTGTTCAATGGCGGGCCGGGCGCGGCGTCGGCCTTCCTGCATCTCGGCCTAGTCGGGCCGCGCATTCTCGATCTCGGGCCGGACGGCCGCGATGCCGCGACCGCGACGTTGCGCGACAATCCCGACACCTGGCTCAATTTCACCGATTTGGTGCTGATCGATCCGATCGGCACCGGCTGGAGCCGCGCGGTCAATCCGGACGACGGCAAGCATTTCTGGAGCATCCGCGCTGACGCCGATTCATTCGCCAAGGCGATTTCGCTCTACGTCACCAAGAACAACCGCGACACGTCGCCGAAATATCTGTTCGGCGAAAGTTATGGCGGCTTTCGCGCCGCCAAGGTGGCGCGCGCGCTGCAACGCGACCAGGGCATCGTTACCTCCGGTATCGTGATGCTGTCGCCGATGCTGCAAGGCTGGCTCACTTTTGGCGACGACGAGTCCGCCCTGCGCGCGGCTTTGCAATTACCGTCGCTGGCGGCGGCCGCGCTCGAGCGCAAGAATGCTTTCAGCCCTGCCGCGTTGGCCGAGGCGGAAAAATTCGCCATGACGGACTATCTGGTGACCATGGCCGCCGCGGGCCCGCAAGGCGTCACGGCCAAGGCGTTCTACGGCCGCGTGGCGCAGATGACCGGTTTGCCGGTCGACGTGGTGACGCAGGCGCGCGGCTTCGTGGCGGACGCATTTGTGAAAAGCCTGCGCCCGGACGGCAAGATCGTGAGCCGCTACGACGCAAATTTCGCGGTCGACGACCCCTATCCGGAAAATCGTTCGGCGCACGGACCGGACCCGATCCTCGACGGCGTGTCGCGCGCCTACGGCGGCGCCATGGCCGCTTATGCCCGCAACGAGCTCGGTTTCAAAACCGAGATGACTTATGCGCTGCTCGCCAACGACGTAACCGGTCATTGGGACTGGCAGGGCGGCCGGATGCAGGCCAGCGCCGAAGACGATCTGCGCACGCTACTCGCGTTCAACCCGTCATTCCGCCTGCTGATCGCGCATGGGCTTTCGGACATGGTCACGCCCTACGGCATGACCCGCTACGTGCTCGATCACCTGCCGCAGGCCGATGCACCGGGGCGCACGCAGCTCAAGCTCTATCGCGGCGGGCACATGGTTTATCTCGATGCGCAGTCGCGCAAGGCGTTCAGCGCCGATGCCGCGACGTTTTATCGGAGCGCCGAATAGATCAGGCGTGTTCGGCGTATTCGAGCACGTCGAATCCGACCAGTCGGTCCACGACATAAATCAGCCCGCGCTTATCGAGCATCACGTCGTTGCTTTGCGGCGCGGCGCGCCCACCCGCCGGTTCCGGAATAAAATAACCTACCTCACGCGGCGCCGACGCGTCGGCCACGTCGATGATGCGCAAGCCGCCGCCGAACCATACTGCGTGCACTAGCGTACCGGTCATGCGTTCATGGAACTGATGCGCGCCGAAACGCGCGCCGGCGGTGCGGGCAAACGGCGAGTCCAACTCGCTCACCTCGAACAGCGACAGCGGTTTGACGTTGGCATAATCGCTGATGTCGAAGACACAGATGCCGGCGTGCGGCCGGCCGCGGCGGACTTGTTCCTCATTGGCGCTCTGCGCCTGGTCTTCTTCGTCGATGGTTAGCGCGATGCGCTTGCCGCCGATCTTGCCGGGCACCGGCATCGCGGTGTGGGTCGGCTCCGGAAATGGCGGGTGATAATTGTAGGACGCTACCGTTTTCGGCTTGCCGAGATCGGCCACGTCGACGATGCGGAAGCCGCCATGCCAGCAACTGGCGAACATTTCATGACCGAAGCGCAGCGCATGATGCAGCCGATGGCGCTTGCCGGACCAGCTTGGTTTTTCGCCAGCGGCGATATTCTGCCCCGGCAGCCACCAGCGCGAGACTTCCCTTGGGGCTTTCGGATCACGCAGGTCGTACGTGACCAGGATATTGCCGATGAAACCGTCCATCTCGGTGGAGATGTAGGCGTAGCGCTCATCCATATCGAAGCGATGCACGCCGATGCCGCCGGTCAGCTGATGATGGATCAGCCTGGGCTTTGACGGGTCGGCGACGTCGTAAATGCGAAAGCCGCCATTGCGGTAAGGCTGCTTCTCGGCAGCCTCGATCTCGACAATATCGGCTTCGCTCACGCTAAGCTTTTGCGCCAATTCGGCGCGCGTCGGATCGCGCCCAAGGGCGGCATCCTGTTCGCGGCGCACGCCCGGCATCTGCTCGGCGCGCCGTCCGATCGGCGTCGGATTACGTTCGTGATTGACCAGCATCAAGTCGCCGGCCACTCGCACCTTGTGGCTATGCGAGGTGGGATCGTCGAGCGTCACGGTTGCCACCAGCCGCGGCTTTGTCGGGTCAGAGATATCGACAATCGAGGTGCCGAGGTTCTGCTTATTCGGGATATGCCCCACAAAAGCGTAAGAACCGGCAATGGTGACTTGGCCCGCGCCGGGCAGATCGAGATGGCCCAGACGCCGCACATTTCGCGCGAGCGCGCCATTGGGATTGGTCATGGTTTTTCCCTGCGCATGATCTCATCCGAAAACCGGTTCCCACTTTTCGGGGTCATGCGCGACTACTTATCCACCGTTGCGCCGGAGGCTTTCACGATCGCCGTCCATTTCGGAATTTCCGTCGCGATATAGGCCGCGAATTCGCTCGGCGTGTCGCCGACGATATCGACGCCGAGCCGGCCGAGCGAGGCCTGCACGCCCGGATCGTGCAGCGCCTTGACCGCCGCATCGTGCAGCTTGGCGATGATTTCCGGCGATGTGCCGGCGGGCGCGACCAATCCGTGCCATGTGCTGGCCTCGAAACCTTTCAAGCCGGCTTCGTCCATGGTCGGCAGATCCGGCAGGATCGTCGTGCGCTTGAGGGTGGTCACGGCGATGGCACGCACCTTGCCGCCTTTGATGAAACCAACCACCGACGCGGCGGTGGCAAACATCATCTGGTCGTGGCCGCCGATCACATCCTGCAACGCCGGCGCCGCGCCCTTGTAAGGCACGTGCACGATATCGACATGCGCCTCGGCCTTGAACAACTCGCCGGCGAGATGCGCGGCCGCGCCATAGCCGGACGAGGCGAAATTGATCTTGCCGGGCTGCGCCTTGCAAAGCGCGATCAGTTCTTTCAGCGAATGCGCCGGGACATCCGGATTGACCACCAGAATATTAGCCTGGGTGCCGATCAGCGTGATCGGCACGAAGTCTTTTTCAGGACTATAGGTCAGCGTTTTGTACAGGCTCTCATTGGTGGCGAGGATACTGTTATTGCCCATCAGCAGCGTGTAGCCGTCGTTTGCTGCGTGCGCGACCGCATCGGCCGCGATGTTGCCGCCGGCGCCGGGCTTGTTCTCGATCACGAACGGCGCGCCGAGCAGCTCTTCCATTTTCTTGCCAACGATGCGGGCGAGTACGTCGCTCGGGCCGCCGGGCGTGAACGCCACCACCAGCGTCACCGGCCGGCTCGGATAATCGGCGGCGTGGACTGGCGCGGCGAGACCCAGCAAGGCGGCCAAGGCGGCAATGCCGCCCAACAGCGCGGCGCGGCGCGCCCGATTCACGAGAAATGCCATCGCAATTCACTCTCCGGCTTGATGTCGCGCCCCTAGAAATCTGGCGGTCCCGAGAGGAGTCGAACCTCCGACCTTCGGTTTAGGAAACCGCTGCTCTATCCTGCTGAGCTACGGGACCGATGCGTCGCGATTTAGCACAAGGTTGCGATTTGCGCACGCCGGCCGCTATTGCGGTTTGAGGCCCGACAGCGCGACCACGTCCTTCCACATCGCCCGCTCCTTATTGGCAAAGGCGATCGCCTCCTCCGGCGTGCTGGAAAGCACGCGCGCGCCGGCCACAAGAAAGCGCTTCTGGATCGCGATATCGGCCGCGATCTGCTTCATGGTGGTGGATAGCTTGTCGACGATCGGGCGCGGCGTGGCGGCCGGCAACACGAAGGCCGCCCACGAGGTGACGACGAAATCCTTCATGCCCGCTTCCGCCATGGTCGGCACGTCCGGCAAAGTCGGCCAGCGCTTGGCCGAGGTCACCGCCAGCGCGCGCATTTTTCCCGACTCGATAAGCCCGATGTAAGAGGCGAGATTATCAATCGCGAAATCCACCGCGCCTGACAGCATCGCGGGGATGGTCTGCGCCGCGCCGCGGAACGGCACATGGACGGCATCGAGACCGGCGCGTTTGTCGAATAGCACGCCGGACAGATGCGGCGAGGTGCCGATGCCGGGACTGCCGAAGCTGACATGGCCCTTCTGCTTGGCCCAGGTGATGAATTCGGCAACCGTCTTGGCCGGCACGTGCTCGGTAGCGACGACGAAAACATTCGGCAATTCCCATGTCAGCGACGCCGGGATCAGGTCGCGCTCCGGGTCGTACGGCATATCTTTGTAGAGGAACTGGTTGATGGCGAAATGACCGATGGTGGCGGCGCCGATGGTGTAGCCGTCCGGCGTGCTGCCGGTGACGGTGGCAATGCCGATATTGCCGCCGGCGCCGGGACGGTTTTCGATCACGAAAGGCTGGCCGTAGATCTGGTTCATCCGGTCGGCCAGGATGCGCGCCAGCACGTCGGTCGAGCCGCCGGGCGGATAAGGCACGATGACCTTCACTGCGCGGTCGGGCCACCCAGGTTGGGCGCGCGCGCCGGTCGCGATCAACAGGCTCGCGGCGGCGGCCGTTTGCAGAAACGCGCGGCGATTGGGCGGCTGGCGCTGATACATTGATCCCTCCCCGGTGGTCACAATGGCGGCTATGATCCGCCGGCATTGTAGCGAGTTCCGGCAACCGGCCGCCATCATGAAACGCCGTTTGCGACGCATTCTTGGGATCGCCGCCGCATGCGCCTTCCTTGGGTGCAATGCGGCAGCGCAGGAGCCCTGCAAGCTCACCAGCATCGGTACTGGGGACGTCGCTGCGACGCGTGACGGACGGACGCTATTGCTCAGCGACGGCCGCGAAGTGCGGCTCGCGGGAATCGAGACCACCGACGACAGTCGTACGACGCTGCAGGCGCTGACCGCAGGACACACGCTGCGGCTCGAAAGTCTCGGCGCGGCCGAGCGTGATCGTTACGGGCGCATAGTTGCATTTGCTTTTGCGGGTGATGCTCAACAATCCGTTCAGCAGGCTTTGCTGGAACAGGGCCGCGCCGGGGTGTCGGCGCGGGTGGGCGATAAAGCCTGCGCCGACGGGCTTTTGAGCGCCGAGCGGGCGGCGCGCGCAGCCGGCCGCGGGCTTTGGGCCGATCCCAATTTCGCCCCTTTGTCGGCGGAAAACCTGTCCCGCCAGCAAACCGTGCGGGGTCAGTTCGCGCTGGCGGAAGGCAAGGTATTGTCGGTGCGCGAGAGTGGGGCCACTATATGTGAACTTCGGGCGGCGCTGGACGCGGGATTTCACCGTCATCATTTTGCGGCGCCTTGGCAAAGCTTTCACCACCGCCGGGGTAGAACCTAAAAAACTCGAAGGCCGCCGCATCCGGGTGCGCGGCTGGATCGAGCAGCGCGGCGGCCCGATCATCACGGCCGAGGCGCCCGAGCAGATCGAAGTTTTAGACTGAGTATGCGGGTCATGGCTGGATCACCGATCACGGCAAAGCGATGGCGCGGCTTGTTTCACACCTTGGCGCTCGCCGTGCTGTTGGCCGGCTGCACCAGCACCCCGGATATCAAACAGGTTTCGCTGCCCGTTCCGCAGACCGCCGAGCAGGCCGATTCGCAACCGGCGGAAACGCGCGAACATCTACGCATCCTGGCGTCCTATGGCGGCATTTACGAAAACGCCCGGCTGCAGGCGGAGATCGGGAAAACCGTCGACCGGCTGGTGGCGGCCTCGGAACGGCCGAACCTCAAATACAACGTCACGATCCTCAACTCGCCCGCGATCAATGCCTTCGCGTTGCCGAACGGCCATCTCTACGTAACGCGCGGACTGATCGCGCTCGCCAATGATAAAGCCGAGCTCGCCTCGGTGCTAGCGCACGAAATGGGTCACGTGATCGCCAACCATGCCGAGATCCGCGAAGACCAGGCGCGGCAGGCCGCGCTGATCGGCCACGTGGTCAGCGACGTGCTCAGCGATCCGCAGATGGGCGCGCTGGCGCTCGCGAAATCCAAGTACACGCTGGCGGCGTTCTCGCGCGCGCAGGAATTCGAGGCCGACGGTATCGGCGTCGGCATTTCCGCGCGTGCCGGCTTCGATCCGTACGGCGCTTCGCGCTTCCTCACCGATATGCAGCGCAACGCCGATCTCAAGCCCGCCGGCAGCAGTGATACGCGCCCGCCCGATTTTCTCGTCGGCCATCCGGCGACACCCGAGCGGGTCAAGAACGCGCTCGCCAATGCACGCCAGTTCAGCAGTCCGGGCGCCGGCGAACGCGATCGCGACCAATATCTCGGCGATATCGAGGGCCTGCCCTATGGCGAGGACCCGAGCGAAGGTTTCGTGCGCGGGCGGCGTTTCCTGCATCCCAAGCTCGGCTTTACTTTTTTGGCGCCGCCGGGATTCTCACTCGACAATACCGCGCAAGCGGTACTCGGCCTCAAGGAAGGCAACGAGGCGATGCGGCTCGACGTGGTCAGCGTGCCGGCCGAGCAGACCCTGCCCGATTATTTGAAATCGGGATGGATGGAGAAAGTCGACCACGCCAGTGTCGAGCAATTCACCATCAATGGATTCACCGCCGCCACCGCGACCGCCCGCGGCGACGACTGGTCGTTCCGCCTGTTCGCCGTGCGCTTCGGAAGCGATGTCTACCGTTTCATTTTCGCGGCGAAAAATATGACGACCGCGGTCGACCGTTCGTTCCGTGAATCGATTTCGAGCTTCCGCCGCATGAGCCTGCAGGAAAGCGAGCAAGTTCATCCGCTGCGTCTTAAGATCATCACGGTCGGCGCCAAGGACACTGTGGAATCGCTGGCGCGCCACATGGCGACCGCCGATCATGCGCTCGACCGCTTCCGCGTGCTCAACGGGCTCGGGCCCAACGATGCACTCAAGCCAGGCGCGAAGGTGAAGCTGGTGGTGGACTAGGACGCGCTCGGCGCATTTCGTCTCGATTCAGCGATTTTTTTGTCCCATCAGGCGGCAACGCTGATCGTGCCCTCGCGATTGTCCACCATGACGGGAGCATGAAGATACTCGACGGTGGCCGACGAGCCGTATTTGGCCACGCCGAACTTCTCCCATTCCGGCGTGAACATCCGGTCCGCGTCGGCACGGGAGGCCCAAAGGTAAATGCCTCCGGCACGCCGACCATCTTCGCTCATCCAATAATTTTTTCGGATCATGCCCGGCACGCCGCGATATTTTGGCGCCGTTCCCTGAAACACTTTTGTGATGTCTTCGAGGGTCGTCGGCTTCGCCAAATTGAATGTGACAATGGTTATGATCATTGATTCCTCCTGAATGAAACACAAAAATAGCAGATTGAAATGCCGCCGAGGAGTCGTCCGGCGCGCCCGCAAAATGAAGGTAGCTCTTCTTCCACGACGTGTTAAATTCGCCGTCTTCGGAGGTTTCAACCGTGAAATCCGAAGGCGGATGCTACTGCCGAAAAATTCGCTACGTGGCCGACGGCGAACCTCGCCTCAAGGCGCAGTGCCATTGCCGCGAATGCCAGTATATCAGCGGCGGCGCGCCGAACATGTTCATGCTCGTGGCGCCGCAGGGCTTTCGTTACACGAGCGGCGAACCGCGCGAATTCTCGCGTTCCGATCTCGAAAGCCCGGTGACGCGCGAATTTTGCGGCGAATGCGGGACCCATCTCGCAACGCGACGACCGGGTCTGCCATGGATTGTCCTCAAGGTCGGCACGCTTGACGATCCTGCTCTGTTTGGCGCGCCGCAAATGGCGATCTATACCGTCGACAAACAGCCCTTCCATATTATTTCCGAAGGCTTGCAGACATTTGAGCGTTTGCCGCCGCGCTAGCCGCCCTCACCCGCCTCGTGATTGATCGTGAATTCCGGCGGCACGTCCGGACCCCAGAGATAGAACGAATCCTCCGGCTTGTGGTCGGCCGAGGGCCAGAGATTCTCTTTCGGGATGTAGTCGATATCGCAGGAATATTCCGAGAAGCTGCCCCACGGATCGCGCACATAGTGGAAATAATTCGAGCCGAGTACGTGGCGCCCCAAGCCCCAGCCCTTCGTCCAGCCCTTGTCGTGCATGCGCATGGCGCCGAGCCCGATATCGTTGATGCTCGACACATCCCAGCTGCAATGATGGAAGCCGGGCGCGCTCGATTTCACCAGCGCCAGCAAATGATGATCGCTGCCGTGGATGCCGTGCATGAAGGCGACGAGATCGGATGCGCGGTCTGACAGCCTTAAGCCCAGCGTGCGCTCGTAGAACTTGATCGAGGCATCGACATCGGCGGTGAAAATCAGCACATGCGACAGCCGGCGCGGCCGCACCGGCGGCGCGCTCTGGCGGATGGTGGCGCCGGCTTGGCCCGCCGGCGCGGGCGACCACTGGCTGTCGGATTTTCCCGCCGGCGACACCTTGAGGCCGACCTTCACCTCGATCAGAACGTTTTCATGATTGCGGAACCAGAAGCCGTTGCTTTCGAAGCCGGGAGGCGGGTCGATCAGCGTGACGCCGCTGCTCTCGATGCGAGCCTTGAGCCGCGGCAGATCGTCGGCGTAGCAGCCGAAAGAAAGATGATGCAGCGCCTTGGTCTTGCCCTCCACCACCGAGCCCCAGCGGTGCTCGTGGCCGAAGGTCTTGATCGCCAGCGTGTTGCCGTCGCGCGCGATGTCGAGGCCGAAATTGCCGTAGAATTCCTGCGCGACATTGGCGTCGGGAACCGCCAGCACGAACTGGTCGAGCGAATGCACGCCGAGGGCGCCGGTTTCCTGGGTTGGCGCGACATAGCCGCGAATGGCGGTCATCGATATCTCCGTTGCGTTGCAATGGGCGTTTGAGTCTATCTAAACGCGCCGGGCCGAACGAGCAACCCGCGGCGTCCGCCAAGAGCGCTAGGCCCTACCTCGCTTGCTCACAGGCACGGCATGAACGCAGTTCCGCCAGTCGGCGAGCGGCTGCACGGCGCCCTGCGTGCCGGTGGCACGCGACATCAGCACCGCCTCCCCGGCGCCTTCCGCCTGCCAGGAGGTACGAAATTTCTGCCACGCCCAACCATTCGGCCGATCGAGTTCCGCCGGACGCCAATTCCGTCCGCCGTCGGTTGAAACCTCGACGGCGGCCACACCACCATCGGCCCACGCCCAGCCCCATATTTCGATGGTCTGCCTACCGATTTGCGCGGCCGGCGCGGGGCTCACGATCACCGACTCCGGCGCAATCTGCCAGACCGGCCGCGTGCCGCCTTCGACCGCGTCATTATAGAGCTGCGTGGTGAAAGGCCCCTGCGCGCGGCGATCGGCAAGATGCAGCCGCGACAGCCATTTGACCGAATTGGTCCCGTAAAATCCCGGCACAAGCAGGCGCAGCGGAGATCCGTGTTCGGCATCGAGCGGCTCGCCGTTGACCTCGTAGGCGAGCAAGATATCGCCTTGCTCGAGCCGGTTGAGCGGGCAATCTTTCAGATAAAGGTCCGAACGAATGACTTGGTATTCGCCGGAATCCAATCCATACGACCAGAGAAACCGCGCCTCGGGCAAAACGCCTAACCCGTCGAGCAATGTTTTCAAATCAACGCCGCCCCAAACAACATTGCCGACGCGGCGCGTGGCGATCGTCGGGTTCGACGGATATCCGGCGCATTGATGAAAGGCCTCGACCTGTTTCTTCGGCATTTGCCGGATCTGATCGAAGCTCAACGTCGCGGGCTCGCGCACCAGGCCCGTGATGCTCAGCGTCCATGTCTTGACGTCGATGCGAGGAACGCCGACATGCGCGAGCACGAACAGATCGCGCTGCGCGGTAATCTTGCTCAGCAATTGATGCGGCAACAACGGCACGCGGCGGAACGTCCGCGGCGGGTCCATGGTGACCGCCGCCTGCGCGCGTCGTTCTTGGCCGGCGACTTCCGCCATGAACTTATCCAAACAAGATTATGGTCAAGTCTGTTCTACCACGCCGCCAAAACAAAAAAGCCCGGCATCGCTGCCGGGCCTTTCAATTCGTAGTGCCGCGATGGACGAGGCCGTTAGGCCGCCTCTTCCTCGGTGGCGGGTTCGGCATCCGCCTCATCGGCGGGCTTGGGCCCACGCCGAGGGCCCTTGGCGAGCGCACCTTCGATTTCCTTGATCGCCTCGGTCTCGGTGATCTTCTGCACCGCCGCGATCTCGCGCGACAGCCGGTCGAGGGCCGCCTCGTAAAGCTGCCGCTCGGAATAAGACTGTTCCGGCTGGGTGTCCGACCGGTACAGGTCGCGCACCACTTCGGCGATGGCGACGATGTCGCCGGAATTGATCTTGGCTTCGTATTCCTGCGCCCGGCGCGACCACATGGTGCGCTTGATGCGGGCACGGCCCTTGAGCGTCTCGAGCGCGCGCTTGACCAGCGGAGCTTCCGCCAGCTTGCGCATGCCGACCGACACGATCTTGGCGGTCGGAACCCGCAGCGTCATCTTGTCCTTGATGAAGTTGATGACGAACAGCTCGAGCTTCGCACCGGCGATCTCCTGCTCTTCGATGGCCAGAATCTGGCCGACCCCGTGAGCCGGGTAGACGATGAACTCGTTGGTCTTGAAGCCTTGTCGCTGGGTAGTCTTCTTGTTGGTAGGCATTCCGGGCAAAACTCCTTCACCGGCGCCTTTGCGGCTGCCGGCCATTTTGGCTGAGGGGGCCCCGGCGCGAACGGCGCCGCGCGAGGCATGTGAGGTCCGCCGCGCTTCGGCAGACTTTTTGGGTCGCCGGCTCATGCCGGTGGAACCTTTCTTAGCTTTTTGACGCGGTTTTCCTGCCACTGCTCACGCGTGGGTTACACGCCCTCTTGTCAAAACCCTTGGGTACAGCCGCGAAAAATAAGGCTCCCGAGAGGGGGAGCGCATCCGTAGCGGCGTTTTTCATCTTCATCGGATTTCCTATATATAGCACATTTTTGGCCAAAATCAAAGCCTTATGGCGCTGCAAAAGCGCAATTCAGAGCTATCCAGCCTGCAATTTTGTCATATCGGTTAACGTCGGCAGCGGCCGGGGCCGTCACAAGGGCCCGCAAAGGTTACCGGTGACAGGCTGGCGCGGCTTAATCGCCGGCCCCACCCTTGGGCGAGAAAAATTTCTTGAACTTGTCCGGCACGCCTTCAAATTCCTTGGAGTCGGCCGGCGGCTCCTTTTTGACCGTGATATTCGGCCAGATCTTGGCGTATTCGGCGTTCACTTCCAGCCACTGCTCCAGACCCGGTTCGGTATCCGGCTTGATCGCCTCGATCGGGCATTCCGGCTCGCAGACGCCGCAATCAATGCATTCGTCTGGGTGAATGACCAGCATGTTCTCGCCTTCGTAGAAGCAGTCCACCGGACACACCTCCACGCAGTCCATCAATTTGCACTTAATGCAGCTTTCGTTGACGACGTAGGTCATTCCGGCTCCGAAACTCACGATTATCAGCGTGTTGCCTATCGTAGCGCTATTTGGACCGCAAGCCACGCTCAAGCGCCCAAATACCTTACCGGGAATTGCCGCCCTCAGGCACGGCCTTGGCCCCGGAACTCCTTGTCAAATCACGGTAAAGCGCCCGGGCGGCGGGCGCGTCCCCGCGTTTGTCGCAAAAGCCCTCGACCCGAATCACCTTGATCGCGCGGTCGAGCGCCAGCGTCACCACGTCGGCGGCCCGCACCGGGTGGCCTGGCGCCGTCACGCGCCGGCCGTTGAGCCGGACATGACCGGCTTTCATGAGCCCGGCCGCATCGCTGCGCGTGCGCACCATGCGCGCATGCCACAGCCATTTGTCGATGCGTTGGCGGTCCACGCCTTACGATTCTTTGGTGCTCTGCTCGAGCTGCTGCTTGAGCGCCGCAAGCTTGGCGAAAGGCGAATTGGGATCGGCCTGTTTGCCGCTGCTGGTTTTCGAGCCGCCGAAAGGCTTTGCATAATACTGCTCGCGTTCGGCACGCTCGACCCGGTCGCCTTTGTCGCGGCGCGGCGGACGGTCGCGGCGTTGCGCGTTGTCCTTGCGCTCGAAGCTTTTGCTTTGACGCTCGACGCGCTGCTGGCGCGCTTGGCGTTCCTGACGCTCTTGGCGATCGCGGCGCTGCTGATGATCCTTGCGCTCGGGGGCATCCGCAGTTGCTGGCGCTGCTGCAGTTTCGGCGGGAACAGCGGCGGGAGTCTCGGCGGTTTGCGCGGGTGCCTGCTCGGCGGTTTTTTGCGCACGGGCGGGACGGCGCGGGCGATGCGGCCGCTTCTCGTGCCGGCCGGCCGGGCGCCAGACTTCGATCATCGCCGGCTCGGCAGCGGCAAGAGGCGCCGGAGCTTCGCTGTTGTTCTGCTCGACGTTCTCAGACGTGACATCTGGTCTGACCAGAACAACATCTTCTTCTTTTTTTACGTCCGGCTCGGTCGGCAGAACATCGGCAGCCGGCGATTCTTGTTCTGCGGCCGCGCTCGCGACCTCGATCGGCGGTGACTCGACTTGCGGCACATCGGTCGGCGGCATTTGGGCCGGCGGCACGTCGACCGACGGAGCCGCCTCAGCCGGTTTCGGCTTGCGGTCCATGCGATAGCCCAGCGAGCGCAGGATCGATGCGAAGTCTTCGCCCGAGGCGCCGGTCAGCGAGGTCATCGCGCCGGTCACCGTGAAACCGCGGCCGTCGAACACACCTTCCGGCTTCGGGCCGGGCGAGGCTTCGCGCCATGACAAAATCGGGCGGATCAGATCGGCGAGCCGCTCCAGAATATCGACACGCACCGCGCGCTCGCCGCAGATGCGATACCCGGCGGTGCGGTAGAGCGGCTTCGGCGTCTCCTTGTCGACCGGCATCGAGGTGCGACCGCTCGCCGCCAAATGCAGCAATTCGGCAACGCCCTTGGCGTCCGGCGCCTCGTGCTTGAGCGCCCAAAGTTGAGTCGCCAGCGAGCGCGGCAACGGCTTGAGCAAAATCGGCAAATAGATGTGATAGGCGCCGAAGCGTACGCCGTATTTGCGCAACGTGGCGCGCGACGGCTGGTCGAGGCCCTTGACCTCCTCGGCCACTTTCTGACGTTCCAACACGCCGAGCGATTCCACCACTTGAAACGCGATGCCGCGCGCCATGCCAATGACGTCATCGGCTGCGGTGAGCGAGAACAGCGGCGCCAGCACTTTTTCGATATGGGTCTTGAGCCAGAGATCGAGCCGGGTCTGCACCAGCTCTTTCGCCGGTCCGGTCAGATGCTCGTCGGCGGCGATGCGTACGCGCGGCCGCAACACGTCGTCGCCAGCCGTCAGCCTGCCGACCACGTCGCCTGACCAGCGCAGCGCGCCGTCGTTCGCCATCGTCAGTTGATCGTTCGACGCCTGCGACAATTTGGTGGCGCGCGTCTCGATCTCGCCGGCCAAGGCCTTTTGCGCGGCAGCGTTGAGCGCCTTGGCGTCGGAGCCGGCGCCGGAGACATCGGGCGCGAACATGAATCCGTCGAGCCGGCCGATGACATGGCCCTCGACGGTGACTTCGCCAGTTTTTCCGATTTCGGTTTCCAACATCGTGTTCTCTCGCAGCCTCCGCATCAGCACGCTGGTGCGGCGGTCCACGAAGCGTTCGGCCAGTCTTTCATGCAGTGCATCGGACAGCTTGTCTTCGACCGCGCGGGTGACGCCCTGCCAGTGCTCGGGATCGGCCAGCCAATCCGGGCGATTGGCGACATAAGTCCAGGTCCTGACATGCGCGATCCGGTTGGAGAGGGTATCGATGTCGCCATCGGTCCGGTCGGCTTGCGCCACTTGTTGACTGAACCAATCGGCGGGGATGTTACCCTCTCGCATCAGGAATCCATAGAGGGTGACCGCCAGTTCGGCGTGGGTGGCGGGCGCGATCTTGCGATAATCGGGAACCTGGCAGGCATCCCACAACCGCTCGACGGTGTGAGGCTTTACCGCCATCGCGCGGACATCCTCGTCGCGCGCGGCGTGTTCCAAAACGAGAATGTCCTCGGCGGTCGGCGCGCGCGTGAGCCCCGGCTCGCTCGGCGAGGCTGAAAGCGAGGCCTGCAACGCGCCAATCGACGCGAAATCGAGATCGGAATTGCGCCATTGCAGCAAACGGATCGGCTCGAAATTGTGGCTTTCCAACGCCTGCACCAGTTCCGGCTCGAACGGGTCGCAGCGTCCGGTGGTGCCGAAGGTGCCGTCGCGGGTGGCGCGCCCGGCGCGGCCGGCGATCTGCGCCAGTTCGGCGGGGTTGAGCTTGCGGAATTGATAGCCGTCGAACTTACGGTCGGCCGCGAAGGCGACGTGATCGACGTCGAGATTGAGGCCCATGCCGATGGCGTCGGTGGCGACCAGATAATCGACATCACCGGACTGATAGAGCGCGACTTGGGCGTTTCTTGTGCGCGGTGAGAGCGCGCCCAGCACCACCGCGGCGCCGCCACGCTGGCGGCGGATCAATTCGGCAATGGCGTAAACTTCCTCGGCCGAAAACGCAACGATGGCCGAGCGCGGCGGCAAGCGCGTGAGCTTTTTCTCGCCGGAGTAAGTCAGCGTCGACAGCCGCGGCCGGCTGACGATGTGGGCACCCGGTAGCAGCTTTTCGACCATCGGCCGCACCGTGGCGGCGCCGAGTACCAGCGTTTCCTCGCGTGCGCGCATATTGAGCATGCGGTCGGTGAACACGTGGCCGCGCACGAAGTCGGCGCCGAGCTGCACCTCGTCGATCGCCAGGAACGCCACGTCGAGATCGCGCGGCATGGCCTCGACAGTGGCCACCCAGAAGCGCGGGTTCGGCGGCTTGATCTTTTCTTCGCCGGTGATGAGCGCCACAGCGTCGGCACCGGACCGGTCGACCACCTTGTTGTAGACCTCGCGCGCCAATAGCCGTAGCGGCAGCCCGATCATGCCCGACGAGTGCGCCAGCATGCGCTCGATGGCGAGGTGGGTTTTGCCGGTATTGGTTGGGCCCAGCACGGCGGTCACGCCGGCGCCGCGCGCGCGCGCTGACCGGTTCGGCTGGGGAGAAAAGGAGATCGGCATTACGCGTTCACAAGGCCGGACATGAGGGAGGAAGGCATTTCTGTATCACAATGCGACGACAGCGCACGCCGCGGTTAAGTATTAGAACGAGTCTGGAACGAACCGCGCCCGAATCACTGACTCGGGCTCTATGCGGGTTCGTTCACGGCGACATCTGGCAAGCCCACCCCCCAGGACCACAAGATGGGGTAGTTCGACCCGATTCAAAAGCCTGTTAGGACCCTCTAAACGTTAACAGCGGGCAAAGACTCCGCCGGCCAAAGAGTCAAGCGTGATTCGCTCACTGCGTCTTCGGGCCGTTGGCGGAGGCGCGGGTCGGCAGCGCAGTCGAGACAAATTCGCTGGCTTCCATCACCACCTGCCCGATCGGCGTCGGCCCCTGCACGCGATACGGCGCCAGCACGCGCGTGCCGGCAATCGGCGCCAGCCAGACTTCGATGTCGCGCTGCTTGGACACGTAGCGGATGGCCGCGCGTGATGGGATGTAGCCGGCGATCGGCGAGAAATAGACCGCACACACCACCACCGGACCGGCATAGCCCTTGTCGGCCTTGACGTGGTCGAGGCGCTTGAAGGCGAGTTGCAGGTCGTAGCGCAGCCGTCCGTCGAACACTGATGTGGTGCGGTTACAGGCCTCTTGCGACAGCGGATCGCCCGTGCCCGGCGTGCGCAACAGCGAGGCCGTCATCGGGTCGAGGATGCCCTTGCGGTGCTCGTCGGTGATCGGGACGCGCTCGGGATCGGTGTCGAGCGGCGGCTCAAGCCGGGATTCCTTGACGGTGCCGTTGGTGACCGTGAGATGGACCTCATCGGACTTTTTGCTGGTGGCGATCATGGAGGCATAGACCGAGGATACCGGCTGACCGGCCTGCAACGTGCCGTGCGCGGAGCTGTTGCCCTGGCCACTGCTGAAAGCGCGCATCAGACCGCTGGTGCGGCCGCTCGCCACCGAGTTGTAATGGGTGTCGGTAATGTCGACCGTCCAGGTGCCCTTGCCGATCGGGATGCCGGCGATCGTCACCGAATAGCGCGCTTCCAGCTTGCCCTGCGCGCGCGCTCCAGCGGGCGCGGCAACGCCGAACGCCAAGGCAAGCATCAGCATGAGGGGCAAATCGCGGCGTAGTGCCAGCACGAAGGTATTCTCTCTTTCGCACCGGCGCGATTGTCTCGCCCGGTAATGGCCGACGCCAAGTATATAGCCGGCTGATTTGACCGGCTTGCAAGGGGCGCGGCGCGTGGCCTGCCGGCCGCCCCACAGGAAAGCACTGAAACCGTCGGGCTTCGATAGAGCACTTTAAGTCGGCGTCGAATGCGTCGAATGTTTGATCCCGGGCGGTTTTTCGACCAACGGGAGGCGGCATTGCCGCCGCATAAAAAGGGTTAAAAGCGCTGAATTGGCGCGTCTTGACGCTTCGTAGCCCGCTCTCTATACGTCCGGCCGACTTCCACGATCATCGGATTGACCGGCGCTATCGGCGCGGGCGTATTTTGAGGAACGAGCCATGGCATGGCGTTGCGATCTGACCGGCAAGGGACCGCTGTCGGGCCATAAAGTGAGCCACTCCAACATCAAGACCAAGCGCCGGTTCATGCCGAACCTGCGCAACGTCACGCTGATTTCCGACGCGCTCGACCGCCGGTTTCGGGTACGGGTGTCGGCCAACGCGCTGCGGACCGTCGACCATCGCGGCGGGCTCGATGCCTTCCTCCTCAAGGCCAAGGACGCCGACCTCGCGCCCAAGATGCTCGACGTCAAGCGACAGATCGTGAAGAAGCAAGCCAAGGCGAGCTGAACGTTTTTCTAAGCGCTCGCTAAGCTGTCATGCCCGGCCTTGCGCCGGGCATTATCTTTTCAATCGCCGACCAGTGCGAATTGCAGCAGCAGATTGCGCTGGATGAATGAGAAATTATCGTCCGACACCAGCGTGATGATGGTCTCCCCGTCAGCGTTGCGATGCACCGCGATGCCTTCCATGTTGTCGATCTGGTAGGCGAAGTCGGCGACGATCAGCACCTTGCCGTCGATCATGGTGTCCGGCTTGATCATCGCAAGCGGGATGCGGCGGATGCGCATGCGGATGTTGCGCAGCCGCGTATAGCTGCGCTCGAGCAACAGCAGATCCGCCGGCGGCAAAATCGTGCAGTCGCTGACATCGAAGCCGTCGCTGCGCTTGACCGAAAACCGCGCCACCTTGTCGCCCTTGAGCAGATACGAGCGATGATTGCCCTGCGCGTCGAGGCTGCGCTCGGTAACGCCGATCAGAACGCCTGCAAGCGGCGCGCCGGGCGGCGGCACCGTCAGGCACTCCAGGCTTTTGTTGAAGGTGAAGGTCTTGAAATCGTCCGGCACCGGAATTGGCTCGCCGCGGGCCTTGAGGCCGTCGCGGCGATAATTGAAACGCACGATTTTTTCGACGCGCTCGATGCCAACATAGAGCATGCCGTCGGCCTCCGCGAGCGACTCGGTATCGAACCAGCCGGGCGCGGCCAGCGGTCTGCCGTCGGGGCCCAGCATCGGCGCCATCTCGGCGTCGGCAATGCCAGCCGGCTTGCCGTCTTCGTAGACGATGCGCGCGCGCAGCCACGAGCCGTTATCGGTCAGCGCCAGGAAGTGGCTGCCGTCCGGCTCCATGTGCAGCGCCGAGATGCCACCGAACGCGGGGTCGCTCGACGTGAGCGCGAGACCGCCGCGGAATTCCAGTGCGCCAAAACGCAATTGCGCGGGATCGCGGGTATCGAACGACGTGATCTGCGTGGCGCGCACGTCGATGGGACCGAGCGCGCGGCTGGTGTGCAGCTCTTCGGACAACGCATAGCCGGCAATAAAGAGAAACGCTACAAGCCCGATGCCGGCAGTGAGCCAGCGTCTGGTCACGCCACGCGCCTGCGGCGCACCGGTCCGCGCCGCGGCTGGTCGGAGGCGTTTTCCTCGAACAGCTCGGCCAGCTTCTCGGTCATGGCACCGCCCAACTCTTCGGCATCGACGATGGTGACGGCGCGGCGGTAATAACGCGTGACGTCGTGGCCGATGCCGATGGCGATCAATTCGACCGGCGAACGGGTTTCGATGTCCTCGATCACCCAGCGCAGATGGCGCTCGAGATAATTGCCGGGATTGACCGACAGCGTGGAATCGTCGACCGGCGCGCCGTCGGAAATCATCATCAGGATTTTGCGCTGCTCGGTACGTCCCAACAGACGCTTATGCGCCCAGTCGAGCGCCTCGCCGTCAATGTTTTCCTTGAGCAGGCCTTCGCGCATCATCAGCCCGAGGTTCTTGCGCGCGCGCCGCCAGGGCGCGTCGGCCGATTTGTAGATGATGTGGCGCAGATCGTTCAGGCGGCCGGGATTGGCCGGCTTGCCAGCGGTGAGCCATTGCTCGCGCGACTGGCCGCCCTTCCAGGCGCGGGTGGTGAAGCCGAGGATTTCGACCTTGACGCCGCAGCGCTCCAGCGTGCGCGCCAGAATATCGGCGCAGGTGGCGGCAACCGTGATCGGGCGACCGCGCATCGAGCCGGAATTGTCCAAGAGCAGCGTCACCACGGTGTCGCGGAACTGCATGTCTTTCTCGGCCTTGAACGACAGCGGATGCATCGGGTCGATGACGATGCGCGACAGCCGGGCCGGATCGAGCTGGCCTTCCTCGAGGTCGAATTCCCAGGAGCGGTTCTGCTGCGCCATCAGCCGGCGCTGCAAGCGGTTGGCGAGGCGGGCGACTACGCCCTGCAAATTCGACAGTTGCTTGTCGAGATAGCCGCGCAGACGGTCCAGTTCCTCGGCCTCGCACAGCTCCTCGGCGGCGATGGTCTCATCGAATTTCATGGTGAAGGCGCGGTAGTCCGGGCCGCGCGGCTCGTTGTTACCAAAGTTGCGCGGCCGCTGCGGCTCGCCGGGCGTTTCGGCATCGCCCATGTCGGTGTCGTCGGCCATGTCGGCGGTCGGCGCATCGACCGCCTCGGAGGCGGCATCGGGCATATCCTCGGCGGACACCTCGGTGTCCTCCGTGCTCATGCGCTGCATTTCGTCACTATCGGCGGCGTCGCCCTCCTCGCCGGAATCCTGCTTGCGGCGATCCTCCTCGCCGTCTTCATCCTCGTCCTCGGAATCGCGGCTACGGTCGTCGCCCATTTCGAGCGCGTCGAGCAGATCGTGCACCGCATCGCCAAATTGCCGCTGATCCTCGACCACGTTTTCCAGCCGGTCGAGATCGCGCCCGGCGCGGTCCTCGATTAGCGGGCGCCAGAGATCGACCAGCTTGCGGGCGGCCTGCGGCGGCGGCAGGCCGGTGAGGCGCTCGCGCACGAGGAGCGCCAGCGCGTCCTCGATCGGCGCATCGGCGCGATCGGTGATGTCGTCGAATTTTCCGCGATGGAATTTATCGTCCAGCATGGCGGACAGGTTCAAGGCGACGCCGTCCATGCGCCGCGCGCCGATCGCCTCGACGCGCGCCTGCTCGACCGCCTCGAACACCGCGCGCGCCTGCTGGCCGCCCGGCTGCAAGCGGCGATGCACCGCCGGATCGTGACAGGCAAGTCTCAAGGCAATCGAATCGGCATGGCCGCGCACGATCGCAGCTTCAGCCTTGCTCAATTTGCGCGGCGGCTCCGGCAGGCGGACTTTGCCGCCCATCAGGCCGGGACGCTCGGCGGCGAACGACACTTCGAGCTCCGGCTTGCGCGCGATCGCGCGCAGACAGCCGGTAACCGCCCGTTTGAACGGCTCGGTCGGCGAGTCCTTGGCCGACGGTTTGCTCTTGATGCTGGAAGCCATGGCCCTTCTCGCTCTCCCCCTTAGCGGGGAGAGGCAAACTTACGACAGCGCCACGTTGACCGAACTCTCCGGCAATTCGACCCCAAAGCAGCGCTGGTAGAATTCCGCCACGATCGGCCGCTCGAGTTCGTCGCACTTGTTCAGGAACGTGAGCCTGAAGGCGAAACCGATATCGTTGAAGATTTCGGAGTTCTCCGCCCAGGTGATCACCGTGCGCGGGCTCATCACGGTCGAAATGTCGCCGTTCATGAAGGCGTTACGCGTCAAGTCGGCGACGCGCACCATCTTGTTGACGATGTCGCGGCCCTGCTCGTTGCGATAGTGCTTGGCCTTGGCCAGCACGATTTCGACTTCGTTGTCGTGCGGCAGATAATTCAGCGTGGTGACGATCGACCAGCGGTCCATCTGGCCTTGGTTGATCTGCTGGGTGCCGTGATAAAGGCCCGAGGTGTCGCCGAGGCCCACCGTATTGGCCGTGGCGAACAGGCGGAACGACGGATGCGGCTTGATCACTTTGTTCTGGTCGAGCAGCGTCAGGCGGCCCGACACTTCCAGCACGCGCTGGATCACGAACATCACGTCCGGGCGGCCGGCGTCGTATTCGTCGAAGCAGAGCGCGACATTGTTCTTGAGCGCCCACGGCAAAATGCCGTCGCGGAATTCCGTGATCTGCTGGTTGTCCCTGATGACGATGGCGTCCTTGCCGATCAAATCGATACGGCTGATGTGGCTGTCGAGGTTGACGCGCACGCAGGGCCAATTCAGCCGCGCCGCGACCTGCTCGATATGCGTCGACTTGCCAGTGCCGTGATAGCCGGTGACGATGACGCGGCGGTTCTTGGCAAAGCCGGCGAGAATCGCCAGCGTGGTCGGCCGGTCGAAGCGGTAGTCGGGATCGATGTCGGGCACATGCTCGTCGGGCTTGGAATAGGCCGGCACTTCCATGTCGCTGTCGATGCCGAATTGCTGGCGGATCGACACCTTCATGTCGGGCAGGCCGGGAGTTTCTTGTGTTGCAGCAGTCAATTGTACCTCCGTGGCATCGCGGTTTCCCCGAAGCCTGTTTACGCCCCGACTCGTTTGGTCCGGCTGATGGCCGTCAACTTAGCAGACCAAAGGCCGGCAAAAAACCCGGCCTCCGCGAATTGCACTATCAATAATATCAATGAGATAGGTACGATTGTGCCTGACGGGAAGGCAGGGCTGGGTTGCGTGGCAGCCCCACGGGATGCGCTCTGTCCGGAACCCCGAGATTGCACGCATTGCTAAGGCATGAATTCGTGCGCAAGCTTGGAAATATGCACAAGACGCCCGAAATTCGTTTCTGCAAGGCCTCGGACGGCGTTCGTATCGCGCACGCCACGACGGGCCGCGGTCCGGCGATGATCGAGGTCTCGACCTGGCTCAACCACCTTGAGTTCGATTGGCAAAGCCCGGTCTGGCGCCCTCGACTTGCCGAGTTCGCCAAGAACTACACCATGGCGCGATACGACTGCAGAGGCTGTGGCCTTTCCGACCGGAACGTCAAAGACCTGTCGTTTGAAGCCAATCTTCGAGATCTTGAAGCGGTGGCGGACGCGGTCGGTTTCCAACGCTTCATTCTTCTCGGCTGCTGCCAAGGGAGCAGTTTGGCTATCGCCTACGCGGCGCGCCACCCGGAGCGGGTAAGCAATCTAATTCTGTACGGCGCGTTTGCGCGCGGCCGCATGAAGCGCAACCCGTCGGCACAGGATCGCGACGAAGCAAACACGATGCTGAAGCTTGTCGAGTTGGGCTGGGGCCGCGAAAACCCGGCATTTCGTCAGGTCTACACAACGCTGTTCATCCCCGAGAGCACGCCGGAGCAATATCACTGGTTCAGCGATCTGCAGCGGATGTCGGCCTCCCCGGAAAATGCGGTTGGACTGATCCGGGGCTTTGACGCGATGGACGTCAGCGACCTGCTGCCAAAGGTCAGCTGCCCTACGCTTGTCATGCACGCGCGAAACGATGCCCGTGTTCCATTCACCGAGGGCCGCATAATCGCCGGTTCGATTCCCGGCGCGGAATTCGTTCCGCTGGAGAGCCGCAATCACATCCTGTTGGAGCACCAGCCGGCGTGGAAACAGTTCTTCGCCGAGATCGCCCGGTTCGTTTACGGTCGAGACGAGGTTTCCGCAAAGACGGCCTTTGCCGAACTTACCGAGCGCGAGCGCGAAGTTCTCGAACTGATCGCTCGCGGTCTCGACAATGCGCAGATCGCCAGCCAATTATCGCTAAGCGCCAAAACCGTTCGCAATCACATCAACAACATCTTCAATAAGCTGGACATCCCCAACCGCGCCCAAGCCATCGTGCGCGCGCGTGAGGCGGGATTTGGACGCCTGCCTGCCTAGCGCCTCGTCTAGGTCTCCTGGCCTAGTAATTCGGCACATTTGCACACATCGCGACGGGACCTGGGTCAAGGGCCTGATGACGGCATGGCCGTTCCAGGACAGTTTATCGGACGACTTATCGTCTAAGGAGGTTGAGATGAACGAGACCACCACACCGGCGCGCGTTCCCGGCTCCGGACAAATGCAAGGCGACCTGTGGAGCGTCCGTGCCCGCGACTACGCCGAATTGCAGGAAGGGTATTTTCGCCCGCTGTATGAGAGCGTGCTCCAGCGGCCCGAACTCGCGAAGGCGAGATCGAGCCTCGATGTCGGTTGCGGCCCCGGTCTGGCCGCGCAGGTATTTGCTCAGAAGATTACAAACGTCAGCGGCATCGACGCTTCCGCCGCCTTCGTCGAGATCGCGCGCGCGCGCCTGCCCGGCCGAAATTTTCGCGTCGGCGAGATGGAAACGCTGCCCTATGCGGATGGAAGCTTCGATGTGGTGACCGGCTTCAATGCGTTTCAATATGCGGCGTCGCCAAGCAACGCGCTGCGTGAAGCGCGCCGTGTGACACAGCCAGACGGCGTGATCGTGATTGCGACCTGGGGCCTTCCAGAAGATTGTGAAGCTGCCGGTCACCTCAAAGCGCTGGGCGCGCTGATGCCACCGCCGCCACCGGGAGCGCCGGGCCCTTTCGCCTTGTCCGACGAATCCAAATTAAAGGCGGTGGCGTCCGACGCAGGCCTGACGCCGGTCGCCGTGATCGACGTTGAATGTCCATGGACCTACCCGAGCCTGGACATTGCGTTGCGCGGAATGCTGTCTGCCGGACCCGCCGAACGGGCCATCCGAAACTCCGGGATGGATCGCGCGCGTGACGCGGTCGCGAATGCGATTACGCCCTACCGCAAGCCTTCGGGCGAATACCGCTTGAACAACAAATTCCGGTATCTCATTGCCCGCGCTTGATCGCACCGAAATGATGTCGGTTCAGCCGAAGCCGACCGACTTCAAATAATTGTACGACTTGATGACCTCGATCAGCCGGTCCTCGGTCGAGCGGTCCCCGCCATTGGCGTCGGGGTGGTGGCGTTTCACCAATTCCTTGAAACGCATCTTGACCTGCTTCGGCGTGGCGCCGACTTCGAGCCCGAGCGCGCTGAGCGCCTTGCGCTCGGCATTGCGGATCGGGCGCTGCTCCTCCCGCTTCTGCTGCTCGTTGCGCAGGCCTTCGCCAAACAGGCCGAACGTATCGGTGCCGGTGCCGCGCAAGTTCTGCCGCGCCGCGCGCTTGCCGGTGCCCATTTTCCAGGTCGGACGATGGCCGGTGAGCGCGTCCTTCTGGTAGGCCAGCACTGCATCGTCCTTCATGCCGGCGAAAAAATTGTACGACTGATTATATTCGCGCGTGTGCGCGAGGCAGAAGTGCCAGTAGTCCTTGTCGTTCTGCTTGCCCTTGGGCGCGCGGTTGGTGGCGATGTCCTTGCAACCCGCCCATTCGCAAGGCGGGCCGCCGGTTTTCTTGCGGCGGTCCTTGTCCGGTTTGACGCGGACCTTATCGAAAAGGGGTGAGTCGAATTTCATGACCGGACACTATGCGCCTTTACGGACCATTTCTTCAAGACTTGACAGCCAAGACTTGACAGCGATGCAACTCAAACCAACGAATCGGCACCTTGTATTGCGCATGATCTTATCCGACCTTGCCTCGCCCGCCGAAGCGGACTTCGCGAGGCGGGAAACCGGTTTCCACTTTTCGGGATCATGCGCGTATGCGAACCGCCGATACCATCACAAAGAAGTTGACCGAGGCTTTCGCGCCCCAAAGCCTCAAGGTGGAGGATGAATCGCACCAGCATGCAGGCCATGCCGGGCACCGGGAAGGCGGACAAACTCATTACCGGGTCTATATCGTGGCTGAGGCCTTCAAAGGTAAGACCCGGATCGAGCGTCATCGCATGATTAATTCAACACTTTCGGATGAGTTGGCCACTGGGGTGCACGCGCTGGCCGTTCATGCAGCGGCGCCTGGGGAAGGCGGCGTCTAGCCCGCCTTTAACTTGCTTTGGCTGCCGTCTTGCGCGGCAGCGGCTGGATGCGCAGCGCGGTGATGCGGTTGCGTTCGCGGCGCAGCACCCTGAAGCGGAACCCGTGGAACGTGAAGCTCTGGCCGACTTCCGGAATCGAGCGCGCCTCGTGGATCACCAGGCCTGCGATGGTGGTGGCTTCCTGATCGGGCAAATTCCAATCCATGACGCGGTTGAGATCGCGGATGGTCACCGCGCCGTCGACGTTGATCGAGCCGTCCGGCTGGCGCCGCACGCCTGGAATCGCGGGGTCGTGCTCGTCGGTGATGTCGCCGACAATCTCCTCCAGAATGTCCTCAAGCGTCACCAGGCCTTCGACCACGCCGTATTCGTCCACTACCAGCGCGAACGGCGTCTTGCGGCGGCGGAACGCCTTGAGTTGCTCAGACACCGGCCGCGTGTCGGGCACGAACCAGGCCGGCCGCATTAGCGCGGCGATGTCGAGCTTGGAGGCATCGCCCTCCACCGCGTGCAGCGCGCGCAGCAGATCCTTGACGTGCAGAACGCCGATGATGTTTTCCGGATTGCCGCGCCACAGCGGCAGCCGCGTCACCGGCGAGGCGATCACCGTGTCGACCAGCACCTCGGGCGGATCGTCGGCGTTCAAGGTAATCATGCTGGTGCGGTGGATCATCACTTCGGAGACCACCAGTTCGCGCAGGTCGAGCACGCCGCCGAACATGTCGCGGTCGACCGTCTCGACGTCGCCTTCGCTGTGCAGCAGGTCAACGGCGCCGCGCAGTTCCTCGCGCGCCGAGAGGACGTCATGGTTGTCGCCGACTTTCATGCCGAGCAGCATCAGCAGCCAGCGCACCAGCGCCTCGATCGCCATCAACACCGGGCCCAGCAATTTGACGATGGCAGCCATCGGCCGCGCCACGACGAGCGCAATGCGGTCGGGCGCGTTGAAGGCAGCGGTTTTTGGCAGCACTTCGGAAAACACCACCACCAGCACGGTCATGACGATGGTGGCATAGACCACGCCGGCATGGCCGAACCAGGTCAGCAACACATCGGTGGCCAGCGCGGAAGCGGCGATGTTGACGACGTTGTTGCCGAGCAGCAATGCGCCGAGCAAGCGCTCGCGTTGCGCCAGCAGGCGATTGACTATGCCGGCGCGCTTGTTGCCCTGCTTTTCCAGCCGCGCCATGCTGGCGCGCGAGGACGCGGTGAGCGCCGTCTCGCTGCCGGCGAAAAACGCCGACGACATCAGGCACACGATAACGATAAAGAGAGAGAGCCAGTCGGTCTCGGTCATTTTTGCGCTAGTCTGTCTGCCAGGAGAGCACGCACTTCGGCAGCATCTACATCGTTCTCGACGAAGGCCTGGCCGATGCCGCGCACCAGAATGAAAGTGAGCTGGCCGCGTTTTACTTTCTTGTCCTGCGCGATCAGCTCCATCAGCGTGTCGATGCCGGGCACGCCGCCGGGTACATCCTTGATCGCTGTGGGCAGGCCGACGGCCGCCAGATGAGAACGCGCTCGTGAAGCATCCGCCTCACCGATAAGGACTTTACGGGCGGAGAATTCGAACGCCAGCACGATGCCGAGCGCGACGGCTTCGCCGTGCAGCAGGCGGCCGGAGAAGCCGGCGCCGGCTTCGAGCGCGTGGCCGAAGGTGTGGCCGAGATTGAGCAGCGCGCGTTCACCGGTTTCGTACTCATCGCGCGCGACGATGCCGGCCTTGCCGCGGCAGCAAACCGCGATGGCATGTTCGCGCGCGGGTCCGCCTGAGAAGACTTCTTTCCAGCTCGACTCCAGCCAGGAGAAAAACGCTGCGTCACCGAGCAATCCGAATTTGGCAACCTCGGCGTAACCGGCGTGGAACTCGCGCTTGGGCAACGTGTCGAGCAAAGCGGTATCGGCGACCACCAAAATCGGTTGGTGGAAGGCGCCGACCAGATTTTTGCCGTGCCTGGAGTTGATGCCGGTCTTGCCGCCAACCGATGAATCGACTTGCGCAAGCAGAGTCGTCGGTACCTGCACGAAATCGAGGCCGCGCCGCACGCTGGCCGCGGCATAACCGGCGAGATCGCCAATCACGCCGCCGCCGAGCGCGACGACGAGATCGCCGCGTTCGATACGGGCAGCGACAATCGTCTCGCAGACGGTTTCGAAGGTGGCGAAGTTCTTGGAGCCCTCGCCTGCCGGCACAATAATGGCCGAACTCTCGATGCCGGCAGCCTTCAAAGCCTTCTCAGCGGCAGGCAGATGAAGCTTTGCGACCGTGGCGTCGGTGACGATTGCAACCTTGGCGCCGGGTCGCAACGCCTTGATGCGCTCGCCCAGGCTCGCCAACAATCCGCGGCCGATAATAATATCGTAGGCGCGCGCGCCGAGCGCGACCGCAACCTTGATCGGCTCGGCTGATCGCAGCGGGGCGGTCATGACTCATCCCCGGTCAGGTCGAGATGTCTCGGCAGGCCGGCGACGATTTCGTCGACGATGGTGTCGTGCGGTTCGTCGCGTGACTGCACGACGATGTCCGACTGCGCGTAGATCGGTTCGCGCAACGGCAGCAACTCGTTGATCTTGCCAATGAGAGGGCGGTCGTTGCGCCGCTTGGTGCGTTTCATCAGCACATCGAGATCGGCTTTAAGCCAGACCGTGATGCCCTTGATGTGAATGAGATCGCGGGTCGCCTGGTCCATGATGGCGCCGCCGCCGGTCGCCAGGACCTGCGGGCCGGTGTCGAGCAGCCGGGCAATCACGCGCTTTTCGCCGGCGCGGAAATCGGCCTCGCCGTGCTTGGCGAAGATTTCCGGAATGGTCATGCCGGCCGCGGCCTCGATCTCGGTATCGGCGTCGACAAATGGAATCCCCAGCCGCGTGGCGAGCCTGCGGCCGACCGACGACTTGCCGGCGCCCATCATGCCAACAAGCACGATGGAGCGGCGTCCGAGCGCGCGCGCAATCGCGGCTTCCGGCCCGTTTTCCGCCGCCTTTTGAATGGCAATGTTCGCCATGCTAGAGTTCCAAATCGACGCCACGGTTCCATATACCAGAATCGAGAGAGTCGCGCGGGCGGCCGTTAACCCTGGTTAAGAAACGGGCGCTACACATGAATTTCGCACCGCCCCCAGCGCGGGCCGCTGCCGGACTGCAAGCATGCCAAGTCTCTTCAGATTTCTGATTTTCGTCGGCCTGATCGGCGGGCTTGGCTATGTCGCCGTGTTCTCGCTCGCCAATTTCGTGAAATACCATCCGCGCGAGATCGTGGTGACGGTCCCGTCCGACAAATTCCTCAAGAAGCCGTAGCGCGGC
>DASRLF010000007.1:0-6654 GCA_035648555.1 Pseudolabrys sp.
TCTTTTTTCACATGCGCGGGCTTTTTGCCAGCCGCCGCGTGCAACTTCATGGTGAAGTCGACGGCCGCAGGCGACGTCCATTGGGTTTCGATCACCTCGACCAGCGGCACCAAGAACGGCGGGTTCCACCAATGGGTGCCGAGCGCGCGCTCGCGGCGTTGCAGGTTCTGCATGATGCCGGTGATCGGAATGACCGAGGTGTTGCTGGCGAGAATCGTGTCGGGCCGAACGTGCTGTTCGACCTCGGCGAAGATCTTCTGCTTGAGCGGCAGATCTTCCAGCACCGCCTCGACCACGTAATCGGCGGCGCGCACGGCTGCGGCAAGATCGGCGTTTGGCGTCACGCGTGCGACCGCCGTCTCGTCGTCGCCGAGGTCTTTCAGATTGGCGAGGATGCGCGCCTTGGCGGTGTCGAGGGTGGCGGCGAAAGAGTCGTAGATCGTTACGTCATGGCCGGCGAGCGCAAACACTTGCGCGATGCCGTGGCCCATCAGCCCGGCGCCGATGACGGTGATGCGCGCTTTGGCCATGTCTCACCCCGCCGTGTAGCCGCCGTCGGCGTAAAGGATGTGGCCGGTGTAGAAATCCGACGCCTTCGACGCCAGGAACAGCAGCGGTCCGGCGAGATCTTCCGGCTCGCCGAGGCGGCCTTTCGGCACGCGCGCCAGGAAGCCCTTGCGCACCATCTGCGCCTTCTCGGTGTCTTCATACATCCAGGCGGTCAGCGGCGAGCGGAAAACGGTGGGTCCAAGCGCATTCACAGTGATGCCGGTCTCGCCCCATTCGCAGCCGAGCGCCTTGGTGATGCCGTCGACCGCAGACTTGGAGGCGCAATAGGCGGTGTAGCCGGCCGGATGGCCGAGCAGGCCGCGCGCCGACGAGGTGAGGATTACCTTGCCGCCGCCACCTTGCTTGAGCATCTGCCGGCCTGCGGCGCGCGCCATCAGCCACGACTGGGTGACATTGGCGTCCATCACGTCGAGGAAGTCCTCCGGCTTCTGGTCGACGATCTTGGCCACTTTGTTGAGGCCGGAGGCGCAAACCAGAATGTCGATGCGGCCAAATTTGTCGACCGCGGCCTTGACGATTCTGTCGCAGTTTTCCTCCGAGCTCGGCCGCAGCGCGATCACTTCGGCCTTGCCGCTGAGTTTCTCGCATTCGGCGGCGATTTTTTTCAGTTCATCCGCTTTACTCGCCGCCAGCACGACATTGGCGCCGGCGCCGGCCAAGGTCTTTGCCGACAGCGCGCCGAACGCGCCCGAGGCGCCGGTGACGATCGCGGTTTTGCCCTTGATCTCGAACAGCAACAGCGGATTTTTCAGGAAAGATTCGCTCATGGCACGCCCTCAATTTTAAACGGCCCTACTTGGGCGGCATTGCTACTGCGACCACGATGGTGCAGACTTCGTTGCCGCGATTGATGATCTCACGCGTCTCGTTCGGCTCGATCACGCAGCTATCGTTGGCCTTCAGCACGGTTTCCTTGCCGTTGACGATCACCGTCAACTCGCCGCGCAGCACGAAATAGACCTTCTCGGGCGGCGAGGCGTCGGGACCGGCGCCGCCGCCGGGCAGGAAGTGCGAATAGCCGAACACCAGACCCTTGGTGCCGCCGGCCTCGGCGCCGAACATGCGCAGCGAGGTGTAGTTGCGATGGTTGGGCGCCTCGTAAGGCTTGGCGTCGCTGAACCGTTTGACGTGCATTAGAACTTGCTCCCCTTTTCGATACGGAATTTCTGCTTGGGGTCGAGGATAGCGACCAGCCGCACGATACAACCGTCGCCGCGATCCCAGTTCCACGGGAAGTAGGCGAAGGTGACGCGCTTGCCGGTGACCTTGTCGATGTCGCCGCCGACATTCTCGATGCCCATGATGCCGTTCTTGAACAGGATCCGGTGCACCGGCTCCCATTCCGGGAAATCGTCTTTCCAGTCGCGGCCGCCCGACCATTCGCGGTATTCCTCGGCGAGATGCGGATGCAGCGGCCCGTTGCGCTGCGGGCCGATGGCGGTGGCGAGCGGGTGATCGTTGGCCTGCGTGTCGTGGCCGACCACTTTCACTTTCTTTTTCACCAGCCATTCGCCGGCCGACGGCACGAAGCCGGGGGAGCGGCAGAAATAGTCTTCGCTGTCTTCGTAGTATTTGTGCCAGCCGGTATTGACGATCACCACGTCACGCGGCCGGATGATCTTGCCGCAGGCTTTTTCGAGGTCGTCGCCGGTAATCGGCTCCCATTTGTCCTTCGGGATCGACACCACGATACCGGAGCCGAAGAAATGCGGCAGCGGAACTTCGTCGATGAATGGCGTGCCCTGCACCACATGCGCCGGCGCGTCGATATGCGTGGTGTTGTGCATCGAAGTGGTGATGCGCTGTGATAGCACGCCCGATTTCGCCATGTAATGGATGCGCTCGATCTTGACGTCCTCGAAGTACGGCCAGTTCGGCGACTGATAACCGAAGCGATGGGACAGATTGTAGAACTCCAGCCCCATGCTGTTCTTGAGGTTCTCTTCAAACATCACGCCGCGAATTTTTTTGGCCACGGCATCCTCCCTGTTCGTTTCTGTTAATCAGCTTTGTCGTCGCGCGCCGCCACCGTCAGGCGGCGGCGGAATTCATATGGCTCTCCATGGCGCGTTTAGTGGCGAGCAGGCGCTCCGCGATTAACGCCTGCCGGTCGCCGAAGCGCTGGATTGGCACCGGTACGGAGATGGCGACGGCATTGCCGAGCGGGTCCTGCATGGCGACGCCGACCGCGCAAATGCCGAGCGTATGTTCCTCGCGGTCGAAGGCCGCGCCGTTGCGGCGCGCTGCCTTCAGTTCGGTCAGCAACGCATCGATGCGCGTCAGCGTTTTCGGCGTGCGCGGCTCGTAAGCGCGGCCGATCAGCGCCTCGACCGCCGGATCGGTCAGCCGCGCCAGATAGGCCTTGCCGTTGGCTGTGCAATAGAGCGGAAAGGTTTCGCCCACCGCAGAAACAGTGCGCAGCCGATGCGGGCCGATTACCTGATCGATGAATACCAGGTGGTCCTTCTTGACGGTCGATAGATCGACGGTCTCGTGCAACTCCTCGCTCAACCGTTCCAGGAATGGCCGCGCCAGCGCGGTGAAATCGCTACGCACCGAGGATGCCAGCCGCAAAATCGTGGGACCGAGCCGCACCCGCCCGTTCGGCGTCGCCGCGATCACCAGCTTTTCAGTTTCCAGCGCCGCGACGATGCGTTGCACGGTCGAACGAGCCAGATTCACGCGCTGCGCAATTTGTCCGAGGCTCAGGCCTGAGTTTTCGTCTTCCAGCGCGCGCAGGATGGTCGCGGCGCGCGCGATCACCTGCACCTGACTCTTATCGTTGGTGGCGTGACGGTCCATCGGCGACACTCGATACGCGCGGTACTCAGACCGCCTTGCATCATGGTACACGTTAGCCCAAAATGCGGTACAGATAAAAACAAAAAAGCGCGGCCGTACCGCATCGCAAGACAGCGCATGATCCCGAAAAGTGGGAACCGGTTTTCGGCAAAGATCATGGGCAAATAAGAATTTGAGGAAACGTCATGGTCAAAAAAATCGCGCTGGAAGAACATTTTCTCGACCCCGCCGCCGAGGCCTATTGGCGGCCGACGATGGTGGACGTGGCTCCGGAAAAGACCGCGCAGCTCTATGCGCGCCTGACCGATTTCGGCGACCAACGGCTGCAAATGATGGACAAGGCCGGCATCGCCCGCGCGATCCTCGCGATCGCAGGTCCCGGCGTGCAGGTGGAACGCGATACGGCGACGGCGGTGCGCAATGCTCGCGCGTCCAACGATTTCCTTGCCAATGAGATTCAAAAGCGCCCCGACCGTTATTCCGGCTTCGCCCATTTGGCGATGCAGGACCCGAAGGCCGCCGCGGACGAACTGGAACGCTGCGTGCGCCAGCTCAAATTCTGCGGCGCCATGATCGACGGCCATACCCACGGCAAATATCTCGACGACCGTTCTTATGATCCGTTCTGGGAACGCGCGGCGTCTTTGGACACCGCGATCTATCTGCACCCGGCCGATCCGGTAGCGCCACTGCCGGCGCTCGCCGGTTACCCTGTGCTGGTGCGGCCGATGTGGGGGTGGGCGGTCGAAACCGGCTCGCATGCGCTGCGCATCATCTGCGGCGGCGTTTTCCATCGCTACCCGAAAGCCAAGCTCATTCTCGGCCATCTCGGCGAGAACCTGCCGTTCCAGCTCTGGCGCTTCGACAGCCGCTCGAAGCCCTATGGCTGGAATTTGCCGAAGCCGCCGTCGCAATACCTTCGGGAAAATATCTGGGTGACGATTTCGGGCATGTATGACGGGCCGCCGGTGCGCTGCTCGGTCGAAGCGCTCGGGCGCGACCATGTCATGTTCTCGGCCGACTATCCGTTCGACTCGGATGGGGCCGGCGAGTTCATGGACGCGGTGCCGATGGAGGAATCCCTGCGCGCGGACATCGCCTACAACAACGCGGCGAAGCTGCTGGGACTCTGAAGTCTATTTCGAGGGAATGACCCGGATCGGCTTGCCGTCCAGCCAGGCGCGGATGTTCTCGACCATCTGGCCGTAGAAGCGATGGTAGTTTTCGGCGGTGACATAGCCGAGATGCGGCGTGATCACGATATTGTCGAGCTTGCGGAACGGATGGTCGGCCGCCAGCGGCTCGATATCGTAGGTGTCGATCGCGGCGCCGGCGATCTTCTTGCCCTTGAGCGCCGCCTCGATCGCCTTCTCGTCGGCGACGGGGCCGCGCGAGGTGTTGATGAAATAAGCGGTTGGTTTCATCACCGCCAGTTCGGCGGCGCCGATCAGGCCCTTGGTGCGCGCCGACAATTGCACATGCATGGTGACGAAATCGGACTGGCGCAGCAGTTCCTCTTTCGTAACGAGTGTCGCGCCGCTTGCCGTGGCCTTCTCGGCGGTGAGATTCTGGCTCCAGGCGATCACCTTCATGCCGAAGGCATTGCCGACCGCGGCGACCCGCGTGCCGAGCTTGCCCAGCCCGATGATGCCGAGCGTCTTGCCGTAAAGATCGATGCCGAGCGTCGACTGCCACTTCGCGCCCGCCTTCAGCCGCGCGTTTTCGATGCCGATCTTGCGGGCGAGTTCGAGGATGAGGCCGATGGTGAGTTCCGAAGTCGGGCTGCCGAGCGAATCTGTGCCGCAAACCGGGATACCGCGCGCGCTAGCGGCGTTGACGTCGATGGCGGCGTTGCGCATGCCGCTGGTGACGATCAATTTGAGATTGGGCAAAGCGTCGATCACATCCTTGCCGAACAGCGTGCGCTCGCGCATCAGGCAAACCACGGCGCAGTCCTTGAGCGCGGCGATTACCTTGTCCTGCGCGCCGAGGCCCTCGGTGAAGACCTTGAAATTCACGTCCTTGGAGACGCTCGACCAGTCGGCGGTCTTCATCGCTACCGACTGGTAATCGTCGAGAATGGCTCCTTGTAGGCTCATGGCGATACCCCTTTGACCGGCGCAACAGGCCGGGGATTCACCACACGGGGGCGCGGACTACAAGGTGGGGTGCTGGCGGGAAGCTCTAGAGCGGGGGTAGGCCGTGCTTGGCGCGCCACTTCGGGCCGGGGCCGCGCATATAATGACGCTCGGGCCGGTAGGGGCCGCCCATGTCGCGGGTCAGTTCGTGCCAGAAGGCGGAAAACATCGCGCCGAGGAGGCCGAACGGGCGCGGCAGCGCGCCGGAAAGGGCTGTAATCGCTCGACCCATCGCTCAATCCCCACCATGACGCGGGCCGTCCGCCCGCTCCATCCCTTGGTCGCCAATTCCGGCGGTCAAGTTCATGGACGGCGATCATGGCGCGTCAGGGGTTAAAAACAGGTTGGCGCGGGGTCTTGTCGGGGCGGAATCCCGGAAAAGTGCGATCAGCCTTTCCAGAGCTTTACCGCCGGAACTCTGCTTGCCCTTTGCGGGCGCGCTCGCTACATCCAGCTCGCATTTCCCGACAAATCATGCAGGGTTTTAGAGGCCAATGAACGGTCGCCAATTCATCTATCACATGGAGGGTCTGACCAAGACCTATCCGGCCGGTAAGAAGGTGCTGGAGAACATCCATCTGTCGTTCTACCCGGACGCCAAGATCGGCGTGCTCGGCGTCAACGGCTCGGGCAAATCGACGCTGCTGCGCATCATGGCCGGCATCGACACCGAATATACCGGCGAGGGCTTCGTCGCCGAGGGCGCGCGCGTCGGCTACCTCGAGCAGGAGCCGCAGCTCGATCCGAAAAAGACCGTGCGCGAGAACGTCATGGAGGGCGTCGCCGCCAAGAAGGCGATCCTCGACCGCTACAACGAGCTGGCCGCCAATTACTCGGACGAGACCGCCGACGAGATGGCGAAGCTCCAGGACGAGATCGACGCCAAGAACCTGTGGGACCTCGATTCACAGGTCGATCTCGCGATGGACGCGCTGCGCTGCCCGCCCGACGACGCCGAGGTTACCAAGCTGTCCGGCGGCGAGCGCCGCCGCGTCGCGCTGTGCAAGCTCCTCCTCGACCAGCCCGAGCTGCTCCTCCTCGACGAGCCGACCAACCATCTCGACGCCGAGAGCGTGAACTGGCTGGAAGGCCATCTGCGTAATTATCCCGGCGCCATTTTGATCGTGACCCACGACCGCTACTT
>DASRLF010000008.1:0-6088 GCA_035648555.1 Pseudolabrys sp.
TCTTCCCCTACACGCCGGCGACGCAGATGTTGCACGGTCTCGCCGAAGGCATCGAGATGCTGCACGAGGAAGGGCTCGACAATGTGTTCGCGCGTCACCACCGCCTGGCCGAAGCCACGCGCCGCGCCGTGAAACATTGGGGCCTCGAGACCATCTGCCGCGATCCGAAATATTATTCGCCGACGCTCACTGCGATGCTGCTGCCGGAGGGACACGATGCCGACGCCTTCCGCGCGTTGGCGCTGGAGAACTTCAACATCTCGTTCGGCTCGAGCTTCGGCCGCTTCGCCGGCAAGTATTTCCGCATCGGCCATCTGGGTGATGTCAACGAAGCCACGATGATGGGTGGATTGGCCGCCACTGAAATGGCGCTGGCGCTCGCCGGCATTCCGCACAAAAAGGGCGGCGTGCAGGCGGCGATGGATTATCTGGTGTCCGCGCATTCGAGCGCGGCCAAGCAGGCGGCGGAGTAGCTCTGGTTACAAAACTCGCCTGACAAATTCTGAAATAACTTTCAGCGTCGCTTCGCCGGCTTCTCGCTGGGGCGAATGTTTGGCACCGGGTAAAAGCGCGACCTCGACCGGGCAGTAACATTCCTGCTGCGCCATCTCGATTTGTTTCACCGTGCCATATTGGTCGTCCTCACCCTGCACGATGAGGATTGGCACGCGGATGTAAGCGAGAAATTCGGTGATATCCCACCGGCGGAAGCCGGGATCGAGCCAGGCGCCGTTCCAGCCCTTGAAGGCATTGTCGACGTCGGCGTGCCAGCGCGAAAGCCGCGCGCGCAAATCGCCTTTCTCATAGGCCTTGCGCGCCTCCTCGATGGAGGCGATGCCGGAATCCTCGGTAAAAAAATGCGGCGCGATCAATGTGAGGCCGCAAACGCGGTGATCTTGATGACTGCCGGCATAGATCGCGGCAATCGAAGCGCCATCGCTATGACCAATCAATAAGCCGCGCTGGAAGCCGATTTCATCAAGCAGTTTCGGCAGCGTGTCACGCGCCTCGTCGTGCATATAACTGAGCGGGCGCGGCAGTTTCACCGGCGACGACTGCCCGTAGCCGGCACGCGAATAGACGAAGACGCCGCAGCCGGTCGCCGCTTGCAGTTTATCGGGGAAATCGCCCCACAGGCCGACGCAGCCCAACCCTTCGTGCAACAGCGCCAAAGTCGGTGCGGCATCCGGCCGTGGCCCGATCATGCGGTATTCGAGGCGTTGAGTGCCGATATCGAGAAAGCCGGCGTCCGAGAGTGCCATTACAGCGCGCCGGGCCCTTCCGCCCGCAGCTTGAAGCGCTGGATCTTGCCGGTCGCCGTCTTCGGCAGCTCTTTGCGGAATTCGATCCAGCGCGGATATTTATAAGGCGCAAGCTTTGCCTTGACGTGTTCCTGCAACACACGCACGAGCGCGTCGTTGGCCTTGTCCGGCGCCTTGAGCACGACAAAGGCTTTCGGCTTGATCAGCTTCTGCTCGTCGCCCCAACCGACGACGGCGGCTTCCAGCACGTCGGGATGCGAGGACAGCGCGGCCTCTACCTCGAACGGCGAGACATACATGCCCGACACTTTCAGCATGTCGTCGGCGCGGCCGCAGCAGACATAATAGCCGGCGGCGTCCTCGATGTATTTGTCGCCCGAGCGCGTCCATTCGCCCTGGAAGGTCGAGCGCGACTTCTCGCGGTTGTTCCAATACATGATCGCGGCGGTCGGCCCGCGCGCGTACATTTCGCCCATCTCGCCCTGTTCGACCTCCTTGCCATCCTCGCCGATGAGCTTAATCTCGTAGCCTGGCACAGGCTTGCCGGTGGTGCCGTATTTGGTCGCGCCCGGCACATTGGTCAGATAGATGTGCAGCATCTCGGTGGTGCCGAGGCCGTCGGAAATATCGACGCCGTAGCGCTCCTTCCAGGTGCGCGCGATTTCTTCCGGCAGCGCCTCGCCGGCGGAAATGCAGCGGCGAATTTTAACTTCCGATTTCTGCGGCGCGTTCGGACTGGCCAGAAACGCGGCGTAGAAAGTCGGCACCGCGAAAAAAACCGTGACTGGATGTTTACGCAGCAGCGCGGCGACACCGTCCGGCGTCGGCCGGTCGCCGAGCAGCACCGTGGTAGCGCCGACCGACAAGGGAAACGTCATGGCGTTGCCGAGGCCGTAGGCGAAAAACAATTTCGCTACCGAATAGCAGACGTCGCTTTCTTTGAGGCCGGCGACCGGCGTGCCGTAGAGATCGGCGGTCAGTTTCAGACTGGCATGGATATGCACCGCACCCTTCGGCTTGCCGGTGGAGCCCGATGTGTAAAGCCAGAACGCCATGTCGTCGCAGGTTGTCGGCGCGGTGTAAGGCTCGGGCTTGGCGGCGGCGAGCAAGTCATCGAAGCGCTTATGACCGTGCGCGTTGTCACCGGAAACGATGACGTGCGCGAGATCCTTGGCTTCGCCGATAACTTTTTCGAATTTCGGATATAACGCTTCCGACACCACCAGGCATTTGGCCCCGCTGTCGGCCAGCATGAAGCGGTAGTCGTCCTCGGTCAGCAGCGTATTGACCGGCACGGCAATGACGCCGGCCTTGAGGCAGCCGAGAAACGCGGTCGGCCAATCGACGGTGTCGGTCAGCGCCAGCAGCACGCGCTCCTCGCGTTTGATGCCGAGCGAGCGCAACACCGCGCCGAAGCGCGCCACGCGGTCGGCGAGCTGGCCGTACGTCGTGATGCCGCGCGCGTCGATATAGGCCGGCTTCCCGGCTCTGCCGGCATCGAGATTGCTTTGCAGCACGTCGGCGGCGAAATTGTAATCGCGTGGGATTGCGCCCACGCCGGAACCTGCATTCGATTGCGCCGCGGGCGCTTCGGCAACCGACATTGTGTATCCTCCCGACTTTGGACGTATTATGCAGAGAGCCGTGAATTGCCGCAATGTCGGCCAGTAGGAGCCATCGCGCATGATTTTCAGCCGGGACCGCATTCTGACCACCCATGTCGGCAGCCTGCCGCGCAACGAGAAACTGTCGGACCTGCTGGTGCGCCAGGAAGCCGGCGAGAAATTCGATGCCGCCGAGATGGCCGCTGAAATGGACAAAGCCGTGACTCACGTCGTGGACAAGCAGACTTCGGCCGGCATCGATATCGGCAATGACGGCGAGCAGCAGCGCGTCGGCTTCCAGACCTATGTGCCGCAGCGCATGGCCGGCTTTGCCGGCGTGTCGAAACGCCGCCGCGGGCGCGAGTTCGAGGAATTCCCCGAACTGATCGAGCAGCTCAAGCGGCGCTTTCCGCATGTCAGCAAGCAACAGAACGCGCCGGAATGCCAAAGCGAATTGAAATATCTCGACCTCAAGCCGATCAATGACGAGATCACGCGGTTCAAGAAAATATCGCAGGGCAAATTCGCCGAGCAATTCATGACGGCGCCCTCGCCTGGCATTATTTCGTCCACCATGCTCGATGCGTTCTACGGCAGCCAGGACAAATACCTGAGCGCGATCTCGCGCGAGATGAAGAACGAATACCAGGCGATCCACAAAGCCGGCCTGCTGCTGCAGATCGATGCGCCCGATCTCGCGATGGACCGCACCATGCTGTACCGCGACCTCGACGACGCAGGCTTCGTCAAGGCAGTGGAGCGGCATGTGCAGGCGATCAATGACGGCATCGCGGGAATCCCGCGCGATCGCGTGCGGCTGCATGTCTGTTACGGCAACTGGGAAGGCCCGCATATTCACGACATTCCGCTCGGCACGATCCTGGCGGCGCTCTACCAGGCCAAAGTCGGCGCGCTGTCGATCGAGTTTTCGAACCCGCGCCATGCGCATGAATATGCCGCACTCAAGAAGCATCCCTTGCCGAAGGACATGGTGCTGATCCCCGGCGTGGTGGAGACAACCAGCAATTTCGTCGAGCACCCGGAAGTGGTCGCGCGCCGCATCGAGGACGCGGTGGCGGCGGTCGGCGAGCGCGAGCGCGTGATCGCATCGACCGATTGCGGCTTCGGGACTTTCACGAACCGCGAATGGGTGATCGAGCCGGCGGTCTGGCTCAAGTTGCGCTCGATCCGGCAAGGCGCCGACATCGCCTCGGCGCGGCTGTGGGGCAAGAAAGTCGCGTAAGGCAAAGCTCCGCCGTCCCTATTCTTTGAAAGGCGCGGGACACGCCGGCTTCCCTTTTTCCTCTCCCCAACGGGGAATGGAGCGCCGGGAGGGCGCCAGGGGCTGGTAAGACCCCTTTGGCGGGTGTGGTGCGCACCCGCCGCGCGTCTGGCGAGACGCGCGGCCGCCCTGGTCAAGCGGGCTGCGCCCCCCTGGCGCTCCATCCACGGCACGCATTGTCGGCGCGCCGGTCCCGCTTGGCCTGCAGAGCACGTCATGACGGCGCTCCTTCGGTCCAGCGAACATCTTGGAATATAATCCTAGCGCGTGAAATGTCAATGGCCTATCGCGGTACGGTGTTTCTGCAGCGCGACCGGCCTATAATCCGGCCAACCCGCCAGCTATAAAGCCGGCCAAACGACAGCCCAATAAGGGGAGAGAACGCCATGGACGAGAGAACCCGCGAGCCGAAGAAGATCACGGCCGAGGACATCAACCCGCGCTACAACTGGGGTCGCCATCTGCCGGCGCTCGGCACCATGGGCGTCGATTTCGAGGAACGCGTCGATTACCGGCGCATGCACCGCTACCGGCTCGCCCGCGCACAGGCGGCGCTCGAGAAATCGGAGTGCGGCGCACTGCTGCTGTTCGACGACAACAACGTCCGCTACGTCACCTCGACCAAGATCGGCGAATGGGCGCGCGACAAGCTGTCGCGCTTCGCTCTGCTGATCCGCGGCCAGGATCCGATCCTGTGGGACTTTGGTTCGGCCGCCATGCATCACAAGCTCTATTCGCCGTGGCTGCCGGCAGAAAACTGCCGGGCCGGCTTGGTCGGCCTGCGCGGCACCGTCGATCCGGCCTTCGGCCTGATGAAGCGCCACGCCGAGGAGATGGCCTCGATCCTGAAATCCGCCGGCGTCGCCAAGATGCCGGTCGGCGTCGACATCATCGAGCCGCCGATGATGTTCGAGCTGGAGAAGGCCGGGCTCAAGATCAAGGACGGCCAGCAGATCATGCTGAGCGCGCGCGAGGTGAAGTCGGCCGACGAGATCGCGCTCTTGAACCGCGCCGCGGCGATGGTCGATGGCGCCTATGACGTGGTCAACCAAATGCTGCGTCCGGGCATCCGCGAGAACGATATCGTCGCCGAGGTCAACAAGTTCCTCTACACGCACGGCTCCGACGACGTGGAAGCGGTCAACGCCATCTCCGGCGAGCGCTGCTCACCGCACCCGCACAACTTCACCGACCGCATGATCCGCCCGGGCGACCAGGCGTTCTTCGACATCCTGCAAGCCTTCATGGGCTACCGGACCTGCTACTACCGCACCTTCAACGTCTGCCGCGCCACGCCGGCGCAGCACGACGCCTACAAGATGGCGCGCGAGTGGCTCGACAACGCCATCGCCCGCATCAAGCCGGGCGCCTCGACCGCGCATATCTGTGAGGTGTTTCCCAAGGCCAACGAGTTCGGCTTCCCGGATGAAATGTCGGCCTTCGGCCTGCAATTCGCGCACGGGCTCGGGCTCAATCTGCATGAGCGGCCGATCATCTCGCGCGTGGTGTCGATGGATCACCCGACCGAGATCAAGGAAGGCATGGTGTTCGCGATCGAGACCTATTGCCCGGCGACCGACGGTTTCTCCGCCGCGCGCATCGAGGAAGAGGTCGTGGTCACCGACAAAGGCTGCCGCCTGATCTCGCTGTTTCCGGCGGAGGAATTGCCGATCAGCGCCAAATATTGAGCGGAACCAAAAGGACTGGCCGCCGGTTATCCCGGACAACTCAGGGAGGCGGCGATGGCGGAAGGCAGCAGTGGTGGCGTTGGCGTGCTTGGCGTACTGGTTGGAGCGCTGATCGTGATTATCGTGGGCGGCGGCATTCTCTTTGCGACCGGCACGCTCGGGTCGAAACAAACGACATTGAAGGTCGAACTGCCGAAGATCGGCACGACCAAATAAGTAGATTTTTCGCGCAAAACTGGGCCGGCGTTGAAC
>DASRLF010000009.1:0-7580 GCA_035648555.1 Pseudolabrys sp.
ACATCATGTCGGCGGGCAAACGGCCGGGCGACCATGAATATCAGGGCCAGACCCTGCACATTTCGGCCGCCAACATCATCGATACCACCGCGCCCTATGAGCTGGTGTCGCGGATGCGCGCCAGCTTCTGGGTGATCGCGCCGCTGCTGGCGCGGATGCATCAGGCCAAGGTATCGCTGCCCGGCGGCTGCGCCATCGGAACCCGGCCGGTCGATCTGCTGATCATGGCGCTGGAGAAACTCGGCGCCGACATCGCCATCGACGGCGGCTATGTGATCGCCAAAGCGCCCGGCGGACTCAAGGGCGCTGCCATCGACTTTCCCAAGGTGACGGTGAGCGGCACCCATGTCGCCGTGATGGCGGCGACGCTGGCCAAGGGCACCACTGTGATCACCAACGCCGCCTGCGAGCCGGAAATCCTCGACCTCGCCGATTGCCTGAATAAGATGGGCGCGCGCGTTGCCGGCGCGGGAACCACCCGCATCGTGGTCGAGGGCGTCGCCAAGCTCAACGGCGCCCGGCACACCGTGCTGCCCGACCGCATCGAGACCGGCACCTATGCGATGGCGGTGGCGATGACCGGCGGCGATGTGCTGCTGCAAAATGCGCGACCCGAACTGCTGCAGTCGGCGCTCGACGTGCTGGCGCAAACCGGCACCGTCATCACGCCGATCAACGAAGGCATCCGCGTCACCCGCAACGGCACGGATCTGGCGCCGGTCGAGGTGTCGACCGCGCCGTTCCCGGGGTTTCCCACCGATCTGCAGGCGCAACTGATGGCGCTGATGACGCGGGCCGGCGGCATCTCGCGCATTACCGAGACGATTTTCGAAAACCGCTTCATGCATGTGCAGGAGCTGGTGCGGCTCGGCGCGCATATTCACCTTGACGGCGAAAGCGCCACCATCGAAGGCGTCAAGCATCTCACCGGCGCGCCGGTGATGGCCACCGATTTGCGCGCCTCGGTGTCGCTGGTGATCGCGGGGCTCGCTGCGCAGGGCGAAACCATGGTCAACCGCGTCTACCATCTCGACCGCGGCTTCGAGCGGGTCGAGGACAAGCTCGCGCGCTGCGGCGCGGCGATCGAGCGGATTAGCGCGTAACCCCTGGAGTCTTTGCAGTGGCCGAAATCAAAGTGCTGAGCGCCGGCGCGGTAAAGTCCATGGTGGACACGCTCGGCCCCGAGTTCGAACGCGCCAGCGGCAACACGCTCGACATCACCTTCGCCACCGCCTTCGCGCAACGCGAGCGTATCATCAATGGTGCAACAGCCGATCTGGTGATCGTGTCGGAATCGATCATCGCCGAACTCGAGAAGCTCGGCCTTGTTGTCGGCGGTAGCGCGAAAAACCTCGGCCGCACCGTTACCGGCGTGATCGTGCCGGAGGCTGCGCCATCGCCCGATATTTCGACCGTCGAGGCCTTCAAGCAGGCGCTGCTCAATGCGAAGTCAGTCGCCTATACCGATCCGAAGGCGGGCGGCTCTGGCGGCATCATGTTCGCCGCGATGCTCGAGAGGCTCGGCATCGCCGATGCCGTGAACGCCAAGGCGGTGCTGTGCAAGGGCGGCCTCGATGTCTCGACCAAGATCGCCGAGAAGCGCGCCGAGATCGGCACCACCTTCATCAGCGAAGCGCTGCCGGTGAAGGGTCTCAAGGTGGTCGGCCTGCTGCCGGGCGAGTTGCACAACGCCAATACGTACACGGCGGCGATCCATAAGGCGGCCAAGTTCCCTGATGGTGCCGCGGCCTTCCTCAAAGCGCTTACCGATCCCGCCACCCGCCCGCGCTGGAAAGCCGCCGGTCTCGACCCGGCATTCTGACCGTCTTGCGCTGCCCCGGGCCCTTGCCTAATTACGCAAGGACCGGGAGCGCAGTCGGCCATGGACCAGCTCAAATTTGTCGTCCTCGACGAGGAGGACCTTGAGGTCGTCTCCACCCACCTGCAGGACGCGGTGGCCAAGGTCTCCGACGTGCTGTGGCGACCGCATGAGAAACGACTTGTTGTGGCGCTCAACCGCTTCGACTGGGAAGGCGCCCAGTCCGCCGAGCCAGAATACCGCAGGCGGCGGGCGGCGTTGCGATTCGAGCGGGTGCTCTCCTGCAAATGCCGAGACCTGAACCCCGCCGGCCAGGATGCGGTGCTCAACCTGCTGGCGGTCGAGTTTTCCGAAACCGATGCGCCGTCCGGCGTGGTGACCATCACCTTTTCGGGCGGCCCCGCTTTGCGGCTGGAGGTCGAGTGCCTGGAAGCCGAATTGGCCGATCTCGGCCCCTCTTGGACCACCACAACCCGCCCAGTCCATGCCGTCGGCGACGACAATCCGCCCGTGTCCGGCCGCCGCTGAGCGCGGTGCAGCAACAATAAATGCGCGGGTCCCGCCCGGGACCGCTTGATATTTCAAAGTTCCAGTGGCGTAGTGGCGCGGTTTCTCCAACAGGGATGATCCCATGCGCAAAATTATCGTATTGGCGGGGCTGCTGGCGGGCGCCGCAATGTTCACTGGCGCGCCGGCCAAAGCCGAACTCGGTTGCACCTGCATCAAGCTCGGCGCACCGGCGATGTGCACCTCGGGTATTACCGCCTGCACCATGGTGGGCGGCGGCGTCTGCGTGCTGCCGTGCGACTACACCCCGATGAAAATGCATCACCGGCACCACCGCCACCATAAGAAAAAGTAAGCTCTACGCGCCGCTTGGCGACAAGGCTCCGCCTCGCGGCGGGGCCTTTTGTTTGTCTGTGGCCAGAGGGTTGACGCGACCGCGCGCATCACCCATTGACCTGTCACCACCTGACGGGACACGGCCATGCCGCTTCGACTGGATAGCCAAAGTGCCGATTTTTCCGAGCGTATCCGCGCCTTCCTGGGCGTGAAGCGCGAGGCGGCGCAGGACGTGGAGCAGCGCGTCCGCCATATCGTCGATGAGGTGAAGACCTACGGTGACCGCGCGCTGTTGCAGTTGACGCTCGAATTCGATCGCCTCGATCTGGCAAAGGTCAGCATGCGCGTGCCGCAGGCCGAGATCGATGTGGCAGAGATATCCTGTAACGCCGAGGCGCTGGCCGCGCTCAAGCTCGCGCGCGACCGCATCGAGGCCTATCACCTGCGCCAAAAGCCGAAAGACGAGCGCTTCACCGACGCGCTCGGTGTCGAGATGGGCGCGAAGTGGACCGCGATCGAGGCCGTCGGTCTTTATGTGCCGGGCGGCACCGCGGCCTATCCGTCATCGGTGCTGATGAACGCGGTGCCGGCCAAGGTCGCCGGTTGCCAGCGGCTGGTGATGGTGGTGCCGGCGCCGGACGGCAAGCTGTCGCCTTTGGTGCTGGCGGCGGCCAAGCTCGCCGGCGTGCACGAGATTTATCGCATCGGCGGCGCGCAGGCGGTTGCAGCACTTGCCTACGGCACCGAAACCATTGCGCCGGTCGCCAAAATCGTCGGACCGGGCAATGCCTATGTGGCGGCCGCCAAGCGCCAGGTGTTTGGCCAGGTCGGCATCGACATGATCGCCGGCCCGTCGGAAGTGCTCATTCTCGCCGACAAAACCGGCAATGCTGATTGGATCGCGGCCGATTTGCTGGCGCAGGCCGAGCATGACGTCAGCGCGCAATCGGTCCTGATCACCGACGACGCTGCGCTCGCCGCGCAGGTCGAGAAGGCGGTGGACGCGCAAATCAAGACGCTGCCGCGCGCCAAAATTGCCGGCGCGTCGTGGCGCGATTTCGGCGCCATCATCACCGTTGCGAAACTGGCCGACGCCGTCGCGCTGGTGGACCAATTGGCGCCCGAGCATCTCGAGATCGCCGCCGAGAATGCCGAAGCGCTGGTTTCGAAAATCCGCAACGCCGGCGCCATCTTCATCGGCGCGCACACGCCGGAGGCGATCGGCGACTATATCGCCGGCTCCAACCACGTGTTGCCGACGGCGCGCTCGGCGCGCTTTTCGTCGGGCCTCGGCGTACTCGACTTCATGAAGCGTACCTCGCTCCTCAAATGCGGGCCCGACCAATTGCGTGCGCTCGGCCCCGCCGCGATTGCGCTCGGCGAAGCCGAGGGGTTGTCCGCCCATGCCCGCTCGGTGTCGATCCGCCTCAATCCGAAATGAGCCCGGCGAAAGCAACGCCGGCTGCGATGAAGCAGCGCCTGATTTCCGTCACACTCGACGAGGAATCGATCGGCCGCGCGAACGAAGATGTCGAACACGAGCGCGAAGTCGCGATCTACGATCTGCTCGAGCAGAATTCCTTCGCACCGATCGGCCACAGCGGCGGTCCCTATACGCTGCATCTGAGCGTCAACGGCAACCGGCTGGTGTTCGACATCCGCCAGCAGGACGGCACGCCGGTGATCGCGCATTTGTTTTCGCTCTCTCCGCTGCGCCGCATCGTCAAGGACTACTACATCATCTGCGACAGCTATTATGCGGCGATCCGCACCGCGACGCCCGACAAAATCGAGGCCATCGACATGGGCCGGCGCGCCATCCACAACGACGGTTCGCGCATTTTAATGGAGCGGCTCAAGGAAAAAGTGAAAGTCGATATCGACACCGCGCGCCGTCTCTTCACCTTGATCTGCGTGTTGCACTGGAAGGGCTGAGGCTTGGCCCCATCAGAGCGACAATCACGCCCCCGGGCCGTGCTGTTCGCCTGCGGCATGAACGCGGTGCGTTCGCCGATGGCCGCGGGCCTGATGCAGCAGTTTTTCGGGCAGGCCGTCACTGTCGCGTCGGTGGGCGTGCAGAAAGGCGAGCTCGATCCGTTCGCAGTCACCGCCATGGAGGAGATCGGCATCGATATCGCGCGGCACAAGCCGATGACCTTCGAGGAACTGGAAGACCTGGAAGGACTCAATTTCGATCTGATCGTGACGCTGTCGCCGCCCGCGCACCACAAGGCGATGGCCTTGAGCGGCAGCAATACGGCGCGAGTCGAATACTGGCCGACGGTCGACCCGACCGCGATTGAGGGCAACCGCGAGCAGCGGCTCGACGCTTACCGGCAGCTGCGCGATGAACTGATGGCGCGCATCCGCGCGCGTTTCGGCGGCTTGGGGGGCGGCAATGAATGAGTTGTGAAACCAGCCCCGTTCCGCTAGTTTCCGCGCGCATTCGCAACGGTTTAACCCCTTTATCGGCGCCGCAATCCAGATGATCGGCCGGCCCAAATTCGTGCTCGCTTCCGGATCGCCGCGCCGGCTCGCTTTGATCAATCAGGCGGGCATCGAGCCGGATGCGCTCAAGCCCGCGGATATCGACGAAAGCCCGCACCGCGGCGAGATCCCGCGCGCCCATGCCAACCGGCTGGCGCGCAGCAAGGCGGAAGTGGCGCTCGCCAACGTCAAGCTCGACGATGAACTGCGCGGCGCCTTCATCCTCGCCGCCGACACGGTGGTCGCGGTCGGTCGGCGTATTTTGCCCAAGGCCGAATTGCTCGACGAGGCGGCGCAGTGCCTGCGCCTGCTGTCGGGGCGCAATCACCGCGTCCATACCTCGATCTGCCTGGTCACGCCGAAGGAGGCGTTCCGCCAGCGCCTGGTGGAAACGCGCGTTCGTTTCAAAAGATTGTCGGATGAGGACATCGAATCTTATCTTGCGTCGGGCGAGTGGCGCGGCAAGGCCGGCGGTTATGCGGCGCAGGGCATCGCCGGCACCTTCATCGTCAAGATCGTCGGCTCCTACAGCAACGTGGTCGGGCTGCCGCTGTACGAGACCATGAGCTTGCTGGGCGGCGAGGGCTACCCGATCCGCTTCGGCTGGCTCAACGCGACGTGATGAACGAAATCGACCGCAAAACCCCCGCCGCTAGATGCCCTATCTGCGGCAAGGCGGCCGAGCAGGCGTTCAAGCCGTTCTGCTCGAAACGTTGCGCCGACATCGATCTCAATCGCTGGCTCAGCGGCGTCTATGCGGTGCCGGTGAAGGACGACGAAGACGAGGATGGCGAGCGTCCGGCCGACGGCGACGCGGACGAAAAACCATGACCGTCGATTGGCCCGACCGTTTGTTCGCGACGCTCAAGCACGCCGATATCCGCCAGGTCGGCTACGTGCCCGACGCCGGTCATTCGCGGCTGATCGAGCGCTGCCGCGCCGATGCGCAAATTCGCGACGTGGTTCTCACCACCGAAGAAGAGGGCGTGGCGCTGGCGGCCGGCGCCTGGCTCGGCGGCGAGCGGGCCGCGCTGCTGATGCAGTCGAGCGGGCTCGGCAATTGCATCAATATGCTGTCGCTGGCGCGGTCCTGCCGGTTTCCGTTGTTGATGATCATCACCATGCGCGGCGAGTGGGAAGAATTTAACCCGTGGCAGGTGCCGATGGGATCGATCGTCGATCCGGTGCTCAAACTGTGCGAGGCGCAGGTCTACCGCGCGCAAACGCCGGACGAGGTCGAGGGCGCGGCCGAGCGCGCGATGCAGCACGTATTCGGCGACGAGCGCATCGGCGCGGTGATCCTGTCGCAGCAATTGATCGGCAAGAAGGTCTGGACCAAATGAGTGAGGGCAGACTTGAGCGCCGTGCCGCAATGGCGACGCTGCTAGCCGGCCGCCGCGACGACTTGCTGGTCGTGCCGGGGCTTGGCTCGACCACCTGGGATGCGGCAGCCGCCGGTCCCAACGACCGCGATTTCTATCTCTGGGGCGCGATGGGCGGCGCTGCCATGATCGGGCTGGGCCTGGCGCTGGCGCAGCCCGAAAAGCGCGTCGCGGTTATTACCGGCGATGGCGAAATGCTGATGGGGATGGGCGGACTCGCCACCATCGGCATCCAGCAGCCGCCCAATCTCGCCGTCATCGTGTTCGACAACGGCGTCTATGGCGAAACCGGCATGCAGCCGAGCCACACGCAGGGCGGCGTCGATCTGCTCGGCGTGGCGCGCGCTTGCGGCATCGGGCCATGCCTCGACGTGCGCGATGAGGCCGCCTTGGCCGACCTCGCCGCCCGGCTGAAAGACTTGCGCGAGACGTTGTTTGCCCGCGTGCTGATCGCCGCGGACGATCCGCCGCGCGTCCTGCCCGAGCGCGACGGGGTCGTTCTCAAAGACCGGTTCCGCGCCGCTATCGGGGTTAATCCCTAGACGGCGAGCCGTTCTGGACAGTGCGGAGAGGGGCCTTTATAACGCGCGGCGCTCCGCTCGCCCGCTCACGTCGAGCGGAATTGGCGCCCAGGTAGCTCAGTTGGTAGAGCATGCGATTGAAAATCGCAGTGTCGGTGGTTCGATTCCGCCCCTGGGCACCATTAGAATCAAGCACTTAGACAAAAGTGGTTCCTTGTTAGACATTTCAGACGCTACTTGTCGCATGCTCGCAATGTCCGTGCTCGTTTCAAAATCTGAATCGCGCACTGGGCTGATTGAATTTCAGCCGTCAGTCTTGAATTCGCCGACGAGGCGAGTCGCGGAGTAGTGCAGTTGCTCGCCAAAGCCGGATGTCCGCTTTTGGATGATTTTGTTGCAGAAGTCGGGGATTGAAGGGCGAGGCAATTGGCTCGATATCTTGAAGGCGGCCCCCTTGCCACCCGCTCGATTTGAGAGCGGTGGCTCTGAAGCTGTGGCGCTAACACTCGTAACGGTTAGGCGGCACAA
>DASRLF010000010.1:0-32713 GCA_035648555.1 Pseudolabrys sp.
TCGTCGTCCATGGTCGCAAAGCCCGGACGCGGCGTGCGCACCAGCGTGCCGGGCGAGCGCGTCAGGCCCGGTGCGATGGCGTTGACAGTGATGCCGCCGCCAGCGAGATCGCTCGCCAGCGCGCGGGTGAAGCCGACAATGCCACCTTTGCTCGCCACGTAATGCGCAAAGCCGGTGACCACCGAACCGAGCGTGCTTGAGGCCATGTTGACGACGCGGCCCCATTTGCGCGCGCGCATGCCGGGCACGAAGGCGGCGGTGACCAGAAACGTGCCGTCAAGATTGATCGACAGCACTTGCCGCCAATCCACGAAGGTCATGTCGGGGAATTCCTTTTGCGGGAAAACTCCGGCGCAATTGATCACAATGTCGACGTGACTGAATTTGGCGTTGACCGCCTTGGCCATAGCGGCGACCGAGGATTTCCACGACACATCGCAATTGACGGCGAGCGCCTGGCGGCCGGCGGCTTCCACCAGCTTCACGGTATCCTTGCCGTCAATAACGTCGGCGACCGCGATGTGCACGCCCTCTTCGGCCAGCCGTTTCGCAAACGCCTGGCCGATGCCGCCGCCGGCGCCGGTGATGACGGCGACTTTGTCTTTGTGACCTTTGGCCATTTTCACTCCCCGAAACTGTTCTTCGGTAGGGAGTATCACATATGAATTGCGCGCTTGGCGACCGCCATGGCCGCTTCCTTGACCGCCTCGGGCAGCGTCGGATGGGCGTGGCATGTGCGCGCAATGTCCTCGGCCGAAGCGCCGAATTCCATCGCGATGACGGCTTCCGCGATCATGTTGCCGGCGTCGGCACAAATCAGTTGCACGCCGAGCACGCGGTCGGTCTTGGCGTCGGCGAGGATTTTCACGAAGCCTTCGGTGGTCTGATTGACCTTGGCGCGGCCATTGGCGGTCATCGGAAACTTGCCGACATTGTAGGCGACGCCGGTGGCCTTCAGCTCATCTTCCGATTTTCCGACCGTGGCGATTTCCGGATAGGTGTAAACGACATTCGGGATGGCGTCGTAGTTCACGTGACCGGCCTGCCCGACCAGAATTTCGGCGACCGCGACGCCTTCGTCTTCGGCTTTATGCGCCAGCATCGGGCCGGTAATGACGTCCCCGATCGCCCAGACACCCGGTACGCTGGTTGCGTAATAATGATCGACCACGACGCGGCCGCGCTCATCCAGTTTGACGCCGAGTTCCTTGAGACCGAGCCCGTCGGTGTATGGCACGCGGCCGATGGAAACCAGCACCACATCGGCCTCGATGATCTCAGTAGCGCCGCCTTTGGCCGGCCCGATAATGGCTTTTAACTTTTTTCCCGAAGCGTCCACAGCGGTGACTTTCGACGACAGCTTGAACACCATGCCCTGCTTCTCGAACAGGCGTTGCGCCTGGCGGCGCACTTCGTTGTCCATACCGGGCAAGACGCCGTCGACGAATTCGACCACGGTCACTTTCGAACCAAGACGCCGCCACACCGAGCCGAGCTCAAGCCCGATTACGCCGGCGCCGACCACCAGCAGATGGTCCGGCACCTTGTCGAGCACCAGCGCGCCGGTCGACGACACGATGCGTTTTTCGTCGATCTCGATGCCTTTGAGCCTGGCCACGTCGGAGCCGGTGGCGATGACGATGGATTTGGCATCCAGCATTTGCGTCTTGCCGTCGGCGCCCTTGACCTCGACCTTGCCCGCTGCCGCAATGCGGCCCGCGCCATGGAAGGTATCGACCTTGTTTTTCTTGAGCAGAAACTCGACGCCCTTGACGTTGCCGTCGACGCCCTCATCCTTGAACGCCATCATCGCTTTGAGGTCGAGCTTGGGTTCGGAAACGCCGATGCCCATCTTGCCGAAGCTGTGACCGGCCTCCTCGAACAATTCAGAAGCGTGCAACAGCGCTTTCGACGGGATGCAGCCGACGTTGAGGCAAGTGCCGCCGAACGTCGCATTCTTCTCGACCACGGCGGTTTTCAACCCAAGCTGCGCCGCGCGAATGGCGCAGACATAGCCGCCGGGACCGGTTCCGATGACGATGAGATCGTAGGCCATACGCTTACAAATCCAGCACGAGCCGCGCCGGGTCCTCCAGGCATTCCTTCACCCGCACCAGGAATGTCACGGCCTGCTGGCCGTCGACGATGCGGTGGTCGTAGGACAGCGCCAGATACATCATCGGGCGGATCTCGATCTTGCCGGCGTGCACCACCGGCCGCTCCTGGATCTTGTGCATGCCGAGGATGCCGGACTGCGGCGCGTTCAAGATCGGCGTCGACATCAGCGAGCCGTAAACGCCGCCGTTGGAAATGGTGAAGGTGCCCCCCTGCATCTCGTCGATCTTGAGCTGGCCATCGCGCGCGCGCTTGCCCATTTCGGAGATCGTCTTCTCGATGCCGGCGAGCGACAGATGGTCGGCATCGCGCAGCACCGGCACCACCAGGCCGCGCTCGGTGCCGACCGCGACGCAGACGTGATAATAATTCTTGTAGACCATGTCGGTGCCGTCGATCTCAGCGTTGACGGCGGGGATTTCCTTCAAGGCCTGGATGGAGGCGCGCACGAAGAAGCCCATGAAGCCGAGCTTCACGCCGTGCTTCTTCTCGAACAGATCCTTGTATTGATTGCGCAACGACATCACCGCGCTCATGTCGACCTCGTTGAAGGTCGTCAGCATGGCGGCGGTATTCTGCGCATCCTTCAGGCGGCGTGCGATGGTCTGGCGCAGCCGCGTCATGTGCACGCGCTCTTCGCGCGCGGCATCGTCGGCCGGCGATGGCGCCCGCATCTGCGCGGCAGCGGTGGCCGCAACCGGCGTCGGCGCAGCTGCGGCGCGCTCGATCGCCGCCATCATGTCGCCTTTGGTGACCTGGCCGTGCAACCCCGAGCCCTCGACCTTGGCGGGGTCCGTGCCGCTTTCCGCCGCCATTTTGCGCACCGACGGCGGCAGCGGCAGCGGCATCTCGCGCGGCTGCGGGGTCTCGGGGCCGGCGCCGATCGGCTTGGTTTTCGCGGTCTTTTCGTCGGGTGCACCAGTCGCACTGGCAGCCGGCTTGGTGGCGGTGGCAGGCGTGGTCGAAGGTTTGGCCGGCGCTGCGCCAGCGCCTTCCTTGATCTGGCCGAGCAACGCGGCGACACCGACGGTGTCGCCGGTCTTGGCGGCGATGTCGGACAAAACGCCGGCGGCCGGCGCCGGCACTTCCAGCGTGACCTTGTCGGTTTCCAACTCGACCACCGGCTCGTCCACCGCCACCGCCTCGCCCGGCTGCTTGAACCATTTGCCGACGGTCGCTTCGGTGACCGATTCGCCGAGGGTGGGCACGCGGATGTCAGCCATGACTTTGTCCTTTTAGCCCAACGCTTCGTCGAGGAATTGCTTGAGCTGCGCCAGGTGTTTGCTCATCTGCCCGACCGCGGTGGAGGCCGACGCGGGCCGCCCGGCATAGCGCATCGTGCGATGCTTGGCGCCGATCTGGTTGAGCACCCATTGCAGGAACACATCGACAAAGAACCAGGCGCCCATGTTGCGCGGCTCTTCCTGGCACCACACCATCTCGGCCTGCTTGAAGCGCGACAGTTCGGCGAACAGCGCCTTCGACGGGAACGGATAGAGCTGTTCGATGCGCAGCAGATAGATGTCGTTGATGCCGCGCTTCTCGCGCTCTTCGTAGAGATCGTAATAGACCTTGCCGGTACACATGATGACGCGGCGTACCTTGTCGTCGGCAACCAGCTTGATCTTTTCGTTCGGCAGCAACTGCGCGTCGTCCCACAGCAGCCGGTGGAACGTGGTGCCGGTCGCCAATTCGCCGAGCTTTGAGACCGCGCGCTTGTGGCGCAACAGGCTTTTTGGCGTCATCAAGATCAGCGGCTTGCGGATTTCGCGCTTCAACTGCCGGCGCAGGATGTGGAAATAGTTGGCGGGCGTCGAGCAGTTCGCCACCTGCATGTTGTCTTCCGCGCACATCTGCAGGAAGCGCTCGAGCCGGGCGCTTGAATGTTCCGGCCCCTGCCCCTCGTAGCCGTGCGGCAGCAGGCAAACGAGACCCGACATGCGCAGCCATTTGCGCTCGCCCGATGAGATGAACTGGTCGAACAGCACCTGCGCTCCGTTAGCGAAGTCGCCGAACTGAGCTTCCCACAGCGTCAGCGCATTCGGCTCGGCGGTGGAATAGCCGTACTCGTAGCCGAGCACCGCCTCTTCCGACAGCATCGAATTGAGCACTTCGTAGCGCGCCTGCTCGCCGCCCAGATGATTGAACGGAGTGTGGCGCGCCTCGGTCTCCTGATCGAACAGCACCGAATGGCGCTGCGAGAAAGTGCCGCGTTCCGAATCCTGACCCGACAGGCGAACCCGGTGGCCCTCCTTGAGCAGCGTGCAGAACGCCAACGCCTCGGCGGTCGACCAATCGATGCCCTCGCCGGTCTCGATTGCTTTAGAGCGATTATCGAGGAAGCGCTGGATCGTTTTGTGAACGGCAAAGCCTTGCGGAACGCTCGTGATCTTCTTACCGATCTCGCGCAACTCTTCCGCTGCGATCCCGGTATTGCCGCGGCGTGGATCCTCGACTTCGCCAGCCGATTTGAGGCCGGACCAGCGGCCGTCGAGCCAGTCGGCCTTGTTCGGCTTGTAGCCCGAGGCGATCTCGAATTCCGCTTCAAGATGCGCGCGCCAGCCGGCCTTCATCTTGTCGACGTCGGCTTCGCTGACCACGCCCTCGGCGATCAGCCGCTTGCTGTAGATTTCCAGCGTGGTCGGATGCGCGCGGATCTTCTTGTACATCAGCGGCTGGGTGAACGAAGGCTCGTCGCCTTCGTTGTGGCCAAAGCGCCGGTAGCAGAACATGTCGATGACCACCGGCCGTTGGAATTTCATGCGGTATTCGGTTGCGACCTTGGCGGCGTAGACCACCGCTTCCGGATCGTCGCCGTTGACGTGGAAGATCAGCGCCTCGATCATCTTGGCGACATCGGACGGATAGGGCGACGAGCGCGAGTAGCGCGGATAGGTCGTGAAGCCGATCTGGTTGTTGACGATGAAGTGCAACGAGCCGCCGGTGCGGTAGCCCTTCAAATCCGACAGCCCGAAACATTCCGCCACCACGCCCTGGCCGGCAAACGCCGCGTCGCCGTGCATCAATAGCGGCAACACCATGGTGCGCTCTTCAGGCGTCGCGCCGTGCTGGTCTTGCTTGGCGCGCGCCTTGCCGAGCGTCACCGGGTCGACGATTTCCAGATGCGACGGATTGGCGGTGAGCGACAGATGAACTTTGTTGCCGTCGAACTCGCGGTCCGACGAGGCACCGAGATGGTATTTGACGTCGCCGGAGCCTTCGGTTTCGTCCGGCGTCGACGAGCCGCCCTTGAATTCGTGAAACAGCGCGCGGTGCGGCTTACCCATCACTTGCGTCAAGACGTTGAGCCGGCCGCGATGCGGCATGCCGACCACGATTTCCCTCACGCCGAGATTGCCGCCGCGCTTGATGATCTGCTCGAGCGCCGGGATCAGCGATTCAGCCCCGTCGAGACCGAAGCGCTTGGTGCCGGTATATTTGACGTCGAGAAATTTCTCGAAGCCTTCGGATTCCACCAGCTTGTTGAGGATGGCGCGCTTGCCTTCGCGGGTGAAGCTGATTTCCTTGTCGCGCCCTTCGATGCGCGCCTGGATCCAGCTTTTCTGCGCGGCATTGGAGATGTGCATGAACTCGATGCCGATGGTCTGGCAGTAAGTCCGGCGCAGAATGGCGACGATCTCGCGCATCGACGCGAATTCGACTCCGAGCACCATGTCGAGGAAGATCTTGCGGTCGAGATCGGCTTCTTCAAAGCCATAAGAGCGCGGATCGAGTTCTTCCTCGTTTTTCTCCGGCGCCAGATCGAGCGGATCGAGCTTGGCGTGGAAATGGCCGCGCATGCGGTAGGCGCGGATCAGCATCAGCGCGTGAATCGAATCGCGCGTCGACTGCTGCACGTCGTTCGCGGATATCTCGACGCCCTTGGCCTGAGCCCTGGCTGCAATCTTCTCGCCGATTTTCTTTTCGGTCTCAGCCCATTGCCCGTCGAGCGCGGCCACCAAGTCGCCGTCGGGACGTACCGGCCAATTAGGCTTGCGCCAGGAGGCGCCGCGCGCGCCTTTGACGACGTCTGACTTATCGTCCTTCAGGCCTTTGAAAAACTCCCGCCACTCGGCATCGACCGCGGCCGGATCGTTCTCGTATTTGGCCTGGAGGTCTTCGATGTAGGCGGCATTGCCACCGTAGAGAAAAGACGTGCGGGCGAAAGTGGCGTTGGCATCCTGGCGGGACATGGGCGAGCGATCCTTGCGCGGCTTGTGGGCGCGTTGCTAACGGCAACGGCCCGTGGGACCGGCACCCGACGGCAGACGTGTGGTTTTAACTCTATTTATGACGCGCGTAAGTCTGTGAAAGACCTAAGGACTGAATCAGGACTTCAGTACTTCTACCAGTGTTTTCCCGATTCGGGCTGGCGAGGGTGATACCCTGATTCCAGCCGATTCCATTGCTGCAATTTTGGACTCGGCATCGCCCTTGCCGCCGGAAATGATAGCGCCTGCATGGCCCATGCGCCGGCCAGGCGGCGCAGTGCGCCCGGCAATAAAGCCGACCATGGGCTTCTTGCGGCCGCGCTTGGCCTCGTCTTTGAGAAATTGCGCGGCGTTCTCCTCGGCCGAACCGCCGATTTCGCCGATCATCACGATCGACTCCGTCTTCGGATCGCCCAGGAACATCTCCAGCACCGAGATGAACTCGGTGCCCTTGACCGGGTCGCCGCCGATGCCGACCGCGGTGGTCTGGCCCAGATTTTCGCGGCTGGTCTGAAACACCGCCTCGTAAGTGAGCGTGCCGGAGCGCGAGACGATGCCCACTTTGCCCTGCTTGAAGATGTTGCCCGGCATGATGCCGATTTTGCATTCGCCCGCCGTCATCACGCCGGGGCAGTTCGGCCCGATCAGCCGCGACTTCGAGCCCGACAGCGCGCGCTTGACCTTGACCATGTCCATCACCGGAATGCCTTCGGTGATGCAGACGATGAGCGGGATCTCGGCCTGGATCGCCTCGCAGATCGCATCGGCGGCGCCAGCCGGCGGCACATAGATCACGCTGGCGTCGCAGCCGGTCTTGTCCTTGGCTTCGGCAACCGTGTCGAACACCGGCAGATTGAGATGACTGCTGCCGCCTTTGCCGGGCGAGGTGCCGCCGACCATCTTGGTGCCGTACTTGATGGCCTGTTCGGAATGGAACGTGCCGTTCTTACCGGTGAAGCCCTGGCAGATGACCTTGGTGTTTTTATCGATGAGGACCGACATCAGGCAGCCCCCTTCACGGCTTTGACGATTTTCTGCGCGGCGTCGTCGAGATCGTCGGCCGACGTCACGTCGAGCTTGGACTCGGCGATGATCTTCTTGCCGAGATCGACATTGGTGCCTTCGAGGCGAACCACCAGCGGCAATTTCAGGCCGACTTCTTTCACCGCCGCCACCACGCCTTCGGCGATGACGTCGCATTTCATGATGCCGCCGAAGATGTTGACCAGGATGCCCTTTACGTTGGGATCCGAGGTGATGATCTTGAACGCCGCGGCGACCTTCTCCTTGGTGGCGCTGCCGCCGACGTCGAGGAAGTTCGCCGGCGCCATGCCGTAAAGCCTGATGATGTCCATGGTCGCCATCGCGAGACCCGCGCCGTTGACCATGCAGCCGATCGAACCGTCGAGCGCGATGTAATTGAGGTCGTATTTCGAGGCCTCGGTTTCTTTTTCGTCTTCCTCGCTGAGATCACGCAACGCGACAATGTCGGGATGGCGGTAGAGCGCGTTGCCGTCGAAATCGACCTTAGCGTCGAGACAGATGATCTTGTTGTCCTTGGTCACCACCAGCGGATTGATCTCCAGCATGCTCATGTCCTTGCTGGTGAAGGCGGCATAGAGCTTGGGCAGAATGGCCTCGATCTGCTTGGCCAGATCGCCGGTGAGATTGAGCGTCTTGGCGACGCGGCGGCCGTGATGCGGCATGATGCCGGTGGCCGGATCGACCGAGAAAGTGATGATTTTTTCGGGGTGGCTCTTGGCCACTTCCTCGATGTCCATGCCGCCCTCGGTGGAAACCACGAAAGCGACGCGCGAGGTTTCCCGGTCGATCAGCGCGGACAAATAGAATTCGCGGTCGATGGCGGAGCCTTCCTCGATATAGAGGCGGTTGACCTTCTTGCCATGCGGGCCGGTCTGATGCGTGACCAACGTCGAGCCGAGGATGCGCGCCGATTCTTTTTTCACGTCGTCAATGGATTTGACCACCTTGACGCCGCCGGCCTTGCCGCGGCCGCCGGCATGAATCTGCGCCTTCACCACCCAGACCGGGCCGCCAAGTTCGTTGGCGCCCTTGAGCGCCTCGTCGACGGAAAACGCCGGCACGCCGCGCGGCACCGGCACGCCGAATTCGCGCAACACCGCTTTGGCCTGATACTCGTGAATGTTCATGAAATACTCCCGACCGCGGCCGGTTTGTCCTAGTTGCCGAGGTTGGGCGCGATCTTCATGCAGGCTTCGACCAGCCCCTGCACCGAGGCCACCGACTTCTCGAACGCGGCGCGCTCGGCGCCGGAGAATTCGACCTCGACGATGCGCTCGACGCCCTTGGCTCCGATCACCACCGGCACGCCGACATAGAGATCCTTGACGCCGTATTCGCCGTTGAGCCAGGCGGCGCAGGGCAGCACGCGCTTCTTGTCGAGCAGATAGCTTTCCGCCATCGACACCGCGGACGCCGCCGGCGCGTAGAAGGCCGAGCCGGTCTTGAGCAAGTTGACGATCTCGGCGCCGCCATTGGCAGTGCGCTTGACGATCTCGTCGACACGCGCCTGCGTGGTCCAGCCCATTTTCACCAGATCGGGCACCGGAATACCGGCAACCGCCGAGTAACGGACCAGAGGCACCATGGTGTCGCCATGACCGCCAAGCACGAAGGCAGTGACGTCTTCCACCGAGACGTTGAATTCGTCGGCGAGGAAATAACGGAAGCGCGCCGAGTCGAGCACGCCGGCCATGCCGACGACCTTCTGCTGCGGCAGCCCGCAGGATTTCTGTAGCGCCCACACCATGGCGTCGAGCGGATTAGTGATGCAGATCACGAAGGCGTTGGGCGCGTATTTCTTGATGCCGGAGCCGACCTGCCCCATCACCTTGAGATTGATGTCGAGCAAATCGTCGCGGCTCATGCCGGGCTTGCGCGGCACGCCGGCGGTGACGATGCAGACATCGCAGCCTTCGATCGCCTCGTAGGTGTTGGCGCCGGTGATCTTGGCATCGAATTTATTGACGGGCGACGACTGGGCGATATCGAGCGATTTGCCCTGCGGGATGCCTTCCATGACGTCGAACATCACGACGTCGCCGAGCTGTTTGAGGCCGATGAGGTGGGCGAGCGTGCCGCCGATCTGACCGGCGCCGATCAACGCAATCTTGTTACGCGCCATGGTGGGAAAACTCTCAGACTTAAGGGTGAGCCGGATGCGTGGTGGTTATCCGGTCCGGCTGACAACGACAAGACACCGAAAGATGCGGCCCGTTCCGCATCTTGTATACATTATACCAGCAGACGCGCCGCCGCCTGTCCAGAGGCGTTTTTTCGAATTCGCGTTGGCCGTGGACTTCCGCGCTCGCCTGGCGCCAAGATCGCCGCGGGGCGTCCGGATTTAGTTCATGAGCAAATTGCGGTTTTCAGCGCGCGGGATTTGGCGTGCGCTCGGGCCCGGACTTGTCACCGGCGGGGCCGACGACGATCCGAGCGGCATCGCGACCTATTCGCAGGCCGGCGCCCAATTCGGCTTCTCGCTGTTATGGACCGTGTTCCTGACGCTGCCGTTCATGGCGGCGATTCAGATCGTCAGCGCGGTCATCGGCTGGGATACGCGGCGCGGACTTGCCGCCAACATCGCGCGCGTGTTGCCGCCTTGGGCGCTCTATCCGCTGGTGGCACTGCTGCTAGTCGCCAACACCATCAACATCGCCGCCGATCTGGCGGCCATGGGCGAAGCGTTGCGGCTGGTGGTCGGCGGCTCGGCGCTGGCCTTTGCGGTTTTGTTCGGGATCGTGTGCCTCGTCACCGAAATACTGGTCCCCTATCACCGTTACGCCCGCTACCTGAAGCTGATGACTCTGGTGCTGCTATTCTATGTAGCAGCGGTGTTCAGCGTGCACATTCCCTGGGGCGAGGTGGTGCGCGCAACGGTCCTGCCGACCGTCAGCTTCGATCGCGAGATGCTGTTGATGGTGGTGGCGATCTTCGGCACGACCATCAGCCCCTATCTGTTTTTCTGGCAAGCCTCGCAGGAAGCGGAAGAATCGAGAATGAGTCATCGGTACATGTATGCGGCGCATCCGGACCTTAAGAAAAATTCATTCAGGAGCATCTCGGTCGATACCTGGACCGGCATGTTCTTTTCCAATCTGATTGCTTTCTGCATCATCGTGACCACGGCGGCGACGCTGCACAGTCATGGCGTCACGCATATTGATACTGCGGCGCAGGCCGCCGAGGCCTTGCGCCCGGTCGGCGGACCATTGGCGTTCGCGCTGTTTGCCGCCGGTATTATCGGCACCGGTCTGCTGGCGGTGCCGGTGCTGGCCGGATCGGCGGCCTACGCGGTTGCCGAGGTGTTCAAATTGCGCGGCAGCCTGGAATTGCCGGCCAGCCGCGCCATCGGATTTTACGCCATCGTCGCGGCGGCGACCTTGGGCGGCTCGGCGTTGCTCGCCACCAATATCGACCCGATCGCAATGCTGTTCTGGACCGCGGTCATCAATGGTGTGGTCGCGGTGCCGATCATGATCGCAACCATGCTGGTGGTTTCCAGCAAGCTCAAAGGGCGCTCGGTCGCGCTGCCGCGCTGGCTGTTGATCCTGGGCTGGCTCGCCGCAGTGCTGATGGGGCTCGCAGTCGCATTGTTGATCTGGTCGAGCGTCAGCTAGCGCTCAGCGCTTGCGGAGAAACGGATCCTGCATCATCTCCAGCTGGATTTGCTGGATTTCGGCCAACCGCTCCCACTGCCGGGTGAGGATGTGGTCGATCTTTTCATGCAGGTGCCTGATTTCCAGTTCGGCTTTGAGATTGACCCGGAAATCGTTCTCCGACCGCAGGCGGTCCTTCGCCTCCTGGCGCTTCTGGCTCATCATGATGATGGGCGCCTGGATAGCTGCCAGACATGACAGGACAAGATTGAGCAGGATGTAGGGATAGGGATCGAAGCGTTCCTGCTCGATAATGACGGCGTTGAAAGCCATCCAGACAATCAGGACGACAAAGAAAATTATAATAAAGGTCCAGCTGCCGCCGAAGCTCGCCAGATGATCCGACAGTTTTTCGCCCAAGGTCCGGTGGCCGACCCACTCGGCTTCGATGTTTTCCGCCAGCGTTTCGTGATCGGCGAGGCTCTGCACCACGTCCTGCTCAAGCTTGGTGAGCTCGCCCCGCTCCTCACCGAGCAGGCCGGAGACGTAGCGCGAGCGGAAACGGTCGAGATCCTCGGCGCAGATATGCCCCTCGGCCGGAAGATCGGGATGGTCGACCTTGATGCGGTCGATCAAGTTCGGCCGCACGACATCAAGCTGCGTGACGTCGCGCGCCGGCTTATCCTTGCCGCAGACCACGCATTGGAAACGGACGGGCCGCACCCGTTTCGGCCGGGCCGGCGCGGTTGCTAAAGCGGTGTCGCCATTGCCTGGGGTTTCCGGGGGAAGATCGGTCATGTCCGGCTCCATGTTGATGCTCATCATTGGCCGGATATTTCGCCCGCGGCAACGCAATTGGCAACGAAAAACCGCGTCAAGTTTCCACGATCATGCCGGCATCGATCACCGGCCCCGGCCGCGCGCCATGCGGCAGCCCGAGATAGGACTGCGAGCGCATCTCGATCAGGCGCGAGGCGGTGCGCTTGAATTCCTGTACCTCGTAGCCCTCCGCGGCGGTGTAAAGCTGGTCCGGCTGCGCCTGCGCCGAGGCCAAGAGCTTCACCGCATGGTCGTACAGCGCGTCGATCAGAATGATGAAGCGCTTGGCCTCGTTGCGCTGGGCCTGATCCATCACAGGAATGTGGTCGATGATAATGGTGTGGAACTCGTGCGCAATCCGAAGGTAATCGCCGGCCGCTAAGGGCTGCGCACAAAGGTCGTCGAATGAAAACCGCGCCACCCCCATCGCCGCTTGCGGTACCCGCACTTTATGGCCCTTCACCGTCAACTCCTGCGGCGCGCCGGTGTGATCGCCGGCCAGACGCCGCCAGGCATCGTCGAGCGCGGCATCGGCCTTGGCATTGGCCGGCACGTACCAGGTCGGCATGCCGGTGAGCTTTTCCAGCCGGAAATCGACGCGCGCTTCCAGCCGCACGACCTCGCAATGCCGCTTGAGCAACGCGAGGAACGGAAGAAACAGCGCGCGATTGAGCCCGTCTTTGTAAAGTTCATCAGGCGCGAGATTCGACGTCGCCACCATGACAATGCCGAGCTCAAATAACCGCGTGAACAGCCGGCCGAGGATCATGGCGTCGGCAATATCCGTTACGTGGAATTCGTCGAAGCACAGCAACCAGGTTTCCTCAGCGATGGCCGCCGCGGAGCGTTGGATGGGATCCTGCTCGGCGCCGTTTTTGATGTCCTGGCGGTAGGCGTGCACGCGTTCATGCACCTCGGTCATGAATTCGTGAAAATGGACGCGGCGCTTGCGCTTCACCGCGCTGGTCTCGAAGAACAAGTCCATCAACATGGTCTTGCCGCGGCCGACCTCGCCGTAGACGTACAGCCCTTTCAGCGGTTCGCCGGCTTCGCGGCGTTGGCCGAACAGCCAGCCGAGCGAAGACGACTTACGCGCCAGCCGGTGCCGATCGATGCGCCGCTCGAGCGCGGTCAATTGTTCCGCGAGCATGGCTTGCCCCGGATCGGCCTCGATTTTTCTGGCGGCGATGAGCGCCGCGTAGCGCGTGCTGAAGGTTTCGGACATTAAACGAATCGCGGCCCCGGGCGCGGCAGGATGCGAGAGGTAGGGTGATCCGCGCCCGCTGTAAATCGACCATTGGACGCGGGAAACCACCGATATTGCAGCAAATGCCGCAGCAATTGCTGCAATCGATGCTGCAGCTGGGCTGCGGTAACGTGCTGTTACCTATGCATTTTTCACGTAGACGACCCGCGTTTGGCCGAATTCAGTCGTCTTTTTGCTGCATTGCACCATATACCTTGCAGAAGACAATTCGCCCCCGCCTTGGCGAACAGGAGATTGACCATGAACGAGCCTTTGCCCGACGGCGGGGCCATCCGCAAATTGTGGATCGGCGAAACCGACGTCTATCGCGACCATTTGCTGCGCCTCGACCGCGACAGCCGCTATCGGCGTTTTTCCGGCGCGGTGTCGGACGATTTCATCGGCCGCCACGCCGCCACCGCCAACGGCATGGGCGTCGTGGTGCACGGTTTCTTCGTCGACAGCGTACTGCGCGGCGCGGCCGAACTGCGTCTTAGTGGTCCGCTGTCCGCCCATAGAGCGGAGGCCGCCTTTAGCATCGAGCAACCCTGGCAAAGCCACGGCGTCGGAACCGAACTGCTCGAGCGCACGCTGCTGTCCGCGCGCAATCGCGGCGTCCAGTTGCTCCGCATGGACTGCCTCGCGGAAAACCGCCGCATGCAGCAACTTGCTCGCAAGTTCGACGCCGAACTGTCGTTCGATTTCGGCAGCGTGATCGGCGAAGTCGATCCGCCGCACTCGACGCTGCTCTCGCTGATGCGCGAGGCCACCGCCGACAGTCACGGCGTGGCTGCGGCGATGTTCGAGGCGCAGTCGCGTCTGTTCAGACCGGCGTGACCGGATTTCGCGCGCCGAGCGGATAACCCGCCTCGACCACGTAAGGGCCGCCGCCGACCGAATCGCGCGAGGAAAACAACACGAAGCGCGAGACGCGGAACGGCGCGGTGCGGAAGTAGCCGCGCGCCGACAGATAATCGGCGACCGCAAAACTCGAGGCGTCGCGCAGCCGCGCCAGCGTCACATGGGGCGTGTATTTGCGGCCTTCCGGCTCCAAGCCGATGCGCTGCATGAGCCGCTCCTGCTCGGACTGTACGTCAAGCAATTGCTGCACCGGCGACACTGCCGCCACTACCGCGCGCGGATTACGGCCGCCGAACGACATCAGCCCTTCCAGATAAAGATCGAAAGCGTCGCGTTTGACACGGCCGAGCATCAGGGCAACTTCCTGGGCGACATTGTCATCCACGTCGCCGATGAAGCGCAGCGTCAGGTGATAATTGTCCGGCGTGATCCAGCGCGCTCCGGGCAGCCCGCCGCGCAGCATCGACAGCGACTGAGCAATGTCAGCGGGGATTTCGACACCGGTAAAGAGACGAGGCATGGCCGTCTACTTTTAGTTTCGCGCTGCCCGCGCCTTGGTAACCAGCTCTTCAACCTTCGGCAGGATAAGCGCCACGATCACGTCGACGCCAGCGGCGGTCGGGTGCAGGCCATCGGCCTGATTGAGTTTGGCGTCGCCAGCCACCCCGTCGAGGAAGAATGGATAAAAGACGACCGGATGAGTCGAAGCAAGCGCCGGAAAGATGGGATCGAAGGTTTGTACATAGTCGGAACCGAGATTGCGCGGCGCCTTCATGCCCGCCAGCAAGACAACAATATGACGATCCTTGAGTTTACTCAGGATCGTATCGAGCACCGTCTTGGTCAGCTTGGGGTCAATGCCGCGCAGCGCGTCGTTGGCGCCGAGCTCGAGGATCACCGCCTCGGTCCCCTCCGGCACCGACCAATCGAGGCGGCCGAGCCCGCCCGAAGCAGTGTCACCGGACACCCCGGCATTGGCGACATTTGCCGCAATGCCCTTGGCTTTCAGCGCCACCGCGAGCTTGGCGGGAAATGCAGCATCAGCCGGCAATCCGAACCCGGCGCTGAGTGAATCGCCCAGCACCACGATCTTTACCGGCCGCTCGTCGGCTGCATGAACAGCGCCTGCCACTAGGTATATCAACGCAGCCAGAACTATGGCCGCGAGGCATTGGACCCGGCCCGGTTTTGCTCCATATGTGCGTGGTCGTGAGCAGTGAGATCCCATGAAAACTTCTTCCCAGACGGGGCCGGCAATTGCACTTGCCGGCGTCAATCTTTCGCTCGGGCAAGGGGCGGCCCGCGTTCATATCCTCAAAGATATCGACTTGAATATAGGCAGCGGCGAGGCAATCGGCCTGGTCGGGCCTTCCGGCTCGGGCAAATCCACGCTGCTGATGGTGATGGCGGGGCTAGAGCGGACCGACACCGGCACGGTGACGGTGGCCGGCGAGACGTTGAACGCGCTCGATGAAGATGCGCTGGCGCGCTTTCGCGGGCGCAACGTGGGAATCGTGTTCCAGTCGTTCCACCTGATCCCAACCATGACCGCGCTGGAAAACGTCGCGGTGCCGCTCGAATTGGCCGGCATCGGGGACGCTAATGAACGCGCGCGCGACGAACTCATCGGCGTCGGACTTGGCGAGCGGCTAGCGCATTATCCGGCCGAGCTTTCCGGCGGCGAGCAGCAGCGCGTGGCGGTGGCGCGCGCGCTGGTGCCCAACCCGGCCATCCTGGTGGCCGACGAGCCGACCGGAAATCTCGACGAGGACACCGGCAAGCAGATCATCGATCTACTGTTCGCCGGCCAAATAAAACGCGGCTCCACGCTGGTTCTGGTTACGCACGATTCCGCGCTCGCCAGCCGCTGCGGGCGAATCGTGCGGCTGCGTTCCGGCCGCATCGACGGTGTGAGTTCATGAGCGCTACCACCATCGCAATGACGCGCGACAATGACCGCTGGCTGCCCTTGCGCTTTGCATGGCGTGAACTGCGCGGCGGCTTGCGCGGCTTCTATGTGTTCATCGCCTGCATCGCGCTTGGCTGCATGGCGATTGCCGGCGTCGGCTCGCTGGCAGCAAGCCTTGCCGACGGGCTGGCGCGCCAGGGTCAGGTCATCTTGGGCGGCGATCTTTCATTCACACTGATCCAGCGTGAGTTGGCACCGGAGGAACGGGCGTTCCTCGACAATCATGGCAAGGTTTCGAGCGCCGCGACCATGCGCGCGATGGCGCGCGAACCTGATGGCAAAGCCACGCTGGTCGAAATGAAAGCGATCGACGCAGCCTATCCATTGTATGGCCAGGCCGTGCTCGATCCGCCCGCTCCGCTTGGCGACGCGCTGGCGCAGCGCGACGGCGCGTTTGGCGCCGCAGCCGATCCAGTGCTTCTGACGCGGCTCGGCATCAAGCCGGGTGCGCGGCTGACTGTCGGCAATGCCACATTCGAAATCCGCGCCGCACTGACGAGCGAGCCGGACAAACTGGCCGGCGGCATCGGCTTCGGGCCGCGACTTTTAGTGAGCCAGGAGGCGTTACGGGCCACCGACCTGTTGCAGCCGGGCAGTCTGGTGCGCTGGCATTATCGCCTGCGGCTGCCGCGAAGTGACGCCACCGATGCCATAGCGAAGCAAGTGACGGCGCAGGCGCGGAGCGCTTTTCCCGAGGCCGGCTGGGACATCCGCAACCGCAGCAACGCCTCGCCGCAGCTCGAGCGCAACGTCGAACGCTTCACGCAATTTCTCACCATTGTCGGCCTGACTGCGCTGCTGGTCGGCGGCGTCGGCGTCGGCAATGCGGTGAAAAGCCATCTCGACCGCCGGCGCGAAACCATCGCCACCATGAAGGCGCTCGGCGCCAGCGGCACGCGCGTGTTCGCGGTCTATCTCACGCAGGTGCTGTTGCTAGCGGCGGTGGGCGGCGCCATCGGCATGGCGCTGGGCGCGATCTTGCCGTTCATGGTGTCGTGGACCTTCGGCGCGATCATTCCGCTGCCGATCGATGCGTCGGTGCATCCGGCTCAACTGGTCCTGGCGCTGGTTTACGGACTGATGACGGCGCTGGCCTTTGCGCTCTGGCCGCTCGGCCGCGCCCATGACGTGCCGGTCGGCGCGCTGTTCCGCGACGCCGTGGCACCGCAGCCTGCATGGCCGCGCAAGATCTATATTGCGCTGACGGCCAGCGCGGTGCTCGCGCTGGGCGCGTTGGCGGTCCTGCTGGCTTATGACCGGCGAGTCGCGATCGTATATGTCGGCGTCGCCGCCGGCGTCTTCGTGTTGCTGCGGCTGGTCGCCGGGCTGCTGATGTTTGTAGCCCGTCACGCGCCGCGCGCGCGTTCGACCGTGTTGCGGATGGCGGTCGCTAATATTGACCGCCCCGGGGCGTTGACGCCGTCCATCGTGCTGTCGCTCGGCTTAGGGATCGCGCTGCTGGTCACCGTGATCGAGATCGACGGCAATTTGCAGCGGCAGTTCGCGGCGGAATTGCCGGCCAAGGCGCCATCGTTCTATTTCCTCGACATTCCAGCCGACCAGGCCGAACGCTTCGGCAAATTCGTGCATGCGAAAGCGCCAACGGCAAAACTGGAAGACGTGCCAATGCTGCGCGGACGTATCGTTTCCGCCAACGGCATCCCGGCCGAAAATCTAAAACCAAAACCGGAAGCCGCCTGGGTGCTGCAAAGCGACCGCGGCATCACATACGCCGGCGATATCCCGTCCGGCTCGCGGCTGGTCGAGGGCAAATGGTGGGGCGCGGATTACGACGGCCCGCCGCTGCTGTCGTTCGAGAAAAAGATCGCCGACGGCCTCGGCCTCAAGCTTGGCGATCCGGTCACCGTCAACGTGCTCGGCCGCAACGTCACCACCCGCATCGCCAATATGCGCACTGTCGATTGGGAGAGCCTTGGCATCAACTTCGTCATGGTGTTTTCGCCGCATGCCTTCGATGGCGCGCCGCATACCCATCTCGCCTCGCTGACGTATCCGAATGGCGGCACGCCGGCACAGGAGGGATCAATCGTGCGCGCGGTCGCCGACACATTCCCGATGGTCACCGCGGTGCGGGTCAAGGATGCACTCGACGCGATCGGCGCCATCGTTACCAATCTGGTACTGGCGATCCGCGGCGCCAGCGCGCTCACGCTGCTGGTCGCGGCCCTGGTACTGGGCGGCGCGCTCGCCGCCGGCCACCGTCACCGGGTCTATGACGCGGTGATCCTCAAGACGCTCGGCGCCACCCGCTTCCGGCTGCTCGCCGCCTACACCATCGAATACCTGTTGCTCGCGACCGCCTCCGCGGTGTTCGGCGTGCTGAGCGGATCGCTGGCCGGCTGGCTGATCGTGACCGAGTTGATGCACTTGCCGTTCGCGTGGCTCCCGCTGCCGGCGCTGGCCGCCACACTCGGCGCGGTGGCGGTTACCGTGACGCTGGGGCTGATCGGCACTTACAGCGCGCTGGGCCAGAAACCGGCTCCTGTGTTGAGAAACCTATAGATTTCAAGCCATTCCGCGGCGGCATGTTTAGGACTGGCGCTGACACTTCAGACACCCTAGATTCACGCCACGAGCGCGACGGCTGCCGCCGGCGCGCGGACAAAGAGAGGGAATTTCGATGTCGGACTATGACCGTAACGTAGCTGCCCGCGGCATCGGTACTGCGCGTGCGGCCGAGATCGATGTGGGGCTGCGCGCCTACATGATCCGCATCTACAATTACATGGCCTCCGGCGTTGCTCTGACCGGCGTCGTCGCCTGGCTCACCTTCAATGCCGCTGTCGTGACCGACACGGCGGGCCATATCACGTCGCTGACGCCATTCGGCCAAGCCGTGTTCGGCGGACCGCTGACGATCGTGCTGTTTCTCGGCACGCTCGGCATCGTGTTTTTCCTGAGCTTCCGGATCAACAAGCTGCAGGCGGGCACCGCGCTCATCCTGTTCATGCTCTATGCCGGTCTGCTCGGGCTGATGCTATCGACGGTGTTCCTGCAATACACCGGCGCCTCGATCACCCGCACCTTCTTCATCTCGGCGGCGTCGTTCGGCGCGTTGAGCCTGTACGGCTACACCACGCAACGCGATCTCTCGCCGATCGGGTCGTTCCTGGTGATGGGTCTGTTCGGGCTGATCCTGGCGATGATCGTCAACATGTTCCTGAAGAGCACGGGGCTCGACTTCGCCATCTCGGCGATCGGCGTCCTGATCTTCGCGGGCCTGACCGCCTGGGACACCCAGAAGATCAAGGAAATGTATAGCGCCAACGACGACGGCACCGTCTCCGGCCGCAAGGCCGTGATGGGCGCGCTGACGCTCTACCTCGACTTCATCAACCTGTTCCTGTTCCTGCTGCGCTTTATGGGCGACCGCCGCTAACCAAAACGCACCGATGAATCCAACGCCCGGGCCTCGTGCCCGGGCGTTTTGTTTTTGTTAAAGTGTGGCGCATGAGCCTAATTATCCGCCCTGCGACTCTTGCTGATATCCCGGCCATTACCCGCATCTACACCCATGCGGTCGAACACGGCACGGCCTCGTTCGAACTCGCCCCGCCGGACGCAGCCGAAATGGCGCGGCGCATGCAGGCCGTGCTTGACGGAAAATTTCCTTATCTCGTCGCAGAAGTCGACAGCGTCTTTGCGGGATATGCCTACGCGTCGTCCTACCGGACGCGGCCGGCCTACCGCTTCACCGTCGAGAACTCGGTCTATGTCGCACCCGACATGCATCGCCGCGGGATCGGCAAGGCTCTGCTGCAGGCTCTGATCGACGCCTGCACCGCGCTCGGTTTCCGGCAGATGATCGCGGTGATCGGAGATTCAAATCAAGCAGCGTCGATCGGGGTGCACAGGGCGTGTGGTTTCGAAGACGCCGGAAACCTGCGGAATATCGGCTGGAAATTCGGCCGCTGGCTCGACACGCCTTTAATGCAGCTGACCTTGGGACCGGGAGAGGCGACTCCGGCGCGAGAGACCGAAACGAAAACCGGCCAAGATGGTTCGTCCGGCAATAACTTGCACTAATCGAACTAAACCACCACAGCCAACGACCGATCGATCGAGCGCAGCACGCGGTCGAGTTCGTCACCGCGGCGCATGATCAGACCGGTAGCCGAGATCACGCTGTAGGCGCCCTGGCGGCGCGCCAGCTTCGGATTTTTTTCGATGCGGTAGAGCGGGACTTCCGATGAGCGGCGGAACACGGAAAACACCGCGCGGTCTTTCAGGAAGTCGATGGCGTAATCGCGCCATTCGCCGGCGGCAACCTTGCGGCCATAAAGATCGAGAATGCGGTTGAGCTCGCGGCGGCTGAAGGTGACTTGATTGACGGGGGCGGGTGTGCGTTGCGCCGGGGATGCGCCCCCCGGGGACTGGCTAGGGTCGATTTCGCCGGAACCGAACGTCATGCGGCGCCTCCTTTTGTCGGAGCTGATGATCGCGCCGGGCAACGGCCACGGCAAGGGCCTCATTTCAGCAGGAAATGCCGCAGAAACGGGCAAAAGCCGCGGTGCTCGATCACGAAGACGTTAAAAGCCCCCACAATAACGCCCTATTTCCGTCAATCGCCGGTCACGCTGGATTGGGATAACGCCAGCGTTGCCTCAAAGGCCCGGTCCGGTTTGATCTCCGGATTCCTCAGCCCCCCAGCCCCCCGGGGGTCAGCCGACCGGGCCAAGTTGAGTTCCGCGTAAAGTGGTTCAGTTGCTTACGCGTACGGTTCAATCCCCTAGTTCTTCGGGTCGGCTAGTCGCCGGCCCGATTTTTTTATGTCTGGGAAATGAAGACGGGCTTAGCGCAGGCTGGCGGTCGCAGCGCCCAGCATCAGACCCGGCTTGGCGGTGCCGCCGCTTTGCACGATCACGCTAACGCGGTCGATGTCCTGCAGCGAAAAATCCGCATTCGGCAGATCGGCAACCGGCACGCTGAAAGTTTCCGCCTTGCCGCTCCAGTCGCCGAGCTTCACCCAGCGGCGCACCACGTTGTAGTACGCCAGCGTGTGGCCGCGGTTCTCGCCGCGGCCGATCTCGACCTGCGCCTTGCCGGTGATCGGGCAAAGCCAGACCTCGGCGCTGTGTTGTTCGTGCTCGGCAGCCGGCACGTTCACCGTCACTTTTCCGTCGGCAACTGTCATTGTCACCGGTAGCGTCAATGGCGCGGCGCTTTGGCGCGTTTGCGCAATCGCCTGTTCGATCGCCGCCTTGTCGCTGCCCAGCACGTGCACGATGCCGTTGACCACGACCTGCGGCGTGTAGACCTCGCGATCGCCGCGGGCCTCGGAATAAGCCCGCTCGCGGTTGGAATGGCCGTGTTGGGCCAGCGTGTCCTTCCAGCCCAGATAATCCCAATAGTCGACCGGCAGGCTCATGGTCACCAACGACGGATCGCGCGACAGCTCGCCCATCAACTTGTCGGCCGGCGGGCAGGACGAACAGCCTTGGCTGGTGAAGAGTTCGACGACCGCGCGCGGTTCACCGGCCTTGGCGGATGGCGGCGCGATCGAGGCGATGCAGATCGCTGCGGACGCAAAGGCGATGTGGCGATAATTCATGCGGAATCCCACGATCCCCCTGCCCGGCGCAGCACCATATAGAACGCCTCGCCGATCACCCGCCACTCACTTCGCGGTGAGCGGATTGGGCTGCCGGCGCGCGGTCAAGTGGCCAAATGGCGCAGCACGTATTGCAGAATTCCGCCGTTCTTGAAGTAGTCCAACTCGTCCGCGGTATCGATGCGGCAGATCAGCGGCACGCGCTTGAGCGTTCCGTTGCCAGCGACGATCTCGGCGATCAGCCGCTGGCCCGGCTTGAGGTCGCCGTGCAGGCCGCGGATTGTGACCTGTTCGTCGCCCTTCATGCCCAGCGACTGCCAGGATGTGCCTTCCTCGAATACCAGCGGCATCACGCCCATGCCGATCAGGTTGGAACGGTGGATGCGCTCGAACGATTGGGTGACGACCGCGCGGACCCCGAGCAGCACCGTGCCCTTGGCGGCCCAGTCGCGCGACGAGCCGGTGCCATATTCCTTGCCGGCAAAGATCACCAGCGGAACGCCCTCGGCTTTATATTTCATCGCCGCGTCGTACATCGTCATCCGTTGCTTCGACGGATAGTGAATGGTGACGCCGCCTTCGACGCCCGGCACCATCTGGTTCTTGATGCGGATGTTGGCGAAGGTGCCGCGCATCATCACCTGATGGTTGCCGCGACGCGTGCCGTATTGGTTGAAATCCTTCGGGCGGACCTGGTGATCGCGCAGGTACTCGCCGGCCGGGCTTGCTTCCTTGATCGATCCCGCCGGTGAAATATGGTCGGTGGTGATCGAGTCGAGGAACAGCCCGAGCACGCGGGCGTCTACGATGTCATCGATCGGGCGCTGACGCTTCTCCATGCCCTCGAAATACGGCGGATTCTGCACGTAGGTCGAGCGGTCGTCCCACGCGTAAGTCAGCCCGCCCTTGACGGAAATCTTGCGCCAATTGGCGTCGCCCTTGAACACGTCGGCATATTTTTTGGTGAAGATCGCCCGGTTGATATTCTTGCCGACGAATTCGCCTATTTCCTTGTTCGACGGCCAGATGTCCTTCAGAAAAACCTTCTTGCCTTTCTGATCGGTGCCGAGCGGCTCCTTCACCAGATCGATATTCATCGAGCCGGCGATCGAGTAGGCGACCACCAGCGGCGGCGAGGCGAGATAGTTGGCACGCACGTCGGCGTTGACGCGGCCTTCGAAGTTGCGGTTGCCCGAGAGCACCGCGGCGGCGACCAGATCGCCGTCATTGATCGCCTTGGAATTCTCCGGCGGTAGCGGACCGGAATTGCCGATGCAGGTGGTGCAGCCGAAGCCGACCAGATTGAAGCCGAGCTTGTCGAGATCCTTTTGCAGGCCGGACTTGTCGAGATATTCGCCGACCACTTGCGAGCCGGGCGCCAGCGAGGTCTTCACCCAGGGCTTGGCGGTCAAGCCTTTGGCCGCGGCTTTGCGGGCCAGCAGGCCGGCGCCGATCATCACGTTAGGATTCGACGTGTTGGTGCAGGAGGTGATCGCCGCGATCACCACGTCGCCGTGGCCGATGTCGTAATTCTTGCCTTCGACCTTGACGCGTTTCTTGGCCTCGGAACTCTTGTTGAATTCCTTGTCCATCGAATTGGCAAAGCCGGACTTCACTTCCTTCAGCGCGACGCGGTCCTGCGGACGCTTGGGACCGGCCAGCGACGGCTCGACCGAGGCGAGATCGAGCTTGAGAATGTCGGTGAACATCGGATCGGGCGTGGTCTTGACGCGGAACATGCCCTGCGCCTTGGCATAGGCCAGCGTCAGCGCGATCACGTCCGCCGGACGGCCGGTATCCTTCATGTAACGGATCGTGTCGTCGTCGATCGGCGAGAAGCCGCAGGTGGCGCCGTATTCCGGCGACATGTTGCCGAGCGTGGCGCGGTCGGCGATCGTGAGATGCGTGAGGCCGGGCCCGAAGAATTCGACGAACTTGCCGACCACGCCGCGTTTGCGCAGCATCTCGGTGACGGTGAGCACAAGATCGGTGGCGGTGACGCCTTCCTTGAGCTTACCGGCGAACTTGAAGCCGATCACTTCCGGCAATGTCATCGACAGCGGCTGCCCGAGCATGGCGGCTTCCGCCTCGATGCCGCCGACGCCCCAGCCGAGTACCGACAGGCCGTTGACCATCGTGGTGTGCGAGTCGGTGCCGACCACGGTGTCGGGATAGGCAAGGTCCATGGTCGCGGGCTTGCCGTCGACCTTGACCTTGTCTTTCTTGCTCCAGACCACACGCGACAGATATTCGAGATTGACCTGATGGCAGATGCCGGTGCCCGGCGGCACCACGTTGAAATTGTCGAACGAGCGCTGCGCCCATTTCAGAAACTTGTAGCGCTCCTGGTTCTGCCGGTATTCCTCCTCGACGTTCTTCTTGAACGCGCCGTTATTGCCGAAGAAGGTCACAGCCACTGAATGGTCGATCACCAGATCGACCGGCACCTGCGGATTGATCTTCTTGGGGTCGCCGCCGAGCGCCTCCATGGCGTCGCGCATGGCGGCCAGATCGACCACCGCCGGCACGCCGGTGAAGTCCTGCATCAGCACGCGCGCCGGGCGGAAGGCGAACTCGTGGTTCGAGGTTTTGGTCTTGAGCCATTCGGCGAACGCCTTGATGTCGTCTTTGGTCACCGTGCGCCCGTCTTCGTTGCGCAGCAGGTTTTCCAGCAACACCTTCATCGAGAACGGCAGGCGGGAAATTCCCTTCAGGCCATTTCTCTCGGCGGTCGGAAGGCTGAAATAGGCGTAAGTTTTGCTACCGACCTCGAGGGTCTTGCAGCACCTAAAACTGTCGAGCGAAGTCATGTCGGCTGTTTCCATTCCCGGCCGGGACACCGGCGCTGCTTCGACCTAAGCTCTTAGCAAGACAGGAGTTTTCTCGCCGGGGAGACTTGCGCCCGAATTCCACTAAGCTAACGCCGTCGGTGCGGGTTTATAGGGTCTTTTTGCGGCCGGCGCCACATTAACGAGGGAACTTCGCTAAAAATGCGCAAAAAACCGGGGCTTTACGGGGTCTGCATGGCCGTCTTGCGCCTGGAGCGGAGGCAGGGACGCGTCTGATGCAACTTAAGGGCGACAGTCTGGCCTGCAGCCGTGGCGGCCGCGAGGTGTTCGCGGGCGTCGATTTCAGCCTGTCCGGCGGCGAAGCTTTGCTGGTGATCGGGCGTAATGGCGCCGGCAAATCCTCGCTGTTGCGCGTGATCGCCGGCCTGGTGCGGCTGGCGGCGGGGCACCTCACCCTTGAGGGCGGCGATGGCGATGCCAGCATCGGCGAACAGGCGCATTACCTCGGCCACCAGGACGCGGTGAAGCCGGCGTTGTCGGTGCGCGAAAATCTGGAATTCTGGACCCGCTATCTCGGCGGCGGCGGAGAGATCGAGCCAGCGCTGGACGCGGTCGACCTCGCGCCGCTCGCCAATCTGCCGGCGACTTACCTCTCGGCGGGGCAAAAGCGAAGGCTTTCGATCGCGCGGCTGATTGCGGTGCCGCGGCCCCTCTGGCTGCTCGACGAACCGACTTCGGCGCTCGATGCGCCGTCGCAAGTCCGGCTCGCGGAGTTGATGCGCGGCCACCTGGCCTCCGGCGGCATGATCATGGCCGCGGCTCATGGACCGATCGGTCTCGAACACACACGCGAATTGAAACTCGGTCCCGCATGAGCGCATTTACCGCCCTCATTGTCCGCGACATGCGGCTGTCCGTTCGGGTCGGCGGCGGCGCGCTGATGGGCGCGCTGTTCTTCCTGGTCGTCGTGGTGATGATGCCGTTCGCGCTCGGTCCCGACCTTGCGCTGCTGGCGCGCATCGGCCCGGCGATCTTGTGGCTGGGCGCGCTGCTGGCCAGCCTGCTCGCGCTCGACCGGTTGTTCGCGGCCGACTACGACGATGGCTCGCTCGATTTGCTGATGATGGGCCGGCTGCCGCTCGAACTAGCAGTGGCGGCGAAAGCTGTCGCGCATTGGTTGACCACCGCGCTGCCGCTGGTGGTAATCTCGCCGGTGCTCGGGATGATGCTCAACATCGAATTGCGCGCCACCGGCACGCTGGCGCTGACTTTGCTCGCCGGCACGCCGGCGCTGACTTTCATCGGCTTGATCGGCGCGGCACTCTCAGTGGCGATGCGGCGCGGCGGCCTGCTGCTGGCGGTCCTGGTGTTGCCGCTGACGATCCCGGTGCTGATCTTCGGCGTCGCCGCGGCCAATGCCGCGATCGTCGGCCCCGTGCCGTTCGGCCCACCTTTCACCATCCTTTGTGCGCTATCCTTGGGCTCGCTGGTGCTCGGCCCGTTCGCGGCCGCCGCCGCGCTTCGTCATGGATTAGAATAATTGCCATGCCTGTCATCGATCTCGCCAACCCGACACGCTTTTTGAACATCGTCAACCGCGTGCTGCCGTGGCTGGCGGCGGCGACCGCTTTGCTGTTCGCATTCGGACTGGCGCGCGCGATGAACGCGCCCGACGACTATCAGCAGGGCGCCACCGTCAAGATCATGTTCCTGCATGTGCCTTCGGCGTGGCTCGGCATGATGGGCTGGGGACTGATGAGCGCCGCCGCGCTCGGCACGCTGGTGTGGCGGCATCCGCTGGCGGATGTCGCGGGCAAGGCGGCGGCACCGATCGGCGCTGCGTTTACATTTTTATGCCTGATCACCGGCTCGCTCTGGGGCCGCCCGACCTGGGGTACCTATTGGGTGTGGGACGCGCGGCTCACCTCGGTGCTGGTGCTGTTCCTGCTCTATCTCGGCGTGCTCGCGCTCTATTGGACCGCCGAGGATCCGGGCCGCGGTTCGCGCGCGGCGGCGATCCTGACACTGGTCGGCGCGGTCAATATTCCGATCATCAAATTCTCGGTCGATTGGTGGAACACGCTGCACCAGCCGGCCTCGATCCTGCGCATGGGGGGCTCGGCGATCGATCCATCGATCCTGTGGCCGCTGCTGATCATGGCGGCTGCGTTCACGCTGTTGTTCGCGACGCTGTGGCTCGCCGCCATGCGCAACGAGATTTTGCGTCGTCGCGTGCGCGCGATGCGGATCATGCAAGCGCAGGAGGCCCGCGAATGATCCCGAAAAGTGGGCACCGGTTTTCGGAAAAGATCATACGCAAGGAGAAGTGCGCGTGAATCTGGGCCCGCACGCCGATTTCATCGTCGCCGCCTACGCGGTGACGGTATTCGTGGTGGCCGGACTGGCCGCCTGGGTCGTGCTCGACTACTCGGCACAGCGGCGCATTCTCGGCGATCTCGAGCAAAGCGGCGTGACGCGGCGCTCGCAGCGCAAGGGCGATCAATGAGCACGGCTGCAGACGGAAGCACCGGCAAAAAACGGCGCAATGTTCTGGTGCTGTTGCCGCTGATCGCGTTTATCGCGCTCGCCGCGCTGTTTCTCTACCGGCTCGGCGCCGGCGACCCATCGCGCCTGCCGTCGGCGCTGATCGGCCGCCCGGCGCCCAAGACCGATCTGCCGCCGCTGACCGGCCTCGAACGCGACGGCAAGGCTGTGCCGGGCCTCAGCAATGCCAGCTTCATGGGCGCGGTGACCGTCGTGAACGTGTGGGCGTCGTGGTGCGTGCCGTGCCACGACGAGGTGCCGTTCCTGGAGCAACTGTCGAAGGACAAGCGCATCCAGCTGGTCGGCATCAATTACAAGGACACCGCCGACAACGCGCGACGCTTTCTCAACCGCTACGGCAATCCGTTCGCCGCCGCCGGGGTCGACGAAAACGGCCGTGCCTCGATCGACTGGGGCGTCTACGGCGTGCCGGAGACTTATGTGATCGGACGCAACGGCACCATCGCCTACAAGCTGGTCGGGCCGATTACGGCGGAGAATTTGGCCAAGGCGCTGGAGCCGGAAATCGTCAAAGCGGCGGCGGCGAAGAACTGACCACCCTGTTGAAGCTATGGCTTCTTCGCTACGCTGTATTTGTTGATCAGCGGCACTTGCAACGCACCGAACAAGAACGTCAGCGGCACCACGCCGAATAATTTGAAGCTGACCCAGAAATCGGTCGTCTGGGTGCGCCAGACGATCTCGTTCAAAACCGCCAGCGCCAAAAAGAACAGCGCCCAGCGCCAGGTCAGCTTGCGCCAGCCTTCGTCGGTGAGATGAAACATCTGGTCGAACAAGATGCTCAGGAACGGCTTGTTCATCGCGAGCCCGGCCAGCAACGTGCCGCCGAACAAAACATAGATGATGGTCGGCTTAAGCTTGATGAACAGGTCGTCGTGCAGGGCCAACGTCAGCCCGCCGAACACCAGAACGATTACGGCAGTCACCACCGGCATGATCGCGATATGCCGGGTCAAGACGTAAGACACCACAAGCGCGATCAACACCGCCACCATAAAGCCGCCGGTGGCGACATAAATGCCAAACTTCGAATTGGCGGCGAAGAACAGCACCAGCGGCCCGATGTCGAGCACCAGCTTGAGGATGGGATGGAGTTGTTTCTTCTCGGCCATAATTTTCTTGTGCGTTACGAATCCAGCCCAACGATGGCGCGCGCGAAATCCCGCGCGGTAAACGGCGCGAGATCGTCCACACCCTCGCCGACGCCGATGAAATGCACCGGCAAGCCGAATCTTGACGCAATCGCGACCAGAATGCCGCCGCGCGCGGTGCCGTCGAGCTTGGTCATCACCAATCCGGTCACGCCCGCGATCTTGCCGAAGATGTCGACCTGGCTGAGCGCGTTCTGCCCGACTGTGGCATCGAGCACAAGCAGCACCGCGTGCGGCGCGGCCGGCTCGACCTTGCGCATCACGCGCACCATTTTTTCCAGCTCGCTCATCAGTTCGGTGCGGTTCTGCAAACGGCCGGCGGTATCGACCAAAACGATATCCGTGCTTTGCGCCTTGGCGGCGCCGAGCGCGTCGAACGCCAGGCCGGCCGCATCCGTGCCCGGCTCGCGCGCCATCACGCTGGCGCCGGTGCGCTCGCCCCAAATCTTGAGTTGGTCGATGGCGGCGGCGCGGAACGTGTCGCCCGCCACCATCATCACGCTCTTGCCCTCGGCGCGGTATTTGGCGGCGAGCTTGCCGATGGTGGTGGTTTTGCCGGAGCCGTTGACGCCGGCAACCAGAATAACGAATGGCCGCGCCGTCACCTCGAGCGGCTTGGCGACCGGGATCAGCACTTTTTCGATCTCGCCGGCGAGCACCGCTTTGACCTCGTCAGGCGCGATACCTTTTTCGAACCGTCCGTCGCCGAGCACTGAGGCGATGTGGCCGGCGAACTCAGGGCCAAGATCGGCGCGGATCAGTTCGTGCTCGAGCTCTTCCACCGCTGCGGCATCGAGCTTGCGCTTCGTCACCAGATCGACGATGGCGCCGCCGAGCGACGACGACGTGCGCTTGAGCCCGCCGCTCAAGCGTTTCCACCAACTTGGTTGCGTGCTGTCGTTCATGTCGCGCCCGTGATAGCCGTTTCGCCATGACACCGGAAGAGATGCTTTCCCGCCTGCTCTACCGCGACGGACTGATGCTGGTGATCGACAAGCCGGCCGGGCTGTCGGTGCATCGCGGCCCGAAGGGCGGCAACAGCCTGGAGGACTATTTCGACGTGCTGCGCTTCGGCCTGCCGCGCATGCCGGCGCTGGCGCACCGGCTCGACAAGGACACCTCGGGCTGCCTGGTGCTTGGGCGCCACCGCAAGGCGCTGGCATTGTTGGGCAAGCTGTTCAAACAAGGCAAGATCGGCAAAACCTATTGGGCGGTGGTCGAGGGCGCGCCCAGTACCGACGAAGGCCGCATCGACATTGCGCTCGGCAAGCTCGACGAGGACCGCGGCTGGTGGATGAAGGCCGATGCCGAAGGCAAGCCGTCGTCGACAACCTGGAAGGTGATGGGGCGCGGTGGCGGCCTGACGTGGCTGGCGCTCGAACCGCTGACCGGACGGACGCATCAATTGCGGGTGCATTGCGCGGAAATGGGCTGGCCGATACTCGGCGACAACATCTACGGCCGCGCCCCCCGCAGCGGCGGAGCTCCGCTGCATCTCCATTCGCGCGAGATCGTGGTGCCGATATCGAAGAACAAGCCGCCGGTCACGGTCATCGCGCCGGCGCCGCAGCACATGCGCGAGACGCTGACCAAGTGCGGGTGGAAGGAAGAACCAGCCAACCCCGTTCATTCCCTCGAAAGCGGGAATCCAGATTCACAAAACTAGAAAATACTGGGTCCCCGCTTCCGCGGGGACGAACGGTCAATACAACTGCGCCTTGATCCGCTCCGGCGCATCGCGGTCGTAAGCCTCGCCGCCGAGTTTGCCGTGACTCAATTCCGCGAGGATGGAGCCGGTCGAAGGCAGGCTCTTGCGATCGATCTTGGTCTTCTCATCCCACAGCTTGGAACGCACGATGGCTTTCGAGCAGTGGAAGTAAACCGTCTCGATGTGAACAATCAGCACGCTGCGCGGCAGCTTGCCGTTGACCGTGAAGCTCTGCATCAATTCGGGATCGATCGAGATCGAGGCGCGGCCGTTGACGCGGAAGGTTTCGCCGACGCCGGGAATGAGAAACAGCAGCGCGATGCGCGGATCGCGCAAAATATTGCGGAAGCCGTCGAGCCGGTTGTTGCCCGGCCGGTCCGGGATGGCGAGCGTCTTGTCGTCGAGAATACGCACGAAGCCGGGTGCGTCGCCCTTGGGCGAACAGTCGAAACCGTCCGGGCCGCCGGTCGCGATCGCAACGAATGGCGCCGCCTCAATCAGCTTGCGATAGCCGTCGCTGAGGTGGTCGATCTCCTTGGCGATCGAATTGGGATTCTTCGCGCCGTAGAGCGCATCGAGCTGCTCCAGGCTCGTGATCAGATGTTCGCCGGCCGCCATGTGGGTCCCCTGATTAAGCCGCCAGCAACTGCCGGCCGTCGTGTCCCGTCATCGTCAGATCGAGGAATGTACCCGGTTCGACCGGGGCGGCAAGCCGCACCGCGGTGAACTGCTCGGTGCGGCCGATGCCGCCGCGCTCGGTCAATACCTGCCGCCGGTGGCCCACTTGCGCGTCGAGATGCGCGCGCAACGCCGCCTCGCCTTTTTCGCGCAGACGCGCGGCGCGCTGCTTGATCACGGCGCGGTCGAGTTGCGGCATGCGCGCCGCCGGCGTGCCGGGCCGTGGCGAGAATGGAAAGATGTGCAGGTGCGTCAGCCCGCATTCCTCGACTAGGTCGAGCGAGCGCGCAAACATCGCTTCGGTCTCGGTCGGGAAACCGGCGATGATGTCGGCGCCGAACACCACATCGGGCCGCAGCCGGCGCACCTGATCGCAGAACGCCATCGCCTGGCTGCGCGTGTGGCGGCGCTTCATGCGCTTGAGAATAAGATCGTCACCGGCCTGCAGCGACAGATGAAGATGCGGCATCAGTCGCGGCGCGTTGGCCAAGGCGTCGAGCAGATCGCCGTCGGCTTCCACCGAGTCGATCGAGGACAGCCGCAGCCGCGCCAATTCGGGCACGTCGCGCAAGATTCGTTTGACCAGCGCGCCCAACCGCGGCGCGCCGTCGAGATCGGCGCCATAGGCGGTGATATCGACACCGGTGAGCACCAACTCGCGATAGCCGCGGGCGGCCAGCCGCCGCGCCTGCGCCACCGCCTCATCCACCGGTAGCGAGCGTGAATTGCCGCGCCCGAACGGAATGATGCAGAAAGTGCAGCGGTGATCGCAGCCGTTCTGCACCTGCAGGAAAGCGCGGGTGTGGCCTTCGATGCTGTCGACCGCATGCGCGGTGTAGCGCGTCACCGCCATGATGTCGCCGACCCCGATGCGCCGATCATCCGCCCATGAGCGCGCATCGAGTTTTTCGGCATTACCGAGAACGCGATCGACCTCGGGCATGTTTGCGAAAGTTTCCGGCTCAGTCTGAGCGGCGCAGCCGGTGACCACGATGCGCGCGTGCGGCCGCTCGCGCCTGATGCGACGGATGTTCTGGCGCGCTTGCCGCACCGCTTCCGCCGTCACCGCGCAGGTGTTCACCACCACCGCGTCGGTCAGCCCGCCCTCGCCGGCCGCGCGTCGGATCACTTCCTGCTCGGTGATGTTGAGCCGGCAGCCGAAGGTCACGACGTCGAGGCTCATAAGCCTCTCCCGTGTGCGGGAGACGGTTGAATGGGGGCGAATAGTGCCGGATCGAAACGGCCTTCGGATTCGAACTGCACGGGGCCGGTCATCAAGACGTGGTCGTCGCTGGTGCGCCAGTCGATCGTGAGCTCGCCGCCCGGCAGCGTCACCGTCACCTTGCGGTTGGTGCGCTTGAGCCGCGCGGCGGCGACCGCAGCCGCACAAGCCGCCGAACCGCAGGCCTTGGTGAGACCGGCGCCACGCTCCCAGGTGCGGATGGTGATGGCGTCGCGCGACGTAATATGCGCGAGCGTGATGTTGGCGCGTTCGGGAAAAATCGGATGGTTTTCCAGCAGCGGCCCCAGCCGCGCCAGGTCATGGGCATTGACGTCGTCGACCCAGAAAATCGCGTGCGGATTGCCCATGCTCACGACCGCCGGCGAATGCAGCACCGGTTTGTCGATCGGCCCGATCTGCAATTCGATGGCGCGGGTGTCGCGGAACTCCTCGCTCAGCGGAATCTCGTTCCATTTGAAACGCGGCGGGCCCATGTCCACCGTGAACATGCCGTCGGCGCCCTTCCAGCAATTGAGAATGCCGGCCGTGGTCTCGAACGTGAGCGCGCTCTTGCCGCTTTCCTTCGACACCAGATCGGCGACGCAGCGCATGCCGTTGCCGCAAGCGCCGGCCTCCGAGCCATCATTGTTGTAGATGCGGATGAAGGCGTCGGTGCCGGGCGTGCGCGGCGGATAGAGCGCCATCAACTGATCGTAGGGCGCACCCTGAGGCGTTGCCGCGGCGCGCGCCTCGTCTTCGGTTATCTTGGCGGCGTTGGCGCGCAAATCGACCACGACGATCTCGTTGCCGACACCATTCATCTTCACAAAAGACTGGTTGGCGAGTGCGGCCAAAATATTGCCTGCTGAATCTGGCTAAAGCCGAGCCCAAAGGGAACCAATGCCCGGCTTTCGCCCGGTTTATATGGCGAATAAACATCGATTGGCCAGAGGCCATGATAAAATGGCACAAGTCGGCGAATCGCCGGACAGCTGGCGAGTGCCAGGGCAACCAAAAGCGGCGCCGCAAGGCGTATGCAGGACATTACAATTCTCCGTCTTTTGCGGCGGTACGGCGATTCGCCTAGTTTTGCCATTTTATCATGGCCTCTGGCCAATCGATGTTTATTCGCCATATAAACCGGGCGAAAGCCGGGCATTGGTTCCC
>DASRLF010000011.1:0-14801 GCA_035648555.1 Pseudolabrys sp.
GGGCGAGGACCTGCGCAGCAAATATCCGCAGGGCACCGATCCCTATGTGCTCGGCGAAAGCGCCAACACGATCACGACCTACGGCTATGACCCGGCGACGGGCATGCAAGAACCCAAAGTTACCCTCTGTCAGATCAGAGCGGCATAGGAGGCGGGACCATGGCTCGAATGAAATTCCTCTGCGACGCCGACCGTTGCATCGAGTGCAACGCCTGCGTCACCGCCTGCAAGAACGAGCACGAGGTGCCTTGGGGCATCAACCGCCGACGCGTCGTCACGATCAATGACGGGAAGCCCGGCGAACGCTCGATCTCCATGGCCTGTATGCACTGCACCGACGCGCCCTGCGCGGCGGTCTGTCCGGTGAACTGCTTCTACACCACGGCCGACGCGGTGGTGCTGCACTCCAAGGATCTCTGTATCGGCTGCGGATATTGCTTCTACGCCTGTCCGTTCGGCGCGCCGCAATATCCCAAGGTCGGCAACTTCGGTTCGCGCGGCAAGATGGACAAGTGCACCTTCTGCGCCGGCGGCCCGGAGCCCGACAGCAGCACGGCCGAGTACGAGAAATACGGCGCCAACCGGCTGGCCGAAGGCAAGCTGCCGCTGTGCGCCGAGATGTGCTCGACCAAGTCGCTGCTCGCCGGCGACAGCGACGTCATCGCGCAGATCTACAAGGAGCGCGTCGCCAAGCGCGGTTACGGCTCCGGCGCCTGGGGCTGGCAGACGGCCTATCGCGAAAATATCGCAACCTGATTTTGCATAACGCCACGAACGAAGGTTTGGTTTTAGGGAGAGATGGCATGGCGAAAGTTTTTGCGCAGTTGCGCCTGATCGCCGGAGCTCTGGCGCTCGCATTCGTCGTCGCAATGGCGATGCCGGCGGCGGCGCAGCAGCCGAACTCGGTCAATCCGACCGCAGCCGCTGTGCAGGAGCAGCAGTTGCTCGGTCAGCTCAAGAAGATCGAGGGCCGCGGCACCATCCCGGATACCAAGTCCTACGTGCTCGAGCATCCGGCCGGCCGCGACTGGCGCGAATTCCGTACCGTCACGCTGCGCTGGATCGGCGGCATCGCCATCCTCGGCATCCTGGCCGTGCTGATTATTTTCTATCTGGTGCGCGGCATGGTGAAGATCGAAAGCGGGCGGTCCGGCCGCACCATCGTCCGTTTCAACATGTTCGAACGCTTCGTGCACTGGATGACCGCGACCTGCTTCATCATCCTGGCGATCTCGGGTCTCAACATCACGTTCGGGCGGACGCTGCTGCTGCCGCTGCTCGGGCCCGAAGCGTTCACGTCATGGTCGGAACTGGCGAGATTCGGACATCACTATCTGAGCTTCCCGTTCACCCTCGGCGTCGTTCTTGTTTTCCTGATATGGATCGGCGGCAATATTCCGAACAAAGTCGATGTCGAATGGCTTAAGCGCGGCGGCGGCATCGTCGGTCACGACCACCCGCCGGCCTATCGCTTCAACGCCGGCCAGAAGGCGATCTACTGGATCGTCGTGCTCGGCGGCGGCGCCGTGGCGGCGACCGGCTATCTGCTGATGTTCCCGTTCTACGGCACGACCATCTCAGGCATGGAGACCGCCGAGGTCGTGCATGCCGTGGTCGCGGTCTTGTTCATCGCCGCCATGCTCGGCCACATATACATCGGCACCATCGGCATGGAAGGCGCGTTCGAGGCCATGGGCGAGGGCACCGTCGATCTGAATTGGGCCAAGGAGCACCACAGCCTTTGGCTGGCGGAGGAAAAGGCCCGCGTCGGTCCCAACGAATCCAGGCGCCAGCCGGCGGCGACGCCCGCTGAATAACAGGCTCCAAATCGGACAAATCAGGACGCCCGGCTGCACAGCCGGGCGTTTTGCTATAAGGGGCCCATGATGCGCATCATCGGTCTCGCCGGCTGGAGCGGCTCCGGCAAAACCACGCTGATTACCAAGGCCATTCCGCGCCTGATCGCGCGCGGGGTTCGCGTTTCCACGATCAAGCACGCCCATCACGGCTTCGATCTGGACACGCCCGGCAAGGATTCCTTCATGCACCGCGCCGCCGGCGCCACCGAGGTCGTCATTTCATCGGCCAACCGCTGGGCAATCCTGCATGAATTGCGCGGCGCGCCGGAATGGAATCTGGCCGACCTACTCGCCAAGTTATCGGACGTGGCTCTCATCCTGGTCGAGGGCTTCAAGCGCGACCGCTTGATTCCGAAGCTGGAAATTCATCGCGTCGCCAACGGCAAGCCGCTGCTGCATCCGGAGGATCCGAGCATCGCCGCCATCGCCTGCGACAGCACGCTGCCGGCGGCGCAAGTCCCGGTGGTCGATCTCAATGACATCGAGGCGGTGGTCGACGTGCTGCTCAAATACGCCGTGCCGATGAGCCCGGCCATCATGCAAGGGTCTGTTTGATGGCGCAGCTCACCGACGACTGTTTCGCATTTTCCGGCCCGCTGCTGCCGCTCGACGACATGGAACGGCTGATCGGCGAGCGCGTCACGCCGGTCACTGAGGTCGAACGCGTGCCGTTGCGCGGCGCGCACGGCCGCGTCACCGCCGCCGACATCAAGGCGCCGGTCGATCTGCCGCCGTTCGATAATTCGGCGGTCGACGGTTACGCCGTGCGCCACGCCGATCTCAAGCGCGATGACGATACCAGGCTTGCCATCTCCGGCCGCCTCACGGCCGGCGCCCAGGCTGACTTGACGCTCAAGCCCGGCCAGGCGATTCGGATCTTCACCGGCGCGGCGATGCCGGCCGGTGCCGACACCGTCTTTATGCAGGAAGATGTGACGGTCGATGGCGACAGCGTGACGGTGCCGAAGGGATTGAAACGCGGCGCCAACCGCAGACTCACTGGCGAGGATGTCCCGAAAGGCAATGTCGTGCTGCCGGCCGGCACGGTGCTGGAGCCGCAGCATGTCGCGCTCGCCGCCGCGCTCGGCATCGTCGAGTTGGAGGTGCGGCGGCGTTTGAAGGTCGCGATTTTCTCCACCGGCGACGAAGTGATGGAGCCCGGTTCGGCCCGCGCCGGCGCCGCGATCTACGACGCCAACCGCTATCTGCTGGGCGAATTGCTGGCGCGGCTCGGCGCCGAGGTGACCGATCTCGGCATCCTGCGCGACCAGCCGAGCGAGCTGATGCGCGCGCTGCAGGCCGCCGCCGGCGGTCACGACCTCATCGTCACGTCGGGCGGCGTGTCGACCGGCGAAGCCGATTTCGTGCGCAGCGCGGTCGAGCGCGTCGGCAGCCTGGTGTTCTGGCGCGTCGCCATCAAGCCGGGCCGGCCGGTGGCGATGGGCGTCATCCGTGGCGCCCGGGACAGCGCGGCTTTCGTCGGACTTCCCGGAAATCCCGTTGCGGTGTTCGTGACTTTCGTGCGGGTGGTCAAGCCGCTGTTGCGGCGGCTGTCCGGCGCGCGGCCGCAAACGCTGCTGCCGCTGCCGGTGCGCGCGGCCTTCGGCTACAAGAAGAAAAAAGACCGCCGCGAATATGTCCGGGTGGCGCTGCGGCGGGCCGCCGACGGCGAACTCGAAGCGGTCAAGCATCCGCAGGATGGCGCCGGCATTCTGACGTCGCTGACCGAAACCGACGGACTGCTGGAATTCCCCGAGAACGTGACGTCGATCGAGCCCGGCGCGCGCGTCGGTTTTTTGTCTTACGCCGCGCTCATCGGCTGATTGCTCAGGCGCCCAAGCGCACCGCGGTGGTGGTGAACGCCTTGTCGACCGGCTCTTGTACGGTATTGAGCACGACCCCGCCGATCACTGCGATGATGACGGCCGCGACAACGGCCATGATGAATGCTTTCATTGCAATTGGCTCCTCTCCGAGACGCCCCGTATCCCCTCACTATAACAGATATGGTGCCGGAAGGTTGTCGGTCAAAAATCAAAAATTCAAATGCCGTGATGCTGCAACGCAATGCGCTCGGCGCGTTCGGCATCTTCCGGCGTGTTGACGTTGAGGAACGGGTCGACCGGCTCGGCCGGCCACTCGGCGATGGCAACGCCATGCCGCGCGGTCCAGACCTCGATCTTGCGCAGATCCTCCTCGACCAGTGCCTTGCGAAGGCTCCCGCGCAACGCCAGCGGCCAAAGGCCCACGACGGGATGGCGCCATTCGCCGGAGCGCGCGCAGGCCAGCGGCACGCCGGCGCCCAGTTTGCGCCGCGCCTGATGCAGCCGTTCCACCAGATCGTCCGGCAAGAACGGGCAATCGCCCGGCACGCTGAGCAGCCACTCGATGCCGTTGTTCTGCGCCGCTAGCCAGTCGAGCCCGGCCAGAATCCCGGCCAGCGGGCCAGGATGGTCAGGCACGTTGTCGGAAATGACAGGTAATTCGGTATCGGCGAAGCGTTTCGGGTCGCCATTGGCGTTGATGATCATGCCGGTGCATTGCCCCGACAAAGTCGCTAGCACGCGGTCGAGAATAGTGACGCCACCGATGGCGATGCGCGCTTTGTCGCCGCCGCCCATGCGGCGCGCCAGGCCGCCGGCAAGCACCAAGCCGAGGGTAGGGGGAACCGGAATATCAGTCATTACTCGTCGTGCACCGCCGCCTTGCGCCGGTGCTTCGAACTTTCTTCTTCCACAAAATTAAGATCCTGGTCGAACACGATACGGTCCTCACCGGCGAGCGCGACGAAGCGTTTGCCACGCGCGCGTCCGATCAGCGTCAAATTCGCCTTGCGCGCCAGCTCGACGCCCCAGGCGGTGAAGCCGGAACGCGAGATCAAAATCGGAATGCCCATGCGTACGCACTTGATCACCATTTCCGAGGTCAGCCGCCCGGTGGTGTAGAAAATCTTGTCGGCGGGTGAGACCTTTTCCTTGAACATCCAGCCGGCGATCTTGTCGACCGCGTTGTGGCGCCCGACATCCTCCATATAAACCAGCGGCTGATCCTCGTGCGCCAGCACGCAGCCGTGGATGGCGCCGGCTTCCAAATAAAGCGATGGCGTGGTGTTGATCGTGTTGGTCAGCGCATAGAGCCACGAGGTGCGCAACGCCGCCTTCGGCAGCGAGACGTTTTCCAGCGCTTCCATCAGGTCGCCGAACACGGTGCCCTGCGCGCAGCCGGAGGTCTGTACTTTCTTCTTGAGCTTCTTCTCGTAATTGGTCTTGCGCTTGGTGCGCACCACGACGACGGACAACTCCTCGTCGTAGTCGACGCCGGTGACGACATCGTCCGGCAACAGCATGTGCTGGTTGAGCAGATAGCCGATCGCCAGATATTCCGGATAATCGTTGATCGTCATCGCCGTGACGATTTCCTGCGAGTTGAGGAAAATCGTCAGCGCACGCTCGACCGTGACCGAGGTCTCGATCTTGGCGCCGGTCTGGTCGATGCCGGTGACGCGCTCGGTCAGCCGCGGGTCGGCCGGGTCGGGTTTGACGATGTAGCTGTCGGTTTTCTTGTCCATAGCGTGACTATAGCAGACTTTTCACCCCGCCGAATATTGCCCAACGGCGGTGGGCAGCGGCTTGCGGCTAACATAAGTTTCCCTGCGCGCCGCCATGGTCCTAATATGGGGTCAATGGTGACGGGCCGCCAACGGCTCGCATGACAATTCGGGAGAGATTTATGTTTCGCGCCACCAAGGACATCATTCTGCCGACCACCATCACCGGCTCGCTGCCGCGGCCGAGCTGGTACACGGAAAATCTCGGCACGCGGCATTTCCTCGAAGCGATGGTGTCGCGGCGCTTTCGCGAGCAATACGAGGACGCGCTGACCTGTTATCTGCGCGACCAGGAACTCGCCGGTCTCGACATCGTCACTGACGGTGACTGCCGCTTCGATGACGACGTCGGCGGCCAGAGCTGGACCGCCTATCCGCCGAACCACATGACGGGCCTCGATATCGACCATCCGGTGCCGACGCCTGCGGGGCGCGGCGGCATCTGGTTTCCGCGCGGCCACATCCTGCACGACTATCTGGAATCGCGCGTCATGCCGGTGATCACCGGACCGATCGGGCGCGGCAATCTGCAATATACCGCGATGTGGAAGGCGGCGCAGCGCTTCACCGAGAAGCCGGTGAAGTTCGGCGGGGTGTCGGCGGAGATCGTCGCCTTCGCGCTGCAGGACAAATACTACAAGAGCATCCCGGAACGCATTTTCGCGATCGCCGACGCGTTTAACGCGGAATATCACGAGCTCGCCGATGCCGGCTGCCCGGTCATCCAGATCGAGGAGCCGCAGCTTCACCTGATTGCGATCCGCAAGATCCAGGACAAGGTCATCAATCAGGAATTGATGATGGAAGCATTCAATCGCACCGTGAAGGGTCTGCGCGCCAAGACCGAGGTGTGGGCGCATTCGTGCTGGGGCAATCCTTCGCAGCAGCGCATGTTCGCGGAGGTGCAGAGCTACAAGGCCGCGCTGGAGAACTACAACAAGGTCGACGCCGACGTTGTCACCTTCGAGATGTCGAGTTCGGGCGGCATCGACCTCGAAGCCATCGGCAAGATCATCACCGACAAGAAGATTTCCATCGGCGTCATCGACCATCACACGCTGCAGGTCGAGCAGCCCGAACAGGTGGCGACCCAGATACGCGCCGCGCTCAAGCACATCCCGGCCGAGCGGCTGATGGTCTCGACCGATTGTGGCATGGGCCGCGAGGGCATGAGCCGCCGCCACGCGTTCTACAAAGCGGTCGCGATCGTGCTCGGCACCAATATCGTGCGCAAGGAACTCGGTCTGCCGGAGGCCAAATGCCTCGCCGCCGACGAGCGCTATTCGCTGGTGGTGCCGACAAAATAACGCCGTCTTTCTTCGCGAGGACGTGGTATCGTCGATGCTCGAGTCGACAACGGAGCGATCCGAGTGATCAACGCCGAGCCACTGAAGCCCATCCGCATCGTGATCGTCGAGGACGACCCGGCCTCGCGCAACATGCTGGTGTCGGCGCTGCAGGCGGAACCCGATTGCGCCGTGGTCGCGGAATTCGCCGAGGGCAAGCCGGCGATCTCGGCGTTTCCAACTCTGGCGCCCGACATGGTGCTGGTCGATCTGGGCCTGCCCGATATTTCAGGCATAGACGTGATCCGCAGACTCAAGGCGGCCGATGCCAACTGCGACGCGCTGGTCGTCACGACGTTTGGCGACGAGCGCACGATCACCTCCGCGCTCGAGGCCGGCGCCGACGGCTATCTGCTCAAGGGCACGCCGCTCGAGGAATTGCGGCGCGACATTCATTCGCTGCGCAACGGCGGCTCGCCGCTCTCGCCGATGGTGGCGCGCCAGCTTCTCAACAAACTGCAATCAAAATTCGCCGACGAGCGCCCCGAGGCTGCCGGCATCACCAACCTGACGCGGCGCGAACACGACATTCTGGCTATGATTGCCAAGGGCTTTTCCTACACCGAGACGTCGCAAATCTGCGGCATCGCCACCGCGACGGTGCACAGCCATCTCAAGAGCATCTACCGCAAGCTCGAGGTTCATTCCAAAACCGAGGCGGTCTACGAGGCGCGGCGCCGCAGCCTGATTTTCTAGGCCGCGTTACGCTTTACAGCCGCGCTTTGCGGCACTTTCAACGCAACGCTGATCGCGGTCCCGTGACCCGGCGAGGTCCGGATGGTGAGAGTGCCGCCGATCGAGATCGCGCGTACCCGCTTGTTCATATTGGCTATTCCGCGCCCACGGCCGGCATCGGCCAGATTGAAGCCGCAGCCATCGTCCTCGATGACGATGTTCACCGTCGACGTTGCTTCATCATAACGCGCGGTCAGCGCGGCGCTCTTGGCCTTGGAATGATGGATAACGTTGCTGAGCGCCTCCATCGCAATCAGCTTGATAGCGAGCGCGTCGCGCGCCGTCAGGTTGCCGATCTTCGGCAGTTCGTCCATTTGCCAGCGCAGATTGATCCCGGCCAGCTCGATGCCGCTGGCCATGCGATGCCGGACATTGCTGAGCACGAGATTGAGCTCGCCGTCGACCGGCTCGGCGCTGTCGACCAGGAAACGAAGTTCCATCAGGATTTCGCTTATTTTACGCTTGATCTCGCCGGCGTTGATAGTCTCGGTCGTGAAATGCGCCAGCAGTGTTGCCAGGCTGGCGCCGATGCTGTCATGCATGTCGGCCGAAATCTTCTGTCGTTCCGCCACCGCCGACTGAACGACTTCGAGCTGCGCATGCTGTTTGTATTTTTCCAGGCTCCTGATGTAGGCGACCGAGGCCAGCATCGCTGCCGTTAGCACGAACCAACACAGCCCGAGCACGTATAAAAATCCGATATATTGCGAGCGCAGGTAATCCTCGTCATAACCGACTGTGACGTAGAACGGAATCGTTTGCGACGCGATGAAGGTCCCGAGCCTGGTGACATCGTCGGTGGTGCTGCGCCCATAGAATGTGCCGCTCTTGGCGCCGGCCAGAACCTGCTCGTACACCGGCGCGAGCCTCGGGATCGATGCGCCATAGCCGATTGAGCCGCTCATCGAGCGGATGCGCACGATGCCGTCCGTGCCGGTTAGTCCCGCAACGCCGCGGTCGCTGATTTTGAGCTTCTCGTAAAGCTCGATGAAATGCGACAGCCGGTAGGATGCGATCACCACGCCGTAGAACACGCCGGACGCGCTGCGCAACGGCCGCGAAAACTGGATCGACCACTCGTTGGTCAGCAGCCCGCGCGTCGGCGCGCTGATGTAGAGTTTTGACTCGCCCGGATTTTCGGCGTGCACGCGGAAAATGCTTCGCTCCTTTAACGAAACTTTTGGAATGGGAGCGGTGCGGGCGCTCGCGACCAGCAAGCCGTTGCGGTCGATGATGCCGGGTCCGATCATCGACGGCTGCAAAGCATAGTGCATCAGCAACCGGTGCAATTCGTCTTCTTTCGCGGGCGAGACGTCGGCCTCGGGAATTTGCGCCGCCAACTGGGTGAGGATGGCGTCGACATTGGCGGCGTCTTCCTCGAAGCTCGCCAGCAGCACCTGGGCGATGTTGCCGGTCGCCCGGTAGAATTCCGTTTCGGTGCCGCGCTTGAATTGTGCGCCGGCGAAGACGCAAACCGCTAGCACGAAGACGGAAAATCCTGCGCACACCAGCGCCATCGAAACGCGTGAGAAACGTCCGAGGAAATTTTGCAATTGAATTCTTTCCGTCAACGTTTCGCCGTCAGCAAGCGCCGCCCATATCCGGCCTTCGCGCCTTGCAGGGGCATCCCCGGAATTGGGGGCACTCCCCAAAAGCCCCCAGATTTTATGCCCAATTCGGGTAATTGGTCGAATTCAGCGCATGAGAGACGCTTGGTCCGCGTTTTAACAACATTAACCGGGGGAAATACCCATGCGAACCATTCTGAGTGTCGCGGCCGCGGCGGCCGCAATCTGTGCGATGTCCATGAGCTTGGCGACGGCGGAGCCGACCCACGTTCCCGGCGGTCCAATCCAAGAGGCCGGCATGTGCTGGGCCTCGACCAACAACGACAATGGCTTCGGTTACTGGAGAGAGTGCCCGCAGCCGATGCGCATGATGCACCACAAGAAGAAGTAATCATCTAACGGCGCGAGACACCATCGTCGTGCTCCCGGCCGTCCCGTTTTGGGCTCTCTGCCCAAACGGGACGCCGGGATTTTTATTGTGCCGTTGCGCGAACGATCGCGGCTATTCGGTCCGGCTGATCGCGACTGAAATCTTGTCCGCCGGGGCGCCGCTGATCTGCAAAACAAAGGGCGCGGCGCCAAGTTCAAGCCGCACGCTCTTGCGCAGACCCGGGCAATCGCCGCGGCCGGTGTGGCCGACGGTGTAGGCGTAGCGGCCGTCCTGCACGATATCCATCCAGGCTTCCTCCGACAGCGTCACCTGATAGATGCCGGGTTTGTCGGCCGCCGGAAACCGCACCGCGCCGCCGAACCAGTGCTCGGCCTTCGGCTTGCGCTCCGGCGGCATGGCGTAAGCGGCCAATGTCGCCGCCTCGGTGTTGGGCTGCAAAGCCAAAACGAACGCGCCCTTGGGCGCGGTGCTCAGCGCCTCGCCTGCCTTCACGGCCGGGTTTCCCGCCGCCGCGAACAGGGCGCGCTCGTGCGCCAGCGGCCAGGCGAATTTGTCGCAGCCGTCGTCGGCGCGCGCTTGAGCGAACGAAACGATAAGCGCGGCGGCAGCGATGCCAAAGTGTTTCATCGCAGGTCCTTTTATTTCACCGTTGAGAATCCGTGCCCCAGAAAAATCCTCTGCCCTTTTGGGAACATGATGAATTGCGCGAAGGCCTTGGCCGCGGGCGCAGCGCCGTTCATGACCGTCAGCCAGTAGTCGGCGCCGACGCTCAGATTGTCGGGCAGCGCGACCATCTGTTGCCCGGGATTCTCTTTTGTCGCTGCCAGCGCGCCGGTGCAATAAGTGAGGAAGATGTCGGCGCGGCCTTCCGCCACGTGCCAGCAGTAGACAATGCGGCCGGCCGGTGGGGTGGCGCTGCCGGTACCGCCAGTCAATTGCAGCGCCTTCTTTTCAAGTACTGCCTGTGCGCCCGGCTTAATCGTCTCGGCCTTGCGAAACACCGCGAAGGCATAATCGCCGGACGGGTCGGCCTTCGGCGTCGAGGTGCCGAGCTTCACACTGGGATCGAGCATGCGATCGAGCAGGGTCGCGCTTGTGACGCTAAGCCCCGGCTTCACCAGCGCGCACAATTTATTGCGCACGAACAGCATCGCCGGCTCGCTTTTGCCGGCGTCGTGCAGCGCCTTCGGATGCTCCATGTTGGCGGACGCGAATACATCGGCCTTCGCGCCGCCGGCGATTTCGTCCTTCAAAGTTCCGGACGGGCCATATTTCGCCACCACGGTATTGCCGGTTTTGGCTTGATAGGCCTTGGCTACGTCGTTCAAGGCCTCGCGCAGGCTGCCCGCCGCGAAAAGATGAATCGTCTCGGCCATAGCGGGTCCTGTCATTGCAAGCATTGCCAGCGCAACCGCCCAAGTACGTATCATGCGCGCATCAGTCGCTGGGATCGTTGGCGTTCGGATAGAACAACTGCTCGCCGTTGATCTTGTAGTTGGCGATGTCCTTCTGTCCTTCCGGCGAGATCAGATAGTCGATGAAGGCTTGGCCCAGTTCCTTCTTGACGTTCGGGTGCTTGGCCGGGTTCACCAGCATGACGCCGTATTGGTTGAACATGCGCTTGTCGCCCTCGACCAGAATCGCGAGATCGCCCTTGTTTTTGAAGTTGAGCCAGGTGCCGCGGTCTGACAGCACGTAACCGTTGCTGGCGCCGGCGGTGTTGAGTGCCGCGCCCATGCCCTGACCGATCGATTTGTACCAGTCGCCCTTATCCTTTTCGATGTCGATGCCCGACGCTTTCCACAGCGCGAGCTCGGCGATGTGCGTGCCGGAGCGGTCGCCGCGCGAGATGAACGAGGCCTGTTTGTCCTTGATGGTGGTGAAGGCTCGGCCTACATCCTTCATGCTCTTGATGCCGGCCGGATCGCTCTTCGGGCCGATCAGCACGAAGTCGTTGTACATCACCGGGAAGCGCTTCAGGCTCTCGCCTTCGGCGAGAAATTTTTCCTCCGCCGATTTGGCGTGCACGAACACCACGTCGGCGTCACCGCGCCGGCCGGTATCGAGCGCCTGGCCGGTGCCTTGCGCCACGACTTTCACGGCGATGCCGGTTTTCTTGGTGAACAGCGGCAGCAGATATTCGAACAGGCCGGAATCCTGCGTCGAGGTGGTCGAAGCCACCACGATGGATTTGTCCTGTGCGAATGTCGGCTGCGCAGCCATGACGGCGGCGAGCACGGCGGCAGCGATAAGAGTACGGCGATTGAACATGTGAATCCTCCTTGTTCGGTTTTTGGTCAGACCAGCAATTCGCCGGCGATGAAGGTCCGCGCTTCTGGCGTGCGCGGTTTGGCGAAAAATTCCGACGCGGGGCCGGTTTCGATCAGGCGGCCGCGATGCAGGAATACGATGTCGCCGGCCAGACGCCTGGCCTGGCCGAGATCGTGGGTCGACATCACCACCTTGACGTCGCGCGCGGTGACGGCGCGCACGATGTCCTCGATCGCCTTGGTGGCGGCCGGATCGAGGCTGGCGGTCGGCTCGTCGAGAAACAGCACCGCCGGGTCGCGCGCCAGTGCGCGCGCCAGCGCCAGCCTTTGCTGCTCGCCGCCGGAGAGGCGCCGGGCAGGGCGGCGCTCAAAGCCAGTAAGGCCGACCAGCGCCAGCAATTCGGCGGTCCGTTCGTCGCGCGCGGCCCGCGGCACGCCCGCCGCGGCCAGCGCGTAGCGCACATTGCCGGCGGCGCTGCGCCGAAGCATGACCGGGCGCTGAAACAAAATGGCGCGGCGGTCGGGCGGCGATGTTTCGCGGCCGCCCCAGGTCATCCGTCCGCGCGTGACGCGGATTAGTCCCATGGCGGCGCGCAGCAGCGTGGTTTTGCCGGCACCATTCGGTCCGATCAGAACCGTCGGGACGCCGGGGCCGAGCGTGAGCGATATCTTGTCAAGGATCGTCACCCCGCCGGCGAGGATTGCGGCTTCCAGGAACATGATCGGCAGTTCTGAGGTGGGTGCGCGCATGTTGAGCATCATCCGGCATAACGCTCGCCGGTGCGGCGGACGCCCCAGGCCAGCGCGTTGATCGCGATCACGATTGAAATCAGCACCATGCCGAGCCCGACCGCGAGCGGCAGATCGCCTTTGGACGTTTCCAGTGCGATCGCCGTCGTCATGGTGCGCGTGAAACCGTCGATATTGCCGCCGACAATGATGATGGCGCCGACTTCCGCCGCCGCCCGGCCGAAGCCCGCAAGGAGGGCCGTCACAAGGGAAAATCGTGCGTCCCAGATCAACGTCACGATCCGGCGGCCGGCGCCGACATTCATCGCCGCCAGCTCGTCGCGATATTCGACCCAAAGATCCTCGACGGTTTGCCGCGTCAGCGCGGCGATGATCGGCGCCACCAGAATGGCTTGCGCGATCACCATGGCTTGCGGCGTGAACAGCAAGCCCCACGATCCGAGCGGGCCCGATCTCGACAACGCCAGAAATATCGCCAGTCCCGCCACCACCGGCGGCAAGCCCATCAGCGCGTTAAGAAAAACGATGACGCCCTCGCGGCCCGGAAAGCGGACCAGCGCCAGCATCGCGCCGGCGGGGACTCCAACCAGCGCGGCGAAAAACACGGCGCTCAAGCTGACGATCAGCGACAGCCGCACGATGGCGAACAACGCAGGATCGCCGGTGAGCACCAATTGAAAAGCTGATGTGTCGGTGGGCATGTTGCGGTTAGGTATTCTGCGCGTTCACCGAGGATACGGTCAATCATTGCGATAAAAATATGAATTCGCGACGCCGCGCGCCGCAGTTTTCTTTTCGTCGCAACCGGGTTGTCAGTACATAGTCTGAGGCTATAGTGCCGCCATCGCGAGGTTCCGCCGCGTCAAAGCCGCTCGGCGGGGCCGTTATTGCATCTTCCGTGGCGCTGCCGGTCCTGTGTGCTATCGGATAGCCGCGCCGATTTGAGAATGGTTGAGGAGGGGTGGCCGAGTGGCTGAAGGCGCACGCTTGGAAAGCGTGTTTACGGGAAACCGTAACGTGGGTTCGAATCCCACTCCCTCCGCCAGTCCTTAAGAGATTGGGCTAGCTCCAATTTGGCTCTTGGCGGAAACGCGAATTGGTCCGGTATCATCGGGCCTTTTCGTTATTGTGATGATGTCGCGCGTTGAGCAGAGACGACTTAGTCCGAGGATGCGCGCTGCAAATAGGTGTCTGTCTCGATGCAGGAATTCGGTGGTACGGACGTCTCTGACGTCTTCACCGAATTCGTGGTTAGAGAGACGAATTCAAAAAAGAGAATGGCCTGTCGGGAATTGAATTGGTAGCGCTAAACGTTGATTTCGGCCGTGCTCACGCAAACCCGAGACTTCGCCGCTGCTCGTTCCAATCGAGCGGCAATCGCGTGTCATCCAGGAGTTTGCGCGCGTTCAGTTCAGGCGGATGCTTCCCGCCGAGGATTGCGCTGACGATATCAGGCGCCAATAGCGTGAGACGGAATAGGCGTGTCACATAGGACGGGACTATAGCCACCGATTTGGCAATTTCGTCCAATGTGAGGCTCTTGTCCGCAAGAAACCGATCCCGGATCATATGGGCGCGAACGAGAACACGCACCAAGCTGGCATCGGGACTTGCGGAATCCGACCTATCCTCGATGAGGATCTTCATCTCCTTGCCGACTCGCTTGAGACGAGCAGGAATAGATAATGTCGCGAAGGAGCCTTCGGTATCGCACCGTGTTGCTGTAGTCGGCTCAGCATGACTATCCGTTTGACCAAGCCATCGAACAAGGCTGACCGGTTTCAGCAAGATATCGATCCGGTCCGTATGCACTTGAATGCGTGCCACGATCGATAGCATGAAGTTGCGAACTTCACCGGTCTTAAGTTCAAGCCATGTCGCCACGCATTGCTCGAGACTAACCATCAACCGTTCCTGGGTTGTGACATCGGGCGTGTGGCTCTGGATAATATCGAGCATTGCCGATCGATCGCCCAGCCAGTTAAAGATGCGGCCAGTGACAAGAGCTTCCAGGTTGGATGCTGGGATGCGCTGGCCCGAGTCTTTCGCCGACCCGGCGAGCAGCGGCCGGGAAACATAATAGCGATAGCGAGTGTTATTCTTTGTCGCATGGGTAGGAGACATCCGCTCGCCACTGGTCTGTCTCCCAATAACTGGTCCACTCGGAGAGCAATTTTTTCGGGCATTCTGAACCCAGCGATGGAGGGATGCCATGAAGCGGAAGCGATTTACCGAGGAGCAGATAGCCTTCGCCCTACGCCAGGCCGAGAGCGGA
>DASRLF010000012.1:0-28869 GCA_035648555.1 Pseudolabrys sp.
ACCGCAAGGCCGATGGCCGCGACCGTCCACAGGCTGGCAGCGGTTGTAAGGCCGCGAACCAGATTGCCGCGTAGCAGGATGGAGCCGGCGCCGAGAAAGCCTATTCCGGAGACAACCTGCGCGGCCACGCGCGAGGGGTCGAGAATGACACCGGGACCAATGACGCTCGAGAAACCATATTCCGAGACCACCATGAAAAGGCATGAACCCACGCACACCAGCATGTGGGTGCGCAATCCCGCCGCCCAGATAAGGCGTTCGCGTTCTGCGCCGATCAGGCTTCCAAGTCCCGCCGCGATGCACAGGCGTAAGATCAGTTCCCAGTGAGCGAGCATCGGCGCACCTCTGTAATTCGCAGCCTCAATCGAGGCCCCTTTCATTATATTTTATGGCGGTGGCGATGTCTGCCTTGGATGTTCGCCTTGGCCTGCGGCGTGCGCCGCATAACAAGCGGTTTGTTTTGGTCGAGCCGCGCGGCCTGCCTTTTGTGCACACGTGCCGCAGAATGATCGAACAATCGATTTCAACCTGCTAGGCTGACCCTGAGATCGTATTAGGTTCACCGGAGGTCGGTATGTTGCGCTGGTTTCATGCCTTGATGCCGAAGGAGGAGCGCTTCTTCGACATGTTCGCCAACCATTCGCGGACGGTTCTGGCCGGCGCCAAGGCGCTGCGCGCCATGTTGGAAGGCGGCCATGCGGTGCAGCCCAACTACCAGACTGTCATGGATCGCGAGCATGACGCCGACGACGTGACACGCGAAGTGCTGATCGCCGTGCGCCGTACCTTCATCACGCCGTTCGATCGCGGCAATATCCGCGATCTGATCACCTCGATGGACAACACCATCGACCAGATGCAGAAAACCGCCAAGGGCGTCATCTTGTTCGACGTCACCGAATTCACGCCGCAGATGAAGGAAATGGCCGACGCGATCGTAAAATGTGCCGAGCTGGTGCAGGAGGCCGTGCCGCTGCTGCGTTCGATTGGCTCGGAGGCCGCCCACATCAGCGACTTGACCGCGCAAATTTCCGCGCTTGAAGGCCGTGCCGATGAGCTGCACGACGTCGGCCTCAGGGCTCTCTATCTGGCCAATGTCAAATCCAATTCGATGGCATTCTTCGTCGGCAATGAGGTCTACGATCATCTGGAGAAAGTCGTCGATCGCTTTGATGACGTCGCCAACGTCATGCATGGTATCGTCATCGAGCATGCTTAGCCGCGCCGGGATCGCTAGACGATGAACACCGCCGCGCTCACTCTGCCATTTCTGATCGGATTGATCGCGGTCGCGCTGGCGTTCGATTTTCTCAACGGTATGAACGATGCCGCGAATTCGATCGCCACTATCGTGTCGACGCGGGTGCTTCGCCCGCAATACGCGGTCGCCTGGGCGGCGTTTTTTAATTTCATCGCCTTCCTGGTATTTGGGCTGCATGTCGCGGAAACCGTCGGCCGCGGTATTGTCGAAGCGAACGTTGTTGATTCGCAGGTGATATTTGCGGCGCTGACGGGTGCGATCGTTTGGCAGATTGTCACGCAACGGCTGGGAATCCCGTCGTCGAGTTCACACGCTCTGATCGGGGGTCTTGTCGGAGCGGGTCTTACCAAGGCCGGAATCCACGCCGTCATCTGGTCCGGTGTCGGCAAGACCGTAGCCGCGATTTTCCTCTCACCCGGCCTGGGATGTCTGCTGGCACTCGCCTTGATGCTGTTCGTCTCGTGGGTGTTCATTCGTTCCACCCCGTTTGGCGTCGACAATATTTTTCGCCGTGTGCAATTCGTGTCGGCTTCTTGTTATGCGCTCGGGCATGGCGGCAACGACGCGCAGAAGACAATGGGCATCATCGCGGTGCTGCTGTTCTCGGAAGGAAGTCTTGGTCGTGATTTTTACGTTCCGTTTTGGGTGGTGATCGCGTGCCAGATCGCGATGGCGGCCGGCACGCTGGCCGGTGGCTGGCGCATCGTGCGCACGATGGGCTCGCGAATTACCCGTCTGACGCCGATGCAAGGCGTATGCGCGGAAACGGCGGGCTCAGTCATGTTATTCGCGGCGACCAGCCTCGGTATTCCGGTGTCCACCACGCACACCATCACCGGCTCGATCATCGGCGTCGGAGCGGCTAAGAATGTATCGGCGGTGCGTTGGGCCGTCGCCAAGGAAATTGTGACCGCCTGGATTCTCACAATCCCGGCGGCGGGACTGCTTTCCGCACTGTTCTACTGGGTGTCGGGGCTGCTCGGCTGATTAGGCTGCGACGCGGGCGAGGAAGCCCTCGACTTCGCGGCGCAGCTCGGCGGCGGCGGCTTCAACTGCCTGCGAGGCAGAGAGTACGCTTTCCGCCGACTGTCGGGTCTCGGTTGCGGCGCCGGTGACATCGTCGAGTACGGACACCACCAGCTTTGCGCCGTTGGCGGCGCTGGCGACGTTCTGCGAAATCTCGGACGTCGCCGCGCTCTGTTCCTGCACCGCCGCGGCGACCGCGGTGGCGTAACTGTCGATTTCCTGCATGCGGCTGGCGATACGGCCGATCGCATTGACAGCGCCGCCGGTCGATGTCTGTACCGCGCCGATCAGCTTGGAAATATCCTCGGTGGCCTTGGCGGTCTGCACCGCCAGCGATTTGACCTCCGAGGCGACCACCGCGAAACCTTTGCCGGCCTCGCCGGCGCGCGCGGCTTCGATGGTTGCATTGAGCGCCAGCAAATTGGTCTGGCTGGCAATGGTGCGGATCAGCTTGACCACGTCGCCGATCTTCTGGGCGGCTTCCGACAGCGCGGTGATTTGCGCGTTGGTGCCCTGTGCCTCCTCGACCGCCGAGCGCACGATCGTGGTGGTCTTGGCGAGCTGGCGGCTTATTTCCTCGATCGAACTGGCCAATTCGTCGGCGGCGACGGCGGCGGTATCCACGTTGGAGCTGGATTCGTTGGAGGTCGACACCGCGCCCTCCGCGCGCTGCGAGGTCACCCCGGAACTGGTGAGCAACGTGGAGGCGGTTGAGCGCATCGCCATCGCGCCGTCGGCCACGGTGCTCAGATGATCCTCCACGCGCTGGCGGAACGCCGTGATCGCCTGCTCGATCTCGGCGCGCCTATGCTGCTGCTCCTGCATTGAGGCGCGTTCGCGCTCGGCATCGCGTCGATCGGAAATATCCTCATGCGTCGCCACCCAGCCGCCGCCGGCCATCGGCCGGTTGATGACAGAGACGACCCGCCCGGTGGCGGATTTGACCTCCGTGTGGGTGGTCTTGCCTTGCGCCATGGCGGACGCCAATTCGCGCCGGTATGAATCGGGATCGCGGACGAAGCTGCCGTTGGCGATGCGGTATTGCAGCAGGCCGGCGAGCGTGCGGCCTGGCTTCACGATGTCGTCGGACAGCTTGTACAGATCCTTGTAGCGCTGATTGCAGATCACCAGCCGTTCATAACCGTCGAACATGCACAGGCCTTGCGACATGTTGTTGATCGCGACCCGCATGCGCATGTTGTTGACTTGCGTGTGCCGAGTGAGGGCAATGCCGGCCAGCAGCATCGCCAGTGCCGTCGTCAGGGCGGCAAAGAAGACCGACACCATGAGCTTGGGCGCGGCGGCGGCCCAGACGCCTGCCGGCATGGCGAAATGGAACAGCAAGAAGCTCACCGGAAAGCCGACGCAGCCAATCAGCGCGATCAGGCGCCAGTCGTGCGAATTTTCCGCGGCGAAGGAGTCGTCGGCCATGGGCGTACCCGTATGTTCATAACGCTATTCCCCTGCCGGTTGTTTTGCAGTTAATTGGGTCGAATTGCTTGGGTTAACCGAAGATTAACGGCGGCTTACGGAGGACGGCGAATGGCGAAGTTGCGGGCGGCCGAATGCCGCGAATTCATCGCGGCGGTGGTCGAAAAGGCCGCTGCGATGGGCGTGCCGGTCTCGGTCGCCGTGGTGGGGCCGGAAGGACACCTGATCTTGGTCGAACGAATGGATGATGCCGGCTTCATCACTCCTGATACCGCCATCGCCAAGGCTTATACCGTGGCGGCGTTCCGCTCCATGAGTCCCCGTTTCCCAGACGGTCTCGTGATCCAACAGTGGTTCAAGGAGCGCAATCCGCAATTACTCGTCAGCCTCGCCGCGATGACCAACGGCAAGATCGCGGCCTCGGGCGGTGCCGCGCCGGTGTTTCGTGGCGACGAGATGGTCGGCGCTTACGGCATTTCCGGCGGCACATCGCAGCAGGATGAGGAGATGGCGCAGTATGCTCGCGCCAAAGTCGGCTGGTCGCATATATCGACCGCCGAGCCGAAGGCGAGCGTGAAAGAGCACATCAACGAGCTTTACGCCAAAGCGGGCATCACCGATCGAAAGCTTTAAACTTTCGTCCTTACCGGAGTATCGCAATGGAATCGACTGCCGCTCGCAATGCCGGCTCCTCAACCTGGACCGGGCGCATCGAGGATGATGCGCTGCTACGCGGTGCCGGGCGCTTCGGTGATGACGTGAAGCCCGAAGGCGCGCTCGCCGCTTATTTCGTGCGCTCGCCGCATGCCTTCGCCAGTATCGGACACATCGACATTGCGGCCGCCAAAAGTGCGCCGGGCGTGGTCGCGGTGCTCACCGCTGCCGATCTCGCTGAGGCGCACTACCATACTATCTCGCATCCGCACCCCATGCCGGGCCGTGGCGGCAAGGTGGCGGTCGCGCCCCACCGACCCTCGCTGGCGGAAAAACGCGTGCTGCATGTGGGCGAGCCGATTGCACTGGTAGTCGCGGTGAACGCGCAGGCGGCGCAGGACGCCGGCGAAAAGATCGTGGTTGACTATCGGCCGCTTACGCCGGTGATCGATGTACGCGCTGCAATCGCGCCCGGCGCGCCGCAACTCTGGCCTGAAGCGCCCGGCAATATCGGCTTCGATTGGGCTGCGCCGGCGGATCCGGACGGTAAGAAGCAGGCCGCGCTAGAACGCGCCTTCAAGGACGCTAGTCATGTGGCGCGCGTCGAACTGGTCAATCAGCGTTTAGTGGTCGCCTCGCTCGAGCCACGTACGGCAACCGCGCGCTACGATGCCGGCAAGAACCAGTACACTCTGCGCTGCGGCACGCAGGGTGTCGCCGCTGTGCGCGGCCAAATAGCCGGCGCTATGGGCATCAAGCCCGAGGAGTTGCGCATTCTCACCGAGGACCTCGGTGGCGGGTTCGGCATGAAGGCATGGTGCTATCCCGAATACATTCCGATACTGCATGCTGCACGCGTCTTGAACCGGACGATCCATTGGGCCTCGACCCGCTCGGAAGCTTTCGTCAGTGACAACCAAGGCCGCGACTCGGTTTGGAGCGCGGAACTTGCGCTTAACAAGCGCGGGCGCTTTCTCGCTTTGCGCGTTCATTGTCTCGGCAATGTCGGCGCCTATTTCACCGGCGTGGCGCATTTCGTCTTCACCACGCACGTCTCCGGTTGCCTACCGACGGTCTATGATATTCCGCTGGCGCAAGTGAATTCGCGCTGCGTGCTCACCAATACGCTTCCGACCGGGCCCTATCGCGGCGCCGGGCGGCCCGAAGCGAGCTATCTGCTGGAGCGGTTGATTGATGTCGCCGCCGACAAGACCGGCATCGATGCTGCCGAATTACGCCGACGCAATCTTATTCAACCCGACAAAATTCCCTACATCACCGCGTTCGGCAACACTTACGACAGCGGCGATTTTCCCGGTGTGTTCGAGCGGGCGTTGATACTCGCCGACTACGCGGACTTTGCCGCGCGCAGGAAGGCGGCGAAGAAAGCAGGCCGGCTACGCGGCATCGGTATCGGCTGCTATCTGGAAATCGCCGGCGCGTTCCCGGAAGAAGCCGCGCGCATGACATTTCCCGGCGGTAACAAGGTGAATGTGAGCATCGGCGCCGGCGCGAGCGGGCAGGGGCACGCTACCGTGTTTGGCCGGGTAGCGGCGCGGCGGCTCGGCGTTGCGCCGGACGCCGTTACAATTACATCCGGTGACTCTGCACGCGACGTGCCGGGTTTCGGCGCCGTCGCGTCGCGTTCGGCTATGATGGTGGGCGGCGCTATCGCGCGCACCGCCGACTTAGTACTGGAAAAGGGCAAGCGTGCCGCCGCTATGCTGCTGCAAGCGGCAGAGGATGACATTGATTTTCGCGACGGGAAATTCAACGTGCGCGGTTCAGGGCGCGAGGTATCGCTGTTCGAAGTGGCCGAGCGCGCCGCCGAACTTGCGCGCACTGGCGTGATCCCAGAGAGTCTCGATACGCAGGCCGGCATCAAGGTGCCGCCGTCGTTCCCCAATGGTTGCCACGTCGCCGAGATCGAGATCGATCCGTCGACCGGCGCGGTCTCGATCGTATCCTATGTGGCGGTCGGTGATTGCGGCAATGTGCTGGACGAGACAATCGTGGCGGGCCAGATGCACGGCGGGGTGGCGCAGGGGCTCGGCCAGGCGCTGACCGAGAACACGATTTACGACAGCGCCGGCCAGCTCGTGTCCGGCTCGTTCATGGACTACGCGCTGCCGCGCGCGGCTTTGATGCCGGATATGACGGTCGAGCATCGCGCCGTTGCCTGCCGTACCAATCCGCTTGGCGTGAAGGGCACCGGCGAGGCCGGCACCACCGCGGCTCCTCCGGCGCTGATCAATGCCATCCTCGATGCATTGCCTTCAGGTGCCCGGCTCGACATGCCGGCGACATCGGAACGCATCTGGCAGGCGTTACAAGCAGTGAGTCCTCCGCAATAGCGGTGGATGCTTAGGCGGCTTTGATGCCGTGCAGGCTGTGCGATGCGTCCTTGACCGTGAAAAATAAAACGTCGCCGTCGGCCGTCGCCGTGCCGGCGTGGATCGTGTTGGCCGGGATATAGACCACCGAACCCGGCGTCACGTCGAACTCCTTGCCGTCGATATTGGCGCGGAACGTGCCCTGCAGGATGTAGATCCACTGCTCGTTAGGGTGCGAATGCGGCTCGGCGCCGGTTCCCGCGTTCATGCGCATCAAGCCGACGATCATACGGTCGCCCTCGACGCACGGCCCGTACGCGGTGGAATAGGCGGGGCCGCCCATGATCTTCGACACGCTGGCGAGGTCGAAGACATATTGGCCGGGTGCGGCGCGGGTAGCGCCCGGTGTGCGCGCGGCTGGCTGAGTAGACATGGCGCTTCTCCCTGCGTTTAACCGATTATTGTTGGGCCGAATGGTAGTTGATCGCGTGCGTTGCGTCACCATGGTTCGGCCATTGTCGGTCGTCAGGTTCCCCTCGTTGCCGGACAGGGAGATCGTTGCAGATGAAGTTGGCTCGTCCGCTGATGGCTGTGCTGGCGCTCGGCGTGCTCGTCAGTTGCACTGCCGACACTGTGCCGAAGGCGGAGCCGAGCTTTTATCGCAACCTCGCCGAGCCCGGCGCGCAACTCGATACGGTCGCCGCCGCCTCGATGATCTCCGGCTATCGCACCAATAATGGCCTGCCGGCGGTGGCGCTCGATCCCGAACTGACGCGGCTTGCCGAGGCGCAAGCCGCGATCATGGCCAAGCGCGACAAGCTCGACCACAACGCCGGCAAGCCGTTCGTCGTGCGACTGAAGGGTTCGGGCTACAACGCCAAGACCGCGGCGGAGAATATCGGTGCCGGCTATCACACGCTGGCGGAAGCCTTCTCCGGCTGGCGCGATTCCCCACCGCACAACGCCAATATGCTGCTCAAGGGCGCGACCCGCATCGGCATCGCCGCGATCTACACGCCGGCCTCGAAATACAAAGTGTACTGGGCGTTGATTATCGCCGAACCGGACGACAAGAAGAGCTAGACCCACGTTCGGCTCTGGACCTAGCACTCGCTCCTGACTAGCCTGCCGCCCGCATGCCGGTGCTACCCAATTCTCGCGACTACGACGCGAACTATCACCAATTCCGCTGGCAGGTGCCGGCGCGTTACAATATCGGCGTCGATGTCTGCGACCGCTGGGCCGATGCCGAGCCAAGCCGGCTCGCCATTTTGCACGTCCGGCCGGATGGCTCCGAAGACGCCATCACCTACGGCTGGCTGCGTGAGACCTCCAACCGGCTCGCCAATGTGCTGCGCGCGCACGGCATCGCGCGCGGCGACCGCGTCGCCATTTTGCTGCCGCAAGCGCCGGAAGTCGCCGCCGCCCATATCGCGATCTACAAGCTGGGCTGCATCGCGTTGCCGCTGGCGATGCTATTCGGTACCGACGCGCTGAGCTACCGCCTGCAGAACTCCGGCGCGGCGGCGCTGCTCACCAATGCGCAAGGCGTCGCGCGTGTCTCGGAGATTCGAAAAAACCTGCCCGACCTCAAGCTCGTGCTCTCGCTCGATGGCGCTGGCGACGCTGTCGTCGATTTCGCCGGCGCGCTAGCGCGGGCTTCGTCCGGCTTCACCGCCGTCGATACATCGGCCGACGATCCGGCGATGATGGTCTACACCTCGGGCACCACCGGCCAGCCGAAGGGCGCGCTGCACGGTCATCGCGTGCTGATCGGGCATTTCCCCGGTGTGGAGACCTACAATGATTTTTTTCCGCAGCCCGGCGACCGCATCTGGACGCCGGCCGATTGGGCCTGGGCCGGCGGGCTGCTGAACGTTTTGCTGCCGGGCCTGCATTACGGCGTGCCGGTGGTGGCGCGCCGCTTCGAGAAATTCGATCCGGAGGAGGCCTTCGCGCTGATGGCGCGCGCGCAAATCCGCAACGCCTTCATCCCGCCGACCGCATTGCGCATGATGCGGGCCGCGCCGAACCCGCAAGGCCGCCACGCCATCAACATGCGCTCGATCGGTTCTGGCGGCGAGACGCTCGGCGCCGAAACCTACGAATGGGGCAAGTCCGCCTTCGGCCTGACAATCAACGAATTCTACGGGCAGACCGAATGCAATATCGTGCTCGCGGCTTGTGGTGCGCTCGGCGTCTCCAAGCCGGGTGCCATCGGCAAGCCGGTTCCCGGCCACACGGTGGCTGTGATCGACGGCGAGGGCCGTGCACTGAAAGCCGGCGAGGCGGGCCAGATCGCGGTGCAGCGCCCGGATCCGGTGATGTTCCTGCAATACTGGGGCAAGCCGGAGGCGACGCGCGAAAAATTCATCGGCGATTGGATGACCACCGGCGACCAGGGCGTGATGGACGAAGACGGCTATTTCAGTTTCGTCGGCCGCGACGACGACGTCATCACCTCGGCCGGTTTTCGCATCGGGCCCGGTGAAATCGAGGATTGTCTGATCCGTCATCCGGCGGTTGCGCTCGCCGCCGCGGTCGGCAAGCCCGATGTGCTGCGCACCGAGATCGTCAAGGCCTTCATCGTGCTCAAGAAGAATTACGCGCCGTCCGACGCGCTCGCCGCCGAGATCCAGACTTTCGTCAAGACGCGGCTATCGGGCCACGAATATCCGCGCGAGGTCACCTTCATCGATGACATGCCGATGACCACGACAGGCAAGGTGATCCGAAGGCTGCTGAGGGAGAAGGCGTGATTACGGCGTCTGCCCGCCGCCCATGATGAACACATGGAAGCCGAGGCGGCGCTTGGCCACCAGATAGAGCGCGATCGATTCCATCACCAGCGCGCTCGACGTCGCCACTGCGGCGCCCTCGATGCCCATGCGCGGAATGAGCACCATGCACAGCACCAGATTGATCGCGAAGGCGGTGGCGTAGATGAAGGCGCATTGCTTGCGTTCGCCCAGCATGTTGAGCAGCCGCTCCGCCGGGCCGACCGCGGCGCGCGACAACATGCCGACCGCCAGGATAAACATCACGTCATATCCGCTCTCGAAGCCGGCACCGAACAGGCCGAGTAGCGGCCGCCCGAGCGCCAGGATCGGCGCGCAGGCCAGGAGCGAAGGCCAGAACGTCCACTTGATGGTCTCGGCGAAGAAAGAAGCCAGCCGTTTTTGATCGCCGCTGACGTGATACTGCGTGAACTTGTGCGTGGTGGCGCCGGCGATGGCGAAATAGACGAAGGCGACGATCGCCAGCAGCCGCGCGCCGGCATAGTACACGGCGACCTCGTCGGGCGAGCGGTAATGTTCGAGCGCCAGGATATCGACGTAAGTGAGCAGCAGGTAGAAGCCCTGCACCATCATGATCGAGACCGAGGTGGTGAACCAGGCTTTGGTCTCGTATTGCTTCGGCCCTGTGGGTACCTTGGCCCTGAGCCGGCGTTCGAGCACGACGAGTTGCGCGGTGGTCACCGCCCAGGTGGTGACGACGGCGACGATCATCGCGGTCACCGCGCTGGTCGGCGCGCCGAACAAATAGGCCGCGCCCATCAGCACCGTGATGGCGAGTTGGCGCCAGATATAGAACGGCATCAGCGCGAGGTTGGGCCAATCGTAGCATTGCGCAATGCCGGCCTGTACCTGAACCAGCCCGTAAACCGGAAGCGTGACGCAGGCGAGATAGAGCGGCACCACGACGTAATGATCGAGATAGGGCGTGAGCAGCATCACACCGACTGCGCCGGTGCCACCAATGGCGGTGGCGACGCCGAAGGCGAGCCAGCGGCTACCCGATAGAAATCCACGCAGGCGGTCGAGCGATTTTAGTTCAGTATATTCCGGAATGAAGCGCCGCGCCCCTAACGACAGACCGAAGTCGGAGAGCGCGCCGATCATCAGCACCCAGGTCCACACATAGATGTAGACGCCAAACTCGAAGCTGCCCATCCAGCGCGCGAGCAACACCTGACTGGCAAGCGCAAGTATCGCGCTGCCGACGCGCACCAGAAAAACTTTTCCGGCAACAAGTTGCGCCAGCCTCGAGTCGCTGCGGTCTGCGAGGATGGCCTTGACGCGTGCGAAAAGGCCCGCCGCGGCGTGCGGCGAAGCGGCGTTTTCGGTATCGATCAGGGCCACGGGTTCTCTCCGCGCCGGCGATGGCCGGGATGCGAGCGACGGCAAAGCCATCGTGTTCCGATAGCAAGGAACCGTTAAGAATCGGTTGGGTGGGGCCGTTTGTGCCGATGAATCAAGGCGTTTAGAGGCGCGCCACGTCGGCCAAAATGGCTTCGACTGCTTTGCGTTCGTCGGCCGTCAGCGCCGCTTGCGGCGGGACCGGGTTGCCGACCGCGTAGCCCTGGATCTGCAAACCGGCCTTGATGCAGGCAGCCAGATTGAAGCGCGCGAAGGCTTCGTTGATGCGCCAGAGTTCACGTTGCAGATTCATGACCTCCGGCCATGAACCGGCGCGGCACAACTCATAAAGCCGCACGCTCTGGCGCGGCACGATGCAGGCCGGTCCCGCCATCCAGCCACCTCCGCCGATCAGCATCACCGCCGCAGGAATATGCGCCGACGCCGAAAACACTTTCATGTCCGGGCAGCGGTTCATGATCGAGAGCAGCCGCCCGGTATTGGTCGAGGCGTCCTTGATGTAGCGGATGCGCGGGTGCTCAGCGAGTCGCGCGATCACGTCGAGGCTGAGATCGCTACGCTGGAATTGCGGATTGGTGTAGAGCACGACCGGAATGTCGACGTTGTCTGCGATGGCGCGAAAGTAGGACTCGATCTGCGCATCCTTGAGCGGAAAATACGCCTCGAGAATGGCGAGGATGCCGCCGGCACCGAGCGCCTGATAGCTTTTCGCCTGCGCGACCGCGTCGGCAGTGGAGGTTGAGGCCACGCCCGCGATCACCGGCACGCGGCTACCGGCGGCTTCGATGGTGGCGCGCACCACGGCCTCGCATTGCTCGCGCGACAGATACGCGAACTCGCCGGTCGAACCGAGCGGCGTCAAGCCGTGCACGCCGGCTTTGATGAGATCGGACGCAAGGCGCCCCAGCACATCGGTGAGGATGCGGCCCTGGGCGTCGATTGGCGAGACCAGATAGGGAAAGACGCCGCGGAAATCGCTCATGCAGTATCACTAGCATGCCCCGCCGCTACGCGGCGGGGCTGTTCGCGTCATTCCGCCAGCGGATCGGGCCGCACCTGGATGTGCACCGCGCGCGGGCTCGAGCCTTTGCCGGTTTCCATTAGCCACGGCGCGCGGTCGCCATTGGTGCTCCAGAGGCCGCGGCCCTTCCAGCCGGCATTGGGATCGTCGATGCGCCCATCCAGCCCTTTGGCGTAGAAGCCCATCGGGTAAGGGATGCGCAGCGAGACCATTTTGCCGTCCTTGAGCGCCACAAAGCCGTCGCTGAGATTGGCGGTCGAGATCGGCACGTTCTCACCTAAGCCGAGCACGTTGTGCTGGTCGACCCAGGTGTAATAGCTCGCCTCGGCGCTGGTGCCGGGGAAGCCGTCAAAGCCGGGACCGGGATATTTGTAGAATGCCCAGCCTTCCGGACAATGATTGCCGGTCGCTGTCGGCCCGTTGAGCGGACCTTTGCACTTGCTGCGGTCGAAGCTCATGAGATGGCCGCTCGAACCCGAGCCCCACAGCACGCCGTTGCCGTCGATGTCGCCGCCGCGAATGCCGAAGCCCGGCTTCGGAATGTAATAGACTTCCGACAGCTTGGTTTTCGGATCGAAGCGCAGGAAGCCGGGCGGGCCGGCGAAGGTGCCGATGGCGAACCAGATCGAGCCGTCTTTCGGGTTCGGCATCACCGAGTAGGGCCCGGAACCGGCGGTGATACGTTGGTCCTTATTCGGATCGGCTGGCGCGCCCGGCTCGGTGTATTCGTCGAGCTTGCCGTTGCCGGTGGTGTCGAGCACCCACGGCGCCCAGCCTTGCGCCTTTTGCGCATCGCCGGTCTCATCATAGACCTTGGTGTTGATCCAGGCCGCCACCGGACCGCTGCCGCTGAACCACAGTGTGTTGTCGGCGTCGTAGCCGAATTGCGCGTGGTGGGTGGCGAAACAAGTATCGAGGAAGGAATACTTCATCGTCTTGGGATCGAGCATCGCCACCTGGCGCTGCGATTTCTCGAGCGGGAGTACCTTGGCGTAAGGATTATCCGAACCCTTCTTGCACCAGGCCGGATTGTCCAAGCCGCGCACGCTGGCCGCCAGCCAGACCCGGCCTTTCTGGTCCATCATCGAGTTGTGGTTGTTGGCGCGCGTATCCCAAAGTTGCCGGTCGCCCCAATAGGCCGAAGGCTGCAGGGGTTTAACACTGGCCGCGTGGCCCGGTCCGAGTGACTCCGGCATGTTCGGATCTTGCACCGGCATCTTGAAGAATGAGACCTTGTTCGTCTTCGGGTCGAGGATCGGCATGTTGTCGGTCGAGTATTCCGGCGAACCGAACAGCGGGCCGTAGGCATTGACGGTTGGGTTGCGCCGGTCCGACGAAATCAAATCGTGCAGATATTTGTCCGGCGTGGACCATTCCCACGACGTGACCACGATATTGCGCTCAACGCCTTGTGGTCGCGGCGGCGTTTCCTTGGGCAATTCGCCCTGGGCGATGCGGTCGGTCCAATCGCCGAAATATTTATATGGCGCGCCGCCCCACTGGCCGGCCAACCGGTTGGTCATGTTCTCGCCGGCCTGACCCGATTGGGTGCGCCGCATCCAGGCTTCTTCGCCGGACTTGAAGGGACCGAACTCGGCCGGGATCGTGCGGGTCGCTTCCTGACCGAGCTGGTGGCAGCCGATGCAGTCGACATTGTTCATCTGCTTGAGCCAGTCGTGCTGCGTGAGCTTGGCCGGGATCGCGCCGCTGCCGCCGAATTCGCTGGCTGGCGGAATTTTCATCATCGTGTACCAGTAGATCGCCGGATAATAATGCGCCGCTTCGGCGGCGTTAGGCGCCGTAACCGCCATCAGATTGAGATGCTGGCCCGGCTTGGCGCGCATCTTCGGCGAATCCACCAGGCCGTAGCCGCGTACCCAGACGCTGTAATCGGCATCCGGCAGATCGGGAATGACGTAGCGGCCCTGGTCGTCGGTGACGACCATGCGCGCAAATTTCGTCGGCAGTTCGGTGGTCTCGGCGATCACCCAGACGCCGGCTTCCGCGCCCTTGGCGCTGGTCACCACGCCGCCAATGCTCTTGGCGCCGACTTTGACATCTTGGGCGAAGATTTTTGTGGGAACGGTCGCTGCCAGCAGAACCAGGCCGGCAAGCGTCATCAAGCGCCGAAGCGCTTTCGCGCTGAACATCATGGGTCGCCTCCTGACACGAGACCGGCTCCGACGGCCGGCTCTTTTAACGCCGAAAGTCTAGCAAAGCGGTTGGGCAGCGTCCCGTGGGATTTTGGCTCAGCCGGCAAAGCCGCCGTCGGCGAGGAACTTCAATTCCTCCGGCGTGCTGACGCGGCCAAGCACAGCATTTCGATGTGGAAACCGGCCGAAACGGCGGATGATATCGGCATGAATCTCGGCCCATTTCAGGCCGTCGGCATCGCCAGCCGTCTTGTAGAGCAACAGGCCGCGTTCTTGGTCGGCCAGGTCTTCCGAATGCTCGAACGGCAGATAGAAAAATCCGCGTAGATCGGGAAACGCGCCATCATAGCCATTGAGGATGGCGCGGCTGGTGATGGCACGCGCCAGCGGATCGGTTGCAAACGTGCGCGCCTGGCCGCGAAACATGTTGCGCGGGAACTGATCGAGTAAAATGAGCAGCGCCAGCGCGCCCTCCGCGCTGACTTCCCAGCCGGCGAGCTTGCCGGCGGCGGCGGCCTCGTGAAGTGTGAGGAAGCGCCGGCGTATGTCGTCGTCGAACTTGGCGTCCTTCTCGAACCAGCGCTTGGGGCTGGCTTCGCGCCAGAACGCGATGATGTCGACGGGAGTCGGCAAAGCCTGCATCACGCGCCGTCCCGCAGCGCGCGGCGCAAAATTTTGCCTACGTTGGTTTTCGGAAGTTCGGTACGAAATTCGATTTGCTTCGGCACCTTGTAGCCGGCGAGCTGGCCGAGCATGTAGCGGCGCAAATCCTGCTCGGTCAGATCCGGCGTCTTCTTCACTGCAAAGAGTTTGACCGCTTCTCCAGAATGGGCGTCCGGCACGCCGATGGCGGCGCATTCCAACACCCCGCCTTGCATCATCGCTACGTCCTCGACTTCGTTCGGGAACACCTTGAAGCCGGACACCGTGATCATGTCCTTCTTGCGGTCGACGATTTTGACGCGGCCATCCGCGTCCATCGTGCCGATGTCGCCGGTGCGGAAGAATCCGTCTTTGGTCATGACCTGGGCAGTCTCGTCCGGCCGCCGCCAATAGCCCGGCATCACCTGCGGCCCGCGCGCGCAGATCTCGCCGCGTTCGCCGGACGGCATCTCGTTGTTGTCGTCGTCGCGGATGGAAATATCGGTCGACGGCAGCGGCAGTCCGATGGTGCCTGTCCATTCGCTGATGTCGCCGCGATTGCAGGTGAGCACCGGCGAGGTTTCCGACAGGCCGTAGCCTTCGATGATCGGACGGCCGGTCGCCTTCATCCAGGCCTCGGCGACCGACTGCTGCACCGCCATGCCGCCGGCGACCGCGCTTTTGAGCATGCTCCAGTCGAGCCTGCCGAAGTCGGGATGATTGAGCAGTGCGTTGTAGAGCGTATTCACCGCCGGAAACGAATTCACTTTGTATTTGGTCAGTTCCTTGATCAGGCCGGCGATATCGCGCGGGTTCGGGATCAAGATGCAAGCGCCGCCGCGGCGCACGCTGAACAGGAAACAGCCGGTGAGCGCGAAGATATGATAGAGCGGTAACGCGGTGACGATGATCAGCCGCTCGATCGGCGGCGGCAACGCGATGATCGGCGCGTACCACGCATCTACCTGCAGGATGTTGGCGACCAGATTGCGATGCAGCAGGATGGCGCCCTTGGAAACGCCGGTGGTGCCGCCGGTGTATTGCAGGAAGGCGACGTCGTCGGGACCGACTTCGGGCCGCGCGAAAGTCAGTTTGCGGCCGAGCGCAAGCGCGTCATTGAATTTGGTCGCGCCCGGCAGTGCGTAAGCCGGGACCATCTTTTTGATGCGCCGCACGACCAGATTGACCAGCGCGCCTTTGATGGTGCCGAGCATGTCGCCCATGTCGGCGACCACCACGTGCTTCACTTGCGTTTGCGGCAGCGCCTGCTGCAGCACGGACGCGAAGTTCTCCAATACGATAATGGCTTCTGCCCCGGAATCGTTGAGCTGGAATTCCAGTTCGCGCGGCTTGTACAACGGGTTGACGTTCACCACCGTCAAACCTGCACGCAAGATGGCGGCGATCGCCACCGGATATTGCAGCACGTTCGGCATCATCACGGCGACGCGGGCGCCGCGCGCGAGCCCTTTGCTTTGCAGCCAGGCGGCGAATGCGCGCGAGGCCTCGTCGAGCCCGGCGTAGGTCAGTGTTTTGCCCATGCAGATGCAGGCGTCGCTGGCGGCGTGCGCGCGGAAGCTTTCCTCCAGCACTGCGACCAGCGAGGGGGTGCGCGAAGCGTCGATCTCGGCAGGCACGCCCGGCGGATAATGCCGCAGCCAGGGGCGCTCCATTGGCCGTTCCATGACGCTTCCCCATTGCCGCCGTTCAGCCGACGGTTTGGTTGAGCATCATTCGAGTCGAGAGGCCGCGCAAGGGCAGCCGGAGAGCTAACGGTCAGCGCCGCCGAAGGGCATCAGCGGATTATCGGTCAGGGCCGCGCGGTCGGGGCGATCCACGCCAGCAGTACCCATAAACGCCTCGAAAAGCTCGCGCACGGTGCGCTCGGGCAGGTCGCGGGTGATGAACACCAGCCTGGTGCGGTGGTCGTCGTCCGGCCAGCGCTCCAGCCGCGCGGTCGGGTGGAAAACGTGCTGCACGCCGTGCACCACCACGGGCGTATCCGGCATTTCGGCAAGCTTGACGATGCCCTTGAGACGCAAAAGCCGCGCGCCATAGTTCGCGCGCAGCAGTTCGAGGAACATCTCAAGCGTGCCGGCCGGAATGGCGGCATCGGCGGTGAGCACGAATGAGCCAATATGCTCGTCGTGCCGGTTGACGTCGTGATGATGGTGGTGATTGTCCGTATAGGCCTCGGCGGCCAGCCATTTTTTGACGTCGGGGATTTTGCGCTCTGGATCGTACAGCCCGCAAGACAGCAACTGTTCCGCCGTCGCTTCGCCTTTGGCGGCATCGAGGATCGGCACGGCTGGATTGAGCGCGCGCAGGCGCTTGACGATTTGCTCGCGCTGCGCGGCATCGGCGAGATCGGTTTTGGTCAAGACGATGCGGTCGGCCATCGCCGCCTGCTTGACCGCTTCGGCATGGGCATCGAGCGTGGCTTCGCCGTTGACGGCATCGACCACCGCCACTACGCCGTCGAGCCGGTAGCGCTGCACCAGATAAGGATGCGCCATCGCGGTGTGCAGCACCGGCGCCGGATCGGCGAGGCCGGTTGTTTCCAGCAGCACGCGGCTAAACGTGCAGCGCCGGTTATCGAGATCGCGCAGCAGGGTTTCCAGCGCGTCCACCAAGTCGCCGCGCATGGTGCAGCACAGGCAGCCGCTCTGCAGCAGCACCATGTTGTCGCCGATATATTCGACCAACAAGTGATCGAGCGCGACATCGCCGAATTCGTTGATGATGACGGCGGTCTGGCTCAGCGCCTCGTCCTTGAGCAGGCGGTTGAGCAGCGTGGTCTTGCCGGCGCCGAGAAAGCCGGTGAGCACGGTCAGTGGGATCGGGTCCGCCGGCCGCCGCCGCGCGGCGTTGTCGCCGGCCGCGCTCATTGGGCCGCCGAAGAAACCTTCGGTTTCGCCGTCTTGGCGTGCTTGGCGATTTTCTTTTTCTTAGCTGACGGCGCAGCAACCTGGACAGCGTCCGGCTTGTCGGCCGGGCCGGTGAACACCACGACCGGCGGCTCGGTATCGACCGGCGGCCCGAGCACGAATTTGCCGGCGGACGGTTTCAGGCTCGACAGCATGAACGCTTGGGCCGAACCGGTATCGCCGCTCGCAGGCGTGCCGGCGGAAGCGGAGGTGTCTTCTTCTTCCTCGTTATTGTCTTCGGACGGCGCCTTGCGGCGATGGCCGCCGCACATTTCCTCGCGCAGATTGGGCGGCTGCGCGTCGATTGGCGCCAGCGCATCGACGGTGCCGAGCGAAGGCGTGAGCCAGGACAGGCTGCCGCCGTTGAAGCCGCGCTCAAGTAACTGAGCCGCCTTCTGCGCACGCACAGCGCCGGAATAGGCGCCGAGCACGATCGCGATCAGGCGGCGTCCATTGCGAGTGGCGGAGGCAACAACATTATATCCGGAGGCGCAGATGAAGCCGGTCTTCATACCGTCGGCGCCTTGATAGCGGTCGATCAGCGAATTGTAATTGTGCATCACGCGATTGCCGTAGCGGATCGAGTGGATGTGCCAGTAGGAATCGTCTTCCGGAAATTCCTTGATCAGCGCGCGCGCCAGAATGCCGAGGTCGCGTGCCGACGTGACGTGATTTTCCGCCGGCAGTCCGTTCGGGTTGACGAAATTGGACTGCGTCATGCCGAGCCGGCGTGCATTGGCGTTCATCATGTCGGCGAAGCCCTCGATCGAGCCACCGACGCCTTCAGCAATCGTCACCGCCATATCGTTCGCCGATTTCACCATCAGCATCTTCATGGCATTGTCGACGGTGACGGTAGTGCCGACCTTGAAGCCCATCTTGGTCGGCTGCTGAGCCGCGGCGTTGCGCGACACTGTCAGAAGCGTATTGAAAGAAATGCGGCCTTCCTTGATGGCGCGTAGCGTGGTGTAGGCCGTCATCAATTTGGTGACCGAGGCCGGATACCACGGATAGGTGGCATTCTCCGCGTGCAGCACCTTGCCGGTGGCGGCCTCGATTAACAGCTGCGCTTCGGCATGGGCGCGTGGTGTGCCCGCGAGCGTCAGCACGGCGGCCGCGGCAACCATCAGGGAACGGGGGCTCGGACAATGTGGCAAGGTTCGCTCGTTCCTCCAGCCTCGGAATCGATCGGGTTCCATAGGCGGTGACAGTACGCTATCTAAGCTTCGAATGGGAGGCAAAGGCCGCACACCCCCCGCTGGAATCATAATGACTCGGGCCTCATCGCCTGTCATTGCGACCAAAGTTCGGCAAGAGATTCAGGGAGACTTCGATGACCGCCTGCATCGTCGGTTGGGCGCACACCCCCTTCGGTAAGCTTAATGGCGAGAGCGTCGAAAGCCTTATCGTGAAGGTTGCTGGCGAGGCGCTGAGCCATGCCGGCGTCGCGCCCAAAGACGTTGACGAGATCGTGCTCGGTCATTTCAACGCCGGCTTCTCGGCGCAGGATTTCACCGCTGCTCTCGTCCTGCAGGCCTCGCCCGATTTGCGTTTCAAGCGCGCCACGCGGGTCGAGAATGCCTGCGCCACCGGTTCCGCCGCCGTGCACCAAGGCATCAAGTCGATCGAGGCGCGTGTCGCGCGCATTGTGCTGTGCGTGGGTGTCGAACAGATGACAACCACGCCCGCGCCCGAGATCGGGCGCAATCTGCTCAAGGCGTCTTATGTGCGCGAAGAGGCGGAGATCGATGGCGGCTTCGCCGGAATTTTCGGCAAGATCGCCGGGCTCTATTTCCAGAAATGGGGCGACCAGTCCGACGCGCTGGCTTTGATCGCGGCCAAGAACCACAAGAACGGCGTCGGCAATCCTTACGCGCAGATGCGCAAGGATTTGGGCTTTGAATTCTGCCGCACCGAGAGCGAGAAAAACCCGTTCGTTGCGGGCCCGCTCAAGCGCACCGACTGCTCATTGGTGTCCGATGGTGCCGCCGCCGTGGTGCTGGCTGACGTGGAGACCGCGCTTTCGCTCGAGCGGGCGGTCGCGTTCCGTGCCGCCGAGCACGTGCAGGACTTCCTGCCGATGGCCAAGCGCGACATCTTGCAATTCGAGGGCTGCTCGCAAGCCTGGCAGCGCGCGCTTAAAGTCGCCGGTCTCGATCTCGGCGATCTGTCTTTCGTGGAGACCCATGACTGCTTCACCATCGCCGAGTTGATCGAATACGAGGCCATGGGCCTGACCGCGCAAGGCGAGGGCGCCCGCGCCATCAAGGAAGGCTGGACGCAAAAAGATGGCAAGTTGCCGGTCAATCCGTCGGGCGGCTTGAAGGCGAAAGGTCACCCGATCGGCGCCACCGGCGTGTCGATGCACGCGCTCACCGCCATGCAGCTCACCGGCAGCGCCGGAGATTTGCAGGTCAAGAACGCTCGTCTGGGCGGCATTTTCAACATGGGCGGCACGGCGGTGGCGAACTACGTGAGCATTCTCGAGCGTATCAAATAGCCTCGCCAAAAAGCGGCACCCGAAAAAATTGATCGCATTGCGGGAAGTGTTACAGTCCTGCGGGGTTGATATTAGTTAGTGCGCATACGACTTCGCGCCGAGCCAGGGGCGGCCAATGACCAATATTCCAACCGATCTGCTGCGCACGCTTGTCGCGGTCGTCGATCAACGCAGCTTCACCAAAGCCGCGGCCAAGCTCGGAGTGACGCAGCCGGCGGTGAGCGCTCAGATCAAGCGGCTGCAGTTTTTGCTCGGCAGCGAGTTGTTCGACCGCAGAGTCCAGGGCGTCAGCCTCACGCCGCAGGGTGAAACCGTGCTCACTTACGCGCGCCGCCTGCTCTCGATCAACGATCAGATCGTGCATATCGGCGGCAACGGCCCGCGGCCGGAATTGGTGATCCGCGTCGGAACCCCGAGCGATTTTATCGCCTCGCTGCTGCCCGGCACTTTGGCGCAATTCCGCGAACGCTGGCCGGATGTGCGCTTCGTCGTGCGCACCGACTATTATGATCCGCTGGCGCGCCAGCTTCATAGCGGCGACATCGATCTGCTGATCGGCCTGTCGATGGCGCCGCCGCATGAAGCGCGCCACAGCCGCGCGCAAGAAGTCGTCTGGGTGCACAGCGTCGCAACCCGCGTCGATCCTAGTCGGCCGGTACCGCTGGTGTCCTATGGCGAGGCTTGTGTGTATCACCGCCTCGCGGTGGCGGCGTTGAAATCGGCCGGCCTCGACTGGGAAGACGTTTTCACCGGCCCGAGCTTCACGAGTCTTGGCAGCGCGGTCGCCGCCGGGCTTGGCGTCATGGCGATTACCCGCCGGCGGGCGCACGAGGCCGGCATGACCATCTGGGAAGATGCTCCGCTGCCGAAGCTGCCGGATCTCTACAGCGGAATTTTCATCCGCGAGGGCGGCCCGCGCGCCATCTACGAGCAGATGGCCGATGAGATCGCCACGGTGATCTTCGGGGCGGCCGACCACAAACCGGAATTGCTGGCCCGGCTCGTCGCCGCGCGCAAGGCGAACACGGCCGCTTGAGCTAGTTGGCTTTACGGTCGGCGGCCGGCGGCAGATAAGACGCGTCGAAGATATCGTCCGTCTTCGGCCTCACCTTGAACTTGTAGGTGTGTGCGATTTGGTCGATGGCGTGCTCGAAGCGAGCGCTGTCGACGGCGCCAAAGCCGTTTGCTTTCACCTCCGGCGTCACGATGTTTTCGTGGATCGCCATCGTGAGGCGTTCGAGCTCCACGCTCTTGGTGGCCGCTTCGTTCCGCTTGAGCACCGAATCGACCGCGACTGAGGGCGACTTTATTGAATCCTTCAAGCCTTTTACGAAGGCGCGCAGGAAGCCCTTGATTGCGTCGGGATGCTCGGCGGCGAATTTCGGACTCACCATGATCGCGTTGCCGTAGAGACTGACGCCGTAGTCAGCCATTAGCAGCACGCTGAGGTCGTTGACCGGCACGCCCTTCTCTTTGAGATTGACGAATGAGGAGAACGAGTAGCCGGTGATGGCGTCCACCTGGCCGGCGGTCAGCATCGGCTCGCGCACCGGGAAGCTGACATTTTCGATCGTCACCTTGGAGGCGTCGATGCCGTTGGCCTGCACGAAGATCGGCCATTGCGCAAACGCGGCGTCTTGCGTCGGCGCGCCGAGCTTTTTGCCTTCGAGATCCTTTGGCGTGTTGATGCCGCGGCTCTTGCGGCCGATCACCGCGAATGGCGGCCGGTTGTAGACCATGAACACCGCCTTGACCGGGGTGACCGGATTGGTGTCGCGGAGCTTGATAAGCGTGTTGATGTCGGCAATGCCCATATCGTAGTCGCCCGAAGCGACGCGATCGATCGGCTCGAGTGAGCCGGGCGCCGTGTCGAAGCTGACATCGAGGCCCTCGGCTTTGTAGTAACCCTTGTCGAGCGCCAGCAGGAACGGGGCCACCGGGCCTTCAAATCGAAACAGGCTGAATTTGATTGAGGTTTGCGCCGCCGCGGCGCCGGTCAGCACCGGCGCAAGCAACATTGCGCACGCCAGGCTGACAAAGCGCCGTGCAGTCGATGAACTCGTATTGTCTCGCAGCATTCGCATCTCGGTAGCGGTTCGCTCCCCGCATCGCAACAAAGTACATGCCCCTTTAAAGAGCAAGAAAACAGCGTTCGCCCCGGCACCGGGTTTCCGGAGTAAGCCTAATGCCGGTCTCGGCCCGGGTTTTAACGGTCGTTAACCGGTTAGACGCGCGGATCGGGTATGGTGCGCGGATGACTGATTCGATCTCCCGGCTCTATAACGCCGTGATCGCCGTCCGGGGTTCCGACCCGGCGAAGTCCCGAACCGCGCGCCTTTTACGTGCCGGCCGCGCCAAAATGGCCAAAAAACTTGCGGAAGAGGCTGTCGAGGTCGTCATCGATGCCATGCACGGCCAGACCGAGGCGGTGGTCCGCGAAAGCGCCGACCTGATCTACAACCTGGTAGTGCTCTGGGTTCATGCCGGGGTTCATCCCGACGACGTTTGGGCCGAAATGCGCCGCCGCGAGCTGATGTTCGGGATTGCCGAAAAAGTGCCAAAAGATTTGGTACAGCCCGCCGCGCGCCGTAAAGTCGTGGCACTTGAGACCAGGCGCATCCGCAAGCGCCGCTGACCTGATCTTTCCTTAGCCCGAAGCGCTCCTATGACTGTTGAGGCCGCCAAGCCGCGATCTGTGCTTCGCCGTCTGTATGACTGGTGCCTTGGCGCCGCAGACAAGCCGCACGCCCTGTGGATCATGGGCGCGGTGTCGTTCGCCGAAAGCTCGTTCTTTCCGGTGCCGCCCGACGTGATGCTGATTCCGATGGCGCTGGCGCGTCCCGAGCGCGCTTACGTGCTGGCGGCTTGGTGTACGGTAACCTCGGTCGCCGGCGGACTGCTCGGCTATGCCATTGGCGCGCTGCTTTATGACTCGGTCGGCGCCTGGCTGATCCACCTCTATCACTACGGTGACAAGGTCGAGACCTTCCGCGCGGCTTATGCGCAATACGGTGCCTGGATCATCCTGCTCAAGGGGCTCACCCCGATCCCCTATAAGATTGTCACAATCACGTCGGGCTTTGCGGGTTACAATCTTGGGCTTTTCGTGTTGTTTTCGATCATTGCCCGCGCCACCCGCTTCTTCGTGCTGGCCTTCCTGCTGCACCGCTATGGCGAGCAGGCGCGCCATGTCATCGAAAAACGCCTTGGATTGTGGGTAACGCTTGGCGCCGCCTTGGTCGTTATCGGCATCGTGATTGCGCTATACTTGATCTAGGCGAATCGGCATTCCTCATTTTCGCCACCAGTCCGACGTAAAAGGTTCACTGGCGCAAATGCCGTTGGGCAATGCCGCAAGGCGGCTGCTCTGAAGTCAGTTTGAACGGCCATGAGCATCAATCGAATGGCAAATTCTTTCAGAGGACGATCGGCGGCTTGCTCGCTGCTGGCATGCGTTGCGGCGGGTACGATCCTGTTCACCGCCGCGATGGCGCTCGCGCAGGAACGTTCCAATAACGCGCAAGCGTCGGCCGAGGAGCCCGGCTTTTTCGATGGCATCGTCAATTGGTTCGACCGGCAGGCGTCCGGCATCGGCTCTCATCTCAAGGGCGCCGGCGCGCAGGTCGAGAATTTCGGCCACGAAGCCGGCATCGCTGCCAAGACCACGGTCGACGGCGCCAAGGGCTTTGGTGACGCGGTGGTGAAGATCCCCGCCGCGCGCTTGGTGCGCGGCCACGAGAAATGCCAGAACGCTCCGAACGGCGCGCCCGATTGCGTGGCTGCTGCCAATGCCATGTGCAAAAGCAAGGGCTTCGAATCCGGCAAGAGCGCCGACATGACTACCGCCGAGGTTTGCCCGGCGCAGGTTTACTTGTCCGGCCGCAGCAGCGGCGAAGGCTGCCACGCCGAAACCTTCGTTTCCCGGGCGCTCTGCCAATAACGCCGCCGCTTGTCTCCGTCTCGCGTCTATGTTTCCGTTGCGCGCCAATCGTGAGGCGTGCAGCGTGAACCTTCATTCCAAGTTGCTTGAGCGCGAGTCCGCCGGCAGGCCGGTGACCGTCGGCGTGATCGGGGCCGGTAAATTCGGCACCATGTTCCTGTCGCAGGCGCGGCTGACCCGCGGCATGCATGTCGTGGGCGTCGCCGATCTCGACGTGGCGCGGGCGCGCAGCCAGCTCAAAACCGCGGGTTGGCCGGACGGTGCTTACGCCGCCAAATCGCTCGACGACGCGCACACGGCGCGCACGACTCTGGTCACTGATAATGCCGATGCCTTGATCGCCAACCCGCGCATCGAGGTCATTGTCGAGGCGACTGGCGTGCCCGGCGCCGGCATTCATCACGCGCTTACGACGATTGCTTCGGCCAAGCACATCGTCATGGTCAATGTAGAGGCCGACGCGGTGGCGGGGCCGCTGCTGGCGCGCAAGGCCAAGGCGGCCGGCGTTGTGTACAGCCTAGCTTGGGGCGATCAGCCGGCGCTGATCTGCGAGCACGTCGACTGGGCGCGCGCCGCCGGCTTCAAGGTGATCTGTGCCGGCAAGGGAACGCGCTACGAGCCGCACTATCACCAGTCCAATCCCGACAATGTCTGGGACATTCTCGACAAATATCTCAACATCTCCGATCGTAAGTCGATCAATCCGAAAATGTTTAATTCATTCGTCGACGGCACCAAGTCCGGCATCGAAATGACTGCGGTGTGCAACGCCACCGGCCTGGTGCCGCAGAGCGGTGGCCTGCATTTTCCGCCCGCGACGCGCTTCGAGCTCGCCGATGTCTGCAAACCGAAAAGCGAAGGCGGAACGCTGGAGAAGGTCGGCGTCACCGAGGTGACCTCGTCGGTCTACCGTGATGGGCGCGATGTGCCACACCATCTCGCACTTGGCACATATGTGGTGATCGAGGGCGAAACCGACTACGCGCGCCGCTGTTTCAAGGAATACGCGATGTTGCCCGACAAAGGCGGCAAATACGCCGCGCTCTATCGGCCGATCCATATGATTGGGCTCGAGCTCGGCATTTCGGTCGCAAGCTGCGCGCTGCGCAACGAGCCGACCGGGGCGCCCACCGGCTTTCGTTCCGACGTGGTCGCGACGGCCAAGCGCGCGCTCAAGGCCGGCGAGCTGCTCGACGGTGAGGGTGGCTTCTGCGTCTGGGGCAGGCAGACGCCGGCCGATGTTTCGTTGAAACAGGAACTGCTGCCGCTCGGCCTCGCGCACAACGTCAAGCTCAAGCGGGATATTCCCGAAGGCGGCGCGCTTAAATGGGCTGACGTCGCCTACGATCCAAACGACAGCGCGGTAAAAGTGCGTCGCGAAATGGAGTCGGCTTTCGGCCAGCGGAATGCCGGGGCCGAAACGGTGTTATAGTCGAAGCTATAAAATAAATTCCCGGGAGGATGCTATGATGAAACGTCTGCTCGCCGCCACGTTCGCCGCTGTTTTCGCCTTCGCCGCCGTACCGGGCATGGCGCGCGCTGAAAACACCAAGCTCACGCTCATGGTGTTCATCGGCATCCAGAATTTGCCGCTCTACGCCGCGCAGTCGCAGGGCTTCTTTGCCAAGCGCGGACTCGACGTCGATATCCAGATAGCGCCGAACTCGGACACGTTGCGCCAGGGCCTGGCCGACGGCAAATGGCAGATCGTGCATACCGCATTCGACAATGGCGTGGCGATGGCCGACGTCGCCAAGGTGGACATCATCGGCGTGATCGGCGGCGACAACAGCTTCAATCACTTGCTGGTGCAGCCGGAGATCGGCTCGGTCAAGGACTTGCGCGGCAAGACCGTCGTGGTTGATGCGCTCAATACCGCCTACGCCTTCCAGCTCTACGAGATTCTGGCGAAGAATGGATTGAGCAAAGGCGACTACACGCCGAAATCGGTCGGCGCCACGTTCAAGCGGTTGGCGGCAATGCAGCAGGATAAGACCGCTGCCGCCGCGATCCTCAACGCGCCGTTTTCGATTCTCGCGGTGAAATCCGGCCTCAAGGACATGGGACCGGTGTCGACGGTGATCGGTCCCTATCAGGCGACCGCGGGCATTACGACGCGCGCCTGGGCCAAGGCCAATCCGGACACGATGGTGAAATATCTCCAGGCCTATATCGAAGGCCTGCGCTGGTCGCTCGACCCGAAGAACAAGGACGCCGTCACCGCGCTGCTGGCTGAGCGGCTCAAACTGACGCCGGAGATCGCCGCCGAATGTTACGCGCTGGTGACGAACCCCTCCAACGGGCTCGTCAAGGACGCCAAGTTCGACATGGAAGGATTCAAAAACGTGCTCAAATTGCGCGTCAAGTTCGAAGGCGGCACGCCGCCCGCGCCGGAAAAATATCTCGACCTGTCTTATTACCAGAAGGCGCTGGCCGGGCTCTGATTTAAACTACTCAAGCTCGATGGTGCCATCGATCTTGTGATTGAGGCCGGCCTTGCCGATGGTGAGCACCATCTGCGCCTCGAGCTTTTCGTTGCCTTTGAGACGGCCGTCGGCGACCGCGGCGCGGATCGCCTTTTCGATCTCCTGTTGCGAGGTCACGCCCACGACCTTGAGAAATTTTCGTAGCGACATATTGAGGGCTTCTTCGTTCATCGCGGGCTCCTGCGAAAAGGAATCGTCAAGCCTCGATCATAGGCCCGGCCGGCTGGCCCTGAAAGCGCCATATCTGGCCGCGAAAAGCGGTCACCGTTGACAAGTGGCAAGCGGTTTTCGGATAAGGTTGCTCATAGTGCCCCTGTGGCGGAATTGGTAGACGCGCCTGACTCAAAATCAGGTACCGCAAGGTGTGCTGGTTCGAGTCCGGCCAGGGGCACCAGGATACCTCCTCATACCGACGCGTAGATGCTCATAAGCCCCTGTAGTGCAGGGGTTTATGCAATTTTTGACTGCGCATAGGAACTCATGGGAACCCTAGAAATCTACTCACATTCGGAGTAGAAGTGTGAGTAGAAAATGCCTCGGACGGCGGTCTACTCACATGGCACTCACTCAGCTCGCAATCACCAATGCCAAGCCCAAGGACAAGCCGTACTTGCTTTTGGACGGCGAGGGTTTGCATCTCCAGATTTACACGTCTGGCAGTAAGCTCTGGCGTCTACGTTTCCGTTTCGGCGGCAAGGCAAACATGATGTCGCTCGGAGCTTTTCCGGTGGTGTCTCTCAAGGAAGCGCGCGAGAAGCGCTTTCTGATCAAGAAGCAGATCGCCGCCGGAATTAATCCGTCGCTCCGCAAGAAACTCGACAGGATCAGCGCCTCTTCAGGCAACAGCTTCGGTGCCATCGCCGACGAGTACATTGCAAATCTAAAGGCCAACGACGCGGCGGATATAACTGTCAGCAAAAATCGCTGGTTGCTCGAAGACCTTGCGGCACCCATCCGCAATCGTCCGGTGAGCGAAGTCCTCCCGGCCGAGCTTCTAGACATTCTCAAAAAGGTCGAGGCGAGCGGGCGACGAGATACCGCGCACCGCCTCCGATCGGTCATGGGAGCAGTCTTTCGCCTTGCTGTCGCTACGCTGCGGGCGACGAATGACCCGACCTATGCGCTCCGAGGCGCTCTTCTCAAAGTGAAGGTAAAGCATCGCGCGGCGATAACCGACGAACGCGAACTTGGCCGTTTCCTGATTAGTCTGGACGAATACGTCGGCTGGCCTGTTCTACAATCGGCTTTCCAATTTCTTATCCTCACCATGTCCCGTCCCGGCGACGTAAGGGGAATGAAGCGAACCGAGGTTGATTTTGATAAGAGGCTGTGGCGCATCCCGGCAGAGCGTATGAAAATGCGCCGACCCCATGATGTGCCCCTCTCTCGACAGGCCCTCATGGTGCTTAAATCTGTCTGGCCGCTCAACGAAGAGAACGAATTGGTCTTTCCTTCTCTCCGATCTCACAAAAAGCCGCTTTCAGAAAATGCCTTCAATTCCGTTGTGCGAAACATGGGGTACAGCAAGGACCAAGCTACCGCTCACGGCTTCCGATCCACGGCCAGCACTATCCTCAACGAGCGGGGCTTCAACGGCGATGTGATTGAGGCGGCGCTCGCCCATCAGGACGAGGATGAGGTACGCCGCATTTATAATCGAGCGCTGTATTTGCCAGAACGAAAAAAACTCATGCAGGACTGGGCCGACCTATTAGACAGCTTTAGGAAACAGAAAGTGGTCCGCCGTGCCGCATGAGCAGCTATGTGCAGGTTGAGCCGTCCGGCATTTAGCGCTATGTTCTCTGTCGCCAGGGCTAACCGGGGCTTGCAAGCTCCCTTTCACGAGGGACTTGCGATGACACGGAAGCTCGTATCGAAGAAGGAACTCAAATCGGTCTATGGCATCCCCTACTGTCCTGCTCACATCGCGCGGCTCGAAAGCGCGGGTACATTCCCCAAAAGGGTAACGCTTGGCGCTTGCAGGGTCGCGTGGGTAACAGAAGAAGTGGAAGAGTGGATCGAGACGAGAATTTCTAACCGCGCTCAAACATCTCCTTCTTAAGGGCGAGGGGCCTGGTTCCACCCAGGCCCCTTTCGCATTCGCTAATATCAAATAGCTACAGCAAGGACCGAAAGTCTTCCTCATTCAATCCGGCATCCTTGAGGATTTTCTTCAAGAGCCATCGCGGCAGCTCCGTGGTCTGTCTCCCAATAACTGGTCCACTCGGAGAGCAATTTTTTCGGGCATTCTGAACCCAGCGATGGAGGGATGCCATGAAGCGGAAGCGATTTACCGAGGAGCAGATAGCCTTCGCCCTACGCCAGGCCGAGAGCG
>DASRLF010000013.1:0-85281 GCA_035648555.1 Pseudolabrys sp.
CTGCCCATTGAAGATGCAATGCTGTCCAAAGGATGTATCACGTAAGCTTCTCCGCAGCATCTACGAGGAGGCTCGTGACGTTGCTCGTGCGATCGCCCGCACCAGTGCCTTTGAGCAATCTTGTCGTGATCGAAAACGCATCGAGATGCTGTTCGCCCATCTCAAGCGCATTCTGCGGCTCGGGCGTCTGCCATTACGCGGCCCCTGCGGCGCTCAGTTCGAGTTTACGCTCGCGGCTATCGCACAGAACCTGCGCCGGCTCGCAAAACTGGTCGTTCGGCCGCCACCGATGGCCGCTACTTGTGCGGCGTAAGCGTTGCAGCTGCTAGGCCCACAGCCTCAAAGCCACCGCCCTCAAATGGAGCGGGTGGCAAGGGCCAGCTTCAAGATATCAAGGCAATTGCTTCGCCCTTCAATCGGCGACTTCTGCAACAAAATCGGCCAATCGCGACCAAACGCGCTGCAACATGATCGCCACAAAAAGAAAGACCGCCAGTGCGGCAGTCCCTCAGGGTCCTACTCCAGCCAGTCGGCGGTTAAGTGGCTTTTTTGCCAGCTTGCCCTGCGCCTTTGACTGCGCGAGCATAGGGCGAAGCTCGCGACAATACGGCCGCCAAACGGTCGAATACCAAAAAAGGGAGGGTTGAATGATCGGGACAGGCAAGTTTGTCACGGCCGGAATCATGGCCGTGGGGCTGGCGCTTGCGGCAGGACCGGCCGCCGCCAAGGACAAGGTGAAAGTCGGATTCATCGGCCCGCTCACCGGCGGCGTGTCGGCCAATGGCCTCGGCGGCCGCAACTCAGCCGACCTCGCGGTGCGTCTGCGGAACGCCGATGCCAAGGCGAAATACGAATACGAGCTGGTCGTGCTCGACGACGAGTGTAAGCCGAACGTTGCGGTACAGGTCGCGACCAAGATGGCGGCTGACAAGGACATCATCGCCGGCGCTACGCATTATTGCTCGGCGACCGCGATCGCGACCGTCGACACCTATCACAAGTTCGGTTTCCCCGTGATCGTATGGGGCGCGGTCCTGCCCGACGTTACCTATCGCAACAAATACGCGGAGGTGCATCGCGTCAACGGCACCATGATCAACCAGAACGACACCAACGCCGAGCTGATCTCCAAGCTCGGCTTCAAGACCGTGGCGGTGATCCATGACACCACCGACTACGGCAAGGGCCACAACGAGTATTTCAGCAAGGCGCTGGCGCGCATCGGCACAGCCAAGATCGTCGGCACCTTCGGCGTTACTGCCGACCAGCAGGACTTCACCGGCGAGCTCACCAAGATCAAGGCGCTCAATCCCGACGTGATCTATTTCGGCGGCTTGACGCCGATCGGCGTGCGCATTCGCCAACAGATGGACAAGCTAGGCATCAAGGCGGTGTTCGACGGCACCTCCGGTATCGTGTCGGATTCTTTTATCCAGGCGCTCGGGCCGTTGGCCGAGGGCTCGCTCGCCTTCCGCGAAGGCGCGCCAACCGACAAGCTGCCGGGTGGCAAGTTCTTCATGGAGAAATACAGCGCGCAGAAATACGAACAGCCGCCGGAAGCCTACGGCGCCTTCGCCTATGCCGCGATGAACATGATCCTCGACTCGATTGAAAAAGTCGGCCCTGATCGCAAGAAGGTCATCGCCGATCTCGGCGACGTGAAGGACCGCGATTCGATCGTCGGCAAGATCAGCTTCGACGACCACGGACAGAACACCGTCGCGGTGATCACAAAATACGTGGTCCAGGACGGCAAGTTCGTCGAATGGGACGACAGCGAATACGCCAGCGGCAAGCGCAAGCTACCGGGGCAGAAATAATCGCTCATTGATGATGTCATGGCCGGGCTTGCCCCCGGCCATGGACGTCCTCTTTCCTGTGAAAGAACGTGGATGCCTGGCCAACGACCTGGCATGACGGCGGAGAATCGTTGGACATGGACGCAGGCCTGTTCGCCCAATACGTCATGAACGGGCTGATGCTCGGCATGATGTACGCCTTGGTCGCGGTGGGCTTCACGCTGTTCTTCGGTGTGCTCGACGTGATTCAGTTCTCGCATGGCGACGTACTCACGGTCGGCGCCTTCACCGCTCTCGCCGCCTTTGCCGGCCTCAATGCGCTCGGCGTGACCTCGCCCTGGCTCGATCTCCTCGTCATGCTCGTGCTGGCGACGCTGGCGATGGCGCTGCTCGGCATGGTCATCGCGCGTTATCTGGTGATGCCGTTGCGCTCGGCGCCCGCGCTCAACACGCTGCTGATCACGCTGATGCTCGGCACCGTGCTGCGCGAAGGCGTGCGGCTGTTCTACCCACAGGGCGCCAATCCGAAGCCGTTTCCGGCACTGTTGCCGCGCGGCTCCATCAATCTCGGCGATTTCAACCTGCGCTTCGACAACGTGCTGATGCTGGCGGCTGGCGTTCTGGTGGTCGTCGGCCTGCAATACCTGCTCAACCGCACAAAGCTCGGCCTCGCCATCCGTGCCGTCGCGCAGGACGAGGAAACCGCGCGCACCATGGGCATCAATTTCACCGCCATCGTGCTCATCACCTTCGCCATCGGCTCCGGGCTCGCCGCCTTCGCCGGCGTGATGAACGGGCTCTACTACAACGAGATCAACTTCGGCATCGGGCTTTACCTCGGCGTCGTCGGCTTTTCGGCCGCCATCATCGGTGGGCTCGGCAGCATCTATGGCGCGATCCTCGGCGGCTTCTTGTTCGCCGGCCTGCAGACCATCGGCACGGTGACGCTGCCCTTTGCCAGTGCTTATAAGGACGTGTTCGCCTTCGCGGTGGTGATCGCCATCATGGCTTGGCGGCCGACCGGGCTGATCCGCGAAAAGATCAGCGAGCGGGTATGAGCCGATGGGCGAGGGGAGAAAAGCGCACGCGAGCCTGTGGCCCGGCCTTACTGCACTGGCGCTCGCCACCGCCTATCTTATCGCGCTGCTGGCGGCGGAGAAGCAGGTCCTCATCATCGTGCTGCTCGGCGCTGCCATCGTCGCGGTGCTAGCTGTCGCGTGGCTGGGCCTACTCGATACGGTGGCGCTCTCCTTTGCCGATCATGAAGACGCGCTCGGCGGTTGCGCCGTGATCGCCGCGTTGGTTCTGGCAGCCTGGTTCCATGACGACCATTTTGTGCTGCTGCTGGTTACGACCGTGCTGCTTTATTCGCTGGCGACGCTCGGGCTGAACATCCAGTTCGGCTATGCCGGGGTGCTGAACTTCGCCGGAGCTTCCTTCTTCGGCATCGGCGCCTACACATCGGCTGTGCTCAACACCTACACCGGCCTGCCGCACCTCCTGGTGCTGCTGATTGGCGGCGTGCTGGCGGCGCTGATCGGCTCGCTGCTGCTGTTGCCGGTTTTGCGCACGCGCGGGCATTACGCGGCGGTGGTCACCATCGCGTTCGCCCTGCTGCTTAAGACCTTTCTCGAGGTCAACGACGTGCTCGGTGGCCCGCAGGGCATGCAGGTGCCGGGCATGAAGCTGTTCGGCTGGTCTTTCAACGAAAGCCGGGAAATCGCCGGCATCTCGCTGTCGTTCTATCTCAACTATTTCGTGGTCAGCCTCGTGCTGCTGGTCGGTGCCTTCGTGCTGGTGCGCCGGCTGGAGCGCTCCTGGATCGGGCTGAACCTTGACGCGCTGCGGCTGGACGAGACAGCGGCCGGGTGCTTTGGCCTCGATGTCGTGCGCTGGAAGATCACCGCCTTCCTAATCGGCAATTTCCTGATCGGACTAGCCGGCGCGCTGTTCGGCATGGTCGGCGCCTTCGTTGCGCCCAACAACTACACCTTCGCAGACTCGCTGATCCTGGTGTCGATTCTGCTGCTCGGCGGCATCGGCAATCCTTGGGGCTTGCTGCTCGCGACGATCATCGTGGTGGTGGTGCCGGAAAAGCTCCAGACCATTCAGGAATACCGCTTCCTGCTTTACGCCTTGATGGTGATTGCGGTGTTGCTGTTCCGCCCGGAGGGACTGCTGCCGCGCCCGGTGCGCCGCTATTTCCCCGGGTGGCGGCCATGAGCGCAATGCTCGAAGCCCGCGGTCTATCCAAGCGTTTCGGCGGCGTGTTGGCTCTCGATGGGCTCGACCTCGCGGTGGCCCCGAACGAGATCGTCGGTCTCATCGGCCCGAACGGCTCCGGCAAGACGACCTTCTTTAACGTCGTCACCGGCATTTACGGCGCCGACGCCGGCTCCATCGCCTTCAACGGCGCCGACATCACGCGCGCCGCTTCGCGCGCAGTATATGAGGCCGGCATCTCGCGTACTTTTCAGCGCTCACGCCTGTCGCTGCCGCTCTCGATCTTCGACAACATCATGATCGGTAACCACAAGCGGTTGAGCCAAGGATTGTGGTTCAACTTGGCGCGACGCGCGGCCTTCAAGCACGAGTTCGAACGGAACTATGCGGCAGCGCGCGCGCTGGTGGAGGTGTTCGAGCCGGCGCTTGCCGGCAGGCTGTTCGAGCCGGTCGCCGGATTGCCGATGATCGACCGCCGCCGCATCGAGATCTGCCGCGCGCTCATCAGCACGCCGAAACTTCTGCTGCTGGACGAGCCGTCGGCCGGCATGACGCATGACGAGACAAAGGAACTGATGGACGACATTCTCTTGGTACGCGAGCGCAACAAGGATCTCACCATCGTCATTGTAGAGCACGAGATGGGGGTGATCGAGCGCATCACCGACCGCTGCGTAGTGCTCAATTTCGGCCGCAAGATCGCGGAAGGCCCGTATCGCCAGGTCGCCGCGGATGCGCAAGTCCAGGAAGCCTATCTCGGGGTGGCATGATGTCCGGCCTGCTTGAAATCGATGGTGTTTATACCGCCTATGACAAAGCCGACGTGTTGCAAGGCGTCTCGCTCTCCGTGAAGGCGGGCGGCATTACCTGCCTGCTTGGCTCCAATGGCTCTGGCAAGACGACCCTTGTTCGCTCCATTCTGGGGCTTACGCCGGCGCGTGAGGGCAGCATCATCTTCGATGGCGTCGACATCACGCGGATTCCGACGCACAAGATTATCGCAGCCGGCATCGCCTGCATCCCCGAGGGACGTAAGGTGTTCCCCAAGCTTACCGTCGAAGAGAATTTACGCGTCGGCGCCTATCAGGAGACTTCGGACAAGGTCACGCAGGCGCGCATCGCCGACATCTTCCGCATTTATCCGCGCCTGGCGGAGCGCCGGACGCAGCTTGCCGGCACCATGTCGGGCGGCGAACAGGCGATGGTGTCGATCGGGCGCGGGCTGATGTGTGCGCCAAAACTTCTCCTTATCGACGAGCCGTCGCTCGGGCTTTCGCCGCGGCTGGTGAAGGAGAATTTCGACATCATCAAGCAGATCCAAGAGCGTGGAATTACGGTGTTTCTGGTCGAGCAGAACGTGCACCAGACATTAGCGATTTCGCAGCACGGCTATGTGCTCTCGAAGGGCAGGGTGGCTGCGAGCGGAACGCCTGCCGATCTCGCCACCCGCCCAGAGGTGCGCGAGGCGTATTTTGGCTGACTCTATCAGGTGGTTTCGGGGTTGCGCTCGTGGATAGGGCGCCATTGGACGCAATAGTTGTCGTTCCCGGTTGATTCAGGCGTGTCGCGAGAAGTCTCTGCATCGATATTTGCCTGAAAGAGCTGGAAATTCCTCCGAAAATTCAAATAGAAAATTTAAAACGGGTATTCCGAGTTCAATTCCTGAGTGGTCAGCCAGCCAGCCGTGCCGGTTCGCGGGCTGCCGTTCTGCGAGAGTTCGGGCGGCGGCCGGACAGCGGTGACGGCGGGGTGAGTGGTGACAGATCGCCTTAATGATGGAGCCGACCGAATGTGGGCCGTCGGATTGACGGGGGCTTTCGAAATCCAAGAGGCCGCTTGTCGTACTTTTGTCGGACTGCTGTCGCGCTTCAGCCCTGACCAGCTAATTGCCGGCACTCCTTGAAGGCCGCAGCGCGGCGTTTGTCGATGTAATCAGCTAGGTCGGCTAAGTGGACACCCGGTGTGCCTTTACAACAAGGGGGACCGTCCTGGGCGGTACTCGGATTTGATTTGGGAACCGCGGCGGCTGCTGGCGTCGCTACCGGCTACCTGTGGTACGTCTTCGTTCATTACGCGACCCACCATTGGCGGCCCCGCCGGGATTCTTACCTTTACCGGGCGCGCCTGCGCCATGCGCGCCACCATCATTTATCCCATAGCGGTAATTTCGGCGTGACCGCCGGCGTGTGGGAACGTGTTTTCAGCACCACGCTCGAAGGGCGGGCGCCAAATCTTGCGGATGCCAAATGAAAGTATCAGGACGCGAAGGAGACGCCGCGAATGTCTGCTATTGATGCAGACCTGAAGGATATTTTGTACCAGTAGAAGATTTCACCGTTGAGCAACTCATCGCGTACAGTAATTAGAATCCATCCAGTCGGCGGTTTTGCGTTAAGATTGGGAGGTTTTCACGTCTCCAGCAGCGGCGGTTTGGGAACTGACGTTGTGATCGGCAACGTGACGCGGGACGAAACCAAGACTAAACCCAAATACTTTGGCGATGCGGTTGAGCGTTCCGGCGGTTGGATTTGCTGTGCCCTTTTCCAGTTCCTTAACCTGTCGGAGGGTGAGACGAAACGTTTTCGCAAACTCCTTCTGGTTAAGCCCAAGCGCGTGTCTGATTATAAGAACCGCTGAGGGCAGCCTTAGTTTGCCTGCGCGCGCGCTCGCTGAGATTTCAGCACGTCGCGCTCGGATTTCTTCCTTACTGAGCTTCCGCATTCTCGGCATAGGGCAGCTCCTTCTAGAGGTGAAGCGCCATAGTTTTTATTCCGTCGGCGATATCAACGCTCGCCGCAAAAGCCTGGTCGATGACTTTGTCAGGTAGCCCGTGATTGCGCCCGATGTCCGGCAAAGATCGTACGAACTCTTCCTTCTTAGCTAGGGCCTGCATAATGGCATTAGCAGGAAGGTCTTTCGCGGCGGCGGCTTCGCACACGACTTTCCAATCTGGATTATGATCTCGCCCGACGTCTCTCATACATTCCCACTTTGTAGAACGTATGATTGAGGCAGGAGACAGCCGCATCGGCGCGAAGTCAAAGAGTGGGGAGAGCCGAATGGCGCCGTTGGCCGTTTTGCGGAGGGCTGTGTTGCGCCCATGATTGTCTGGATTTCCCATGGCAAGATTGAGTACGTCCCGCAGGACATACTCTGTGGTGTCGGCAAGTGCATCGGTGGATACGTCACGTAGCATTTGAAGATAGTTTTCGTGGGAATCTGTGTGTTCAAATTCAGCTATCCCCATAGCGGACACGAAGCTTTCTTGACCGTATCTTTCAATTTTGCCATTTTTTGCAATGCGGTCGAAGCGTGGGATAATCAGAGCATTGTCGCCATATTCTGACCTCTCATGCACGTTAAGCCCGAATTCTTTTGCGATCACAGAATACGCAGCTTCCGAGCGCAAGATTATCTCGTCCGTTGCGTCACCGCTACGCATGAGCTTGACGATGGCATGTTTGCGAGCGTTGCCATCTGCTACGGCAGAATCCGGATACCATAGTCCGTCATCGGCCAGCGTCATCGCGACTTTCGGCCAGTTGCCCTGGAGACCGGACGATCCGGAGGCGAGCAGGGCGAAGTTATCAGCGATCTCCAGAAATCGAGCGGACCGTGACAAGATTTCATCCATCGTCACGCCGATGCGCGGCAGCTCACTAGTTCGTTTTAATTCCTGCTCCCACGCTTCCTTGATGCGCATGTTGCCAACGGGTGATCCGGCACCATGTAAGAGAAGCTGGAGATCGGTGGAGCGGGCGTGGGGGGGGATTTTAAGATGGGTGGCGATCCGCTCACGCTGCAGACCTTGCGGGAGGAAATCGAGTAGGAAGGGTGGCCAAGTTGGTCGATGCCGATCCTCTAGATCGATCGGTATGTCGACGGACATGGCCCGAGCATCACGCACGGATCGTCCTGCGGAGTAGGCGATGGAGCCCACGTCCAAGAAGTACTGCATGTCATAGCCGACTGTGGTGCTACCTCGGTAGCCACCACTCGGGTCCTCGACGGAAACAGAAGCGGCATCGTGCCACTCGTTTTCGAAGTAGAGCTGCGGCGTTAAATCCATAAAAGACCCTTATAAGGGACTTGTATCAGGCTTTTTTATATTTATCAACCCCTTATAAGGGCCCAATAAATCATTTACCTCTACCCGGTGACTAGGGACATCATTCCACGGCTTAGTGGAGCTCGAGTGTTCTCCTATTGTAATTGATGCTGCAGGGCTCTCATGCCACTACGGCCTCCCGGGTCCAGCGGAACTCAGTGCCATCAACCCAAATACGGTGCATGATCACGGGGACCGCCGCACTGGCGGTCTTTCTATTTGTGCTGTAGGCCCAACTTTTGCGTAGCTACCTTACTGGTGCGGATCAAGCGCAGAGAAATCCATAGTGATGTGAAGATCGTAGGAACGTGTGGGCGCAAGGTAGTAGCGGAGCCAAGCCCAAAACAATGCCGGTGAAGCTGGGGAGAACAAGTTCGGGATTGTCAATGTGGCGAGCATATGCAGGGCTCGCCCAACATCGATAGTTTGGGTTCCTGAAGCCGACCTCAATTGAGCTGGCACAGGGGCGCCTCGCGGCCATGTGCTGGCGTCCACGTTCACGCGAACGGCTCTTGGCAAAAAGGGGATTGCAAGTGTGGCCACAAGAGGCTCGCGTCGTCGCGCTTTCTGACTAAACTATAGCGTGTATCACTAAATGCGTCGTTTGCTGGCGCAAAGGTCTGTATCTGAAAAATGAAAGATATTCCGCAAAAATCCCCAAGTCGATGGAATCGGCGTTTTTGTATTGCGCCTATGATGGAATGGACCGACCGGCACTGCCGGTTCTTCCATCGGTTGCTGACGCGCCGGGCGCTGATCTACACCGAAATGCTCACCACGGCCGCGATCCTGCGCGGCGACCGTGCGCGGCTGCTCGGCTTCGATGCCTTCGAGCATCCGGTGGCGCTGCAGCTCGGCGGCAGCGATCCAGGAGCCCTCGCGCAGTGCGCGCGCATCGGGCAAGACTTTGGCTACGACGAGATCAATCTCAATGTCGGTTGTCCCTCCGACCGGGTGCAGGAGGGCCGCTTCGGCGCTTGCTTGATGGCGGAGCCGGTGCTGGTCGCCTGCGGCGTCGCCGCCATGAAGGCCGCGGTCAAAATCCCGGTGACGGTGAAATGCCGGCTTGGCGTCGACGACCAAGATCCGGAGGAGGCGCTGTTTGCTTTTGCCGCGGCGGTGAAGGCGGCGGGCGCCGACGCGCTGATCGTGCATGCGCGCAAAGCGTGGCTCAAAGGCCTCTCGCCGCGTGAAAACCGCGAGGTGCCCCCGCTCGATTATGCGATCGTACGCCGGCTTAAAGCTGCGCATCCCGATCTCGAGATCGTGCTCAACGGCGGCATCGCGACGCTGGAGCAGGCGCAAGCCCAACTGGCCCACGTCGACGGCGTGATGATGGGCCGCGCCGCCTATCAAGAGCCGTGGCGTCTGCTGGAGGTCGATCCATTGCTGTTCGGCGAAGCCGAAGCATTCGCATCGCCGAAAGCAGCCGCGCTGGCGCTGGAGCCCTATATCGAACGAGAACTTGCCAAGGGCGTGCGCCTGCATGGCATCACCCGCCATGTGCTCGGCCTGTTCCGCAGCGTTCCGGGCGCACGCGCCTTCCGCCGGCATCTGGCGACGCAAGCCGTCAAGTCTGGTGCCGGCGCATCCGTCATGGCTGATGCGCTGGCGCAGGTGGTGGACTCGAACGCCGATTTGGCCCACATCGCGGCCGCATAAGTCGCGGCTGGGAAATCATGGTTTTTGGATATCCGATCGGCGAGATCGTTCTGCTCGCGCTCTGGATCGCGGGTGCCGGAATTCTGGTCGGCATTCTCGCCGGCTTGTTCGGCATCGGCGGCGGCGCCGTCATCGTGCCGGTGCTGTACGAAGTGTTCCGCGCGCTTAACGTGCCGGAAGACGTTCGCATGCAAATGTGCATCGGCACCTCGCTCGCCATCATTGTGCCGACCACGATCCGGTCCTATATCGCGCACCAGAAAAAGGGCGCGGTGATCCCGCATGTCGTGCGCCTGTGGGCGCTCCCGGCAATCGCGGGCGTGGCGATTGGTTCGGTCACCGCCACCTTTGCGCCGGCCGCGGTGTTCAAGATTACCTTCGTCGTCTTTGCGACCTTCATCAGCATAAAAATGCTGTTTGGCGGCGACCGGTGGAATCTGGGCCACGAACTACCGGGCCGTTTCGTACTCGCCAGCTACGGGTTCATCACCGGATTGTTTTCATCGCTGGTTGGCGTGAGTGGCGGCGCGGTGTCGAATGCGGTGCTCACGCTCTACGGCCAGCCGATGCAGCGCGCGGTCGCCACCTCGGCCGGCGTCGGCGTGCCGATCACGATTGCCGGCACGATTGGTTACATGCTGGCCGGCTGGCCGCACACGGCGCAGTTGCCACCGCTGTCGATCGGCTTTGTGTCGGTGATCGGCTTTGTGCTGATGGCGCCGGTATCAAGCTTCACGAGCGGCTACGGCGTTCGGCTGGCGCATTGGATGCCGCGGCGCAAACTGGAAATCGCCTTTGGCATTTTGCTGATGTTGGTGGCGCTGCGGTTTATTATTACTCTGCTCTAGCGCTTATGGATTCCCGCGCAGACGCAACTTGTCGCCGCGCACTTCCCAGCTTTCTAGCCGGTTGAGGAAGGTCATGCCGAGCAAATTGGTTTTCAGTTGCCCCGCCTGGGCCACCAGCGCCGGCACCGCGCGTTCGGTCAGTCCGCCGACGGCGAGGCGGTCGAGCGTCACCGGAGCAGCACGTGTGCGGCCGTTGGCCGTATCCACGTTGACCGTGTAGTCGAGCACCTCGATCGGCAGACCGGCCGCCTTGGCCGCCTCCTGGGTGAGCACCACGGAGCTTGCGCCGGTGTCGAGCACCATCGGCACCCGCACACCATTGATATGCGCGCCGACGGCGAAATCGCCGCCACGCCCGCGCACGACTTCGACATTGCGGCCATGGCTGGCGACGTGGCCGGGCAGCAGCTCGGCGGTCACACGGTCGGCCACATCGCGCAACTCGAAACGGTAGCTGTAGCCGACCACCAGCAGCAGGCCGATCACGGCCCAGAACAGCAGGGCCTCGATCGCTTTCGACAGTCGTTCGTGGAACAAGGTCAGCAATAGGCCGCCGGCAAAGATCATCAGCGCCAGCTTGAGCGCGAGCGATCCGATGTCATGCTTGAGCAAGGTGGTGATGGCGTCTTGATCGGTGCTGGCAATGAGCGCGGCGAACGATAGCGCCACGCCGAGCACAAAGAGCCAAGTCAGACGGCGGCTCACGGCGTTATCCTGCCACGCGGGCGGTTTCCGGTCGGCGATCGGCGAGACGGCCCGGCAATTCCCCGATGACGCGGACGCGTTCAGCCGTACTCATGGCGGTCCAGCGCGCGATCTCGTCGACGGTCCGGCCGCAGCCGAGGCACAGCCCGGAACGGGCGTCGAGCGTGCAGATTTTGACGCAGGGGGTTTCGATCATCGTCGGTCTCGGGGTCGATTCGGCAGCGAACATAGACGCGGCAGGCGGGAACGCAATCCTGACGATCAGGTGCCGGCGCGGAACAGCGGCCGTCTGGTGAGGCGGCGCTTTTCCTCCGGACTGAGGATTGGCTCGCCCGGCGCGGGTGGTGTGATCGACGGCGTGTGCTCCGCCGTCATCGGCGCCATCGCCGCGACCACCCGTTCGGGCGGGAAGGTGACCACTACTTCGGTGCCGATTCGCAACTTGGATTTGAGCACGAACGAGCCGCCGTGCAGATCGACCAGGCTCTTGGCAATCGGCAGGCCGAGGCCGGCGCCCTGTTCGGCGGATTTGATCGAATTGGATCCCTGGCCGAAGGAGGCGAGCACGATCGGAATTTCCTCGTCGGGGATGCCGGGCCCGGTGTCCGTCACGCTCATGTATTGGCCGCCAGAGGCGGTCCAGCCGACTTTCAACCAGACCTCACCGCCTTGCGGGGTGAACTTGATCGCGTTCGACAACAGATTGAGGCAGATCTGGCGCACCGCGCGCTCATCGGCCCACAGCCGCGGCAGTTCGGCCTCGAACGCTTCGTGGATGCTGATGCCGCGATTGGCGGCGCGGATCTTGAGCAGGTGGTGGCAGTCCTCGACGATGCCGGCGAGAGAAATCGATTCCTCGTTGAGTTCGTAACGGCCGGCCTCGATACGCGACAGGTCGAGAATTTCGTTGATCAGACCAAGCAAGTGCACGCCGGAATTATGGATGTCGCCGGAATATTCCTTGTAGGCCGGCACCGTGTGCTCGCCGAACACTTCGCTCTTCATCACCTCGGAAAATCCAAGGATGGCGTTGAGCGGCGTGCGCAACTCGTGACTCATCTGCGCGAGGAAGCGCGACTTGGAGATGTTAGCGGCTTCGGCGCGCCCGCGCGCCTCGTCGGAAACCGATTTGGCCTGTTCGAGTTCGCCGATCAGCGCGTCCTTTTCGGCGCGCGCCTGCAGCGTCGCGAGTGTGGTCGAATAGAGCCTATAGGCGAGTACGGCGAAATAGCCCTGTGCGCTAACCGCCATCATAGCGAGGATGTAGTCGCGCAGCGTGCCTTCCAGGACGAAGTCGAGCGAGATCGCGGCGGTGACCGGGAAGGTGGCGGCAAACACCGCCATCGGCAGGCTCGAGGCAAGCATGCTGGAGACCGCGACCACCAGCAGCATCACGAACAGCATGAACGTGCCCGAGTTGTCGTCGACGCCGATCGGATGGATCAGGATGAAAGTCCAGGCCAGGCCGTAAAACAAATCAAGCGTGATGAAGCGCAGCCGCCATGCGCGCGTCTTAGCCTCGTCCATCGGTAGTTCGAGGAACTGCCGGCACTTGGTGATCATAACGGCGTGGATCACCAGCACCGAGGCGGTCCAAGCGCCGGCGGCGATCGCGCCAGTCCACAGGCTCGACAGGAAGCCGATGGTGGCGACCAGTAGTAGGATCACCAGCGATGCGGAGAGGCGGTTCTGGGCGTATTGCCGCAGCAATTCGTAATCGAAAACCGGGCGAGTGCCGCTGGTCGAGGTCAGCCGGTCGCGCGCGTCGCGCACGTATTGCGCGGCAAGGCGGCGCTTAACCGGCGAGGTTTCCGGTGGCAGCGCGGAGAGATCGATTTGTTCGCCTGGAATGGGCATAAAATGACGCTTGAACGCACGAGGGACGGCGCCAACCTCACCCAAATTCCTTAAGACCAAGCTTAAGACCTCCCTAAAGACCCTGGTTAATGTTTGTTCCTGGCCCGTTTGACAGGGCTTTTTGCCCATGTTCGGCTCAAGCGGCCAAAAAACCGGCCGGGAGGGCCAGAATGAAGCTCTATGACAGCAAACAGGCGCCGAACCCCCGACGCACCCGAATTTTCCTTGCCGAGAAGGGCATCACGCTGCCGACCGAGCAGGTCGACATCATGGCTAAGCAGCAGTTCACTCCGGAATATACCGCGATCAATCCGCTGCAACGGATGCCGTCGCTGGTGCTCGACGACGGCACCGTCATCACCGAGTCAATCGCCATCTGCCGCTATTTCGAGATGGTGCAGCCGCAGCCGCCGCTGTTCGGCGTCGGCGCGAAGGAGGTGGCGCTGGTGGAAATGTGGAACAGGCGCTGCGAGATCAATTTCTTCGCCAACGTGGCGGCGGTGTTCCGCCATCTGCATCCGGCGATGAAGGAATTGGAAGTGCCGCAGATCCCGGCCTTTGCCGAAGCCAATAAGCCGCGCGTGACCTGGTTCTTGGAGATGCTCGACGGCGAATTGGCCAAGCGCGAATTCATCGCAGGCGACCGCTACTCGGTCGCCGACATCACCGCGCTTTGCGCCGTCGATTTCATGAAGCCGGCGCGGCTCACGATGCCGGAAGGCGCCAGCAACGTGAAACGCTGGCACGCCGCCGTGTCGGCGCGGCCGAGCGCGCGGGCCTAACGATCGAGCCGCGCGATCAGGCTCGACGTGTCCCAGCGCTTGCCGCCCATCTTCTGGACTTCTGAATAAAACTGATCGACCAGCGCGGCGACGGGGAGGTTGGCGCCGTTTTTGCGCGCTTCGCCGAGACAGATGCTTAAATCCTTGCGCATCCAGTCAACGGCGAAGCCGAAATCAAATTTGCCGGCCGCCATGGTCTTATAGCGATTTTCCATCTGCCAGGATTGCGCCGCGCCTTTCGAAATGGTGGCAATGAGTTTCTCGATGTCGAGATCTGCCTTTTTGGCGAAATGAAGCGCCTCGGCGAGACCTTGAACTAATCCTGCGATGCAAATCTGGTTGCACATTTTTGCCAATTGACCGGACCCGGGCGTGCCCATCAAATTGCAGGCTTTCGCGTAAGCCGCGATCACTTTTTCGGCGTTGGCGAAGGTATCGGCATCGCCACCGCACATCACCGTGAGCGCGCCGTTCTCTGCGCCGGCCTGGCCGCCCGACACTGGCGCATCCACAAATCCGAAGCCGTTCTTTTTCGCCGCGGCATAGAGCTCGCGCGCGATTTCGGCGGAGGCGGTGGTGTGATCGACGAAAATCTTACCGTTGCCCATGCCGGCGAAGGCGCCATTGGTACCGAGCGTGACTTCGCGCAGGTCGTTGTCGTTGCCCACGCAGCACATCACGAAATCCTGGCCTTCGGCGGCGGCTTTAGGGGTAGGGGCGGACTTGCCGCCATGCTGTTTGAGCCACTGCTCGACCTTGGCGGCGGTGCGGTTGTAGACCGTCACGTCATGCCCACCTTTGTTCTTGAGATGCCCGGCCATGGGGTAGCCCATGACGCCCAAGCCCAGAAACGCCACCTTCGCCATCGTCTGTCTCCCTGAGATTAATCTTATGCCCCTAGTGGGCTTTTGCCGCTGCCTGGATCGCAATAGGTCATTTTGGGACAGGGCGCGTCAACCCACTCTTGCGACCCGGCGCGTTTTGTGACGCCAATGGCCCCTTGAGGGTTCGAGAGGAAGAATCATGAAAAAAATCATCGCACTGCTCTCGCTTGCCGCGTTCACGCTCATGCCCTTTCCGGCGCAGGCCGAGATCAGCGAGATGCGCGTGCCGCTTGGCGCTGGCGGGTTCGGGTTTTTGCCCCTGCACATGATGAAGCAATACGGGCTGGTCGAGAAAAAAGCGGCGGAAGCCGGACTTAAGCTCACGGTCAATTGGTCGAATGTCGGCGGGCCGGCGGTGATGAACGACGCGCTGCTCTCCGGGTCGGCCGATTTCATTTCCGCCGGGCCGCCGGCTTTTCTCTTTCTGTGGGATAAAACCAAAGGCAATGCCAATGTTAAGGGCGTTGCGGCGATGAGCTCGATGCCGATGTATCTGAATACGACCGCCGACCATCTGCGCTCGCTCGGCGACATTCATGAGGATGAAAAGATTGCGGTCACCGCGGTCAAGGTGTCGATCCCGGCCATCGTCATGCAGATCTATGCCAGGAAAAAATACGGCGCCGCGGACACGTTCAAATTCGACAAATATACGATCACGATGCAGCACCCGGATGCCGTCGTTGCCTTGCTATCCGGCAACAAGCAAATCACGGCGCACTATTCGTCGCCGCCGTTTCATCAACGCGAGCGCCGGGAATCGAATATCCGAACCATCATGACGACAGATGACGTGATGGGCGGCGCCACGACATTTACGATGATATCGACGACAACAAAATTCCACGACGAAAATCCGAAGGCTTACGCGGCCTTCGTCGCGGCGCTCAAACAATCTTTCGATATGATTCGTTCTGACAAGAAGGCCGCGGCGCAAGTGCTGTTGGATTCGATGGGCGGCAAAGGCTGGACGGTGGAGGAGCTTGCCGAAATGCTCAACGATCCGAAAATCTATTACACCACCAAGCCTGAAAACGTCATGAAATACGCGACATTCATGCATGAAATAGGCTCGCTCAAGCACGAGCCAGGCTCGCTCAAGGAGCTGTTCTTCGGTGATGCCGAACTCGGCGGCGGCAACTGACACTTCCGGCGGCCATGCTGTATTATACCAGCTGATCGCGGGGCATTGAGACATGACCGTTCGCTCGATTGACCATGTGCTGCTAGCCATGCCTGCGGGTCGGGAAGACGAAGCCCGCGCCTTCTATGAGGGCGTGCTCGGAATCCCGGAATTGACCAAGCCTGCCAATATCGCGGTCCGTGGCGGCTGCTGGTTCGGGCACGACACACTTAAAGTCCACCTTGGTGTCGAAAAGGATTTCAAGCCCGCGCGCAAGGCCCACCCTGCTTTCATCGTCAGCGATGTACGGGCCATGGCCCGCAAGGTCGCGGCGGCGGGATTTCGCGTGGCCGAAGATGTGCCGCTTGCGGGCTATGACCGTGTTTTCGTCGACGATCCATTCGGCAATCGCATTGAACTGATGCAGCCGGTTTGAGCCGCATTGACCTGTCGGCTGCCGGTTCTATGGTGCCGAACGTAACATTAAGGACATCAAGCATGGCGGCGAGCAAGGAACAGGTCCTGGCGGCCTTGGCGAAGGTGCCGTCTCCGGGCGGCGCGCCGCTCACCGACGCGCGCGTTTTGTCCGACATCGTCGTCAGCGACGGCAAGGTATTCTTCTCCATCAGCGTCGATGCCGGTGCGGTGAAGTCCTGGGAGCCGGTGCGCAAGACGGCGGAGGCGGCGGTGCGCGCCATCCCCGGCGTGCAATCCGCTTTGGTCGCCTTGACCGCAGAACGGGCTGCTGGCGCCGCTTCGCGCGGTCCGCAACCGTCTCATGTTTCCCAAAACCGCGCGGCGGCTGCCGCGCCTCAACCGCACGCTCACGCCCACCCCACCGATAAGATACAGCCGGGTATTCCCGGCGTCGACGCTGTGATCGCGGTTGCTTCCGGCAAAGGCGGCGTCGGCAAATCCACCACGGCGGTTAATCTCGCGCTCGGCCTGCGCGATCTCGGTTTGAAGGTCGGCATGCTCGACGCCGACATTTATGGGCCGTCGCTGCCCAAACTGCTCGCCATCAAGGAAAAACCCCAGACGATCGGCGGCACACGTCTGAAGCCAATCGACCGCTACGGGCTTTCGGTGATGTCGATCGGATTTCTGATCGACGAAGAGACCCCGATGATCTGGCGCGGGCCGATGGTGATGTCGGCGATCACGCAAATGCTGCGTGAGGTGGAGTGGGGCAAGCTCGACATCATGGTGGTCGATATGCCACCGGGCACCGGCGATGCCCAACTCACCATGGCGCAGCAAGTACCGCTGAGGGGCGCGGTCATAGTCTCGACGCCGCAGGACCTCGCGCTGATCGACGCGCGCCGCGGTGTTGCCATGTTCAGGCGCGTCAATGTGCCGGTGCTCGGCATCGTCGAGAACATGAGTTATTTTTTGTGCCCGAGCTGCGGCGAGCGTTCGGATATTTTCGGCTATGGCGGTGCGCGCAAGGAAGCCGAGCGCCAGGGCGTGCCGTTCCTCGGCGAGGTGCCGCTGCATATGACTATTCGCGAGAAATCCGATTCCGGCATGCCGGTGGTCGCGACCGAGCCGGATGGGCCGCATGCCAAGATCTATCGCGAGATCGCCGCCAAGGTGCTCGAGCAGATCAAGGGCGGCGCCGATGCGGGGCGCGTGGCGCCGAAGATAGTAATCGAGGCTTGAGTTGCGCAAAGCGCTGACCGCGTACTGGCTTGCTATGGCCATTGCCATTACTCTCGCTCCGTCATCGCTCAACGCGCAGACATCGTCAACGATCGCAAAGCCGGCTGTCTTGCCGCCGGATGCCGCCTTCGGCCGCTTCATCGGGCTGATCCGTGGTCACCTGCTGACCGGCGACGAATTGGTCAAGCAGCGCGATTGGGGCGTCGCGCATCCGCATTTCATGTTTCCGCTCGAGGAAATTTACGGCGTTATTCGCGAAGATTTGCCCGGCTACAACACGCCGCCATTCGACGGCGCGCTCAAGACGCTGGCGCGCACGGTTGCGGCGCATAACGCCAAACAATATCCCAAGGCGCTCGAAAGAGTGAAGAACGCGCTCGCTGCCGCCGATGCCGGCCTCAAAGCGCGGCAGCGGGACTGGCCGCGCTTTACGGTAGAAGCGGCGGTCGCGGTTTTAAAAACCGCGCCGGAGGAATACGCGGACGCCGTCGCCAAGGCTCGTATCGTCCATCCGGTTGGCTACCGGACCGCGCGCGGCTTCATTTTAGAGGCGGACCGCATGGTCGAAAGCGTCGCGGGTGATCTGGAAGCCAAGAATCCTGACGCATTGCGGGAATTACGGGAGGCCCTTGCCCAACTCAAACAGGCCTTTGCGGCTGTGACCGCGCTCAATCGCCCGCCGATCGAGGAAACCGCGATGCTCGCCATTGTTTCGAGGGCCGAATTGGCGGTCGCCAAATTTCAATAACGCCACCGGCTTACTCCGCCGCAATAACCCGAACTGGCCCCAATTTCGCATTTTGGCGGCTTGCGCTCATTCGGCGCGGGCCGCATTCTAGCGCCATACGGGGGCGGGTTCTAACCCCAAACCCCTGAGCCATTGTAGGGAGGATGCAATGAAACGTCGTCAATTTTTGAAAACCGCGGGCGTGGGGCTTGCGGCAAGCACCATCGCCATGCCGGCGATTGCCCAGTCGATGCCTGAACTCAAGTGGCGTTGCACGACCAGCTGGCCGAAGTCGCTCGACGTGCCGTTTAGTGCATCGGAAACGATTTCTAAATATGTTTCCGAAGCAACCGACGGCAAATTCCAGATTCAAGCATTTGCCGGGGGCGAAATCGTGCCGGCCTTGCAAGCGGTCGATGCGGTTACCAACGGTACCGTCGAGATGTGCCACACAGCCGCCTATTATTTCATCGGCAAGGATCCGACCTTCGCGCTCTATTGCTCGGTGCCGTTCGGCCTCAATAGCCGTCAGCAGAATGCCTGGTTCCAGGATCATGGCGGCCAGGACATGCTCAATGAGTTTGGCAAGAAATTCAAACTCTACGGCATCTCCGGCGGCAACACCGGCACGCAAATGGGTGGCTGGTTCCGCAAGGAGATCAAGACCGTCGATGACATCAAGGGCCTAAAGATGCGCATCGGAGGCTGGGCCGGCAAGACAATGCAGAAGCTCGGTTGCGTCCCGCAACAGATCGCCGGTGGCGATATCTATCCGGCACTCGAAAAGGGCACCATCGATGCCGCCGAATGGGTCGGTCCGTATGACGACGAGAAGCTCGGCTTTTACAAAGTGGCGCCCTTCTATTATTACCCGGGCTGGTGGGAAGGCGGCACCGCGCTGCACTTCTTCATCAACACCGACAAATGGGAAGCGCTACCGAAAGCCTATAAGTCGCTGCTGACCGTCGCGGCCGGCTACTGCAATATGGACGTTCAGGCCAAATACGACTCGCGCAATCCGCAGGCACTCAAGCGGCTTGTCGCCGGCGGCGCGCAGCTGCGGCCGTTCAGCCCCGCCATCATGGAGGCCGCGCACAAGGCTTCCATTGAAGTGAATACCGAAGTTTCGGCTGTCAACGCGGACTACAAGAAAATTTGGGAATCGCAGAAGGCGTTCCGCGATGATGAAAACCTGTGGTGGCAGGTTGCGGAATACACCTACGAATCCTTCATGATCCGCAACCGCGGCAAAGGCTGATTGAAACAGGTATCCGGAAAATACGATCAGGGCCGGCCCGAAAAGCCGGCCCTGAGGCATTTTCGGGCCAATTTCTCTGGCTCGCTCCCACTTACAACTTTCGTCGGGGGGGAGCAGACTGGATTTAGCGAGTGGACTTCGTCATGATTTTGGTAAAGCCCCAAAAGGGGGTGGCTGATGGAGTCGCGCGCAGCGGGAGCTCTCGCTATAAAAAAACCAGAGGGAGGATATCAGGATGAAGCGTCGTCAATTTTTGAAAACCGCGGGCGCTGGCGTCGCCACGGCCGCGATTGCTTCACCGGCCATCGCGCAGTCGATGCCGGAACTCAAGTGGCGCATGACCACGAGCTGGCCGAAGTCGCTCGACACGCTGTTCGGCGGCGCCGAGCTCATGGCCAAGGCGGTCGCCGAGGCGACCGATAATAAGTTCCAGATTCAGGTGTTCGCCGGCGGCGAAATCGTGCCCGGACTGCAAGTTGTCGATGCCGTGCAGAACGGCACCGTCGAGATGGGGCACACCGCGTCCTACTACTATTTCGGCAAGGATCCGACTTTCGCTTTCGGAACCTCGGTCGGCTTTGGACCCAATCAACGCATAAACCAGGGCTGGTACATGTTGGGCGGCGGACGCGAGGTGCTCAACGAGTTCTACAAGGGGTACAACCAAATCTCGATACTGGCCGGAAATACCGGCTGTCAGATGGGCGGTTGGTTCCGCAAGGAGATCAACACGATCGACGACCTTAAAGGCCTGAAGATGCGCATCGGCGGGTTCCCCGGCCGCGTCATTCAGAAGCTCGGCGCCGTGCCGCAACAGATCGCCGCCGGCGACATCTACCCGGCGCTTGAGAAGGGTACCATCGACGCCGCCGAGTGGGTCGGACCTTATGACGATGAGAAGCTCGGCTTCTACAAGGTCGCGCCGCACTATTACTATCCCGGCTGGTGGGAAGGCGGCTCGATGTTGATGGCCATGGTCAATCTCGATAAGTGGAACGCGCTGCCGAAGCATTATCAGGCCGTGATGATACAATCGGCTGCGCTCGCCAACACGTGGATGATCGCGAAGTACGATCTGGTCAATCCGCCGGCGCTGCGGCGCTTGCTGGCGGCCGGCACCAAGCTGCACGGATTCTCGCCCGCGATCATGGAGGCCTGCATCAAGGCGGCGCATGAACTGCATGCTGAGATTTCGCAGACCAATGCCAACTTTAAGAAGATCTACGACTCGATGAATGCCTACATGAAGCCGGCCTATTCGTGGTTCCAGGTGGCCGAATTGAACTACGATTCGTTCATGATCCGACACAACAACGCCTGATCGCCGACGCAAAAGAGAAAACCCCGGAGCCGCAGCTCCGGGTTTTTTTATTGGCGCGGCCGTTATTTAGGCGGCGTTCCGAAATCGAGTTGCGACGGCAGATCGATTTGCGGAATTTCGATTTTCACGTTGTTCGGATCGATGGTCGACAACGCGCCCTTGTAGTGCATGACCATGGCCGGAAACAGGATGACCAGCAGTACCATGATGACCTGGATGATTACGAACGGCACGGCTCCCCAGTAAATCTGCCCGGTGGTGATGCCGTCCGTGCGCTTTCCGGTGACGCGGTCGTTGTAAGGCTCGCGCGGCGCGACTGAGCGCAGATAAAACAGCGCGAAGCCGAAGGGCGGATGCATGAACGAGGTCTGCATGTTGACGCCGAGAATGACGCCGAACCAGATCAGGTCGATGCCGAGATGCTCGGCGGCGGGGCCGAGTAGCGGGATGACGATGAAGGCGAGCTCGAAAAAGTCGAGGAAGAACGCCAGCACGAACACAAAGGCGTTGACGAAAATCAGGAAGCCGAACTGGCCGCCGGGCAGCGAGGTCAGCAGGTTTTCGACCCAAATATGCCCGCTCACGCCGTAGAAAGTCAGCGAGAACACGCGCGCGCCGACCAAGATGAAGACCACGAAGGCCGATAGTTTAGCCGTTGATTCGACCGCCTGGCGCACCAGATCCCAGCTCAGCCGGCGTTTCATGGCGCCGAGAATCAGCGCGCCGCTGGCGCCCATGGCGCCGCCCTCGGTCGGCGTTGCGACGCCGATGAAGATCGTGCCGAGCACCAGGAAGATCAAGAACAGCGGCGGCACCATCACGAAAGTGGTTTGTTGCGCCATGTGCGAGAGGAAGCGGAAGCCGAGGAAGCGAGCGGTGAACCAGTTGATTATGGCGACACCGAACGCAAACATGATGGCGAAGAACATGCTGAGCACGACAAAATCGGCGCCGTGTGTATCGGAATGCCGCATCATGAACCAACCGAACACGCCGCTCACGACCGCCAGCACGGCGAGTGAGGTCAGCCCGCGGCTGCCACTAGCCTCGCGAAAGCCGACCGCTTCAGGCGGCAGGCCCGGCGTCGCCTTCGGGAAGAACAGCGTCACGAGGAAAACGTAGAAGGCGTAGAGGCCGGCGAGAGTGATGCCGGGAATGAATGCGCCCTCGTACATGTCGCCGACCGACTTTCCGAGTTGGTCGGCCATCACAATAAGCACCAGCGACGGCGGAATAATCTGCGCCAACGTGCCGGACGCGGCGATCACACCGGACGCAACCCGCCGGTCATAGCCATAGCGCATCATGATCGGCAGCGAGATGAGCCCCATGGAAATCACCGAGGCCGCGACCACACCGGTGGTGGCGGCGAGCAGCGCGCCGACGAATATCACCGCATAGGCCAATCCGCCGCGTATGGTGCCGAATAACTGCCCGATGGTGTCGAGCAGGTCCTCCGCCATGCCGGATCGTTCGAGCACCAATCCCATGAAGGTAAAGAATGGAATCGCCAGCAGCGTGTCGTTGCTCATCACGCCGTAGACGCGTTCGGGCAGCGCTTGCAGAAAGTTCGGCACGAACAGGCCGAGTTCGATGCCGATAAGCGCGAAGATCAACCCGACAGCGCCGAGCGAGAACGCCGCCGGATAGCCGAGCAGCAGGAAGATCACCAGGGAGCCGAACATAATCGGCGCCATGTTGTTGATGATGAGGGCTGTCATTCGAAACTCCGGGATCCGCTACTGGCGTTCAGCGCTTTTCGATCGCGCCGACGATGTGCTCGACCTCGGCTTCGAGGGCGTGCACTTGGCTCGCGTGCGGATCCGGTATGAGGTCGCGCATCACCGCTATGCGCTTGATCAATTCCGAAAGACCTTGAATGAGCAGCATTGCGAAACCGATCATGATCAGCGCCTTGGACGGCCATTGCGGCAGACCGCCGGCATTTCCAGACTGTTCGTTGATCTCCGCCGAGCGAAGAAAAAACGGAATGCCGGTAATGATCATGATGATGGCCAGCGGCATCAGGAAAAATGTATGGCCGATCACGTCGATGCTGTCGCGCACCCGCTTCGGCAGCATGTTGTTTACGATGTCGATGCGGATGTGTTCGTTGTCGAGCAGCGTCCACGGCGCGCACAGCAGGAATACGATACTAAACAGGATCCATTGCAGTTCGAGCCAGGAATTCGACGAGGTATCGAAAACCTTTCGGATGGTGGCGTTGGCCGCCGACACCACCACGGCGGCGAGGATCAGCCACGCTAGGCGCTTGCCGATCCAGGTGTCGATCGCGTCGATGACTCGCGATACCGGCAGCAACGTCTTGAGTAATGCGTCAAGGCCGCCCAATTTCCTCTCCCCCTCAGTCCGGCCGGTCCAGAACCGCCGACCCGCAATTTTTGTTTTTGCTTTACATCCCCACGGCTTGGCCGTGAGGCCAAGCCCTACACCTTAATCCGAAGCCGCCATGAGGCGTCAATGGTGAAGTTCGCGAGCTGGGGGTGGTTTCCGGGCCGGTTTAAGGCGTTGCCCGGGCGAGGGGTGACCGTCCCAGGACCCGCCCCCGAAACCCATGGTTAACGAACTCTAAACCCCCGGTTAACCGGCGGGGGATACAAATACCGAGGGCCTGCCCTTTCGGGGGGCGGCAGCCGCGCCTTGTCCCATTGCCGGGGCGGCATCGGTGGGGCGCTGCGAGGACAAAGCATGCGGCAGTTCACGATCGCCGAACGGCTTGCTGCGGCCGTGCTGTTGCCGCTGGTCGCTTTGCTGTCGGCTCCGATCTTGACCGCCATGCTGAGGCCGTTCCTCGATGAGGCCAACCTAACATTTACCGAGATTTTCATCGGGCTCGTCGCGGTGAGCATGACCGGGCCCATTGTCCTGTTCATCGCGCGCGGCATTGTGCGCCCGGTGGCGGAAGCCGCCGATACCATTGACGCCATTGCCTATGCGGAACTTGAATCCACGACGCCTTTGCAACCGACTCGCGGCGAAATTGCGCGTCTTTTGGCTGCAACCGATAGGCTTGCGAATGTCATCGGCGAACGTCAGCGTCGCGAGCTGGTCCACAACGATCTCGATCGCGCGTGGCAGGCCTCACGCCGCGTCAGCTTGTCGAGCATGGCGCACCAGGTCGAGGCGGCGACTGAGGTTGGCATCCAGCCGATCGTCGACGGCACCTCGACCCTGCAGCTCAAGGCCGAGGACATGCTGGCGGTACTCGACGGCGTGCGGACAGCCTTCGAGGACACCGCCCGCGCCGCCGAAGCCTCGCGCACTATCAATCAGGCGGCCGGTCAGTTGTCCGACCAGGTGATCCAAGCGATAAACGAGATGTCCGAGCAGGTACGGCGCGGCGGTGGGCTCAGCCGCGAAGCGGTCGTGCGCGCCAATACCTCGCGCGCGGCCATCGACGCGCTGGCCAAAGCGACCGACCAGATCGGCGACATTGTTACCGTGATCAAGAATATCGCCGCGCAGACTAATCTGCTCGCGCTCAACGCCACCATTGAGGCGGCGCGTGCGGGTGAGGCCGGACGCGGCTTTTCGGTGGTTGCCTCCGAAGTCAAGACACTGGCAACCCAGACCGGCAAATCGACCGAAGAGATCCGCGCCAAGGTTGCCGAGATTCAATCGACCACATGCGAAGTGGTGGCGGCGTTGTCGAGCGTCACTGATGCCATTGATCAGCTCTCCGGCGTCACGGTCTCGGTAACCGCTGCAATCGAGCAGCAGCGCGACGCCGCCGAGAATTTCGCGACTAGCGTGCGCGAAAGCAGCGCCGCGGTGTCCGATGTTGCCGGCCGCATGGCCGGCATCGTCGGCATGGTGGAGCAATCGCGTGCGACCGCGCTAGATGTCTCGACGCTGGTCGGGGTGATGCAATCGACGACGGCTATCCTGTTCCGTGAGATTCCCGACATCGTCCAGCGGGCGGTCAATGCCGATTTGCGTGAATTCCCTCGTTACGAGACGACGATGATCGCGCGCATGGAACGCGATGGCGAAGTGACCGAGGTGGCGGTTCAGGATGTCAGCGAAGGCGGCGCCCAAATTGGGGCTGTGGGAAACCTTGGCATCGGCGATCAGGTAGCTCTCATATTCCCTGGCATGAAAGCGATCACCGCTGAGGTCGTGCGCAGTAACGGCGACAGTTTTGGATTATGTTTTAAGCCGGCGCGGCTGCGGCTGGAAGAATTGCGCGATCTGGTGACCTCGCAAGAACGCGCCGCTGCTTAAGAACTAGCCACCCGTGACGCTCATGTGACGCGATAGCGCTGGGCGACGGTGGCGGCGATCGATCACGAAATCATGCCCTTTGGGCTTGCGGGCGATGGCCTCGTCGATCGCGGCATGCAGCAGATTGTCGCTTTCGGATGCGCGCAACGGCGCGCGCAAATCGGCGGCGTCGTCTTGGCCAAGGCACATATAGAGGGTACCGGTGCAGGTGATACGCACACGATTGCACGACTCGCAGAAATTATGGGTCATCGGCGTGATGAAACCGAGCCGCCCGCCTGTTTCCTTGACGCGGACGTAACGGGCCGGCCCGCCGGTTTGATAGTCGATGTCTTGCAGGGTGTATCGCTCGGCCAGGCGCGCCCGTACCATCGACAGCGGCAGGTACTGGTCGAGCCGGTCTTCGCCGATATCGCCTAGCGGCATTACCTCGATGACCGTGAGATCCATGCCGCGGCCATGCGTCCAGGCGAGCAGGGCACCAATCTCGTCCTCGTTGACGCCCTTGAGCGCCACCGTGTTGATCTTCACCTGCAGACCGGCGGCAAGCGCTGCATCGATGCCGGAGAGCACCTTGCCGAGATCGCCCCAGCGCGTGATGGCGAGGAATTTATCGGGATCAAGCGTGTCGAGCGAAACATTGATGCGTTGGATGCCGTGGCCTTTGAGCGCGGCGGCATATTTTTCCAGTTGCGAGCCGTTGGTGGTGAGCGTGAGCTCCTTGAGCGCGCCGCTCGCCAAATGGCGCGACAAGGACGACACCAGTGTCATGATGCCGCGCCGCACCAGCGGTTCGCCGCCGGTCAAACGCAACTTGCTGACACCCTTGGCGATGAATGCGCTGCACAGCCGGTCGAGTTCCTCCAAGCTGAGCAGGTCGGCCTTCGGCAGGAACGTCATGTGCTCGGACATGCAATAGACGCAGCGAAAATCGCAGCGGTCGGTCACCGAGACACGCAAGTATGAGATGGCGCGATGAAACGGGTCGATCAGCGCACGCGGCTGGGTTCCGGTGCGGTCGATATTGAGCGTAGTTGTGCCGTCGGTCGCCGTCATTATTCGGTCAATATAGGAATTGTGGCCGACAATGGCCATAGCGCCCGGCCGCTCTAAACGTGGGCCATCAGCGCTGCGATTGGCGCCGGGTCGCAATCGGATCGAACGAGACGGATATTTTCCTAGCGGGCCGGCGGCGGGTTGGAAGGCCACGGCGCGGGCTCGGCTTGCTGCTGCGGCGCTGGAGCGCCTGGAGCAGGAGCGGGCGCCGCGGTCTTAGGCTTCGGTTTGACCGAAGGCTTTTTCTTAGCTGCTGGCTTTTTGACGGGCTTGGGCGGCGGCGCCGCCGGCGTCAATTCGACTTGCACCGGGTTGGGGCGCATTTCCGGGAAGCCGTTATTGTTTGAAATCGGCTCGACCGTTTCCGAATCCGGCTGATAACCGTTGAGCGCGAACGAAACCGTGACCGGTCCGCCGGTCGAAATCGCAAGCGCGCAAGGCGTGCGGCAGGTTTGACCGTCGGAGGTTTTGGCTTCGGCACCGGGCGGTTCGGATTCGAAACGCACCGTGTCCTTCGCCGGCGCCGGCTTCAGCGCGTCGAGACTCATCCAGTCGGATGTTGAAGAACACGCGGCAAGAGCGAGCCCACCGGCCACAATCGCGATTTCTCGGTACATAATGTTCAACCCGTCCACACAAGCGATAGAAACCGCTCACCCATCAACAGAATACGGTCGAGGCCTGATGCACGCAACAGGTAGCGCGCCATTAACCTTACCGTATTAACCAACGTAGCGGCCATCGGCATCAATTTGCCGGCAAAATTGCGGCTATTGCCGTTCGTAATTGCGCAAAATGGCTGATTATGCGGTCCGGCTCAAAGTCTGACACCGGACGCTCGCTGTAGCCGAAATCAACAGCGATCACCGGAACGTTGGCCGCACGCGCGGTTTTGATGTCGGTCTCGGAATCGCCAATCATGATCGCCTGCGTCAGGGTGCCGCCGGCAGCCTCGATCGTGCGGCGCAGTACTTCCGGATTGGGCTTCTGAATTCCGAACGTATCCTGTCCGCAGATCACCGTGAACCGGCCGGCGAGGTTGAGTTGTTCGAGTAGGCGGACCGATAACCGTTCGAGCTTGTTGGTACAGACCGCGAAGCGGCAGCCATCGGCCGCAAGCACATCGAGCACATCGGTCAATCCTGGAAATGGCCGCGAGCGGTCGGCGATGTGCTCGCTATAGTGCGCGATGAAATCGGCGAACAATTGTTCGAGTCGTGCTGGCGTGACGGCCACCCCCTCCGCCTCGATCCCGCGCGCGATCATCGCGCGGGCGCCACCACCGATTAGATTGCGTGCTGTCTCATAGGCGACTTGCGGCCATCCTTCCCGCGCGAACACCACGTTGAGGGTGTCGACGAGATCGGGCGCGGTATCGATCAAGGTGCCGTCGAGGTCGAAAACGATGGTCCGGGCAGCCATGGCGGATCGCTAGCGCATGATTCCGCAAAGTGGAAGGGCTCCGGAGACCTTGTTTTTCGGCTACCCAGGCGAGGCGATCAAGGCTAGATAGGCGTTGCGCAAATGTCCTCAATTCACGCCTGAATCCGCAACCGGTCGCGATGAACGCCGACGCCCAAAAACGTGCAGCCGCAACCCGCGCCGTCGAATTTGTTCGTCCCGGCATGCGGCTTGGGTTAGGCACTGGCTCGACTGCGAAGCATTTTGTCGAACTGGTCGGCGAACGCGTCCGTGCCGGCCTAGACATCATCGCGGTGCCGACGTCAGCCGCCACGCGCGCAGATGCTGAACGCTGCGGCATCAAGCTAACAACGCTCGACGAGACGCCACAGCTCGACCTGACCGTAGACGGCGCCGATGAAATCGCGCCCGATCTCAGCCTGATCAAGGGTGGCGGCGGCGCGCTGCTGCGGGAAAAGATTGTTGCGGCAGCGTCGGCGCGCATGATCGTGATCGCCGATCGGAGCAAATGGGTTGCCATACTCGGGCGCTTTCCGCTACCGATCGAGGTGGCGCCGTTCGGCTTGGGGGCCACGCGGCGCGCTATTGAAAGGGCGATTACCGCCTTCCAGAGCCCCGAGTCGCTGACAGTCCGGCAAGGCAATGACGGCCATCCTTTCGTCACGGATGGTGGGCATTGGATCATTGATGCTGCGCTCGGGCGGATCGACGATCCAAAGGCCCTTGCGCAGGCGCTTTCCGGAATACCCGGAGTTATGGAGCATGGTCTGTTTATCGGCCTCGCGCAGACCGCCATACTGGCCGGACCGGACGGTGTAACGGTTTTCGAGCGGCCGTGATGGGTTGATCCCAATGGAGCCTTGTTGATGAGCATCATTCAGTCCACTAAACGCGCCGCCGCGATCGCCGTCGCGCTGGTTGCGTTCGGTCCGGCTGCGCACAGCCAGCAGCCATCCGCCTCAGAGATGGCAACCGCGAAGGAATTGGTTGCGATCACCGGCACCACGTCGCTGTTCAATCCGCTGATTGCAGGCGTCGTCGAGCAGGCGAAGATTCTTTACCTCCAGCAAAACCCGGCTCTCGCCAAGGATCTCAACGAGATTGCCGATAAGATGCGCGAGGATCTAAAACCTCGCTTCTCCGAACTGACCGACGATGTTGCCAAGGAGTATGCGACCAACTTCACCGAGCCCGAACTCAAGGCCATTCTGGTGTTCTACCAGTCTCCGGCGGGCAAGAAACTTCTCGATCGGCAGCCAAAGATCGTCGATGCGAGCATGAGCTTCGCGCAGGACTGGGCGAACAAGCTGTCCGACGAAGTGGTCCCGAAAATGCGCGAAGAGCTCAAGAAGCGGGGGTACAATCCTTGACCAGCGCTTGTCCGGTCGATGACCGGTGCGGATTGCGAACAGGCGATAGCGGCTGATGCCGGATCACGACGTCGATCTCTTTATCATTGGAGCGGGCTCTGGCGGCGTGCGCGCTGGGCGCATCGCGGCGAGCTATGGCGCGCGCGTGATGATTGCCGAAGAGTATCGCGTCGGCGGCACCTGCGTGATCCGCGGCTGCGTGCCGAAGAAGCTGCTGGTCTACGCCTCGCGTTTTTCCGATGATTTCGAGGACGCCGCCGGCTACGGATGGACTGTCGCAGAAGCCACGTTCCACTGGCCGACGCTGATCGCGAACGTCAATCGTGAAGTGTCGCGGCTCGAAGCCGCCTATACCACGACGCTTGAGCGCTACAAGGTCGCGTTGGTCAAGAGCCGGGCGGTGCTGGAGGACGCCCACACCGTGCGGCTGGCGAGCGGGGCGCGGGTGCGGGCTGAGACCATCCTGATCTCGACTGGCGCCTGGCCGCATATGGGGCCAGATATCCCCGGCCTTGAGCACGCGATCTCGTCCAACGAAGCATTCCATCTGCCCGACCTGCCCAAGCGTATCGTCATCCAGGGCGGCGGCTATATCGCGGTGGAGTTTGCCTGCATTTTCGCCGGTCTGGGCAGCGAAGTGACACTGGTCTATCGCGGCGAGAATATTCTGCGTGGTTTCGACAGCGACATTCGCGAACATTTGCGCAGCGAAATGCGCAATCGAGGTATCACGGTCACATGCGGCCACACAGTCGCCGGCATAGAGAAGGCAGGCGATGAATTCGTGACGCAGCTTTCAGATGGCAGCGCCATTCCTTCCGACAAGGTGATGTTTGCGATTGGTCGGCGACCGAATGTCATGGGGCTCGGGCTGGAATCGCTGAACGTCAAAATCCACGAGCATGGCGGCATCGGTGTCGATAAGTTTTCACGCACCTCGGTGCCGAACATCTATGCCGTCGGTGACGTCACCAACCGCGTCAATCTTACGCCGGTGGCGATCCGCGAAGGCCATGCCTTCGCCGATACCGTTTATGGCGGCAAGCCGAAACCAATCGATCACAGCAATGTGCCGACCGCGGTGTTCTCCGAACCCGAGCTCGGCGTCATCGGGCTGACGGAAACGCAGGCACGCGAGCAACTCGCCAAGGTCGATATCTATAAGACCAGTTTCCGGCCGATGAAGGCGACATTGCCCGGGCGCGACACCCGCATGTTCATGAAGTTGGTGGTGGACGGCACGACCGACCGCGTGGTCGGTTGCCATATCGCTGGCCATTCCGCCGCAGAACTGATCCAGGTGATCGGCATTGCGGTGAAGATGGGCGCTACCAAAGCCGACTTCGACGCGACCATGGCGGTGCATCCGACGGCGGCCGAGGAATTGGTCACCATGCGTGAGAAGGCCGTCAGCTACGACCGCGCGACGGCCGAATAACCACAAGTTACGGCATTTTCTCGGCTATCTGGCCTCGGCCGGGGGCTCTCGTGTATAACCCCGGCAAATTTGGAGCCATTCGTGATGCCCGAGCGTTGGACGCCCGATAGCTGGCGCAAGAAGCCAATCCAGCAGGTCCCGGACTATCCGGACCGGCAGGTTCTGGCCGACACCGAAAAGCAACTTGCGACGTTTCCGCCATTGGTGTTTGCCGGCGAGGCGCGCAGCCTGAAGAAGGCGCTTGGGCGCGTTGCAAAGGGTGAGGCTTTCCTGCTGCAAGGCGGCGATTGCGCCGAAAGCTTCGCCGAGCATGGCGCCAATAACATCCGCGATTTTTTCCGCGTCTTCCTGCAGATGGCGATCGTGCTCACCTATGCTGGCGCGTCGCCGGTGGTGAAGATCGGCCGCATCGCCGGGCAGTTTGCCAAGCCACGCTCTTCGCCGACCGAAAAGCGCGACGGCAAGGAGTTGCCGAGCTATCGCGGCGACATCATCAACGACATTGCCTTCACCGAAGCAGCGCGCCGCGCCGATCCGCGCCGTCAGATCGAGGCCTATCGCCAATCTGCGGCGACGCTCAATCTGCTGCGCGCCTTCGCCAAAGGCGGCTATGCCAGCGTCGAAAACGTCCATCAATGGATGTTGCAATCGGTTAGCGGTTCGCCGCAGTCAAAGGCCTATAGCGATCTGGCGGATCGTGTTTCCGGCGCACTCGATTTCATGCGCGCTTGCGGGCTGACCTTCGCCGTCGACTCCGCGCTCGGCACCACCGATTTCTACACCAGCCACGAGGCGCTGCTGCTCGGCTTCGAGCAGGCCTTCACCCGCGTCGATTCGACCACCGGCGACTGGTACGCCACGTCCGGGCACATGATTTGGATCGGCGACCGTACCCGTCAGTTCGACCAAGCCCACATCGAATATGCGCGCGGCATCAAAAATCCGATCGGTCTCAAATGCGGCCCCTCGCTGAAGGCCGACGATCTGCTGCGCCTGATCGATATTCTAAACCCTGAGAACGAGGTCGGCCGGCTGACACTGATCGGCCGCTTCGGCGCCGAAAAAGTGGGCGAAAACCTCACCGCGCTGGTGCGCGCGGTCAAACGCGAGGGCAAGGTGGTGCTGTGGTCTTGCGACCCGATGCACGGCAACACCATCACCTCGGCGAGCGGCTACAAGACGCGTCCGTTCGACCTGATCCTGAAGGAAGTGCGCGGTTTCTTCGACGTACACCAGGCCGAGGGCACTTACGCCGGCGGCGTGCATCTGGAGATGACCGGGCAGAATGTCACCGAATGCACCGGCGGCGCCCGCGCCATTTCCGATGCCGATCTCAACGACCGCTACCACACGGCCTGCGATCCGCGGCTCAATGCCGAGCAGGCGATCGATATGGCCTTCCTGCTCGCCGAATTGCTCAAGAAAGAGCGGTCCGGACGCGCCACTCCGGTGCCGGCGGTAGCCGGCCTTTAAGGCTGGGAAGCCTTCCCCTCCATTCGGTGTTAATCTAGCCGAGGCCCAGGCGTGCGCTCGGCGCGCCGGTCTGCCTGATAAATCAAAATCCGGGCACGGGAGGGGATCATGATCCGTCAATATGCCTATGCGGCCACGCTCAGCGCCGCGGTGCTAACGCTTCCATTGTTCACGGCTGCCGCCTCGGCGCAGCTTGCGGTGTCGGCGAACGACAATAAAGCCGTGCTGGTCAACGGCGTTGGTACGGTTCCAGACAATCCGCAGCCGGACACCGTAGCTATCATCGACCTCTCGGCGAAGCCGCCAAAAGTGATCGCCGAGGTAAGGGCGCCGACGAGCGTGGTTGGGCCGCCGCAAAGCGTGGCCGTCTCGCGCGACGAAAGTTACGCGCTGGTCACTGGCGCCATGAAGGTCGATCCGGCCGATGCCAAGAAAGTCACGCCTGATAACAAGCTTTCGGTGATCGATCTCAAGGCCAAACCGCCCGCGGTCATCCAGACACTTGAGGCTGGCCTGGGCGCGACCGGCGTCTCGATCAATCCCACCGGCACGCTAGCGCTCGTCGCCAACCGCAACGAGGGCACCCTGTCCATCTTTACCATCGCCGGCAACAAGCTCACGGCCGCCGGCAAGATTCAGCTTGGCGATGCCAAATCCGGTTCGAGCCATGTCGCTTTCATGCCCGATGGCAAGATGGCGCTGGCAACTCGTGACGGCGATCACCGCATCTCGGTGCTCAGCATCGATGGCAATAAAGTCGAGGACACCAAGAAATTCATGGTGGCCGGCTATCGTCCCTACAGCATCTCCATCAGCCCAAAGGGCAATGTCGCCGTGCTGAGCAATCAAGGCGGCGGGCAGGGCGATACCGATGTGCTTTCAGTGGTCGACCTCAAGGTAAACCCGCCCCGCATCGTCGACACGATTCCCGTCGAACAAATCCCCGAGGGCGTGACCATGTCGCCCGATGGAACCTATGTCGCGGCGATCATGCAGAACGGCTCGAACAAGGCGAAGACGCATCCGAATTACCACGAGCACAGCGTGCTAAAAGTCTTCCGTATCAACGGCACCAAACTGACCCTGGCGGCGCGGGGAGAATTCGGCGGCTGGGGACAGGGTGTGGTGTGGAGCAAGGACGGTAAGACGCTGCTTGCCCAGTCGATGGCGGATAAGACGATTACCGTGTTCTCGTTCAATGGCAAGACGCTGAAAAGTACCGGCATAATCAAGGTCAATGGCGGCGCGGCGGGCATTCGGACCGCGCTGGACTGATCTGCAATATCCGGCACCATGATTGCCGACCGGAAGGGCAGGCGCTAGATCATCAGCATGAATGCCCGCCCTTCCGATAAACTCGCGATCGCGGTCGCGCAACTCAACTCGACTGTCGGTGATATCGCCGGCAATGCCGAGAAAGTGCGCCGTGCGCGCGTCGAGGCGGCCGCGCAAGGCGCCGATCTAGTCGTCTTCCCCGAGTTGTTCATCGCCGGCTATCCGCCCGAGGATCTGGTGCTCAAGCCGGCGTTCCAGGCTGCTTGTCGCGCCACGATTGAAGCGCTGGCGCGTGAAACGGCCTCGGCCGGTCCGGCGCTGCTGGTCGGTACGCCTTGGGTCGATGATGGCAAGCTCTACAACGCTGTGGCGCTGCTCGACGGCGGCGCTATCGCTGCCTTGCGCTTCAAGGTCGATCTGCCGAATTACGGCGTGTTCGACGAAAAGCGAGTGTTTGCACCGGGGCCGATGCCGGGGCCAGTGAATTTCCGCGGCGTGCGGCTGGGGCTGCCGATTTGCGAGGATATCTGGGGCGAAGAAATCGTCGAGTGCCTGGCTGAGACCGGCGCCGAATTGCTGGTGGTGCCCAACGGCTCGCCCTACTGGCGCCAGAAGGGTGACGTGCGGCTCAACATTGCCGTGGCGCGCGTGACCGAGCAGGGGCTGCCGACGATTTATGTCAATCAGGTTGGTGCCCAGGATGAACTGGTCTTCGACGGCGTTTCATTTGGGTTGCACGCCGACTGCTCGCTGGCGTTCCAACTTGCGGCATTTCAGGAAGTCGTCGTTACAACCCGCTGGCAGCGGCGCGGCAATGCGTGGCGCTGCGAGGACGGACCCAAGACCGCCGCGGTAGAAGCGGACCGCGCCGACTATGCGGCCTGCGTGCTGGGTTTGCGCGATTACGTCAACAAAAACGGTTTTCCCGGCGTCGTGCTCGGCCTGTCGGGCGGGATCGATTCCGCTCTGTGCGCAGCGATGGCGGTCGACGCGCTTGGAGCCGATCGCGTGCGCTGCGTCATGATGCCATACAAATTCACCGCCAAAGAGTCGCTCGACGATGCGGCGGCCTGCGCCAAGGCGCTCGGCCTGCACTACCAGATATTGCCGATCGCAGCTGCGGTCGAGGGCCTCGAGTTCGCGCTCACACCGGCGCTTGATAAATTGCCGCGCGATGTCACCGAAGAAAATCTGCAAGCGCGCGCGCGCGGCACGATCCTGATGGCGATCTCAAACAAGTTCAACGTCATGGTGGTGACCACCGGCAACAAATCGGAAATGTCGGTCGGCTACGCGACGCTGTATGGCGATATGAACGGCGGTTTCAATCCGATCAAGGATCTCTACAAGACCGAGGTGTTTCGTTTGGCGCGGCTGCGCAATAGCTGGAAGCCCGACGGCGCCATGGGTCCTGATGATCTGGTAATTCCTGACAACATCATCACGCGGCCGCCGACCGCGGAACTGCGCGAGAACCAGAAGGACGAGGATTCGCTACCAACTTATTCAGTGCTCGATCCGATCCTGGAACGGCTGGTCGAACGCGAAGAACCGATCTCGGTCATCGTCGCGGCCGGCTTCGATCAGGCGACGGTGGTGCGGATCGAGCGCATGCTCAATATCGCCGAATACAAACGCCGGCAGGCGGCGCCGGGCGTGAAGGTGACGTTGAAGAATTTCGGCCGCGACCGCCGTTATCCAATCACCAACCGTTTCCGCGACCCCGGCACGCCGCTGCCGGCGCCGGACCTATCGCTGGTCACCGGTAAGCCGACTAAGACCGAAGATTTCTAGATTTATCGTACCGGCAGGAAAGTCGGGCCGACCGTGCGCACTGTCCGTTTCGTCGGATCGGTCTCGCCCGGCGCTTCGGCAATCGGCGACGGATCGGGCGCTTGCGTCTTTGCGCGCGGGTCTGGACGGACCGGCTTGCCGTCGACGCCCAGGCGCGGTTGCGACAGCCGCTTGGCGTTCTGCTCGGTGACAATCACGTCGCCGGGCACCACCGTATCGTCAGTGCCCTTGGGCTTGAGCGCCTCAGCCCAACTCTCACCCGGACGCCGGCAACTGCACGCCGGATTGAGCGCCTTGCGATAGCTGAACGCCGCCGGCAGGGCCGTATAGGGCTGGCCGCTGAGCGAAACCGCCTGCGTTACTTCCTCGCCGGGATTGTGATAGCTGTACAGGGAAACTTCGGATGCCGGGCACATACGCTGGCAGGTTTGCTCGTCGTCGCGGAAGCGATCCGGCGAGGTCGCATACGAAATCGGGAAATAAAAGCCGTCGCAGGTGCGCACGCAGATGGTGCGGAACGTTCCGCCCATTTGGCCACTTGGCGCCGAGGCCGGATTATTGCCGAACAGGCGATCGAAAAAGCCGCCCTGTTGGCCTTGCAGCGCCGCCGAGCGGTATTGCGCGCCGCAGCCATTGTCCCCGAGCGCGATCAACAGAGATTGCCGTTGTGCGGCGCGTTCGGTGGTGCCGCCGCTGAGCTGCTCGAGCTGGTTTTGTTGGCGCTCGAGCGCGTTGCGTTGCTGGTCGATTTGACGGCTCAAGCCGCCGCACTGCGCCGGCGGATTGTTGAAGATCGAGAAGAAGCCGGAGCTTTCGCAGCCCATACGGCGCGATTGCGCGACCAGCCTGTCGACTTCGAACTGCTGGCGATTGACCGCATCTTGCGCGGCGCTGATTTGCTGGGCGCGCGCCGGATCGCTATTGCCGCGATCGAGGGAGGCGAGCTGGGTTTCCAGCCGCTGGCAATTCGGATTGGGCGATTGTGCGAATGCTGCCGCGCCGGCCGCGAGCATCGCCACCACCGCCATTGCAAACTTGCGCGCGCATCCCGTCATGACCGGCACTCTAACGCTAAAATCATGGGCTTTGCGAGCCTCGTGCTTAGTGCGGCCGTGCCGCCTCTGCGCGCAGATTCCACAACACGCCGGCGACGATGATCAGGGCACCAAGCAACACGAATATGTCGAGCCGTTCGCCGTAAAACGCCCAGCCGACAACCGCGATTAGCGGAATGCGCATGAAATCGAGTGGAACCACCAGAGTGGCATCGCCGGCGCGGAACGCATTGCTCAGACAGTAGTGCGACGTCAGGCCGGCAATGCCGACCCCAAATGCGGGCAAAATATGGCGCGCCCCGAGATGCAGGAATACTGCTGGGTCACTGCCGATCAGCGAGATCGGAAGCTGGATCACCGCCATCCAAAAAACGATGCCGAATGTGGTCTCGGTCATGGTCAGTTTCTTGGTGGTGATCATGGTGATGGCGTAGCCGACCGCGGCGGCGAGCACGAGCAAAGCCGCCGGATTGAAGCTGGCGATGCCGGGTCGCAGGATCACCAGCACGCCGACCAACCCAAGCACCACCACGCCCAGGCGGCTCGGTGTCATCTTCTCGTGCAGCAGCCAGACCGCCAGCAGCGCGGTCCAGCCGGGCATGGTGAATTCAAGCGCGAACACCGTGGCGAGCGGCAACATCGTGAGGCTCAGCGCCCAGGCATATTGCGAGGCGTAGTGCACGCTGTTGCGCAACAAGTTCAACCCCATGCGGCGCGGCCGCGCGTGCACGCGTAACCCCGGCCGCACCGCCAGCAGAAAAAACAATACCACCAAAGCGACACCGCTGCGGATGGCGAGGATTTCGAAAATACTCAAGCCGCCATTGGCCAGTTCGCGGATCGACACCGCCATGACCGAGAACGAGAGCAGTGTGCCGACCATCCAAAGGACGACGCGGGCGAGCTTGTGGGTGATCACGGATTGGTTCGGCTGCTGCTGAGGGGTGGGCAAAGCGCGGGCCGTGGTCTAGCAGGCCTGCGAGATGCCGTCACTCCGCATCCGGCTGGTTCTCGGGCCTGGCTTTGTCAAACGCCGGCAACTTCAGGCAGGCGGCGTCGGCCGCAACAATTTTCGGGAAACGATCGAGCGGCACCTTGAGACGCCGCGCGTTGAACACCTGCGGCACCAGGCAGATGTCGGCGAGTGTCACGGACGCGCCGCAGGCATAGGGACCGGGCTCGATCATGGCCTCGATCGCGCTAAAGCCCTCGATCACCCAATGGTGGTACCAGGCGTCGATCTCCGGCTGCTCATGTTTGAGTTCACGCTTGAGATATTGCAGGGTGACGAGATTGTTGAGCGGATGAATGTCGCAGGCGACCATTTGCGCAATGGCGCGCACTTTCGCGCGCTCCAGCGCGTCGGCCGGCAAGAGCGGCGGCTCGGGATGGATCTCGTCGAGATATTCGATGATCGCCAGCGATTGGGTCAAAACCTCGCCGCCGGACAATTCGAGCGCCGGAACGCGCATTTGCGGATTGACGGCGCGAAACCCCGGTTTGCGTTGCTGACCGCCATCCTTGGTCAAATGGATGGACGCCGCCGCATAGGACAGGCTCTTGAGATTGAGCGCGATGCGCACGCGATAGGCGGCGGACGAGCGGAAATAACTATATAGCTTCACGGCTGACCCCCGGGACGTTGACGGCAATGACGGCGGCAATTTAGCGGCCGCTGGGTGCGTTGGCGAGTTCGGCGGTGAGCTGCGCCGACCGCTCGGTGAGTTTTTTCAGCGCACGATCGAGCGCGGCACGATCTGCCGGATCAACGGTCTGCAACAACTGACGGGCGAAATTGAGCGCCATCGGGGCCAGTTCGTCATAGACCTCGCGCCCGGTCGCACTAAGCGACAGGAAGGCCTCGCGCATATCGGCGCGATTGGCGCGGCGCGTTACCAGCTTGCGGCGTTCGAGCAAAGCGACCGCCCGCGACACCTTGGTCTTGTGCATGTAGCTGTGGGTGCCGATCGCCTTGGCGGTCATCATGCCGAACTGACCGAGTGTCACCAGCACGCGCCATTCCGGCACGCCGATCTTGTAGCGCTCGGCGTAGATGCGCGACAGCGCTTGCGAAACGAGGCTGGCGCAGACATTGAGCCGATAGGGCAGGAAATCGTCCAGCTTGAGCGCGGCCTCGCCGGGACCGGCCGGATTACCGCGTGCGCTTTGAGCACCCTGGTCGGTCATTCTGCGCTGACCCGCGTTCCCTCGCGCATGCAGTGGGCTCTTATGGCCCATCGCCTTTAGCGCGTGGCGGGAACCTTGGCCGAAGTTGCACGTCGGCGCAACGCGTTTGGAAGTGTTCTAACCTGAACAAAAAGCGCTGCGTTGCTAGTGGTTACCCTTGTAACTAACGCTGGCTGCCGCACTCGGCGCGTTGCTCACGCGTGGTATCGACCGGTCGGTGATCTCGGAGCGCCGAACGAGATCGTGGGCTGCGCCGCAAGCTTGGGCGGGCAGGCGCGACTTGGGAAACATCCCACGGGGACGGACGTAAATCCGCATCCCGGTGTTTGTGACCGTGATAGTTTACGGACAGCCGTCCGATCGAGGCGGCGCTGAAGACATTTTAGGAAGCAGGGGGAAGCGATGCTCAAACTCGACCAACACAACGATCTCGCGACGCTGGTTGCGCGGCTGTTTTTCGCGTCGCTGTTCGTGACCTAGGGCTATTTCAAGATCACCGCTTTCGCCGGCACGACCGCCTACATGGCCAAACAGGGGCTTCCGGTGCCGCCGCTGGCCGCCGCGATCTCGGTTGTTGTCGAGCTCGGCGGTGGTCTGCTCATTCTGTTCGGTTATCAGACCCGCCTCGTGGCCCTCATTTGCGCGGTCTACGTCCTGCTCGCGGCGCTGATCGCGCACCGCAACTTCGCCGACGGCAATCAGATGTCGCACTTCTTCAAGAACATGGCGATCACGGGCGGCTTCGTGGCGTTGATGGTCAGTGGCGCCGGGCGCTATTCGCTGGACGCGCGCAAGTCTTAGCAACAAGTCCTAGTGGCAAATGAAACGACAACCAGCGTCCGGCGGGACCGGGCGCTGGTCACGATATTCTTGAAACCTTGAATTAACGCGTGCAGACGATGGCGACGACGTCGCAGTTGCTGTCTTTACAGCCGCCCGAGCCGCCGGCCGGAATTGCGCCGGTGATGTCGTCGCGGTCGACCTTGCGATAGGACATCGCCGACGCGAATTCGTGACCTTTGCAATAGGCGTTGGCTGCCGCTGCGCCGCACCTGTCGCCCGAGGCGAGGCAGCGGTCGATGCCATAGCCGTCGCCGTCATTGGCGATGATGAACATGCGCCGCTCAGCCTGCGCCGAGCCGACGACACAGATGGAGAGAATGGCGGCGAGGCCGACCAGGAGTGTACGCATGACAAAGCCCGCTTGCTTGGGCGCCCCGTCCGGCACCGATGAGGAGAATGAGGGCAAAATCATTAAGGGCCGCTTAACCCTAGCGGCGTGGGGTTTGTAGGCCTTGACGGTCCCGGCGCGACGCATCATTGTGCGCCCGTGATGAACGGCCTTAACCATATCTGTGGCATTTGCCGCGAGATTATTAGCTAGCGCACAGCTGGCTGCGGCCGTCTTTTCTCCATCGAGATAAAGCAACGCCCGGGCCAGCAGGCACGAGGACCGCTGCGGCATGGAGCTCAAGCTCTACGATACGTTGACGCGCGACAAGCGGGTGTTCACCCCGCTCGATCCCGCGCGCGTGCGCATGTATGTGTGCGGGCCGACCGTCTATGACTTCGCCCATATCGGCAATGCGCGGCCGGTGATCGTGTTTGACGTGCTGTTTCGGCTGCTGCGGCATATCTATGGCGATAGCCACGTTACTTACGTGCGCAACGTCACCGACGTTGACGACAAGATCAATGCGCGCGCCGCCGAGCGCGGCGTTTCAATCGGTGAGTTGACGAAAAAGACCTACGAAGATTTCAAAGCCGACGTTGCTGCGCTTGGCTGTCTCGAGCCGACGATCGAACCACGGGCGACCCAGCATACCGAGGAAATGAAGACGCTGATCGAGCGGCTGGTGAAATCCGGCAACGCCTATGTCGCCGAAGACAATATTCTGTTCAACGTGCCGTCGATGCCGGATTACGGCAGGCTGTCGCGCCGTCCGCTGGACGAAATGATCGCGGGCGCCCGCGTCGAGGTCGCACCCTACAAGAAAGACCCGCAGGATTTCGTGCTGTGGAAGCCGTCGAAGCCGAGCGAGCCGAGCTGGCCGTCGCCGGCCGGCGTCAAGACGCCGGGGCGGCCCGGCTGGCACATCGAGTGCTCGGCCATGGCCTGGAAGCATCTCGGCGAGACTTTCGACATCCATGGTGGCGGCATCGATCTGGTGTTTCCGCATCACGAGAACGAAATTGCGCAGTCGCGCTGCGCGTTTCATACCGGCGTGATGGCGAACTACTGGATGCACAACGGCTTCTTGCAGGTCGAAGGCGAGAAGATGGCCAAATCGGCTGGAAATTTTGTGACGATTAGAGAGTTGCTACAGGATTGGCCGGGAGAGGCGGTGCGCTTCACCATGCTGCAAACGCATTATCGGCAACCAATCAATTGGACCGTTGCCGGCCTGCGCGAGGCCCAGAAAAACCTCGATCATTGGTACGCGCTGACCGCCGACGTGCAGCCCGGTTATCTGTGTGCCGATGCACTCGACGCGCTGTTCGACGACCTCAACACGCCAAAGGCTTTCGCGACCTTGCATGAACTGCGCGCTGAAGCGGCCAAGGGTGCTAAGCCTGCGGCCGCGTGCCTCAAGGCCAGCGCTCAGTTGATCGGCCTGCTGCAAATTCCTGCCACGACCTGGAGCGCATTCCGGCCTGCCTCGCTGGCGATCGATGAAGGAAAGGTCGCCAATCTGGTTGACGCACGTAGTGCCGCACGCAAAGCCAAAGACTTCAAAGAATCCGACCGCATCCGCGACGAACTTGCCGCCATGGGCGTCGTGCTAAAAGACTCCAAGGACGGCACCACCTGGGAGATCGCGCGTTGATGGCTGTGGCGCATCCCAAACTGGCACTGCGGCCTTATCTGGCCGAGGACGCAGCCGTGTTGCGTGAAATCTTCCGCGACAGCATCGCGGATTTGACTGACGAGGATTACACCCCGGCACAGCAGGACGCCTGGGCCTCCGTCGCCGATGACGAGGCCGCCTTCGGCAAAAAACTCGGCAGCCAGTTGACGTTGGTGGCGACGCTGGAAGGCTCGCCCGCCGGTTTCGCCTCGCTCGCCAGTGGCAACAAGATCGACATGCTCTATGTCCATCCGGCCGCGGCCGGGCAAAGAGTGGGCGCCATGTTGGCCGACGCGCTGGAAAAACTCGCCGGTGGCCGCGGCGCCGAGAAGCTCGTCGTCGATGCCAGCGACAGTGCACGCGGCTTCTTTGAGAAGCGTGGCTATGTCGCGCAGCAGCGCAATACGGTTTCGATCGGTGACGAATGGCTCGCCAATACCACGCTGCACAAACAGCTTGATAAATCTATTGCCGCCAAACGGGAGGCCTCATGACCAAGCCCGACACGCCGTTCCCGCGCCATTGGCTCTATTACATCGTGCTCAAATACGGTGTGCTGATCGCCGCGATTCTGATCGCAGTCTACGTCGCGTACCGGATGACGTGACGCAATGAAACGGCACCATTTCATTATTGCGGCCATCGCGATCGTCATCGCCATTGCCTTGGCTTCAAACCACTACCTTTGGTGAGCAACGCCGTGGCCCGCGAACGTCTTTATCTGTTCGACACCACGCTGCGCGACGGCGCGCAGACCAATGGCGTCGACTTCACGCTGGCTGACAAGCTGGCGATCGCCGGCATGCTCGACGATCTCGGCATCGACTACGTCGAGGGTGGCTATCCGGGCGCCAATCCGACCGACACCGAACTGTTTGGCGAAGACCGTAAATTTGACACGACGTTCACCGCCTTCGGCATGACACGGCGTCCCGGCCGCTCAACCTCGAACGATCCCGGCCTCGCGGCACTGCTGGAGGCCAAGGCTGATGCAATTTGCTTTGTGGCCAAGGCCTGGGACTACCATGTTCGTGTGGCGCTCGAGACCACTGATGAGGAAAACATCGCCTCGATCCGCGACAGCGTCGACGCGGCCAAGGCCAAAGGCCGCGAGGTGCTGCTCGACTGCGAGCATTTCTTCGACGGCTACAAGGCCAATCCGAACTATGCACTGGCCTGTGCCAAGGCCGCCTACGACGAAGGCGCGCGCTGGGTCGTGTTGTGCGATACCAATGGCGGCACGCTGCCCCACGAGGTCGAGGAGATTGTCGGCGCGGTGTGCAAGGTCATCCCGGGCGATCATGTCGGCATCCACGCCCATAACGATACCGAGCAGGCGGTCGCCAATTCGTTTGCCGCGGTGCGCGCCGGGGCGCGGCAGATCCAGGGCACGCTCAATGGGCTGGGCGAGCGCTGCGGCAACGCCAATCTCGTCTCAATCATACCGACGCTCAAACTCAAACCGGAATTTACGGGCAAGTTCGAGATTGGCGTATCCGATGCGCAGCTTCATAAGCTCACGCAGGTGTCGCACGCGCTTGACGAGCGGCTCAACCGCGCTCCCAACCGCCACGCGCCCTATGTCGGCGAGAGCGCCTTCGCCACCAAGGCGGGCATCCATGCTTCCGCGATCATGAAGGACCCCGCCACCTACGAGCACACCGCGCCGGAAGCCATCGGCAACCGGCGCAAGGTGATGGTGTCGGAGCAGGCCGGCAAATCCAACATTTTGGCCGAGCTCGAGCGCATCGGCATCAAGGCCGACAAGGACGATCCGCGCATCGGCCGCCTGCTGGAAATCGTCAAAGAGCGTGAGACTATCGGTTACGCTTACGAAGCAGCGGACGCTTCGTTCGAACTGCTGGCGCGACGCACGCTCGGCACCGTGCCGAATTATTTCGATATCGCGCAATTCGACGTCAGCGTCGCGCAACATGCCAATGCAAACGGGAAGCGCGTGACCGTGTCGAAGGCAACCGTGCAAGTGCGGATTGGTAGCGAAATTATATCGTCAGAGGCCGAAGGCGACGGCCCGGTCAACGCGCTCGATCTGGCGCTGCGCAAGGATCTCGGCAAGTACCAGAAATATATCGATCGCTTGAAGCTCACCGATTACCGCGTGCGCATTCTCAATTCCGGCACCGAGGCGGTGACCCGCGTGCTGATCGAGAGCGAGGATGAGGCCGGCGAGAATTGGACCACGATCGGGGTGTCGACCAATATCATCGACGCGTCATTCCAGGCCTTGATGGATTCGATTATTTATAAACTCGTGAAGTCAGGCGCCCCGGCATAGTCAGCTCGCAAGGCCATGATCGACCACATTTCCATCGCGGTACATGATCTCAAAGCGGGCGAGCGCTTTTATACTGCGCTGTTGGCTACGCTCGGTATGTCGAAGGTGCGTGAATGGCCGGACGCCGCGATTGGCTACGGCAAGAAATATCCCGAATTCTGGATCAACCAACGAACCGGTATGACGCCGGTAGCGGCTGACAGCGGCGTGCATATTTGCCTACGCGCCAGCGCAGCCGCCGCGGTCGATGCATTCCATGCTGCCGCGCTTGCTGGCGGTGGCACCTGCGACGGCGCGCCCGGCTATCGCGCGCATTACAACGATAAATATTACGCCGCCTTCATCCGCGATCTTGACGGCAACCGCATCGAGGCGGTGACGTTTATGGCCAAAGACTAATCGTCACAGCTTGTCGGCGTCAGCCGCAGACAATCGTTTCGCCGATGCCGGCACCGCATCCGCTGCCTTGCGCAGCATCGGCACTATGTCGTCGACTTTGTCGGTGACCAGCAGATCGAAGCTCAGATTTCCGCGAATGAACTCAAGCTTCTTCATATGGTCGAGCAATGCGCAGAGCGGCTCCCAGAAGCCCTTAATGTTGGCAAGCAGGATCGGCTTGGTGTGGCGGCCGAGCTGCACCCAGGTCATTTGCTCGACGATCTCCTCCAGCGTGCCGACGCCGCCCGGCAGCGCGACGAAGGCATCGGCCAGTTCGAACATCTTGCGTTTGCGCTCGTGCATGTCGCGCGTGACGATCAGCCCGTTTGCTTCTTTCACGGCATGTTCACGCGACATTAAAAATTCAGGGATAATGCCGGTCGCTTCGCCGCCGTTGTCGAGCACGGCGCGGGAGAGTTCGCCCATGATGCCGATGGCGCCGCCGCCATAGATCAAGCCGATGTGGTTCTTGGCCAGGATCGCGCCAAACGCGCGCGCGGCCTCGACAAAGGCCGGGTCGGTGCCGGGTCCCGAGCCGCAATAGACGCAGATTTTTCTGATTTTGCTCATTTTTTCTGTTGGTTCATGACCGAGGGTCATGTGCACGGTGTCTGCGGCAGCGTCAAGGCAGCCTAAAAATCATTGGCAGGGCGGGAGCGGGGTGATTAAGGCCGAGAATCCTCCTATATGAAGGCCTCGAATGAGCGACCATCACCACCACCGATCAGCCGAGAGTAATCCGCGCGTCTCCGCCGACCGCGGCGCGCTACTCAAGACCATCATCCACCTGTGGCCCTATATCTGGCCGTCCGACCGTAGCGACCTGAAGCTGCGGGTGCTGGGCGCGATGGTGCTGTTGCTTGCCGCCAAGCTCGCGACCGTCGCGGTGCCCTTCACCTTCAAATGGGCAACCGACGCGCTCGCCGGCCACGGCACCGCGCCGGTCGCTGCCACCGACTGGCTGCTGTGGGCGGTCTCCATTCCGGTCGCCATGACGATTGCCTACGGCGCCATGCGCATCTTGATGGCGGCGCTCACGCAACTGCGCGACGGAATCTTCGCCAAAGTCGCGATGCACGCGGTACGCCGGCTCGCCTTCCGCACCTTCGTGCACATGCACGAGCTGTCGCTGCGCTTCCATCTCGAGCGCAAGACGGGCGGATTGACGCGCGTGCTGGAGCGCGGCCGCAACGCGATCGAAACCATCGTGCGGATGGTGATCCTGCAGCTCTCGCCCACCATCATCGAACTAGCGCTGATCATCGGCGTACTGATGTGGCAGTTCGACTGGCGTTATGTCGCGGTGGTCCTGGTCACGGTCGCGGTCTATTTGATTTACACCTATCACGCCACCGAGTGGCGCATCGGCATCCGCCGCAAGATGAACGAGAGCGACACCGACGCCAACATCAAGGCCATCGACTCGCTGCTCAACTACGAGACAGTGAAATATTTCAGCGCCGAGCAACGCGAAGCCGAGCGCTACGACAAATCGATGGCGCTCTATGAGGAGGCGAGCGTCCGAGCCTATACCTCGCTCGCAGTGCTCAATGCTGGGCAGGCGGTGATCTTCACGCTCGGGCTCGCCGCCGCTATGGTGATGTGCGCCTTCGAAATCAAAGCCGGCACCAAAACGATCGGCGACTTCGTGCTGATCAACTCGATGATGATCCAGCTTTACCAGCCGCTCAATTTCATGGGCATGGTCTATCGCGAGATCAAGCAGGCGGTGATCGACATCGAACTGATGTTCTCGATTCTAGCGCGCGAACCGGAAATCAAGGACGTCCCCGGCGCGCGGCCGCTTAAGGTCGCGAGCGGCAATATCCGCTTCGAGAACGTAGGCTTCGCCTACGAGCCGGAGCGGCGCATCTTGAAGGGCATCAGCTTCGAGGTGCCGGCCGGAAAAACGGTGGCGGTGGTCGGCCCCTCCGGCGCCGGCAAGTCGACGATCTCGCGGCTGTTGTTCCGATTTTACGATCTGGCCGGCGGCCGCATCTTGATCGACAATCAAGACATCGCCGGGGTCACACAAAGCTCGCTGCGACAGGTCATTGGCATGGTGCCGCAGGACACTGTGCTGTTCAACGACACCATCCGCTACAACATCCGCTACGGCCGCTGGGAAGCCAGCAACGCCGAGGTGGAAGAGGCCGCCAAGCTCGCGCAGATTGACTCGCTCATCCGCATGGCGCCCAAGGGCTACGAAACGGAAGTCGGCGAGCGCGGCTTGAAGCTGTCTGGCGGTGAGAAGCAGCGTGTCGCCATCGCGCGCACCATCCTGAAGGCGCCGCCGATCTTGGTGCTGGACGAGGCGACCTCCGCGCTCGATAGCCACACTGAAAAGGAAATCCAGGACGCGCTGGAGCGGGTGTCCAAGGGCCGCACCACGTTGGTGATCGCGCACCGGCTCTCGACCATTGTCGGCGCCGATGAGATCATCGTGCTCGACCAAGGCGAGATCGTCGAGCGTGGCGCGCATTACGCGCTGCTGGCGGCAAACGGGCTCTATGCCAGCATGTGGAACCGCCAGCGCGAGGCCGAGGAGGCGCGCGAGAGGCTCGCCCAGGTAGGCGATAACGAAGTCGCGCCCAATCGCAATCCGCCCTTAGTGGAGGACATCATTTCGGAGGCCGCCGCACCGCTGCGGGAAGCGCCGGCGGACGCCGCGGAGTAGGATAGGGAATGTCGATTTACGATTCGATTCGCGCGCAAATCGTACCGATCACGCCGGAAGGCTATCCCTTCATCGGCGCCTTCGCGCTCGCCAGTCTGGTGCTGTTCTGGCTGTGGAGCCCGCTCGGCTGGCTCGGCACGGTAGCGACGATCTGGTGCGCCTATTTCTTCCGCGATCCGCCGCGCGTAACGCCGGTGCGCGAGGGGTTGGTGGTGGCGCCGGCCGACGGCCGCGTCAGCCAGGTTACCACCGCGGCGCCGCCGCACGAGCTCGGCCTCGGTGACAAGCCGCTGCCGCGTATTTCGATCTTCATGAGCGTGTTCGATTGCCACGTGAATCGCAGCCCGGTTGCCGGCCGTGTGGAGAAAATCGTCTACCAGCCGGGCAAATTCTTCAACGCGGACCTCGACAAAGCGAGCGCCGACAACGAGCGAAATTCGCTGGTGATCGCCGTCGCGGGCAGCCGCGTGGCGGTGGTGCAGATCGCGGGGCTGGTTGCCCGGCGTATCGTTTGCTTCGTGCACGAGGGTCAGCCGATCGGCGCCGGCGAGCGCTTCGGCATGATCCGCTTCGGCTCGCGCCTCGACGTCTATCTGCCCGACGGCACGCCGCCGATGGTCGCGGTCGGCCAGACCTCGATTGCCGGCGAAACCGTGCTCGCCGATTTGCGAGACGATGATGCTGGGCGCGCGTTCCGGGCGAGCTAGCGCCTCATTTCCCCAAATAGCTTTTCCGCATTGGCTTGAGCGCGACCAGCGCGAGAATGCCGGTTAGCGCGTCAAGACAGATGATGATCGCGAATACCGGGAGCCAACTGCCGGCCTTGGCATAAATCAGCGCGGCGACCGGCGCGCCCAGCACCGAGCCCACGCCCTGCGCCATATACAAGAAGCCGTAATTGGTGGTGGCGGATTTGGTGCCGAAGGTATCGGTCAGGGTCGAGGGGAACAGCGAGAAGATTTCGCCCCAGCCGAAGAACACCACGCCCGACAGCAGTACGAAGACGAGCGTGTTGTCGCGCAACAGCACCATCGCCGTGACGGCACATGCCTCCATCAGGAAGGCGATGCCCATCGTGTTCTCGCGGCCGATCCGGTCCGACAGCCAGCCGAAGAACGGCCGCGTCAGTCCATTGGTGATGCGGTCGATGGTCAGCGCTAGCGGCAGGGCCGCTAGACCGAAGACCATGACCTTGGTGACGCCGAAGTCGCGTGAGAACGAGGCAAACTGCGAGATGATCATCAACCCGCCGGTCGACATCATGGTCATCATAAAGAACATGAGCCAGAACACTTTCGTCTTGAGCATATCGGTCGGCGCGACATCTTTCGCCGACGACATCACGGCGACCGCCGGAAGCTTGTCGCTTGCCTGCGGCATCCGCATTGCAAGCGCGGCGGCGGCGCCGACGACACCGAGGATGATTCCGAACACCACCAGCGTGTGCTGGTAGCCGGCGCTCGCCATCATCGAACTGATCGGGAAGGTGGTCGCAATGGCGCCGAAGCCATAACCGGCGGCCACCATGCCGGTGGCAAAACCGCGCCGGTCCGGGAACCAGCGCACCATCAAGCCGATTATGCCGATATAGACGATGCCGGTTCCGACACCGCAGAACAGGCCATAGGTAAAATACAGGCCGGTCAGGCTCGTTGCGTAAGCCGATGTGATCCAGCCCGCGCCTGACATCAGACATCCGACGGCGATAAGCAGCCGCGGACCAAATCTGTCGACCATGTAGCCCTGCAACGGCGACAGCCAGGTTTGCAGAATGATCAAAATCGAGAACGTCCACTGAATGTCGGCCAGTGTTGCCCCAAGCCCGTCCTGAAAGGATTTTGTGAACAGGGTCCAGACATATTGCGGGCTGGAGATCGACATCATGGCGATCATGCCCAGCACCAGCTGGATCCAGCGTGTTGACGCGGTAGACTTGGCCGTTGGCTGCGCTATCGATGCGGACATTAGGTACCCCCTGTGACAATCCCGCTGCCATCTTACGCAATATGTGGCCCATACCAAAACTTAGTCGATCATTTTGAAATCACAGGAGAAATTGTTGCAGAGCAATGCCGCCCGCTCTGGCCGTTCATGCAAAAACAGCTAATGCACATAATTTTGGCAACAACGGACATTCACCATGTTGCCGTGCCTAGAGCGAGGCCCCGTGCAAAGAGCTATAATGCCGCCATGGTTTTTCCGCCGTTCGATCCCGCGCCGCCCCGCCGCCGCCGCTTCAAGGCGATCCCGGTGCGCACGCTATTGCCCAATCTCATTACGCTCCTGGCGCTGTGCGCTGGTCTGACCGCGATCCGCGTCGCAGTCGAGAACAGGCTCGAACTGGCGCTGGCTGCGATCGTGCTTGCGGTGCTGCTTGACGGCATTGATGGCCGCGTGGCGCGCATGCTCAAGGGTACCTCTCGCTTCGGCGCCGAACTCGACAGTCTCGCCGACTTCGTGAATTTCGGCGTTGCGCCGGCGTTGATCCTGTACTTCTGGGGTCTCGCGGAACTCAAATCGGCCGGCTGGATCGCGGCGCTGGTGTTCGCGATCTGCGCAGCATTGCGGCTCGCGCGTTTCAACGTGATGATCGACGATCCGAGCAAGCCGGCTTGGGCCGGAAATTTCTTCACCGGCATCCCGGCGCCGGCCGGCGCCATCACCGTGCTGCTGCCGATCTATCTCAATTTCCTCGGCGTCTCCAACGGTCTGGTCACGGTGTGGCTTACATTCTTCTACACGCTGGCGATCGCGGTGTTGATGGTCTCAAGACTGCCGGTGTTCTCCGGCAAGCGCGTCGGCAAACGCGTGCCGCCCGAGATGGTGCTGCCGGTGTTCGTGCTGGTGGTGTTCTTCTTCGCGCTGCTGATTAGTTACCCGTGGCAGGTACTCACCATCGGTTCGCTTACTTATCTGGCGTGCCTGCCGCTCGGCTGGTGGTCCTATCGCGAGTATCAGCGGAGGGACGCCGCCGCGGCAGCGGCACTAGTGCCCGCAGCCGAAGCGCAAGTGTCGGCGGGTCCGATCGCGCCAGGACACGATGCTGATCATGACCGCCCGACACGGCTGAACTGACCGGCGTCATTGGCCTCGATGCCACGCGGTCACCACAGCCATCATCACGATCATTGATTGCGATAACCGCTCGTGCCGAACGGATAGCCCGGCATCAGATCGTAGGGATGCTTCCAGCCTGGCAAGGCTTTCATGCGCTCCAGCCATGCGCCGATCGCCGGATGGTCCTTGGCTATATCGAAGCCGTATTCCTCCGCCGGGTAATACAGATACGCGGTCATCGAAACGTCGGCGATGGTCGGCTTGTCGCTCACCAGATATTGCCGGCCGGTCAGCCGCTTGTTGACGATGGCGAGGTTGCCCTGCGCGCGCCCTTGCAGGAACGCTAGCACCGCCGGATCGCCCGCCGGCTTGGCGAAGTTTTTCAGGAACCGGAACGGCCCGAGAAAACCGTTGACCTTCTGGTTGTCGAAGATGATCCAGCGCAGCGATTCCAACTCCTGCTCCTCGTTCTGCGGCAGGAATTTTCCGCTTTTCCGGGCGAGATAAGTGAGGATCACGCCCGATTGCGTGAGCTTCTTCGTACTGTCCACCAGCACCGGCACTTCGCCCATTTCATTGACGTCGGTGCGGTACCCGGGCGTACGCTGGACCCCGGCGCCGAAGAAATCGGTCCAGATCGGCTCCCATTTGGCGCCGATCAGATTAAGCATCAGCGCAGCGCGATAGGCATTGCCGGACTGGGCGAAGCAATAGAGCTGGTAATCAGTCATTGGCTTTCCTGTGGTTCGATGATCTGGCGGGTGAGCGTCACCGGCATGCCGGAAGTGGCCTGACCTTCATAATGGCCATCGGCGAAGCTCAAGCGTGCCAGCGGCTGGTTTTCGTCGTCGTTGATCACCAGCGCGCCTTGCTCGAGTGTCCAGCGTCGGCTGGTGAAGAATTTGCCGGGACAACCGCCTTCGGGCAATACACGACCCTCCTGCGCGCCCGGCAGCCCGCCAAAATTCAGTCCGCAAGTCGGCGCATTCGGCGCCGCCAGGATCCAGCGCCCGCTCGTGTCGGTCGCGGCGGCAGCCGGCGCGGCGTCTCCGAGCGGAGTACCGGCGCATCCTGCCAGCAGCGACGCGATCAGAACGCCCCCAGCGAGCCTGATCATTCTGCGCGCCGCCTCACTTCATGGTCGGGATCACGAATTCGGCACCTTCCTTGGTGCCGGTTGGCCAGCGCGAGGTCACGGTCTTGGTCTTGGTGTAGAAGCGAATCGAATCCGGCCCGTGCTGATTGAGGTCGCCGAAACCGGAGCGCTTCCAGCCGCCGAAGGTGTAATAGGCTAGTGGCACCGGAATGGCGAAGTTGACGCCGACCATGCCGACCTGCACGCGGTTGACGAAATCGCGTGCGGTGTCGCCGTCACGCGTGAAGATGGCGACGCCGTTGCCGTATTCATGTTCGGAGGGCAGCCGCACCGCTTCGTCGTAGTCTTTGGCGCGCACCACCGAGAGCACAGGCCCGAAGATTTCTTCTTTGTAGATTTTCATGTTCGGCTTGACGTCGTCGAACAGGCAGCCGCCAATGAAATTTCCGTCTTCGTAGCCCTGTAATTTGAAATTGCGTCCGTCGACGACGAGCTTGGCGCCTTCCTTGATGCCGGTATCGATATAGCCGCGCACTTTGCCGAGCAGTTCTTTGGTAACCATCGGCCCGTAGTCCGCTTGCGAGTCGCTGGAGGGTCCGATCTTCAGGCTCTCGACCCGCGGGATCAATTTTTTCATCAGCGCGTCGCCGGTTTTCTGACCGACCGGCACCGCCACCGACACCGCCATGCAGCGTTCGCCGGCCGAGCCGTAGCCGGCGCCGATCAGTGCATCGACCGCCTGGTCCATGTCGGCATCGGGCATCACAATCATGTGGTTCTTGGCGCCGCCGAAGCACTGCACACGCTTGCCATGGGCGCAGCCGGTCGAAAAAATGTATTCCGCGATCGCCGACGACCCGACGAATCCGATCGCCTTGACGCGATCGTCTGTGAGCAGCGTATCGACCGCTTCCTTGTCGCCATTGACGACGTTGAGGATTCCTTCCGGTAGCCCCGCCGCCAGGAACAATTCGGCGATCCGCATCGGCACCGACGGATCGCGCTCCGATGGCTTGAGGATGAAGGCATTGCCGCAGGCGATCGCAGGCGCTGCCTTCCAGAGCGGGATCATCGCCGGAAAATTGAACGGCGTAATGCCCGCGACCACGCCAAGCGCCTGGCGGACGGAATAAAGATCGATGCCGGGCCCAGCGCCTTCGCTGTATTCGCCTTTGAGCAAATGAGGAATGCCGCAGGCAAACTCGACCACCTCGAGCCCGCGCTGGATGTCGCCGCGCGCGTCGGGCACGGTCTTGCCGTGCTCGGAGGACAGCAGCTTAGCGAGGCTGTCGTATTCCTTCTGCACCAATTCGAGAAACTTAAACATCACGCGGGCGCGGCGCTGCGGATTGGTCGCAGCCCAAGCGGGCTGCGCGGCTTGCGCATTGGCGATTGCCGCTTCGACCTCGGAGCGCTTGGCGAGCGCGACCTTGGCCTGCACTTCGCCGGTATTGGGATCGAAAACGTCGCCGGAGCGGCCGGAGGTCCCTTTGACGGCTTTGCCGCCGATGAAATGGCCGATTTCACGCATGGGTCGCTTTCCTCCGATATTTTATGGGTCCTAGGCCGGACCTTGGGCTTCGTGGCAAATTCCAGCGATTTTTGCAGCTTTTTGCCGGCCGGTCACGTGCGGAGGCGGCCAAAGCGGGCGTTTTTCTTTCACGAACGGTTAGCCTTTACCGCCCCTTAACAGCCCCAGTCTAGGCTCGATTGCAGCGGCCATCATACCGTTTTGTGCGGCTTCGTTGCGTGTTGGGTGGGGTAGTTCATGGATATCGCGACCAGTTTAGGCTTGCTGTGCGGCGTCGGCGTTGTCGGCCTGGTGATTATGATGGGCGGCGACCTGCACATGTTCGTCAGCGAACATGCCTTCATCGTCATTTTCGGCGGATCCTTCGCCGCCACGCTGATCCGGTTTCCGCTCTCTTCGATTTTCCACGGCCTGCCGCTCGGCGCCAAATTCGCCTTCACCATGCGGCGCAGCACCCAGCGCGAGCTGGTCGATGAATTGGCAGGGCTTGCCGAAGTCGCACGCAAATCCGGCCCGATGGGTCTCGAAAAAGTCGCGACCGAAGATCCGTTTTTGACCAAGGGCATCCGCTTCGTCGCCGACGGCTACGACACTAACTTCATCCGCGACAATCTCGAACGTGACCGCGACAACTTCCTCAGCCATCTCGATGAGGGCCAAAAGATATATCGCGCGGTCGGCGATTGCGCGCCGGCCTTCGGCATGATCGGCACGTTGATCGGCATGGTGCAGATGTTCGCCAATATGACTGATCCGTCCAAGCTCGGCCCGTTCATGGCCGGCGCGCTGCTGGCGACGTTCTATGGCGCGGCACTCGCCAATCTGTTTTGTCTGCCGATTGCCGATAAGCTGCATCTCAAACTGGTCGATGAGGAAATCAATCGTACCTTGATCATCGACGGCATCTTGATGATCCGCGAAGCAAAAAGTCCGACCCTCGTGCGCGAGATGTTGCTCGCCTACCTGCCCGAGAAGCATCGCCACAGCGAAGCCGAGAGCGAAAAAGAAGCACCGGCGGCAGCGGCCGCATAAAGCGGCGCATTGGGATCGGCGACAATGGCCAGACGCAAGGAAGCTCATGGTGGTGGTCACGGCTGGTTCGTGACCTTTGCCGATCTTATGGGGTTGCTGGTGAGCTTCTTCGTGATGCTGGTCGCGTTCTCGACGCAAGATCAGCAGAAATTGAAAATCGTCGCCGGCTCCATGCGCGACGCTTTCGGTGTGCAGGATCAGGTACGCTATTCCGGCATCATCGAAGTGTTGGGGTTGCCGACGCGGCCGAAACTCAAGAACGCCGCCAACATCGATCCCTCCGAAGCCTCCCCGACGCCGACACCGAACGATATCGATAAAGAGGCCAAATACGGCCAGCGCCTCAAGAAGGACGAGAAATTCGCGCTGGCTACCGCCTCGCTGCGCCAGGCCTTGCAGGAAATGCCGGAGATCACCGAGGCCTCCAAGCACATCATGGTCGAGGAGACCAAGCAGGGCCTCAATATCGAAATCGTCGACCAGGACGGCCGCTCGATGTTTCCAGACGGCGCCAAGGAGCCCTATGTACGTACCCGCAAGCTGGTCCAGAAGATCGCGCCGGCGCTCAAGGCGATGCCGTTCCGCGTCTCGATCACGGGCCACACCGCCACCAGCAACGTGCCGGATAAGCCGGGTTATGGCGCTTGGGAGCTGTCCGCCGACCGCGCCAATGCGGTGCGCGAAATTCTGGCGGGCGAAGGATTGCCATCGGCGCATATCTACATGGTGGCCGGCAAGGCCGACACCGATCCGCTATTTCCCGACAACCCCTCTATGTCACCCAATCGCCGCGTCACCATTACCCTGATGCGGGAAGAGCCGCCGATCCCGGTCGATTTGACCCCGTAACCGGAACGAAATCCGCCTCGGCCTGGTTGTTCCACATCAACAGGCCCTGGAAAGCGCGGTATTCAGTCAGATCGGGCGATGCTATAAGCCCGGCCTTCCAGGCCCAGCGGCGGACCGAAATAACCTCGATGAGTCATGGCGTGAAGATGAGTCATGGCGTGAACGAGAGCGCGGCTGCCGCCGAGGCCCCTGTCTCGCATCGCCGCAAGGAAGCGGCACCCAACCTTGTGGCGCTGGCGCTCGGCAGCGTCGGCGTGGTCTACGGCGACATCGGCACCAGCCCCTTTACGCCTTTCGCGAGGCGGCGATAGCGGCCAGCGACAACCATACTGTCACCCGCGCCGTCGTGTTCGGCGTGTTGTCGCTAATCGTGTGGTCGCTGATCGTCACGGTGACGCTGAAATATGTGCTGATCCTGCTGCGCGCCGACAACAACGGGGAGGGCGGTACGCTCTCTTTGACAGCGCTGGCAAGTCGCGCGCTTGGGCGGCGAACGGCGTTTGTGTTCATCGTCGGCGTCATCGGCGCCGCGATGTTTCTCGGCGACAGCGTTATTACGCCGGCGATTTCCGTGCTTTCGGCGGTCGAAGGGCTCAAGCTCGTAAGCCCCACCTTCAGCGAATACGTCGTGCCGCTCGCGGTCGTGGTTCTGATTGCGCTGTTCGCGGCGCAAAGCCGCGGCACCGCGAAGGTTGCCGCTCTGTTCGGACCGATCATGGTGGTCTGGTTCGTCGCGATCGCGATCGCCGGTGCGCTGCATATTCGCGATGACCCCAGCGTGTTGGCTGCGATCAATCCATTTTACGGCGTCGAGTTTCTGCTCAATCACGGTCAGATCGGCCTGATCACACTCGGCGCTGTGTTCCTGGTGGTGACCGGCGGTGAGGCGCTCTATGCCGACCTCGGTCATTTCGGCCGCAAGCCGATCCAGACCGCCTGGCTGTGCCTGGTGTTGCCGGCGCTGTTGATCAATTATTTCGGGCAGGGCGCCAAGGTTCTGGCCGATCCGATGGCGATCGAAAATCCATTCTATCGATTGGTGCCGGAATCATTTTTGCTGCCGATGGTCGTGCTGGCGACGGCCGCGACCGTGATCGCGAGCCAAGCGGTGATCACCGGCGCCTATTCATTGGTGCATCAGGCGATCCAACTTGGCCTGTTGCCGCGGCTTGCCATCCTGCACACCTCGGCTTCTCACGTCGGCCAGATCTATATTCCACGCGTGACGGTGGCGCTGCTGCTCGGCGTGCTGTTGCTGGTCGGGCTGTTCCGTACGTCGAGCGCGCTTGCTTCCGCCTATGGCATCGCGGTCGCCACCACCATGGTGGTAGATGGGCTGCTCGCTTTCATCGTGATATGGCGAAGCTGGCATTGGCCGCTCTGGAAGGCAGCGTTGCTGATGACGCCATTCGTGATTGTCGATGTCACCTTTTTCTCCGCCAATTTCATGAAATTGTTCGAGGGCGCATGGGCGCCGCTGTTGTTCGGCGCGACCATGGTGCTGCTGATCCTGACTTGGCGGCGTGGCAGCGGCATCCTGGTCAACAAGACCCGGCGCACTGAGGTGCCGATCGATACTTTGCTCCGCAGTCTCGAGAAGAAGCCGCCGCATAGCGTACCGGGCACCGCGGTGTTTCTCACCAGCGATCCCGATTTCGCGCCGACCGCCTTGCTGCACAATCTCAAGCACAACAAAGTGCTGCACGAGCACAATGTGATTCTGACCATCATCACCGCCGATACCCCGCGCGTCGGCGAGGAGGAGCGGGTGCAGATCACGCCGCTACCAGCGCATTTCTCGCGCGTGTCGTTGAAGTTCGGCTACATGGAACAGCCCAACGTGCCCAAAGCCCTGGCGATCGCCCGCAAGCACGGCTGGCAATTCGACATCATGTCGACCTCGTTCTTCCTGTCGCGGCGCGCACTTAAGCCGTCGGCGAAATCGGGCATGCCGGCCTGGCAGGATCACCTGTTCATCGCACTGGCGCGCTCGGCCAGCGACGCCACTGATTTCTTCCAGATTCCGACCGGGCGGGTGGTCGAAGTCGGCACCCAGGTCACAGTCTGAACTTGCGACGCTGAGCTTCTCATTGAACTCATTGATATAATGATGTAATTTATGATTCTCGATCTGCGCTTTGTGCATGGCTTGATGTTTCGGATTGCACAAATGATGGAGCTGAGGCGGTCGTAGCAGCGTTATAAGCCGCGTCTCAAATTTTTTGCATTGCAATAGATCCGGGCCATCCCCTCCATGTCGCAAAGTTCTGCTGCCGCTCACGGTGGCTCGGTCGGGGCTCATGATGGCGACGACGCGCCGGTGAAGGTCGGCTTCTGGGCGCTCACGCTTGGATGCATCGGCGTCGTCTACGGCGACATCGGCACGAGCCCACTCTACGCCTTGCGCGAGTCGGTGTTGGCGGCGGCTGGGCCCGGCAAGGTGGTGAGCGAGCCGATCGTGTTCGGCATTCTGTCGTTGATCATCTGGGCGCTGCTGCTGGTGGTCACCGCCAAATACGTTCTGGTTCTGCTACGCGCGGACAATAACGGGGAGGGTGGCACGCTGGCGCTGATGGCGCTTGCCTCGCGCGCACTCGCCGGAACGCGCTGGGGTTCGATCGTCATCCTGCTCGGCATCATCAGCGGCGCGCTATTTTACGGCGACGCCATCATCACACCGGCGCTATCGGTACTCTCGGCGGTCGAAGGCTTGAAGGTCGTGACGCCGGCGTTCGACGAATTCGTGGTGCCGATCACGGTCGTCATCCTGATCGTGCTGTTTTCGGCGCAGTCGCGCGGCACCGCGAAGGTCGCCGCCTTGTTCGGACCGATCACGCTCATTTGGTTTGCCGCGATCGCAATCGCCGGGCTCTGGCATATCGGCCAAAACTTCAGCGTGTTGTTGTCTTTTAATCCGTATTACGGCGTTTATTTCCTGCTGCACCACGGCATCATCGGGTTTTTCACGCTTGGCGCCGTGTTCCTGGTGGTGACCGGCGCGGAGGCGCTATACGCGGACCTGGGCCATTTTGGGCGCGGCCCGATCCGCTTCGCCTGGCTGGTGGCCGTGCTGCCGGCATTATTGACCAATTATCTCGGGCAAGGCGCGCTGGTGCTGGCCGATCCTAAGGCGATCGATAATCCGTTCTTCCTGCTTTATCCGCAGTGGGCCTTGCTGCCGATGGTGGTGCTGGCGACAGCGGCCACTGTGATCGCCAGCCAGGCGGTGATTACCGGCGCTTATTCGCTTACGCAGCAGGCCATTCAGCTCGGCCTTTTGCCACGCCTGGAAATTCGCCACACCTCGGAATCGCTGTTCGGACAAATTTATATGCCGCGGGTGAATACGCTGCTGCTGATCGGCGTCTTGCTGTTGGTGGCGTTGTTCCGCTCGTCGAGCGCGCTTGCTTCCGCCTACGGCATCGCCGTCACCGGAACCATGGTGGTCACCGCGATGATGGCGATTATCGTGATCCGGCGGGCCTGGGGCTGGCCGCTAATTGCGGCCTTGGCGCTGATGTTGCCGTTCTTGTTCATCGACCTCACCTTCTTGACGGCCAACTTGCTCAAGGTCGTGGAAGGCGGCTGGATGCCGCTCGCGCTCGGTGCGCTGGTGATGACGGTGATGTACACTTGGCGGCGCGGCAGCCGTCTGCTGTTTGAAAAGACCAGGCGGCAGGAAATTCCGCTCGAAGGTCTGGTCGCCAGACTGGAAAAGAAGCCACCGGTGCGGGTGCCCGGCACTGCCGTGTTCCTCACCAGCGATCCCTCGAGTGCACCGACCGCCCTGCTGCATAGCCTCAAGCACTACAAGGCGCTGCACGAGAAGAACGTCATTCTCACCATCGAGACGGCGGATACGCCGCGCGTCAACGCCGCCGAACGGGTGCGCATCGAGCCGGTCGGCGAGACGTTTTCGCGGGTGGTGCTTCGTTTTGGATTCATGGAGACGCCGAACGTGCCCAAGGCGCTGGCGATCGCGCGCAAACTCGGCTGGCATTTCGACATCATGTCGACGTCGTTCTTCCTGTCGCGGCGGACGCTCAAGCCGGCGCCTCATTCCGGCATGCCGCGTTGGCAGGATCGGCTGTTTATCGCGCTGACCCGCGTCGCCAACGACGCCACCGACTATTTCCAGATCCCGACCGGACGGGTGGTCGAGGTCGGAACGCAGGTGACGGTTTAATGGATTCACGCTAAAACCAGGCCGTCGCGTAACCGGAGTTGCGTCATGGCCGATGAAATGCCGCGCGCCGACGAGGTGCAGAATTTGACACCTGAAGAGGTGGCGGCGGGCTTAACCGAAGGCCGCATCCTGCTGGTCGACGTGCGCGAGCCCAACGAGACCTTGGTCGAAAGCTATCCGGACGCGGTGATCATACCGCTGTCGGCATTCGATCCGGCCGCCATTCCCGATCCGCAAGGCAAGCGGGTGGTGTTTGCCTGCCGTTCCGGTCGCCGCTCGATCACGGCATCGGTGGCCGCGCAGGACGCGGGCTATCCCTACAATTCGCATCTCGCCGGCGGTATCATTGCTTGGAAGGCAGCCGGCCTTCCGACCCGCACCGATTGAACATCAAACCCGCCTTGAATAACCAGCCATCCCGCCTGCCCTTGATGCTGCTTGCACTATTCTTGCTGGCGGCGCCGGCCGCGCGCGCCGACGACAGCGCCATGTGGGCTTTGCTCAAGGCGCGTGGCCACATCGTGATTTTGCGGCATTCCAATGCGCCAGGCGCGACACCGGAGCCCTACGGCATCAATCTCAAGGATTGCTCGATCCAGCGCAGCCTTGACGACGCCGGCCGCGCCCAGGCCCGCCGCATCGGCGATGAATTCCGCAAGCATGGCATTTCTAAAGCACGTCTGGTGTCCAGTCAGTTCTGCCGCACGCTAGAGACCGCGCGGCTGACAGGTCTCGGTCCGGTCGCCGAATTGCCGGCGCTCAACCAGGTCTTTGTCCCCGACCTTCGCGGCATGCGCGGGACCGCGGAAAAAACCGCCAAGTTCATGAAAATGATCCTGCCAAAGCAGCTGACGATTTTGGTGTCGCACGTCAGTAATATTCAGTCGATCGCCGGCGTGAATCTGTCGTCCGGAGAAATGGCGGTCGTTCATCTCGATGCGGCCGGCGCCGTGGCGGTCGACGGCCGCATCATGGTGCCGTGAGCGCTTAAGCCCGCTTTTCGTCTTGCGGCCGCCAGCGCCGGTGCAGCCAGAGCCATTGTTCGGGATACTCGCGGATCCAGCCTTCGACCACGCTGGTGATGATCTGCATGGTGCCGGCGATGTCGATCTTGCCGTCGGGACCGCGCGCCGGCTTGATCTCCTCGGTCAACTCGCCGCGGAAGCGGTGGCCGGGCAGGCGAATGACGCGGGTGCCGTGTATAGGGCAATCGAAGTGCTGGGCGAGCCGCGCCAGTAGCGGATTAGCCATGGTGCGACGCCCGAAAAACGTCACCGGCACGCCGCGCCCGTAATACTGATCGACCAGCATCCCGACATGTGCGCCGCGTTGCAGCGCCTCGGCGATTTTCAGCGGCGCCTCCAGACTGGTCGATATCAGCTCGCCCATGCTGGCGGTGCGGGTCTCGTGCAGCCAGCGGTCGATGGCCGCAATATTCGGCCGGCGGTAAAGCACCGCGGTGTCGAGCTTGTGGGTGGCGGCGGAAATCGCAGGCAATTCCCAGTTACCGAGATGGGCGGCAAAGATCAGCGCCGGCTTGCCGTCGCTGATCAGCCGCTTGAAACGCACGACATTGGACGGATCGCCGGTAATGCGTCCCTGTTCGGGGTGCTCGGGATCGAACTCGCCCAGCCGGTCGAGATTGGCGAATTCGACGCCTATGCGCCCGAGATTGTCCCAGACCCCTTGCAGGATCGTCTCGATCTCGGCTGCGGATTTTTCCGGGAAGGCGGCAACCAGATTTTCGCGGCCGATGCGGTTTTCCGGCAGCCACGGACCGATGATGCGCATCAGCCGGCCGCCAAAATCGGCCATCCGGTCGGCATCGATCAAGCGCAGAGCCTTGAGCATCGCGATCGCGAGCGCGCCCGCCAGCGCGTTACCGGCGTGCTTTACGACGCGGCGCAACGGCCGGACCACCCCCGTCATGCCAAGAGCCTCAGAAGTTCACGATAACTTTGCCGAACACCTGCCGGCTTTCCAGCCGCGCCAGGCCGCGCTCGAATTCGGCCAACGGCACTTCCGTGTCGATAATCGGTGTCATGCCGGCGGCGATCTTGGACAGGCTGTCGCGGATATTGCGCATCGAGGAGCCGAACGAGCCGAAAATCTTGTATTGCTGCTGGAACAGTTGCATCAGATTGATGGTGACACTGGGTCCTGCGGTCGAGCCGCAGGTCACCAGCCGGCCGCCGCGCTTGAGGACGAACAGCGAAGCATTGAAACCTTCGCCGCCGACATGCTCGAACACCACGTCGACGCCTTTTTTGGCCGTGAGCTTGCGGGTGACGCCCTCAAAGCGCTCGGTCTTGTAGTTGATGACGTGATCGGCGCCGAGCGCCTTGGCCTTTTCGGCCTTGGCGTCATCACCGACGGTGGTGATGACGGTGCAGCCGATGGCCTTCGCCATCTTGATGGCGACCGAGCCGATGCCGGAGCCGCCGGCATGCACGAGAATGGTTTCTCCCGGCTTGAGCTTGGCATTGTCGAACAGCATGTGCTCGGTGGTGCCGAAGGCGATCGGCGCGCAGGCGGCATCGCGCAGCGACACGCCAGCCGGCACCGGTATGACAAGTCGCGCCGGCAGATTGATCAAGTCGCGCGCGAAGCCGTCGATATGGAAACCCATGATGCCGGCGACGTTTTCGCACAAATTATCGCGGCCCTCGCGGCAGGCAACGCAATGCCCGCAAGTAATGGCGCCGTACATCACCACTTTGTCGCCGGGCGCAAAACCGGCGACGCCCGCGCCGACCCCTGCGATTTCGCCGGACGATTCCGCGCCCACCACCAGCGGCAGTTTGCGCTTGGCGAAGGCCATGCCGCGAAAACCCCACAGGTCGAGATGGTTGAGCGCGACCGCTTTGATGCGAATTTGTACCTCGCCATCGCCCGGCGGCGGCGGGGCGGGGACCTCGGCAAGTTCAAGCTTGCGATCGGCGATGAGGCGTAAGGAGCGCATGGCGGATTAAGCTGGCTCGCGGCCCATGACCAGCGAGACGTTCTGCCCGCCGAAGCCGAACGAATTCGAAATGGCGTGCGCGACCTTCGCATCGCGCGCCTTGTTCGGCACGACGTCGAGCGGGATCGCCGGATCGGGTACCAGGTAATTGATGGTGGGCGGGATGCGATCGTGCTGCATGGTGAGGATCGAGAACACCGCCTCGATTGCGCCGGCCGCCGACAGCGTATGGCCGATCATGGATTTGTTCGACGAGATCGGCACGCTCTTCATGCGCTCGCCGAACACGGCCGCGCAGCCGAGATATTCCATCTTGTCGTTTTCCGGTGTGCTGGTGCCGTGCGCGTTGACATAATCGATGTCGCCGGGCGTGAGGCCGGCGTCTTGAATAGCGCCAGCGATGCAGCCGATAATCGGCTTGCCATCGGGGCTCGACCGGGTGCGGTGGAACGCGTCGGTCATCTCGCCGCAGCCTTCGAGCACGCCGAGGATTTTGGCGCCGCGCGCTTTGGCGGACTCGTAGCTTTCCAGCACGAGCGCAGCAGCGCCTTCGGCCATGATAAAGCCATCGCGGTTCTTTGAAAACGGCTTGGCGGCTGCTTCGGGCACATCGTTGCTGGTGGACAATGCCGAGAGCAGCGAGAAGCGGATCAAGGCTTCGGGATTGATCGAGCCGTCGGTGCCAGCGCAGATCGCGGCGTCGGTCTCGCCGCGCCGGATCGCTTCGACGCCGAGTTGGATCGCGGTCGCCCCCGAGGCGCAGGCGGTCGACAGCGAAATCGGCGAGCCCTTGGTGCCGAATTTTTCCGCCAGATGATCGGCAACCGAGGCGAACTGGAAGCGGTCGTGATAGGCCGGAAACTGGTTGCCGGCCCGCAGCAGGTCGGCGTAGGTGACCTTGTCGTTGGCGCCCGAGCGAGCGCTTACTTCCAGTCGCTGCGGCCACTCGATTTCGATCGGCGGCACCGCGAGAAACAGCGGCCCGGGAAAATCGCCGCGCGTGCCGAGGCCGGATTGCGCGATGGCTTCCTCGGCGGCGAGATCGGCCATCGTTTCACATAAGGCGGCGGTGCACGACTGCGGCGGCAGGAAGTCGACGGTGCCGGCAATGCGCGTCTTCAGGCCGTCGGTGGGAAAGCGGCTGATGGCGCGGATGCCGGACTCGCCGGCGGTCAGCTTCGCCCAATTGTCGGTCTTGCCGGCGCCGAGAGATGTGACCACGCCGAGCCCGGTCACCACCACGATCGGCCGCCCCATTTTGTCTTTGGTGCCCGCCATCTGCGCTCTCCTTCAGCCGACTTTTTCCAACAGCGCCAAGCCTTCGCCCCGCCAGTGCCCGACGCCGGTTACCACTATTTGGTGCAGCTCCCCCTTCATCGGCCGCTCCAGACCCGTCGAGTCAGCGGACGGAAACAGACTAGCATGGCTGAGCGCGATCGCGGCCAGCGCGACATTCATGGGGAATTGCGGCTCCGGTGCATGGCCGAGATATGAACCCGTGGCGCGAACGGCAAGGTCGGCATGAGTGTCCAGAAATGCGCGCTCCTCGCCGGTCGCAGGCTGCGCGCCGGTGGCGCCCGAGAGCACCGCGGCGTGGCCGCTTGACACTTTGTCCTTGATCTTGTCCCACAGTCGGCCGAGCACGGCGGTGATCGCGCCCGGCTTGCGGTCGGAGCGATCGGAAACCACTGCGGTCAGCCGGGCCATCGGCTTAGCGCCGCGTTTTTCGGCATGCTCGCGCGCCTCGATCACCAGGAAAGCGCCGAGCGAGCCGAGCGCAAGGCCGCCGTTTTCGCCGCGCTCCCAGACCGGCGCGTAGTTGCCCTTGAGTGCGTAGTTGCCGAATTCATAGATCAACATCAAATCGGGCCGCTCGCCATTATACGCGGCGCCGACCAGCGCGATGTCGCTCTGTCCGGCGTTGATGCGCGACAGGGCGATGCGCACCGCATCCACGCCGGCCGATTCTTCGCCCATGAAGGTGCGCGATGAGCCGGTGACGCCATGCACGATGGAAATATTGCCGGCCAGCAGATTGGAAAGCTGCGCCAGGAACAGCGTCGGCCGCAGATCGCTCATCAGCCGTTCGTTGAGGAATGCCGCCGGATCTTTGGCGCCCGGCATGCCGCTGAGTATGGCGGAGTCGACCGCGATATCGCGCTCGCCGCCGGAGGCGGCAACGATCATGTCCATGTGCGAGAGAATTTCGGGTTTGCCTTTGACGCCTGCGGAGTCGAGCGCAAGACCGGCGGCGTAAGTACCGATGCGCTGCCAGGCCTCCATCTGGCGCTGGTCGCCCTTCTTGGGGATCTGCGCGTCGAAATTAATGGCGGCCAGCGGGTGCACCACGAAAGGCGCGAACATCGTGGTGTCGGCGGCGGGTTGGCCCGCCATCAGTTTTTGCCAGTGCGCCTGCGGGCCTTCGCCGAGGCAGGAAATGATGCCGATGCCGGTGATCCAGGCTTCGCGGGCCTCAGCCATCGGCACGGGCCTCGAGGCTAAGTCCGACCCGGACCGCGTGTTCGCGCATCTTCATTTCCATTTCTGCATTGGGGAAATCGAGCACGCTCATCGTCAAGGTGGCATCGCTGATTTTTTTGCCGTCGCGGAAAATCTTGGCCTCGGTAATCGCGTAGCCGGAACCGTCATGCGCGAGTTTGGCTTCGATCGTCAGGCGTTCGCCCGGCCGCACGAAAGTTCGGAATTTGGCATCCTTCACCGCCGCCAGGAATGCCGCGCGTTTGTAATCATTCATCGCGATCAGCAGCCACCCGGAGGTTTGCGCCATGGTTTCCAGCAGCAGCACGCCCGGCATCAAGGGATTGCCGGGGAAGTGCCCCTCGAAAACGGTGCTGGTCGTGGGGATCGTGGTCTCGGTTCTGATTGTGCGATCGGCTAGATTGAGCTCGATCACCCGGTCAATCAGCTGGAAGTACTCGAGACGCATCGGCGCACTTCAGGCCCCCTTGGCAGCGACGAGTTCGTCGATGCGGGCGCTCAGGTTTTTGAGCACGAAATACTGGTCGGTGGTGGCTTTGCCGTCGTTGACTTCCTGTGTCCACTGCTCGAGCGGCAACTTGATGCCGAACGCCTTGTCGATGGCGAACGCGATGTCGAGGAAATCCAGGCTGTCGATGCCGAGATCGTTAATGGCGTGGCTGTCTGGCGTGATGGAGTCCCGCGGAATGTCGCAGGTTTCGGCGATAATATTGGCGATGGTGTCAAAGGTCGAAGACATCGGTAACTCTCTGATTGATTTGGAGTTCTGGCGCTTAGACGGCCCGCGCGCCGGGTCTCGCGCTCTTGCCCCCTGGCATAGCCTTCCATCGCCATGCGGTCGGCTGCCCGTATAGCGAAGCGCCGCCATAAGTTCAATGGCGGCGGGCATTTAACGCAAAAAGCCGATGAAACAGCCTAAAACGCCTCACCAGCGGTTCTGATGGTACTCCACCGGGGTGCAGCCACGCCGCCCCGAGAGCACGCAGTCCTGGTTCTTGCGCATCCGCGCCATGGTGTCGGCCAGCCAGAGCCCGGCCGCCATCAGCGCGATCACGAACACAAACGCCGCCGCGTTGACGATCATGCGATGACGATAGTCATCCGGGTCCGGCCGTTGTTGGTATTTGGCGAGATCGTCTACGGGCGGTGGCGCTGCGGCCGGCGTTCGCGCGCCGGTACGGCTACGGAAACTGACTACCCGCGGGTCGTTGTCGGACGAAGAAGAGTTGTTGCTCGCCATGAGCGCAATTCTAGCACGATGCCTGTGGTTATTCGACAGCGCCCGGAGCCGGCTGCAAGTGGACGGTTTGCTCCAAGCCACCTAAACTAGCCGCCATGACTCGCACCGTAATGACTCGCACCGCAACGACTCGCACCGCAATGATTGTCGCTGCCGTTATCGCCACATGGGCGGCACTGCCGGCACAGGCTCAAGACGTCACCGTTGGCTCCTTGAAAATCTTCGCGGCATGGGCGCGCGCGACGCCGAAAGGCGCCAGCGTCGGCGGCGGCTATATGAAAATCACCAATACTGGAAGTGCTCCCGATCGTCTGATCGGCGGCTCCACCGACATCGCCAGCCGTTTCGAAATCCATGACATGAAAATGGACAACGGCGTGATGAAGATGCGGCCTGTGAGCGATGGCCTCGAGATCAAGCCAGGACAGACCGTCGAACTGGCGCCCGGCGGCTATCACGCGATGTTGGTTGGGCTCAAGCAGCAGCTCGAGCAAGGCCAGCACTTCAAGGCTACCCTGGAATTCGCCAAGGCCGGCAAGGTTGACGTCGATTTTGCGGTCGAAGGCATCGGTGCGCAAAGCCCGGCGCCTGCCGGCGGCGCCACGCCCGGTATGGGCGGCATGAAAATGAAATGAGAGCCGCTACTTTGGCTCTGCGAACGGCAATTCCGCGTCCGGTGGCGGCGCCATGCGGAATACGTTGAGCGTCATCGAGATCAGCGCGTAGTAGCCCAGGATGCCGACCAGTTCGACCATCGCGGCATCACCGAGAAACGCGTGCACGCGCTTGTAAGCGCCGTCGCTGACGCGGTTGGTCTTGTAGAGCTCCTTAACGAAGGCATGGATCGCGCGCTCATCTTTGGGCGCGGCCTTCGGTTCGCGGCCGGCACGCAAATCCGCGATTGTCTTTGGCTTCACGCCGGCTTTCTCGGCCATGGGGGCATGCGCGAACCATTCATATTGCGCGCGCCACAGCCGGGCGGTGCATAGAATTGCGAACTCCGAGAGCCGCGGCGATAGCGCGGTCTTGTAGCGGCAATGGCCGCCCAGCGCCTGCGCCAGATGGCCGAATTCCGGGGCATGCAGCCAGACCGCGAACGGCCCGCGCGGGGTAATCGAATTGCCGCGCGGTCCCGCGCGCAGCGCATCCATGAGCGACCGCTGCGCCTCGTTCATATGGGCTTCGTCGATGAGTGCAAGGCGTGGCGCCAGGCGCTTGGCGGGCATGGGATTTTCCTTGTACGAAGGGCAGGGGTGGGACGCGAGCTTCGAGCAATATAGCCCAAAGCTTACCGAGCACGATCCCAAATATCGCTACTCGACCGCTGCCGTCACTTTGATCAGCCCGCGATCCATCATGTGCAGCGCCTGGGCTGCGGCAAACGAAAGATCGAGGACGCGGCCTTTACTGAATGGCCCGCGATCGTTGACGGTCACGTACACACTGCGGTGGCTTTTCGGATCGGTGACGCGCAGGCGTGTACCGAAGGGCAGCGTGCGATGGGCGGCGGTGAATTTTTTCCCGTCGTAGCGTTCGCCATCCGCGGTCCGGCCGGAATAATTTTTATCGTAATATGAGGCGACGCCGGAAAACTGCTGCGGGCCTTGCGCGAACGCAGCGTTGCTCGCGACCCCGCAAGCGAGTGCCAAACCGGCCGCCGTCCATATTGTCCACGCCATGTGGTCTCTCCGCGCAGCCACTATTGCCGGAAGTTATTAAAAAACCGGTGGCCAAACTGTGACCCTGTTCTAACCGCGCCCTGGAACAATGGTTCCAGGGACGGGACTAAGACTTGCGGGCCGCTGCCCTGCTGCGGCGATGGGATTTGGCGCGCGGCGCTGTAGGGTGGGGCTTCCGGTGGTCGTGAGAGCCACGCTGATGGATATGTTTGAGCGTCATTTCAACGCGAGCGCGGCAATCATCGTGCAATTCCCGGAGTTCTTCGTCATCGAGGTCCTCGATCGAGGCGAATTGGTTCTTCGCGCCTTTCATCGCTAGCACCAGTTCCGAAAGCTTGAGCTGAACCGCCATGATGTCGCGGTTCTGGGTGTTTTGAATGAGGAAAACCATGAGAAAAGTGATGATCGTGGTGCCAGTGTTGATCACCAGCTGCCAGGTGTCGCTGTAATTGAACACCGGGCCCGTGACGATCCAGATCGCCACCACCGCCAGCGCCAGCAAAAACGCGATCGGATGGCCGGTCCACTGCGCGGTCGCCTGCGCGAATTTGGTGAAATGGGTGGCGAGGGTGCTGTGCCCGCTTGAAGCCGCATGACTTGTGTCTTTGGTTGTGCTGTTCATGGGCTCCCCAGCGCGTTCTTGCCGCCGCAATCAACGCACCGGCGGCTTCCGGAGTTCCCCGGCGCGCGTTGCTGATCAGTGCGCTGCGTTTTATGGCCGCTTGCCTGCTCGCGCCGAAATCGTCTGATCGGCGGCGATGGTGCCCGTCAACCAGCCGCCATGGGCGGTCGAGAAGTCGTTTTGCGAGCAGGCCTCGCCGGCGAAAAACAGCCGGGCATCGATGGCAGCGGCAAGCGTCGCCCGGCAGTCTGCCATGCCGGGCAGCGCGTACGAATACGAGCCGCGCGCGAACGGATCAATGCCCCAGGGGTGGATGCCGACCGGTTTGACGCGGCGCGCGAAAGCGCTGCCGAGGAGCCCGGTGAGTTCGGACACGGCGGAATCGAAGAAAGCGCCTTCGCCTTCCGCTTCAAGCGCCGCGGCGTGGCTGCCGCCGAAATAAGCCTCGATTAGCGGCCGCCCGAATGGCCGCAGGTGATAGCTGGCGATTGCCGATCGGTCGCTCGCGCCGAATAACCGGCTGCCCGGCTCGAATTCCTCTGCATCGGCAAGCGACATAAACAGCTTGTCGGCGAGACCAAGCGGCAGGCCGCGCGCAGCTTTGATTTTTTCCGGCAGTGCCGGCGCAAATAGCTGCTCCATGTCGGCGAGCACCGCGCTCGGCAGCGTGATGATGGCTTGATCGGCGGTGATCGTGCCTTTCGCTGTTTCGATTTTCAATCGCTGCCCCCCGTGATCGATCCGGCGCACCGGACAATCGAGTGCGACGGATAGATCGCCGCCGGCGGCGGCAATCGCCGTGCCGTAGCCCTCAGTCACTCGCCAGTTCACGCCGGTGTCTTGGTAATTGGCGAAATCGCGCGCCGACACGCGGGTCAGCTCGGCGCCGCTGATATAGGTGCCGATCGCGATGATCAGGTTGTTCCAGCGGCCGCCGGGTTCAAGCACGTTGGCAGCCGCCACATCGGGCTCGTGCGCGGCGGCCATGTCGACATCGTCATGAAATCGCTCCATCGCCGCGCTGAATTCGCGCTGCTCGGCGAGTGAAAACCCCTTCTGCAGCGCCGGCTTGCTCCAGGGCGGCAGCGTCTTGTCGATGGTAAAGCCTTGCGCTTGCGCAATCGCCACCCACGGATTGCGGTCGGCCGAATGCAGCCAGCCGCAGCCGAGATCAAGCGCAAATCCCGAAGCGTCATTCACGCTCCAGGCCCGGCCGCCCAGCCGCGTCCGCGCCTCGATCACCAGGCAATCGACGTTCGCCTCGCGCAGCCGCCGGCCGGCCGCAATGCCGGCCGCGCCGCCGCCGATGATCACAACTTCGGTATTGCTCGTCGTCATGGGGGAGTTTTAGCCGGTATTGGCCCGTTTTCGGCAACGGACATAACACCCAAGGATGACACTTGGTTCGTTTGATGCCGACAAATACCTCGACTTTTGGCCAATAAAGGCGGATGTTCGAATGAGGCGCCAAATGTGAGGCGTCAAGGCGCTTGCGCCAACTTAACTAAAATCCAAGCTGCTTTGCCCCCGTTCGAAAACGGGGCGAAAGGTTTTACATGCTTACTTCGACGCCGTCGAAGGACACGCCGTTAATCGATATTCCGGAAGGAATAGCACTCGCACTTTCACACGCGATCATCGACACCGTGCGCGATCCGCTCCTGGTGCTCGACCAGGATCAACGCATCGTCGCCGCCAGCCGCTCCTTTTATCAGACCTTTAAGCTCGCCGGTCACGATCTTCGCGGCCAGGTTCTTTTCGATATCGACAGCGGCCAGTGGAATATTACCGAGCTGCGGGAGCTGCTCGATACGATCGCAAAAGATCGCGCGACCATCGAGGGCTACGAAGTCGACCGCGAGTTTCCCGCGATCGGCCGGCGCATCATGCTGCTCAACGTCCGTAAGGTATTCTACGAGCAAGACGCCCACGGCACCGTGCTGCTGGCCTTCGAGGATATTACCCACCGCCGCGCCGTAGAGCAGCAGGTACAGGAACTGATGCAAGAAAAGGACATGCTGCTGGAAGAATTGCAGCACCGTGTCGCCAACAGCCTGCAAATCATCGCCAGCATCCTTCTCATCAAGGCGCGGACCGTCCAGTCGGAAGAGACGCGGCTGCAATTGGAAGACGCGCATAAGCGGGTTCTTTCGGTCGCGGCCGTCCAAAAGCATTTGCACGCCACCGGTCACGGTCGCTCCATCGAAATTGGCACATACCTGTCAAAATTGTGCGAGACGTTGGCTCAATCGATGATCGGCGACAGCCGGCCGATCACGCTTAAGGTCGTCGCCGATGCCGGTACCGTGATGTCCAGCCAGGCGGTGAGCATCGGCCTGGTCGTCACCGAATTGGTCATGAACGCCTTGAAGCATGCATTTCCTGGTGAAAAGCGGGATGCCGCGATCCTCGTTTCTTACAAGGTCGCAGACACCGATTGGAAGCTGACGATCTCAGACAACGGTATTGGTAAGCCAGATTCAGAAGTAAGCCCAAAAAAGGGCGAAGGCGGGCTGGGCACCAGTCTGGTCCAGGCGCTGACCAAGCAGCTTGGTGCTCAGTTGGATATTGTTAGCGATTCCCACGGCACGGCCGTCTCCATTACACACGCGACCTTTAAGTCGAAGCCATTGAAGGCGGACGCAAAGCGTCCCGCCGGCGCAGCTTCCGCAACGGTGCAATGATGCGCTTTCCCTGGCAATCGGAACAAAGGGTGGCGACGAATTTGGCCATTAGCTTCCCCAACCAAAGCCGCAGCTACGATGCCACCCGGCACGCCGTCCGTTTCTGGGGCTACGATCGCTCCATGGAAAATTCGTTTTATGTCACCGCGGATGCGCTTAGCCAGATGCAGCCGAATCTGCAACTCGATGCCGGGAGCCTGCTGCGGGCGTTCGATATCAACCGCGACCGCATCTATGCGATCGCCGCGAAAGTCTATGCCCGAGGCCGCAGGGGCTCCTACGATCTCAACGTCGCCGACATTTGACGCCGGCGTATTTTTTTCAATTACGCACAGAGGAATTTGATGATGAGTACTGAAGCAAAAAAGCCGAAAAATTTGCTGGCCAATGCCCTGCCGACCGACGGCTTTGTCTTGGCGGTTGATGGAAAATTGAAAACGCGGTACGATACCGCCAAAGAAGCGACGGCCGCCGCCGCCAAGCTCAAGGAAGCCTATCCGGTGATTCAGGTCGCCGTTTACGACGCGGTGGAGCGGAAATATTCGCCAGTCGAAGTGCCGAAAGCAGAGTAGCCGGCCGTATCGGCCGCTCAGCGAAGACCGATTACCCGCACAGTCCGCGCTTCGCTCTCTGAATTTCTGAAATCGAACTGACAGCGCGGCTCGAAGTTGGGCCAGCCGTATTTTGAGCACGCCGCGACGTGCAAGCGGTCCCTCTTGGCGGAGCCTTGTGGCAGCGTATCGACGGAGGCATTTGCCCTCGGCGCGCTAGCCGTGGCGAAGACGAAAAGCCCGGCAATAGCGGCAGCGAAAACCACTTTGACGAGCGGTTTGAACATTCTGCTTTCTTGGATATGCATGGTCGGACAACGCCTCGAAAGTGCGAGCGTTCCATTCTCCACCATACACGAACATTCACCGATTACTCCTTTTCGGCGTCCGAGTTTTGCCTCCCTAAATATTAGCCGGCCGTGATGGAACAATTGCCTTATCGCGGCAGTTGACTGTGCGGATCGAGGTAAGCGTCGTGAAAAATTATTTGTTCTTGGCGCAACGGACTTAAACGATCCGCGCCCGTCCACCATTTACTGAGACCGACCCAGCGCAATTCCTTGCAAGGCTTCGGAGCAGTCGGTTGCTCGGGGCAAATGAATAGTCGCGTCCATAAGCTTAACCAAGGAGTTTGCCATGCGCTCTATGATCAAGACTGGAATCTTCGTGCTGATGCTGGCGGCCGCGCCGATTGCGGCCCAGGCTGGAACGCTTGAAGGCGTCGCCATCGGCGCCGGCACCGGCGCTGTTGTTGCCGGACCTCCCGGCGCGGTCGTCGGGGGCGTCATCGGTGGTGTGGTTGGCGGCCCGAACCTCGTGCATCGCCATCGCCATTGCTGGACTAGCGATAACGGGTACCGCCACTGCGGGCGGCGCTAACGTTCAATTGATGCACGCCATGTTGCGAACCGGGGCGGCCTCTCGCTGCTCCGGATTTCTCGCAGCAAGAGGACCATCACTAATCGCAACGGACTCTATCTCGTCATTGGCGTGCTCGCTGTCGTTGCCGTGATCTTCGGCTATCAGCTCTATCAGAATCGTCAGAAGACGGCCGGCGTCGAGATCAATGTCGGCCAAAACGGAATTTCCATCGAGAAGAAGTAACCTTCAACACGACCACGGAGATAAGGCCATGTCACTCGGGCTCATTCTTGTCATCATCCTCGTCATCTTTCTGTTTGGTGGCTTTAGTGGCCGCTTTGGCGGCTACGGTTATGGCTACGGCCATGGCGGCGTAGGGATCATCGGTACGATTCTGATCATCGTCGTGATTCTGATGTTGCTGGGACGAATCTGATCCGCTTTGCGCCGAATAAGGCGGGTGCGAAATATGGCGTCCTGCTCAACGCATGAGCAGGGCGCCATGATTTTTTGTGAAGACGATAAGGAAAAACCGGATCAAAAAAGAAACTTATTGATTGCCGCTTATTGCCCGCCGCCAGCCAGCACCGCCCGGGTCTGCTCGTCGGGTCCGAAATCGTCGACGCCGTCGATCGACATCAGTTCGGCCAGCCGCGTGCGCGCGCGATTGACGCGTGATTTGATGGTGCCGACCGCGCAGCCGCAGATATTGGCGGCTTCTTCGTAGGAAAACCCGGATGCGCCGACCAGGATCAGTGCTTCGCGCTGGTCTGACGGCAATTGCGCCAGCGCCTCGCGGAATTCGCGGAATTCCACTTGGCCATGCTGCTCGGGCTGTGTCTTGAGGCTTTCGGCATAGCGGCCGTCGCTGTCCTCGACCTCGCGCCGGCGCTTGCGATATTCCGAGCGGAAATGGTTGCGCAGGATGGTGAACAGCCAGGCCGACATGTTGGTGCCGGGCTGGAATGAATCGATGTTGGCGAGCGCGCGCATCAGCGTTTCCTGCACCAGGTCGTCCGCGCGATCCACGTTCCCGCAAAGCGAGATCGCGAATGCGCGGAGGCTAGGTACCGCGCCGAGAACGGCTTTGCGGACCGACTCATCCATGCGTCACTTCTCGCCCTTGTTGTCGCCATTGATTTGGTTGAGCAAGTCGGCGAACCGATCAGGTACGCCCTGGTTCACCACATCGTCGTACATCGAGCGAAGCTGCTGACCGAGACGCGCTTGCACCTCGCGGCTGAGTTTGGCCGGCTTGTCGTTGCTTTTCCGGCTGCGGGTTTCCGCGGTTTCCATTGGCTCTGGTTGTCCCACGGGTTTGCGTTCGGTCATCGATCAACCCTAAATCCCTTGCCAACCAGGCGCAGGTTCCCCATAGCGCTGAGACAAAACCCCCGGATGGGCCGATGGTTCCACAAATAGGGAACTTTTTTCCAATGACCACGTTAGGACCGCTAGATAGGCTTGGACGTATCTAGATAGGCTTGGACGTATATTGGGGGCCGTGCCCGCGAGACCCAGGGCGCATTGGTTCGGGAGGGATTCTTGTCGACATCTCAAACAGTTGCACAGCATCTGCCGTATCTTCGCCGGTACGCCCGGGCGCTCTCAGGCAGTCAGGCGTCAGGCGATGCCTATGTGGCGGCGACCCTAGAGGCCCTAATCCAGGACCCCAAGGTGCTCGATAGCACCGCTTCGACCCGGATCGCGCTCTACCGGCTGTTTAGCAAGATCTGGAATTCGGTCGCCCTCAACGGCAAGTCCGGTGGCGCCGAAACCAATCAACCGGTTGAGAAGCATCTCTCCCAGATCGCACCGATGCCGCGGCAAGCATTTTTGCTGGTGGCGCTGGAAGGCCTTTCCGAAGATGACGCCGCCAAGGTCCTTGACGTGGACGTTCCAAAGCTTCGCGAGCTGGTGGAGGATTCCGGGCGCGAACTCGCGGCCGAAATCGCCACCGACGTCCTGATCATCGAAGACGAGACCTTTATCGCGCTCGATCTTGAGGGGCTGGTGGAAGGTCTCGGGCACAAAGTTCTCGGCGTCGCACGCACGCATGCCGAAGCAATCGCGCTCGCCAAAGTCAAGCGGCCGGGGATTATTCTCGCCGACATTCAATTGGCGGACGGCAGTTCTGGCTTGGACGCGGTCAACGAAATGCTGCGCACCTTCGAAGTGCCAGTGATTTTCATTACTGCATATCCGGAGCGCTTCCTGACCGGCGAGCGGCCGGAGCCGGCGTTCCTGATAGCCAAGCCGTTCCAGCCGGCGACGGTTTCGGCGGTGCTCAGCCAGGCGTTGTTCTTTGAACGCAATGCCAAACGACGCGAGCGCAAGGCGAGCTAGCACAACATCCAAGAAGAATATTGAATTCTGCTGAGAACACGCGCGGTTCTAGCTGGCTCGGGTGCCTTTTCTGGCTAGGGCATAGCCGAGCATCACGGCTTCTACGAGCATTGCGATCTGCGTTTCGCGCTGGCCGCTTACCGCGGGAGCGCTAGATTTGGCGGTCTTGCCCTGCACCGCCCACCAGATCGCGCAGCCAAGCGCAAGCGCAGCGTAAATGCCGCCCACGATCAGACGCGCATGCAGCAAGCCGTATTCGGTTTCCAGTGCAATGGATCCCGCCGCGGTAAAATAGTAAATCGCCACAACTGAAAATACCGCGACAAGCAGTGCAAGCGTACCCCGCCAGAAAATACGGCTTACTACCCGTTGGGCGATTTTTTCCAGTCGCATGATTTTACCGGCGATTTGCCAGACCAGTGAGAAAGCCAATTCCGGCGGCGGCCACCAACATGAGCCACGGGCGCAGTTCTATCTCGTTACTTAGTTTCTTAAATGCCTGCGAGCCGGCGCTGGCGGCCTCATCGATGAGAGATTCGCTGGCGTCGTTTGCGGATTGACGCACGCGCTTTGTAATACGGTCGAGCGCCTCGCTCACGAAATCGCTGATTTCTCCTGAGGCGCCAGAGGCTTCGCGGCGCGTATTGCCAGACAGGCGGCGCAGCCGTTTCTCCAGATCGCTCATCAAATCCTCGATCGCCGCGATTTCCTCGGCGGTCGCGGATTTAGCCGCACGCGTCGTCATTCGTCATTCCCTGCCGATGTTTACGGGGGCCTGACATGCAAACGTGTGCCCCCGGCGATAGTTCCAGAACAGGGCGGAGCTGGGCCAAGATCAATCCGCGAACACCGCACAACCCGCGTTGATTTTGGTCCAATATGAAACTGTTTCGACTGTACTGCGTTAATGTGTTCTGCCGCCGGCCAAAATGCTGGTCCGCGGGTATGTGCGAGCGAGGTACCCCAATTGGCCTCATTCATTGACAGAGCGCATGCCGCCCGTTTTCATTGCCGCTTCCGATTCATAGCTTCGCCGGTTTCGACGCTTGCGCCGGACATCGCCAAGCAAACCGATGCGAACGACGGCCATGGCACATGATCTGTCACGAGCGGGCGACTTGGAACTTGCGGCGTTGCGGCAGGAATGCGCGCAGCTTGAAGCGCAGGTCGGCGCGCAGGCCTCGGAGCTAAACTTGTTGCGCGCGCGCTTTGCGCGTTACGAGGTGGCGCTGCGCGGCTCTCAGGTTACCGTCTACACGCAAGACCGCAACTTGCGATACACCGCGCTTAGCAATCCCATGTTCGGGCGATCGATCGACGACATTCTCGGCCGCGCCGACGAGGAAATTCTACCGCCGGAGGGCGGCAACGCCGTGATCGCGTTGAAACGCGAGGCGCTGGCGAGCGGGCAGCCGAAACGGACCGAAGTGATGATCGAAGCTCAGTCCGGCCCGCGCTGCCATGACCTTCATATCGAACCGCTGCGTAATGAGACCGGTGACATTGTCGGCCTCACTTGCGCGGCGATCGACGTCACCGAGCGCAAGGAGAGCGAGGCTCATTTGCGGCTGCTGATGCGCGAGCTCACGCATCGTTCGAAGAACCTGCTGGCGGTGATCCAGGGGATGGCGCGGCAAACCGCCCGTCACGCCGGATCGACCGAAGCCTTTCTCAACCAGTTCGCGGCGCGGCTGCAGGCCCTGGCGGCGTCGCATGATATCCTGGTGCGCGAAAGCTGGTACGGGGCGTCCTTGCGCGAACTCGCTCAGTCGCAATTGGTCGCCTATATCGAGAGCGGAGAAGGGCAGATCGCCATCGAGGGCCCGCCGGCCGCGCTCAAGCCCGAGGCGGCGCAGAATCTGGGCTTGGCGCTGCATGAGCTGGCAGTCAACGCCGCGAAATTCGGCGCGTTGTCCGTACCCGGCGGGCGTGTCTCGATCACCTGGACGCTGCACGACCACACGCTCGCGCTGGAGTGGCACGAGCAATGCGGCCCGAAGGTGAAAGCCAGGCGCAAGAGAGGCTTCGGAAGCATGGTGATCGAGCGCAATCTGGCGCGCGCGCTCGATGCCACGGTCGAGATGGCGTTCGAGCCGGACGGTTTGCGTTGCCATATCGTGATCCCGGCGAGCCAGATCCTCGACTCGCGCTGAACGCGGCCGGAACCATTGTCGCGCTCAGCCGTTGTTGGTCGTCCCTTGCAACGTCGCCGCTACAGAACCCACGACGCGAGGGGCGCGGGAGACTGTCGATGCGCGGCCTTACGTCATATCTGCTGGCAGGCATCCTGGGGATGTTGGTGCTGGATTTTGTTGCGCCGCCGGCCGGGCTTGGCTTGGCTGTCGGCGCAGCGCCGGCAGTCGGCTACGCTCCACCCACTCAAATCGTCGACCGCACCCATAAGGGTGACCGCTTGGTTCTGCCGACCGAAGTCGGCAAACAGCAGACGGGTCCATTGCCTAAGGTGGTGGTCGGCTGCGATCCGGCCTATAGCTCCTTGCTGACATCGGCGCGCGCCAGCACGGCAGGTCGCTGCATCGCGTAGGTGCGTACAGGGACAACCTTGGTTCATCGCGACGTTTCATAACGGAGACAGCTGGGGTTCGAACTCTGGAACGTTATGGTCGTCGGGGGATTGGCAGGCATGGCACACCGACACCAAAATGCATTCGACCTGATGATCAGCTTGAGCAATGCGAACTTGCATACCGGCATGACCCTGTGGAAACGTCTTCCAATGCTTGCGGCGCCCGTGTTGCACCGCTCGGAGCTCAATCGCATGGTCGGCGAGAAGGTTGCCGCCGTTATGAATGGCATGGTCGAAGCCCAGCAGGAAATGATGCGACTTACTACAGAGGCGATGTGCGGCCGTATTGAATTTCAAGACCTGGCGAACGCATCGGTCTCGGTCGCAGCAGCATCGATGCGGCCTGCCTTCCGGGCTGTGAAGGCGAATTCAAGGCGCTTAAGTCGGCGCGCGTAATTGCACTAATGCTCGTGTGTCGTAACGAGGACTCTCTCTGTGGCCAAACGGACCAAATTACGTCGCGATGCCGTCTCTCCTTTTCGAGATAAGTTGTGGAACCTCTTTAAAGAGCAGGCGAAAGGAATGGACGGGGCCGAGGTCGTAGTGGCTCTCAAACAGGCCGGCGAGGAAATATGGGCAGTGGGTATCGACGATACCTATAGCAGAATGAAGCATCAGGACGACGAGCCGCTCGGCAACGCCTTCGACATTACTTGGCTCACCATCGTATGCATCAAACTGAAAGAAATGAGAGACGGCAAAAAACCTCGAGCGCGGGTGAAAGCCTAGAAAGCCGAGGTGCCTTAGCCACGCGTGGTCTTAATTTGCTGCCGGGAGGGGGTCTTCGCAGGCAAGGCCTTCGGCGCGCCAGTCGAAGCGCATTTCAACCTTAAGCTGGTCTGGAATCATACCTTCCATTACGCGCGTGCCGAACCCTCGCTGTGTGGCCAGCTTGATCGGCGGACCGTCGCTCTCAGTCCAGCGGAAGGCAAGATTGCGGTCCGCCGCATGGCGCCGCGCATGGAACCTTTTTTGGCGTTTGACGTTATTTGGGCGATATTAATCAAAACGGGAGTTCGACATGCACAAGCCTCTCAGCGCTCTTGCTGCCTTGACACTCGCCGCGGCGGTTACCCTGCCGGCGCCAGCCATGGCCCAGCGCGAGCGGACCAAGGTCGGCACCCTGACCTGCGATATTTCCGCCGGCATCGGCCTGATCATCACGTCGAAGAAGCAATTGACCTGCATGTTCACGCCGTCCCAGCCCGGACCGCGCGAGGTTTACGTCGGCTCGATCACCAAATTCGGTCTCGATGTCGGCGCGACCACGGGCGGCGAGATGGTGTGGGCCGTGTTTGCCCCGACCGACCGCAAGTTCGGCGCGCTGGCCGGTCACTATGCCGGCGCCTCGGCTGAGGCGACGGTCGGCGCTGGTGTCGGCGCCAACGTCCTGATCGGCGGCTCGAACCGCACCGTCGAACTGCAGCCGGTTTCGGTGCAGGGCCAGGTCGGTCTCAACGTCGCGGCCGGCGTCGCCGGAATTGATTTGCACCCGGCGCGGTAAAATTTTGTAGCGTTGTAAAAGTTGCGGCCGCCCTCGCGAGGGGGCGGCCGTTTTTTTGGTGCGCAACGTCAGCCGAACGTAAAGGCGTCGTGATAGGCGCCTTGCACCTGGCCGCCGGGCACCGGGCCGCCGCCCGGCACATGCACCATGTTGCCGATCACCGCGCAGGTCGCGCCATGCAGGCCGTGGCGCGGGATCGCCATCGGGGTGAGCGCTTCCCAACTGTCGGTCTTGGGATCGTAGGCCTCGTTGGTGCCGAACACCTTGCCGGTGGCTTCGCCGCCGAACACCACGATCTTGCCGTTGATGTAGACGCAAGAAGGCCCGCTGCGCGCGGTCGGCAAAGGTGCGCGGAAGCTCCAGCCGTCGGTCTTGGGATCATAGACCGCGTTGAGTGAGGTGTTGAAATCGTAGCTGTCCATGCGGCCGGCGATGGCGTGGATTTTTCCGTCGACCACGGCGACACCCATGTGGTCGCGCTGGCCGACGAAGGGCTGCGTTCCGGTCGAGCCGCGCATGCCTCCGAGGATGGTGTATTTGTCGGTCGCGGGATCGTAAATCTCGTGCCATTCGACCGAGCGCACGTCGCGGCCCCCGAGCAGATGAATCTTGCCGTCGAGCACGATGGCCGAGATCGCGCCGCGTGGCCGCGCCAAAGCGGCGATCGGCGCCCACGCTTCGGTGGCACTGTCATAGACGAAGCATTTAGAATGCGGGCAGCGGTTCTGCTCGACGAAGCCGCCGAAGGTGTAAACCTTGGAGCCAATCGAAACCCCGGCGACGTGATTGCACGGCAGCGGAAAGGGCGCTTTCAGCGACCATGATTTGCTCGCCGGGTCGTAGACCTGATGGAAGTTCTGATCGACGCGATGCTTGGCGTAGCCTGCGATCGAATGAATCTTGCCCTGACATTCAATGACGGCGTGTTCGCCGGTCGGGATGGGCATGCGCGGCTGCTCGACCCATTTGCCCGGGTTGGCGGCCTTGGGCGCGACCGACGTCATGTAGCGCTGCTTCTCGACGGTCTTGGGGATGTCGGTGATGGTCTTGTCGTTCAGGCCGAGAAAGATCGGGAGTTCTTCTGCCATGGTCCACCTCAACTCACATAATTGGGGACGGCGTCCCGCAATAATTTCTTTGTCAACACGACGCCTTCGCGCGCGACGTCAATAGGCGGGCGCGCCCATAGCGCGGGATTGGGCGCTTCGTAGGACAGATAGCCGGTGTAGCCTTTTTCCGCCAACAGGCCGAGCATCTCGCGCCATTTGACGATGCCCGTGCCGGGCGGCAGCCGGTCGGTCGGCCGTTTGACACCGGTGACGGGCGTGGGGGAGAGGTCGGAATACTGGAAGCAGAAGATTTTCTCCGCCGGCACGTTCGTAAAGCCGCGGCCGCCCGCACCGCTGCGGGTGAAATGATAGGCGTCGATCAGATAGCCGCAATTCGGCTTGTTAGCGCCTTCGATCAGTTCGGTGAGGACGCCTAAGCTGTTGAGCACGTCGTGCTGCGAATTGAATTCGATGCCGAGCTTCAATTTGTATTCGGCAGCGATGTCGCCGGCGTCGCGCAGATATTTTATGGCGTCCTTGATTGTGCCGTTGACCTGGCCAGGTGCGCTCATCAGCGTGTCACAGCCGAGCGCCACCGCATTCTCGCAGGATTCGCGGAACACCTTGAACAGCCGCTTGCTCTCCTCGCCGGTGGCGAACAGCCAGCCATATTCGACGCCGAGCACCCCGCAGGGGATGCCGGCTTGTCTGATCAAATCGAGAACTTGGGCATTGGACATGCCGAGGTCGAAGCAGCGCTTGAAATCGGTGCGGCGCAATTCGACGGCGTCGAAGCCGCCTTGCTTTGCCGCATCGAGTGCGGCCGCTAGCGGCGTGGTGTCGATGGTCCACATATGCAGGGCGAGCCGCCCAAACTTTTCCGTCATTTGCCCTCGTATTGCAGAATGTAGAGACCCGCATTGGTGTCGGTGAGGAACATCAGTCCGTCTTTGTCGACGAACACGTCGCAGGATTGGATCACCTTGGCGGGGTTGGGCCGCTGGTCGACGATTTTCTCGGGCGCGGGCGGCACGAAGTATCCGACTTGCTTGGGCTCGAAGGCATTGCGGATGTCGTACACGCGCAAGCCGGCATTGTGATAGGTGAGGGAGACTGTGTCTTCGCTTTGGAACGAGCCGGGCCGGTTCTCATGCAGATTGTGCGGCCCGAACTTGGCGCCCTTGGCGCAGAAGTCTTCTTCCGTCGGCGTCGGCAGCGTGGCGATCGACACCGGATTTGTCGGCTCGCGCACGTCGATCAGCCAGGTGTAAGCCAGCCCATTGGCGCAGTTCGACGAAGTGGCCTCGTCGGCCAGCACCAACAGCTTGCGGCCCGGCAGCGGCAGCGGCGTGTGCGCGCCGCCGCCGAAAGGCGGAGCGTTATTGCGATGGCTGAGCAGCTTGGGGTTCGGCGGGTCGCTCAGATCGTGGACGGTGTAGCCGCCGTCGCGCCAAGCTGCGTAGCCGATAGTGCCGGCGCTAATGAGGTGATGCAGCGCGGTGCGCTTGCCGAATGAGGCGGGCGGCGTCTCGCCGCCGCCGCGGTTCATGCCGGGCAACCACCATTTGCCCGCGAGCTGCATGTTCCTGGGATCGGACACATCGACGATCGCCAATATGTGGTCGATGAAGCCCCCGAAATGCACGGACACATAGGCGTATTTGCCGCCAACCCACCAGATGCGATGCGCGCCAAGGCCAGCCGTGTTGAGGAAGCCGATTTCGCGCGGTTCCGCCGGATTGGAAATGTCGAAGGCGCGCACGCCCGCAGCATAAGGCTGGTCGGTCTGCACGGAATCGGCCAGCGACTTGGCGTAATAATCGATTTGGCTCGCATATTGCTGCATCGCCCAGATATTCGGCCCGTTTACGGCGAGCAAAACGTCGCCATGGATTTGCAAATGATGCGAGCGGGTATTTTTCGGCGCCGCCACGAACGCGACCGTCTTGGGTTTGGCCGGATCGCGCACGTCCACTACCGAAAAGCCGTCGGCGAACATGTGGCCGATGAAGGCGTAGCCTTTGTGCACGATGACCTGCACGCCATCGAGCCGGCCGCCCTGATCGCAGCGCGACACGAAGCGGATGTTCTTGGCGGTTGAGCCGGGTGGGGGAGTGGTCATGCGGGCGGACTTTCAATTCGTCGGTTTAAATTAGCGGGGCCCGGTTTGGCATCGCGCCGAACCGGGCCCCGTCGCTTTGTCGAATATGGATTAGCCCGTCGGCGGGGCAACCTCGTCGAGACCCCTCTGACGCGATTCCGGACCCAACTGGGTGACCGACACGGCCGCAACGACCAGTAAGATGGCGAGACAGACGAACACCGTTGTCAAACCATAGCCAGTCTGCACCCACAGAATCGTCGGCATGATGAAGGCCGTCGCGAGCCGGCCAACGCCGGACGCCCAGCCGAAGCCGGAGGCGCGGGCGTTGGTCGGAAATACTTCCGACGCAAAGATCTGCATCGAGTTACCGGCGACCTGAACGAAGAACACCATGACGAAACCAGCAACCATCAGCTGGACCGGCGTGCCGGCACTGGCGAATACCATGGCCATGATGGCGGCGCCGACGAACGCGAGGATCGACGTGACCTTGCGGCCGTATTTATCGAGCGCGTACATCATGAAGATGCTGGCGCACGGCACCGCGAGGTTCATCACGAGAGTGTATTGCAGCGACTTGGTGATGGTGAAGCCCTTCGCGTTCATAATGTTCGGCAGCCAGGCGCCGAGCCCGATCGCCACACCGAAGAACGCCGTGAAGCAGATCATGCCGGCGATGACGCGCTTCGGGAACATGCGGAACACGACGCCGAACGGATCGCTCTTGGTGTTGCTGGCGGCGTCAGTTGTGAGCTGTTCTGTCGGCGCCGGAATGCCGAGGCGGGCAAGCACGTCGAGCGCTTCCTTGCCGCGGCCGTGGGTCGCCAAATAACGCGGTGATTCCGGCAGCGAGAAGCGGAAGACCCACACGATCAGCGCGCCGATGCCGATCGCGAGCCAGATGCCGCGCCACACATGCTCCGGCGAGTCGAGCTGGCCGCTGAACAGAAGCACGAGCGCCGTCCCGATCGGCCACACGCAGGCACCGCCGATGAAGTGAACGATCGCCAGGATGCGCCCGCGAATGGCCTTGGGCGAATATTCACCGGCATAGGCGAAGGCAAGTGGCTGCTCCGCGCCAATTCCGAGCCCGGCGATGAAGCGGCAGGCGATCAGCAAGGTGACGCTCGGAGACATCGCGCCGAGAATGGTGAAGATGCCGAACAGCAGCAGATTGAACTGATAGATGAATCGGCGGCCGAAGCGGTCGCTGAATTGACCTTGGCCGGCGGTACCGATGAACATTCCGAAGATGGTGGCGCTGCCGACGGCGGCGACTTCGGCCCCGGTCGCGAACTTGGACTGAATGATGTAGGGCACCATTGCGCCGAAAATCGTAAAGTCGATGACGTCGAAGAAATATCCCGCTGCGATCAGTCCGACGACTTTGCGATGCAGTGGCGAAATCTTCGCCTCGTCCAGCGCATTACCTACATATGCCTCGATGGTTTGAGCCACGGCGTTCTCCCCTAGTCCCGTTTATAATTTGTGCTTCAGCCCGCACCCCGGAAGAATGATCTACAATCGGATCGTTGCCTAGCCCATATTTGTGGTGGCCGCCGAAATGCCAACGATAGACTGTGCAAGTTTCGTTTGGTGAAAACCAAAAGAACCGATGCACGCCGACACAGCGTTATTGCAACGAAATCACAGACATAGCCGCGCTCAGCGAGCAACCAGCCTACCGCGCAGCGAGGCCGATTCCGCCATTGAGTATCTTAACGCGCTAATGCGGCGCGTCTCAGGAGCGTCGATGGAGGATATAGACCGGGTCATACTGGATCTAGAAAGTGTACGCGCCAGGTTGCGTAACGAGGGCCGACGCGTCAGTCGTGAAGTCGCAGACTATGAAAGTCTCAGCCATGCGGTGAGACAATGACGGACTCGGTCCATTCGCGCTTCTATCCCTTTTGAAGTCGCGTTGGACGCTCTGGAGGTTCAAGGGCCATAGGTTCTATTTTACTCGAAATGCACCTGAGGCGGGCGAGGCGGAAGTAACCCCGCCCAGTTTTGAGCGGGGTTACCCACGACAACGCGCTAAGTTGTGGCTCGCTCAGCGCCTTTATGGGTCGCCGAGCATGGCTACAAGGTTCAATGCCGCTTGCTCGATTTTAAGTCCGATTCCAGATGCCGTTCCTATGTTCCTGCCAAGAAAACAACCATCACACGGCCGGTCCACGCCACACCGTGTCCACCCTTGTAGGACGAACTATTCGTGGCCGCTTTACTAAAGCGACATCCCCCGAGTTTAAGCCGTATCCGCTAAGTGCCAAATTGCCGCCACGGCATGAGGAGGCGCTGGAACGAATGAATGCCCGTTTTCAGGCCGATCCGACCCTGATCCGCCAGCGCCGATGCGCTGCTGAACACCCCTTCGGAACCATAAAACGAATGACTGCCGGCGAAAGGTTTCTCACCCGAGGAATTAGAAAAGTCAGTGCTGAAGCAGCGCTCAGCGTCCTCGCCTACAATATCATTCCGGAAATCAATCTCATCGGTACAGCTACTCTCAGGGCAAGTCTCGCCTGAGCAATGAAAAAAGAGGCCCCGGAAACCGGAGCCTCTAACTTTTCACACAGCCTGCCATCGGCGGTCTTTCCGAATTCCGATTAGGTATTTTGATTACGCTGCGAGTGCAGCGACTTTCCGCTTCCTGCGCTTAACAAGAAAACCCATCACGCCGAGACCACTCGCGAAGAGTGGTAAAGCGGCCGGAAGTGGCGTGGTGTTAGTCGTGTAATTCGTGCCGTTTATATCGAGAGAACTAACGGTTATATTTTGTGTGCCGTTTATAGCCCAACCACCGTCAACCTGGAGCTGGACGTCGTTTATTAAATCGGTGCCGAACAGCGCCTCGATCGATGCTAAGGTCTGATAGGTCCCAGAATTTCCGATCGCGCTGTTGTTCGTGGCATTGTTCAAGTTGAGCCCACTAAAACTACTTGTGAATGTGGCCGGGTCGCTATCGTTGAAGTTCGGAGGGGTGCCCAAGTAGGCTATGAAAAAATCCCCATTGGTTGCGGAGATTACCAAACGCGGTGAACCGCCGTCTGCGCCACCAGTGTTGTCCGTAAAGCCAACGCTAAGTGTACTTAATGCGCTAAAGTTAATTGGCGAGCTAAGTGCAACATCAAGTCCGCCGAAGGTGCTGAAGCCGACTGACGTTAGATTCCACGGACCAGTTCCAGTCGTGTCGCCAAACGGCGTTACGGTATCCGCACTGGCAAAACTAGGTACAAACGCGAACGCGGCACACACGGTTGCTAGTAATATTTTCTTCATTGTCCCACTCCTTTTTGCGTGGATTCTATCCTACGCAGCGCCACAATTTAGCCTACTCAATATATGAGGTGGCGCAAGTAATAATCGGCTGATCTGGGGGTAAACCGACTAAGGGACCATTGATCAAAACGCGCGTTTATTTATAGCTCATAGCGAATACTGATGGCGATGAAGGTGCCAAGTTAAGGTCATTATGGGCCATTATTAAAGCCACGCCCGTCTCCAACGAAAAATATCGTCAGAAGACGGAATCACTGTTTGCCAAAGCCTTCAAATCACTTTTGCAACAAAATCGGCACATCGCGACCAAACTCACGACCGCAAACAGCACATATAGGAAAGACCGCCTTGCGCAGGCTGTGTGAGAACTAAGCGAGTTAGATATAGAAGGGCGCAAGCCGTCATCTATTTACAACCAGGTGGCGCCGCACGGGGGGATTTGCCCGGCTCCCCGGCGTCGATCGCGGTTGGCATTGACGCTGTCGGAGCGCGAGGAGATCTTCAGGGGCATTGCGGCGCATCAATCGACACGGTCGATGGCGAGGCTGCACTGCAGCAATTATCTCGCGCAAGGAAATCCTTCAGTTATATTGTTGTCGTGGTCCCCAAGCTTATGCTGATACTCCTTGACATTAAGGTGAACTCAGATTGAAATACTACCGTGGCGAGCGTTTGGGATGATGGGGTTAAACAATGAATGGTCTCAATCCGTTGGGGCGCGGGGCAGTGCTTACGTTGGCGCTCTTGGCAGGCAGTGCGCTATTGACATTTGAGCCCTCTGCCAAAGCAGCGACGTTTGAACTCACGGGCAACGCAGGCGGCAGTACGGTAGATTTGTTCATCACCAGCTCCAATACGCTGGACACCAACACTGGCGGCTACGATATCACGGGGATCACCGGATCAATTTCGGGCTACGGATCCGTTGATCCCTATACAGGAACGTGGCCCAACAATAACGACCAGATAAACTCTGGTCTTTATGCCAATCCGAATCAGGGAAAGGTTCCTCCGGCCAATATATTC
>DASRLF010000014.1:0-61014 GCA_035648555.1 Pseudolabrys sp.
CTGGAAGGTCGACGTACGCACGGTGATGATTTTCTTGGTGTCGCTCGATTTTACAGTCTGGATCGCGTTGCCGGCATAGATCGGCCGCTCGAAGGTGTCGGGCGCGATCACCTTGGTGATCTCGGAAATTTGCATCACGTCGAGCAGCGCCGCCACGCGCGGCATCACGTTCTTACCGTGGGTCGTTGCCGGCGCAACGATCGCATCGTAAGGCCCGGCGAGTGAGACGATCAGCGCGGCGAGCGGCTCGGCGACGAAATGTTCGTAAGGCGCGGCGTCCGCCAGCAGCACTTTCTTCACGCCATCGAGCTTGGCGGCAGCGTCGGCGGCCGCTTTGCAATCTTTGCCGGCAACCAGCACATGCACATCGCCGCCGATCGCCTTAGCGGCGGTGAGTGCCTTGTTGGTCGCATCCTTGAGCGACTTATTGTCGTGCTCGGCGACGAGAAGCGTGGTCATCAGAAAACCCCCGCTTCATTCTTGAGCTTGCTAACCAGATCGGCGACCGAGGCGACCTTGACGCCGGATTTGCGACCCGGCGGCTCGCTAGTTTTGACCACCTGCAGGCGCGGCTTGATGTCCACGCCGTAATCTGCCGGCGTCTTGTCCTCGATCGGCTTTTTCTTGGCCTTCATGATGTTGGGCAACGACGCGTAGCGCGGCTCGTTCAGGCGGAGATCGGTGGTGACGATCACCGGCGCTTTCAGCTTCACCGTTTGCAAGCCACCGTCGACCTCACGCGTCACCGTCACGCTATCGCCCTCGATCGCGATCTTGGACGCGAAGGTGCCCTGCGCCCAGCCAAGCAGCGCCGCCAGCATCTGGCCGGTTTGATTGCAGTCATCGTCGATCGCCTGTTTGCCGAGGATGACGAGCCCGGGCTTTTCCGCGTCGATGATGCTTTTGAGAATTTTTGCCACCGCCAGCGGCTCGACGGCGCCTTCCGTCTTCACCAGGATGCCGCGGTCGGCGCCCATGGCAAGCGCGGTGCGGATGGTTTCGGAGGCCTGTTGCGGTCCGATCGACACCGCGACGATCTCGGTCGCCTTGCCGGCTTCCTTTAGTCGGATCGCCTCTTCGACGGCGATTTCGTCGAACGGATTCATCGACATCTTGATGTTGGCGAGCTCGACGCCGGAGCCGTCCGGCTTGACGCGGATCTTGACGTTGAAGTCGACCACCCGTTTAACGGGCACCAGAATTTTCATGAAACCCCATCCCAGACGGGCGCTGACAAGAGCGGGCGGAAGCTAATGGCCGCGCCATTGGCATGTCAACGTTTATGCTGCGCCGCACGCAGCGACCGGCTAACGGAACCAGCTCGACCTCGTCGGAGCCTCCCGGATGCATTCGAAAAGCTTCACCGAGCGATAGCGCAGCAAAGGGAATAGGACCGCGCCAGCCACGACTCCACCCACATGGGCCATGTAGGCGACGCCATCCTGGGTCTGCACCGAGATCGACCAGAACTGGGTCAGGATCCAAGCACCCAGGACCCAATAGGCGGCAAGCCTCAGCACCGGCCGGAAGACGATCCACAGGATGAACCAGGGCAGAAAGACCAAGACCTTGTGACAGGGCTTGAGCATCAGATAGGCCGCCAGAATGCCGGCGATCGCGCCCGAAGCGCCGATCAGCGGTCCCGCTGAATGCGGCGCACTGGCTACGAAGGCCAATCCTGCCCCAATGCCGCAGGCGAGATAGAACACGATGAAACGCAGCGGCCCCATCGCTTCTTCGACATCATCGCCGAATATCCAGAGGAACAGCATGTTGCCGAGAATATGGAAAATATCCGCGTGCAAAAATTGGTACGTCACCAGCGTCACATAAGGCGAGATACCGGGCGGCACGCCGGCGGTGCCGGTCAAGGCTGCCGGTATCAGCGCATAAGTTAACAGCGTGGACTGCGTCGCGGGCGATGTGACGGCCTCGGCAATGAACACCAGAATGTTCGCAATGATGAGGCACCACGTGACGACCGGCCATTTCGGCAGCGACAAGGGACTGTCGTCCCACAACGGCATTACCATTTACGTCCCCCCGGAGACTCGTTCGGTTAGCGATTTTGTCCCGGCGCCCACAAAATGTCCTGCGCGCCCTTGTCGTTGGCATGTCGGCCGGCGACGAACAGATAATCCGAGAGCCGATTGATGTATTTGAGCGACGGCGCCGAGACGCCCTCCCCCGGCTGGTCCTTGAGTTCGACCATGATGCGCTCGGCCCGCCGGCAGACAGTGCGCGCCAGATGCATGTAAGCCGAGGCCGCGCTGCCGCCCGGCAGGATGAAGGATTTCAACGGTTGCAGGTCGGCATTGAGTCGGTCGATCTCGCCCTCGAGCCACGTCACCTGAGCATCGGTCACGGTCAGCCGCGCGCCACCAGGGCCTTTTTCGGACAAGCACAAATCGGCTTCGACATCGAACAGGTCGTTTTGGATGCGGCCAAGCGCTCTATCGAGCGCCGCGTCGCCCGCGGTATGCAGACGCACCAGGCCGATCACCGCGTTAACCTCATCGACCGTGCCATAGGCCTCGACCCGCAGATCGTACTTCTTGCGCCGCGCCCCGCTGCCGAGCGACGTGGTGCCGTCGTCGCCGGTGCGGGTATAAATACGGTTGAGCACGACCATAGGGACCTCGCCTTGGACTCCGGATTTGGAGTAAGCTGTCATCTTACCCGGGTTTTGGTCTCAAAAAATGGGGGTGACTGCCATGCGTTTCCTGATAATTGCTGCCGCCGCAACCATCCTGATGCTGCCCGCCACAGCGCCGGCCAAGGCCTGCGGCACCGGCATGCATTCGGCCAAGGCCGTGTCCAACGACCTTTCCGCCAAGAAGCACAAGCCGAAGGTAAAGAAAGAAAAGGTGGAATATATGCGCGCGGCGCCGATGAAGTGACGGCTTTGGCGCAGCCTCTGCCCGGCCGCTAGCGGCCCATCGCCCAGATCGTCGCCATGATCACGATGATGGCGACGAATTGCAGCAATACGCGCAGCCTCATGAGCTTTTGCGAGCGGTTGGGCGAGCCGCCGCGCATCATGTTGATCAGGCCAAGGCAGAGCACGATAGCGACCGCGACGATCGCGGCCGGCACCAGATAATGCGACATGAAATCCGACATGTAACGGACCTTCTAGCACCCGCGGCCGGGCGCGGCCACCGTATCGGGACCGCCACCTATGGCCTCGCGCTCTCGGCCGCGCGCGACAGCCGCCGACCGGAGCGCAGCGCGCGCATCCTGCTCAAGATCGTACAAAACGACCCCGAAGCGGTGACGTGCGCGCTGGCCGGCTAGTACACCTGCAACGGCAGCACACCGCCGGGGCCGATCATCAGGCCCCAGATTTCGTCGGCGCCAAGCACCACTTCGTCGTTATGCAGCGGCTTGCCCGGCAGCTTGATCGAATACTTGTATTTGCCGGGCGGCACGTCGAGGATCGGCCCATCCGGTGCCTTGGTGCCGGCGCCGGCCGCGACTTTGATCGATTTGTTGTTGAACGTGATCGCCGCCTCCGCCTCGTTGATGTTGCCAAACAGGATCTTGACCTGCCCTGGCTTCGGCAGGACGCCAGCCTTGCTAGCTTCATTCGGATTTTTCACCACCAGGCTCACGCTGGTCTCGCCATCCTTACGGCCGAGCTTGAGCACGGCCGGACCGTCGGCCGTGGTGTACATGATCAAAACGTTGTCCGCCGTCACGACCGCACCGCTGGATTCCTCTTTCCAATTGAGCTTGCCGAGCTCGCGGCGATAGAAGGCCAGTACGTCGCTGAGATTGAGCGGCACGCTGGCTTTGAGGTCGCGGCGAAATGTCGTCTTGGTGCCGTCGCTCATGGTGTGGCGCTTAGGAACCGGCAGGCCGCCGCTTTCCTCGGCGACAAGGTCGTCGGCGCTCGCCGGCGGGGAAACCTTCGCGGCCTCAGCCGTACCAGCCGGCCTATCGGATTCCGCGGACGCGGCTTTCAAAGCCGGCCCATCGGCGGACACGTTGGTCTTGTTGCCCATCCGCATGATCGTGAACGAGACGGCTTTGCCGGCTTTGGCGAAGTTGAGCACGACCATGTTGGCGTTGTTGATCACGGATGAACCCGAATCCCAGCGCTGCTCTTTCATGGCCGCGCGATAGAAATCGGCCACGGCTTTGACGCCGGAGGCGCTGTTGAACTCAAGCTTGCCGTCGGCGCCGTCGAACTCGATGTCCTCCGCGGTATCCGGCATGGGAACCGGCGCCTTATTTCCCGCGAACTTGCGCAACGCAGCCTCAGGCGCTTTCGGCGCCGGCGCAGGCGCTGCTTGCGGCGCATTCTGTTGCGGCAACCCGGCGTCACGCATCATCTGCTGCATCTGTTTCATGGCGTCATCCACCGCGTCGGCCGCATTGGGCGGCGTTTCAACTTTGGCGGCAGGTTTCGGCGTGATTTGCTGGACCAGATTTACGATCGTTAAATCGTATTTGTGGCTAAGCTTGAGCACCCCAGGTCCCTCGGGCGAGGTGTAATTGAGCGTAACGGCGTCCGGGGTTATGACCGTTCCTTGCGTCTCTTCCTTCCAATTGCGCGCCGCGAATTCGCGGCGATAGAAGGCCAGCACGGTGCCGACTTCCGCCGGAACATGGGCGTAGATCGTGTGCTGGGTCGACCCTCCGGTGCCGCCGGAGGATCTGCTTATCTTCGGCGTCGGCAAACCAAAGTCCTCCTGCCCGATCTCGAGAGTTTGCGGCAGCGCAAACGTTGGGACCTTGATCTCGACGTTCACCTTGCCGCCGTCGCGTGGCTGCAGCGAAAGCAAGATCGGCCGTTGTGTGCCGCGGATGAAATAGGCGTGCACGCCGCTCGCCGGCTTCTCGTCCACCTTCGCGTCCGGCCAATGCGCCGTCGCGTCCGCCGCCGACAGCGGCGACCAGCCCATGGCGGCAAGTTCCTTGCGGTAGAAGTCAAGCGTGCCGTCGACCGTCCCTGCGGTGTTGGCGTTGAGGTATGGCCGGTTCGCATCGAACACGATATCGGTTGCGTCATCAGGCAATGCCAAAGCGAAAATCAACCTAGTCGGCGAGTATTCGACGGTGGTCACCTCGCTGGTTTGTTCGTTTTTCCCCACTTGAATATAAAAGGACACCGACAATCCCTGCCGTCCCTTTTTGAAAGCAAGCAAGGTCGAGTGAACGTCATCCAACGGGGCCACGTACGGCTTCCAGCCGTCGGCGCCCAACATCTTCTTGATCGCTGCGACTGTGTTCGCGAGCGAGTCCACGACGGAATAGCTCACCCGGTCTGATGACGCGTGGGCGGCGTCTTCTTTGGCGCCATCGAGACGCGGCACTTGTCTAACGTCGGCTTGCGCCGCGCCGGTATTGTCGCTGTTGAAAAAACTTCTCTGCATCGACTCCAGCATTCCGGACGGCAGGCCCTCAAATTTCAATTTGATCCGGCCGCCCTCGGCGCGTTCAAGCTGGAGCGCGGCCAATCGCCGGTCGCCCTGCACGTAATAGGCATAGGCGCCGCTCTTGGTCAGTTCACCTGAAGTGCCGCCTGCCGGCTGATTGCCGTTCAGTTTTTGAGACCAGAGCGCCCAGCCTCGGTCGCTCAGCTCCTTGCGGTAAAAATCCAGCGTCTTGTCGATCGGTTCAGCCGTGACCAAGGTCAGCAGCGGCCGGTTCGGATCAAATTCGATATCGGTGGCGTCTTTCGCAAACGGCAGATCGTTTTTGAGCGCCAGTGCGCCGTACTGAACGCTGGTGGCGTTGTTCTGCGCGGGCGCAACCGTGATGAACACGCTCAGCACCTGCGAGCCCTTCTTCAGCGACATCTGCCGCTGCTTCTCATCCTGGCTGTAGGCCGTGTGCGGCGCGATGTATTTCTGCCACCCGGCGGCGGCGAGCGCCTTGTCGACGGTGTCGGCGGTCTTCGCGACCGAGTCCGGCGATGTGAAGATCGTGCTGGCCGGGCTGGCGAAAACTTCCTTAGCGCCGGTCACGCGCGGCAGACGGCTGGTATCGAACACACCGCTATCGGCTTCCTTGTCGGATTTGGAGCATCCGGCGGCAAGCGCCGCAAGACAGATCATTGCAAACGCAAAACCGCGCGATTTGCCCCGTTTGGTGATGCCGAATTGTGTGTCGCCGCCCGTGGTCAAAATCTCCGTTGCCTCGGTTATATCTCAAAAATCAAAGCTCGCCGCGCCAGCCGCATCCGGCCGGCGCAACCCATGACTTAGTCGTCGCGATTGGAGATCAGGTTCAAACGCACGCAGGATTTATTGTCACATGTAACGCCGCAGTTCGGCGGCCGCGTCCTCGGGCTTACCGCTCAGCTTAAACGGCGCGACGAAGCGGCCTTGTTTGTCCATCAGATAGACCAGCGCGGTGTGGTCCATGCTGTAGTCGCCCTTCTCGCCGGGGACTTTCTTGGCGTAGACCCGATAAGCCTTCTCGGCCTGCTCGATTGCCTTAGCATCGCCGGTCGCGCCGACCAGATGCGGATCGAAGCTCGACAGGTAATCTTTCATCGCCGCCGGCGTGTCACGTTCGGGATCGATGCTGATGAACAGCGCCCCGGTTTTGTCGGCGTCCTTGCCCAGCACGCGCAGGACCTCCGACAGTTCAAACAGCGTGGTCGGGCAGACGTCGGGGCAATGCGTGTAACCAAAGAACACCAGATAGGGCCGCCCCTTCATGTCCTGGTCGGTGACCGGCTTGCCGTTCTGGTCGATCAGGTTGAACGGTCCCCCGATCGCCGAAGAGCCCGTTCCCTGATAGTGGCTGGCGAAAAGAATGACGCCGAGAAAGATCACAAGCCCGGCGAGGAATGCCGAGAAGATCAACATAATGTGCGAAGTTCGGGCGGTCATCTGGCGTATCCCGGCCTATTGCTCTGGCTTTTCTTGGCGGTTCAGAAGCACGCAGCCCAGCCGGTGCGCACGATTTCGAGGAACACGGACGTCCCGTAATAAGCCCACAGCGTCAACGTCGCCGCCATAATTACCCCGCACAAAAGCGCGAGCAAAAGCAGCGGCCGCGATAGTCTGGCGGTGGACACAACCGCGGGCATGGGCGCGTCTCCGAATGGAACCAACAACCCAGATAGGACCTATCTCCGGCGGCATCAACAGCGATGGATTGCGCCGGCAGAATTAACCATATGAACGCAATACAGCTATGTAAATTGGGCCTTTTCGGGGTCTGCGTTGACTCGGAAAGTTAAAGCCGCGATGTATAGGCAGGTTTCCGACTACAGCCACTTACGGGTATGGAGAACGTGATGCGTAGCGCTTTTGCGATGGCTCTAGCGATCTCGATGTCGACGGCAGGCGCCGCTGCCTGGGCGCAGAACGCGCCCGCCCCTGCCGCCGCTCCGGCACTTGCGCCGGCCGCCGCTCCGGCCCCCGCCGCAGCGCCCGCGCCCGTCGCTGCCAAGTGCGCCAATCCGAACGCGCTCGGCATCGAGCGCACGGTGCAGATTGACACCACCGGCGGTCCGGGTTTCGGCTTCCAGAACTTCAAAGCCTACGACTTCCTGCGCGACCATGAGGTCGTGCTGACCTTCGACGACGGCCCGTGGCCCGGCAATACCGAGCGCGTCCTCAAGGCGCTGGCCGATCAGTGCACCCGCGCCATCTTCTTCCCGATCGGCAAGCACTCCGGCTGGCATCCTGAAATCCTCAAGCAAGTGGCCGCGGCCGGCCACACCATCGGCTCGCACACCTGGTCGCATAAGGACCTCACCAAGCTGACGCCCGACGAAGCCAAGGCTGAGATCGAAAAGGGCATCGCGGCGGTGAGCATCGCGCTCGGCAACCAGCCGGTGGGGCCGTTCTTCCGCTTCCCGGCGCTGCGCAACCCGCCGGAAATGGTCAAGTATCTCGGCGAGCGCAACATCGGCATCTTCTCCACCGACTGGGACTCGTTCGACTTCAAGATGCGCCAACCGGACCAGGTGATCAAATCTGTGATCAGCAAGCTGGATAAACACGGCAAGGGCATCATCCTGATGCACGATTTCCAGCACGCCACGTCGGAGGCCGTTCCTGAGATCCTCAAGCAGCTCAAGGCGAAAGGCTTCAAGATTGTGCAGGTTGTCGGCAAGACGCCGACCGAGCCGCTGCCGGAATACAAGGAAGCAGTGCTCAAGGAGATGGGCGGCGGGCTGGAAGAAGCGCGCCCGATGTCGAGCGTTATCCAAACCATCCAGGGCAACTAAACTCAGGTTTGAGATTTAGACCGGCCGCGCAAATTCTGCGCGGCCGGTTTTTTATGGCCTGCGCGCAGCGTCGTGCAGCATGGCATGAAACGCCTTGAAGACTTTTTCCATCTGCGGGCGCTTGTAGGGGAACAGTTCGGGCGGATCCATCGCGTGAACGATCATCGCGGTTCCGGCTTCGAACACCAGAAGCTTGCCATCTTTAGTCTCGGCGCAATCGATCGGCAGATATTCGAGCCCGGTCCGCTCGGCGATTTCCCTGAACGCCTCGGCGTGCCGGGCGCCGAAACCGGCATCAAAATCCGCCATGAAGCGGGCCTCTTCGGCGCGCTTGGCCGCATCGTTGCGCATATCGGCGTTGAGATAGTGGATCATCCAATGCTGCGAGATCGCCATATGGCACACGAACGGACGGCCCTCGATCACCGCGATGCGGGCTTTGCGGAATAGCCCGTCGCGGCTGCGGTAGTCGACGAACGGAGCAAGATAGAACTCCGCGTCCGCCCATTCGGCCAGATAAGTTTGGATCGCCGATGCGGTTTCCAGTTTCACCAAGCCCATGCCGGCCTGCGACCAGGACGGCCGCGCGATGATCGGAAATCCTCCGCCGTCGAGAATAGATTCGATGGCCACGTCGCCGGCGGCGATCGCAGTGAGTGTTCTGCGGTCGATGCGCGCATTTTTCGGCATGACGACGTGCGGCGCGGATTTCAAAAGCTCCCAGGTCCCTGCCCGCGTCAGGCGGGCGATGCGGTCGGGCGCATTGACGACCGGGCGTGGCCAAGACTTAACGAATTTGGATATTTCGCGCAGCACCGGCGCGGTCTCATCCGATTCATCGATCGCCACCAAAGCGACGTCGTGCTCGGGCGGCTTGGGCAACGTAGTGCCCGGCACGACATACATCATGTCGAGCACGATGCTGGAGCCTTCCAGCATGAACTCCAGCGGCGTGTTGGCCATGAAATCGCCAGGCGCCATGAAAGCCAGCAGCCTGAGCGGGCGGTCCGTGTTGACCGCCGCGGGCCGCCGGTAAACGCGCTGCAGTTTCAACGCGGCCGCTTGGAGTTCGGAACGATCGCCCGGCCGGCCCTGCAACTGGGCAATGGTCGAAAGATCGAGCAGCGCGGCAGCATCGCCCGGCTGCGCAGTGACGCGGTGAACCAGCGCATTCCATACCGGCGCCAGATCGAGGCCATCGAAAGCCATCTGGCACAGCGCCGGCAGTCCGATCGGCGTGGCGTGACGTTGAGCATCCGCAAGGTTGAAATTGGCGTTCATGGAAATTCCTTGCGTGCCTTAAGCCGCGCAGCTTGTTGCCGCCACGGCGCCGAATTTGCACACCGCCGCCAGCATGGCGTCGAGGTCGCGCGGTTCGGTGCGGTGATTGACGATGGCTGCGCGGATCGCGAGGCGGCCGTCGATGATCGTGGTGGACGGCGCGGCGATGCCGGATTCGTGCAGATCCGCGACGATCTTGGCGTTCAGCCGGTCGGCGTCATCGCCGCGATAGCGGAAGCAAACGATGTTGAGCGACACCGGCGCCAGCAGTTCCAGCTCGCGCGCGGTGGCGATTTTGATCTCGAGATAGCGCGCCAACTCGCAGCTGCGCGAGATCATCGCGCCCAGCGCGTCGGTGCCGTAAACCTTCAGCGTGAACCAGGTCTTGAGCGCACGAAAGCCGCGCGACAGATCGGGTCCGAAATCGCAGGGCCATTGCGCACCGGCCGCAAGTCCGCGCGTCTCGCGCCGCAGATAAGCGGCAGGCGAGGCAAAGGTGTCGCGATGCTGCGCGCCGTTGCGCACCAGGATGAAGCCGGCGTCGTAGGGCACCTGGCCCCATTTATGAAAATCGAGCGCGATTGAATCCGCCTGCTGGATGCCGATAAGGCGCGGCACGATATCCGGCGCCATGATGGCGAGCGCGCCGATGGCGCCATCGACGTGGAACCAGATTTTTTCGCGGCGCGCGACCGACACCAGCATGGCGAGATCGTCGACCGCGCCGGTGTCGACCGTGCCCGCTGTCCCAACCAGCAGGAACGGCGTCAGGCCGGTGATGCGGTCCTGCACGATCGCGAGATTGAGCGCGCCGATGTCTATCTGCCCGAAGCCATTGGTCGGAATAACATGCAGCGCCTCGATGCCGAGGCCGGACAGATCCATCGCCTGTGCGATGCAGCCGTGCGCGGCGGCCGATGTATAGGCAACGAGGCGCTTTTCGGATGAGCCGACCCCCTTACGGCGCACGTCGACGCCCAAAGCACGGGTGCGTGCGATCAGCACACCGAGCAAATTCGCCATCGACGTGCCGGTCACGAACAGTCCGCTCGCGCTCTCTGGAAATTCGAACAGCTGGCGCAGCCAATGCGTGATCTGCTTTTCGACTTCGATCGGCATATGATCGCGGCCGCCGAGATTGGCGTTGAGGCCGGCCGCCAGCATTTCCGCCAGCATGCCGGGGACGTTGCCGCCGCCATGCACCCAGCCCATGAAACCGGGGTGCGTATTGCCGGTGGCGTATGGAAGAATGTGGCGCATGAACTCGTCATGCACGGTGGCGAGATCAGTGGGGGAGCTCGGCACGGCCTCGTGGAAGCGGGCGCGCGCGCTATCGGGTATCGGCTGCCAGACCGGACGGTCGCGGATGTTCTCGATGTAATCGAGAATATCGTCGAGCATCCGGTGCCCCTGGGCACGGGCGCTTGGCCAGTCCGCAGGATCCAGATTGCCGCCGGAAATTGAGAAAGGTGGTGCTCCCATCCCGCCGGCAAGTTTTCATTAATAGATTAATAAAATGTATCGTTAACGAAACGCTAACGCGCCGATCCCTTGCGGTGCAGCCGCTCCAGCGTCGCGAGCATCGCAACGCGAGCCGGCGAGTCCCGATAGGTGCGCACGAGCTCTTCGGCTTCGCTCAATTCTGGTTCTGCCTCGCAGCCGCGTCCAGCCAACCAAACCAGCGCGGTCAAGGGCTCGTAAGCGCCGAGCCTCTCCAGCAATTCGCTATAGGGTCGCGGGTCGTCGGCCTTCGGCCGATAGACTTTCATGAGGTCGCCGTCCACTTGCGCAAGCGCAGCAGCACAAAATGGCGGGGTCATCTCGAGATCGAGCACTGGCATGTATTTCAGCACCGTCCAGGGCGCGCTGATGCTGTTTTTATCCTTGAGCATGTCGACCGCATCGGCGGTGCGATGGTCGAGCTGGCGCGCGCCAGCCAGCGCCTGGTCGTGGAATTCCTTTTTGTCGGCGAAGGAGAGCCAGGCCGCCAAATGCGCCTTGGGCGTGAGCATGGAAAACCGCTCGGGCGCCATGCGCAGAATGCGTCCATGGTTTTTCGGGTCGCGCAGTTCGGCCAATTCGTAGACGTCGAAATTGGTGTCGCGATAGGCTTTGGCCATGGTTTCCCAAGCCTGCGATTCGGCGTCTATGTCGCAATCATAGCCGCCGAGCCACCTCATGGCGCTGAGCGCACCGGACACCTGCAAGGCAACATCTTTGTAAGGCTTTGAATTGGGGCTGGTGAGAACCAGCGGCGCGACCTGCCGGCGCAGCAACGCACGCGTCTTGTCGCAAAGCGCCGGCGTCGGGGTGAGATCGAAGGACCCGAGGTACTGCAGCGGAAAATCACCGCGCTCGATCATCAGTTCGGCTTCGCTCTGGCGCCGGGCAAGCTTGCGAATGCGGTCGATCACGTCGCTTTGCCTGGCGTAATTGGCCGTAACCAGGAACGGCATCGAATCCCACAGCGGGGCGTCCGGCGGCAGCTTGGCCAAATCCGCCTCGTATTTTTCGCGCGCGGCCTCGATCTGGTCGATGGCGCGCTGGCGCACGTGCTGGAAGTCGAAGACGGACAGGCACAGCAACAATGTCGCGCCCCAGACAACGACGTCGGCCAGCCGCGCCGGGATGGCAGCACGCAGCGACGGAAACAGCGCCCATAGGCAAAACGCCATCACCAGCGGCGGAATCAGAGCCGGGATGACAATGGGCCACAGGAACGGCGGCAGGCGCGGTGTGGACAGCAGTTCCAGCACCACGAACGCTGTGACGCCGCACACCGGGATCAAAACAGTCGCGGCCACCACGGCTTGAGCGGCCATATGGCCTCTGACGGCGGCAATGATCGCGAGCAGGCCCCAGACAATGAAAGAGATCGATCGCGGCGTAGGCTTGCGTAAAGGCATTACCCGCCGCGTCGCTGGAAGCGAGATCGGACAGCAAAGCCAAGCCGAAAGACCAGAACATAAGGGCCGGGACGCAAAGACCGGCGCCAACCGCAGGGGCGGCTGAGGTCGTTTTCACAGGTTCAGGCATATGTCCCCGACCCCAAGCCCAATGGTGGACGCTCCGATGGGTCGCCGCCAGAGGGCCGGAGGTTCAAACGCGGCGGTTTACGGGACCGCGCGCCGCGAGAAGGCGGTGAAAATCGACGACGCCTCGGTGGCGTGATCGTAGGCGATCCGGCCTGCCACCACGAACAGCGTCATCGCCAAAACGATCTGCAACGTGCGCTCCGGGACGCGGTTGGCGAAATAACTGCCGAGGAAAATACCCGGCAGCGAGCCGACCAGCAGCGAGGCGATGATGTGCCAATCGACCGAGCCCATCATCCAGTGACCGAGGCCGGCGATCAAGGTGAGCGGCACCGCATGCGCGATATCGGAGCCGACGATCTTGGCCATCGGCAATTGCGGATAGAGCAGCACCAGGATGACCACGCCGATAGCGCCGGCGCCGACCGAGGAGATCGTCACCAGCACGCCGAGCACGACGCCGACCAGCACGGTGATGGTTGCCGTCCGCTCCGGAGCAAGCTCGCTGACGCGCGCGCGATAAGCCGCAATAATCGGGCCGCCGAACACCAGCACAAAGGCAGTAGCGAACAGCGCGATACTGAGCACCAGCGTGATCAGCCCACGCGCGGCGTCTCCGTTAAGGTTGAAGTGCGACAACACCGCCAGCGTGATGATGGTCGCCGGAACACTGCCCGTTGCGAGCCGCCGCACCACGCGCCAGTCGATGCTGCGCGCCAGCCCGTGCACCAGGCTGCCGCCGGTTTTGGTGGCCGCGGCATAGAGCAGGTCGGTGCCGACCGCGGTGGCCGGATGAATGCCGAAAAGCAGGATCAACAGCGGCGTCATCAGCGAGCCGCCGCCGACGCCGGTCATGCCGACCAGCAAGCCAACGGCGAAGCCGGACAGCGAGTAGAGCGGATCGATCATGGACATGGAACAGCCTGGCCCCGGAAGCGTTTTGCGGTCTTTCAGCGAAGCTAACCACATCCGGCATCGCCGGTCATCTTCACGAAACTGCGAGTTCCAAAATCGATTCTCCCGAAAGCGGTAATTCGAGCAATTTTCTGCTGCCGGAGAGGTGTCAGACCGGACAAATAATACTTACTTCAAAGATGAGGATATTTTTTCGCAACCGGGCCGACAGGATCGGATTCCAAAGTGGCGGATATCGTCACACTCACGATCAACCCCGCCATCGACATTTTCGTCAATGTGCCGTGCGTGGCGGCGACGCGGAAGCTGCGCTGTTCGCCGCCCAAGCGCGAACCGGGCGGCGGCGGCATTAACGTGGCGCGGGTCGCGCACCGGCTGGGCAGCGACGTGGCCGCGATTTATCCGGTCGGCGGCGCCATCGGAAAATTGCTGCATCGCCTGGTCGAGCGCGAGGATATCACCAGCCTAGTGACGCCGTCGCACGTCGAAACGCGGGAGAATTTCACGGCCTACGAAGAAGCGACCGGTGAACAATATCGTTTCGTCTTGCCGGGCTCACCGCTGCACCGCGCCGAATGGGAAGCGGTGCTCGACAAACTGGCCGCGCTGCCGGACAAACCGAAATTCGTCGTCGCCAGCGGCAGCGTGCCGCCCGGCGTGCCGGACGATTTTTTCGCGCGCGTGGTGCGTCACGCCAAGGCGCTGGGCGCCAAGAGCGCGATCGACACCTCGGGCGCGGCGCTGGCAGCCGTGCTCGATGAAGGCGTCACGCTGATCAAACCCAATCTGGTCGAACTGATGGACTACGTCGGCGCGCCGCTCGATCGCGACGAGGATCGTATTGCCGCCTGTCGCAAACTGACCGCCGATGGAAGGGCCGAAATCGTGGCGCTCACGCTCGGTGAGCAGGGCGCGCTGCTGGTGACGGCCGATCATGCCTGGCACGCGCTGCCGCAGGACATTGAGATGGTGAGTACGGTTGGGGCCGGCGACAGTTTTCTCGGCGGTCTGATTTCGGCGCTGGCAGTCGGCAAATCGCTGGAGGAAGCGTTCCGCGTGGCCGTTGCCGCCGCTTCCGCCGCCGTACTCACGCCCGGCACCGGACTGTGCCAGCCGGAAGAGGTGAAGCGGCTATTGCCGAAGGTCAAAATCTGCCAGCTCGAGGCGGCTATCTCATAGACGTGCGCAGCTCGGGCGCCTGATCGTGGCAGTAGTTCGCGGCGTATTTCTCCGACAGCTGCTGCATTTCCGTTGCGTAGACATTGTGGCCGGTACCGGTCCATTGGCGCGCCAGATCGCCGAACGTCACCGGCCGGTGCAAGCGGCGCATCGCGTCCTGGACGTCGTCCTGCACCTGGCGCGTGCGCTTGGCGACCGGATTGGGCACGCGCGTGGCCGAATACATCAGGACATGTTGCAGATGCGCGAGCACGCCGGTGGCGGCGTCATTGAAATGCTCGCCCGGCTTGCCGGAGATCGCGGCGCCGACGCCGGCAAAATTATTGTCCAGCGACGACATCGACGCGGGCGTGCCGTCCGGCCGGCGAAAAGTTAGGTAGTTGGTCTCGATCAGCATCTGGAAGAACGCATAGTCCCAGCGTACCGCGACGCATTTTTCCGGCGCGCGCGCGACGCAGCTGCCGATGCGTTGATAGAGCGTGGCGATTTGGCTGAGACGCGGATCGATCTGGCGATGGATCTTGGCATTGCGGTCGCCGACAAAGCGCATCAAGGCGGCCGGCGTGACGCAGGCCGGCACGGCATTGTCGGCGGAGGCGATGATGCGCGGCAACACGGCGGCCTGAGCGGTGCCCGGCAACAACAAAAACGCAAGCAACAACAATAGTCTGGCCGTCATGTACGCCCGCTTACAAAGCCCGGCGGCCACTTAAGCCGAATTTAGTTAATTATTGCTGGCCTCCGCTGCGCGAAGGCTGGCAGCGTAAGTTGGAGCGGGCGAAGGGAATCGAACCCTCGTATGCAGCTTGGGAAGCTGCCGTTCTACCATTGAACTACGCCCGCGCAGACAGTCACTTACCGCATTTTTGATTTCGTGTCAGGCGCAAGCTGCGCCGAAGTCTATTTTATGATTTTGCAGTTCTTAGCGCTGCAATATTTTGTGTGTTGCGCCCATTTACCGCCCTGACCCGAACAGGTGCCGGCCGGGCAATAGCCGCTGTCTCCCAACGCGCGCTCCGCGTGGCTGGATGTCGACGACACGATCCATGCGATCATCAAAATTGCAGCGGCCAATAAGCAAGCCTTGCGGTTCATCATGTGGTGCTCCGATGGAGTGGGGCCCGCGAAACCGCAAAACTAGCCAAGGCGGGAAGACGCGACAATAGCCACAATTCGGGGCCGCATCCGGCGGATCGAACGCACGGCCCGGCGAAATTCACATCCGGTAAACCAACACGGACGGTACCGCGCCATGAAAGCGGGCGGCGAGTGCGTCCACGCGTTGGTAATAGGCACAGCCCAAATCAGGAAACGGTCATGAGCATGCAGCTCATTACAGCACTCATCTATTGGGTGGCAGTCATGATCTGGCTGGCCGTTCTGGTAACCGTCGCCCTTCACTACATCCGCAATCCGCGCATTTTCGGCACCACGCGGCTGCTGCTGTTCGTGGTCGCGATCGATACCTGCCGCAATCTCGTCGAGAATGTTTATTTCGGACTTTTTTTCGGCGGCGAGTACGGCTTGTTTCCCACTGGCTTTGCGCACGGCCTCGGCAATCCCGCGCTGCTCGTGATGCCGAAATTGCTCAATATCCTGTCGGGCTGCCTCGTGCTCGGTCTGCTGCTGATGCGCTGGCTGCCGCAGGCGGTGACGGAGCGCGGCCGCTCCGACCAGAATGCCGCCGATCTCGAAAAGCTCGCCACCACCGATGGCATGACGTCGCTCATCAACCGCCGCCACTTCGATGCTTTGGCGCGCGCCGAGTGGGCGCGGTTTCAGCGCTACGGCCGCCCGCTGTCGCTGATGTTGCTCGACATCGACAAATTCAAATCGATCAACGACCGCTTCGGGCACGACGCCGGCGACCTGGTGCTCAAGGCAGTCGCGGAAACCTGCAAGACCACCAAGCGCCAGACCGACGTGGTGGCGCGCTTTGGCGGCGAGGAATTCGTGCTGCTGCTGCCGGAAACCGACGAAACCGCCGCCGAGATTGCCGCCGAGCGGCTGCGTCGAGCGATCCAAGATCACTCGCATGTCCTGCCGGGCGAGACTCTGCAGGTAACGGCGAGCATCGGCGTTGCCGGCGCGACGCTCGGCATGGCGGCCTTCGAGGTCATGCTCAAACGCGCCGACCAGGCTTTGTACGAAGCCAAGCACACCGGCCGCAACCGCGTGGTCAAAGCGCCAACAATGATAACGGAAACCTACCCGGCCGCGGCCGAGTGAGACCGCCGGGCCGTTCGCTTACGGTTTAAAATGCTTGGAGAGTTTCAGGCTCTGCGCCTGGTAATTCGAGCCGATGCCCTGGCCGTAAAGCTTGTCGGGCTTGGCCATCATCTTCTCATAGACCAGCCGGCCGACGATCTGCCCGTGCTCGAGGATGAACGGCACCTCGCGCGAGCGCACTTCGAGCACCGCGCGCGAGCCCTTACCGCCGGCGCCGGCATAGCCAAAGCCGGGATCGAAGAAGCCGGCATAGTGCACCCGGAATTCGCCGACCAGCGGATCGAACGGCACCATCTCGGCGGCGTAGTCGGGCGGCACCTGCACGGCTTCCTTGGAGGCCAGGATGTAAAATTCGCTTGGATCGAGGATCAGACTTTTGTCGGCGCGCGCGGTCATCGGCTCCCAGAAGTCGTGCACCGCGTAGCCGGCGCGCCGCTCGACGTCGATCACGCCGGTATGGCGCTTGGCGCGGTAGCCGACCAAACCATCCGGGCCGAGCCCCGACACATCGACGCTGACCGCGACACCTTCGCTGACGTCGGCGTCGGCGGCATCCACCAGCCGCTCTTGGCGATGCAGGTCGCGCAGCGCCTCGGCGCCGAGCAACGCGTGGCCGCGGCGGAAGCGGATTTGCGACAGCCGCGAGCCCTCGCGCACCAGCACCGGAAAAGTGAGCGGACTGATCTCGGCATAAAGCGGCCCGTGGTAGCCGGGCTCGATACGGTCGAAGCCGCGCATTTCATCGGCGATCACGCGGGTGAACACATCAAGCCGGCCGGTCGAGCTTTTCGGATTGGCGGCCGCGGAAACGTCGTCAGGCAGCGCCAGGCTTTCCAACAGCGGCACGATATAGACGCAACCGGTCTCCAGCACGGCGCCGTCGGTGAGCGCGAATTCGTGCAGCTTCAATTCGTCGATGCGCTGGGCGACCGTGGTCGAGCCGGGCAGGAAGCTCGCACGCACGCGATAGGCCACCTCGCCGAGCCGCAGATCGAGGCTCGCCGGCTGGATCTGGTCGGGCACGAATTCGGTGGCGGGCAGAATCGCGCCGCCGGCGGCGAGCGCCGCGATCATGCGGTCGGGCAGGATGCCCTTGTCTTCGATCGCGAATGAGAGTGCCACGGCGCCCCTTATACCTCAGAGGCATCGATCTAACCCGAAGGGTGGCTTGACGTGAAGCGGGCCGTCCCGCTACAAACGCCTTATCCCGTGGTCATTTGAGCCGGCCGGCTTGCAGCCACGTAAAATAAATCGCTAAAAGGCCGGGGACGCGTGTGCCCGGCCGAGATTTTTATCTCTGGCCGGTTTTTTATTGGAGGCACACATGCCCGCATCAAAGACCAAGACCTACCGCCCCGAAACCCGTCTGGTTCATGCCGGAACGCTGCGTTCGCAGTTCGGCGAAACCTCGGAAGCGCTGTTCCTCACCCAGGGCTATGTCTATCCGAGCGCCGAGGAATGCGAGGCGCGTTTTTCCGGCAAGAAGCCCGGTTACGTCTATTCGCGCTATTCCAATCCGACCTTGAGCATGTTCGAGCAGCGCATGGCCGCGCTCGAAGGCGCCGAGGCCGCGCGCTCGACCGCAACCGGCATGGCCGCCGTCACCACCGCGCTGATGGGCCTCGTCAAGGCCGGCGATCATGTGGTCGCCGCCAAGGCGCTGTTCGGCTCGTGCCGCTGGGTGATCGAGGAATGGCTGGGACGCTTCGGCGTCACCTCGACGCTGGTCGACGGCAAGGATCTCAACGCCTGGAAGAAAGCGGTGCGCAAGGAAACCAAGGCGTTCTTCATGGAAACGCCGACCAATCCGACGCTGGAAGTCTATGACATCAAGGCGGTCGCCGACATCGCCCACAATGCCGGCGCCCAGCTGGTGGTCGACAATGTGTTCGCCACGCCGCTCTACCAGAGCCCGCTCGTACATGGCGCCGACTGCGTGGTCTATTCGGCCACCAAACACATCGACGGCCAGGGCCGCGTGCTGGGCGGCGTAATCCTGGCGTCGGAAAAATTCATCATGGATCATATCCATCAGATCATCCGCCAGACCGGCCCGTCGCTGTCTCCGTTCAATGCCTGGGTGATGCTGAAAGGGCTGGAAACTCTATCGGTGCGGGTGCAGCGGCAGACCGAAAACGCCACGGCCGTGTCGGCGGCGCTCGACCGCCACAAGAAACTCAGCCGGCTGATCTATCCTGGCCGGGCGGACCACCCGCAGGCCGATATCGTCAAGAAGCAGATGAAGGCCGGCTCGACGCTGTGCTCGTTCGAGGTCAAGGGCGGCAAGGAAGGCGCCTTCCGCTTTCTCGATGCCCTGCAGCTGATCGGCATCACCAACAATCTCGGCGATGCCAAGAGCCTGGTCACGCATCCGACCACGACCACGCATCAGCGGCTCACACCCGAGCAGCGCGCCGAACTCGGCATTGGCGATGGGCTGGTGCGTTTCTCGGCCGGGCTCGAACACCCCGACGATCTGATCGAGGATCTGCTGACGGCGCTGGATGCGGTTTAGAAAAACGCCTGCGGCGGCTCAGGGCACCAGATGCGACAGGGCGGTCGCCGACATGACCGGCCGCTCGGCCGCCTCGGAAATTGCCAGCGCAAGGCCGTGGGCAAAGCAGCCGTAGCTCCAGTCGTTCATGTGCAGCCCGTCGGGCGACACGAACGACTCGAATGTCATGTGGTCGTCGTTGTACCAGCGCTTCATCACCTCGTAGCGGCGGAACAGATCGACGTCCTCCGTCTTCGCGATGGCGGCGATCAAGTCGACCATGTGCTGAGCTTCCGGCTTCACGATCACCTTCGGCGCGTATTGCGGATCGATCAGCACCACGTCGGCGCCGATCGCGCGAATCTGGTTGAGGCCCAGGCGGATCGCGGCGCCGTGGTCGGTGAAGCCGTGATCGCGGATAACCGAATTGGTGCCGAGCTGCCAGAGCACGAGGTCCGGCTTGGCGGCGACGACGCCTTGATCAAGGCGCTTGAGCATGTCGGCGACTTCCTCTCCGTTCACGCCGCGATTGATCACGGTGATCGAAGAACCCGGGAAGCGGTTCTTGAGCTCGGCCTCGAGCCGGCTCGGATAATTCTTGGCGGGCGAGGTCGCACCTGCGCCGGCAGTCGACGACGAACCCAAGGCGACGATGGTAATCGGAAGACCGGTCGTCAGCTTCTGCCCGACATGCGACAGCGGATTGGTGAGCCGGATCAGATCGAGCGGCGTATCGCATGATAGCGCCGGCGTCTCGGCGCGCGCCGACAGCGGCAGCGTCGCGAGCAACGCGGCGACAGCAGCAACCTTCATCGCCCTGTTGGCGAGACAAAAACCCGACACGTAGGTTTCCCCCGAACTCAGTTTAACGGCCGCCCTCGGCATGCGGCTCGTCTGGTTTGGCCGATTCGATAACAAGATCGGCCAGTAATCGCCCTAAGCAATCGTGGACCCGCTCTGCTGTGTCAAGTTTTTTTGCCGGCGAATACAGGTCGAACGTACCCAAATCGGCCCAAAGCTTCATGATGCTGAATCGGTCGAACAGCGGCACTTCATGTTGCAGTGCAACCCAACGCATGTTTTCGGCATATGTGCCAAGCGCAATCATTGAATCTGTGCGCGGACTATATTGCGCGTTGATTAAAACAACATCAGCGCCTGCGGAACGGGCAATATTTATACCTTGGTCGAGTGACGCCCTGAATTGATCGATGTCGATCGACTGCATGGCGTCCACGGTTCCGGTCTGCCAGACGACGAGCGCAGGTTTGGCCGCGGCCAATGCCGGCGCCAACGACTTCGCCATCTCGCCGGCGGAGCGTTTCGACTGCACGTCGGTCGTGACCTTCACGGTAACGCCCGGCAGCGCTTCGCCGAGCGCGTACTGCAACCGCGCCGGATAGGCATTCTTGACGCCGTTAGACCCGGGCAGCAGCGAGGAACCGGCGCCGACCACCAGAATATCGAGCTGCTTTGCGGCAATCGCGCGGTTGACTTGTGGCAGGGCAAAATCGCGCTCGATGAGATCGGTAGCCACGGCGCATTGCGCCGGCTGCTCGGCCCAAGCCGGGCCGGCCAGCAGCAGCAGTGCCAGCGAAAATAGAACGCGCCCCGTCATGCTTCGCCCCCCGCGTAGCCCGGCTCTATCTTGGGCGGACGCGGTCCCGGTCCTTGTCGCTCCACCCGTCTATACCACGAAATCAACGCTGCCGCGCCAACCATTACGGCAATGCCGGATAGGCTCACGATGATCTGCGTCAACAGGCTGTTGGAAATTTCGGTGAACAGGAAGTGGGCGGCAAACGCCAGGAACACGCCCAGGCAGAAAATCTCCAGCGAATGCTGCCCGCACAAGATCGCCGGCCAAGCCACCGGCGATTTCAATACGTGCCAGTCGCGCGGCACGAACCAAACCGTGATCACCGCCAATGACAAAAAATGCACGATGCGCAGTACGTCGAGATTGGTCTTGTCGATCGGATAGATCGCATCGCCGAGAAACTTCGGCACGAACACTCCGAGCCGCGGGAAATACCAGGTCATGGCGATGCCGAATGCAAACACGAGGTAAGCGAACGCCAAGCCGACCACGGCAGGCGAATTGATCCAACGCGCGAGCCGTTGCGCGCCGCCCAGCGCGCACCAGGCGCCGAACACGAACAACAGTTGCCAGGCGAACGGATTGAACACCCAGGTGCCGTTCGGATAGGCCGCGATGCTCCAGTCGAACCACCAGGTCAGCGCATAAAATATCGCCGATGTGATGAGTGCGAGCGACGGCGTGCGCAGCAGCAGCCACAGCATTGGCGGGAACCACAGCAGGAGCACGATGTAGAGCGGCAGCACGTCCATATTGACCGGCTTGAACTTCAACAGGAGTGCCTGAAGAATCGTGACGTCGGGGTTCTTGAGGAAATCCAGCACGCCCATTTCCTCGGTGTAGAGCGGATTGTCGAAGGAGTGCGCGACGTATGCGATCTCGGCCAGATAGATCGCGAACAGAAACACGTGCGCGACATAAATTTGCCAGGCGCGCTTGAGCACGCGGGCGCTGGCGACGATGAAGCCGTGCTGCTGCATGGCGCGGCCATAAACGAAGGCCGCGGTGTAGCCGGAGATGAAAACGAAAATCTCGGTGGCGTCGCTGAATCCGTAATTGCGGATCGTGATCCAGCTCACCGCATTGGACGGGATGTGATCGAGGAAGATTAGCCAGAGAGCAATGCCGCGGAACAGGTCAAGCCGCAGATCGCGTTCGGTCGATACCGGAGCCATGAACGGCTTTTCTTTCATGCGATCTTTCGGTCATAATCCCCGAACAGGGTCAGCAAGCCCGCACGGCCTATTTAAGGCATATAGATAGATGTATCGCGCCGTAACCCGCAAGATCGAGGTCGCGGTGACGCCCCGCTTCGTTTCCGAGCGGTCGTCGCCGGGCAACGGCTATTATTTCTGGGCCTATACCATCGACATTGCCAATCTGGGGACCGAAACGGTGCAACTCAAGACGCGCCATTGGCGCATCACCGACGCATTCGGAAGGCTCCAGGAGGTGAAGGGTCCGGGCGTGGTCGGCGAGGAGCCGACCCTGAAGCCTGGCGAGTCGTTCGAATATACCAGCGGCGTGCCGCTGCCGACGCCGTCCGGCTTCATGACCGGCAGCTACGGCATGGTGACGGCGGCGGGCGAACATTTCGATATCGAAATCCCGGCCTTCTCGCTTGATTCATCCTACGCCGAGCGGACGATCAATTAGCCGGCAAGCAGCCCTTGAACCGGGCGAGCGCCTGGCGCGGCAGGATCGCCAGCACCGCGCCATCGCGCGAAAAATCCTGCACCGCCTCAAGCTGCGGCTCGCGTAGCGCCACGCAGCCGTTGGTGCCGATCTTTCCGGGTAATTGCAGGTGGATGAAAATGCAGGATCCGGCGCGCGCCTTGCGGTCGGTCGGATAATCGACCAGCAGGCCTCGGGCGTATTCCGGCACGCGCCACAAGTTCTCGCCATGCACTTTCGCGCCGACGAGGGCGCGCGACGTGATGGTGTTATAGGCGGGCGAAGAAAGATCGTCGACGCAGATCGTGCCCTCGACGAGGCGCATGTAGTTGGGCACTTGTGACGCGGCGGCACCGAAGTTGCGGCCGATCTTGTAAAAGCCGGCCGGTGCACGCTTGTCGCCTTCGACTTTCACCGGCTCGCCGACGCGAGCGAACTTGCGAAAAGCATAGGCCCACGCGACGCCTTTGTAGCCGACCAGCGCCGTGGCCGGGCCGCCCGTGACCTGCCACGGTTCCTTCGGCGACGTGCGCTCGAAACGTTCCACGCTCGCGGTCGTGCTTTTCAGCGTAGCGGAGGTGACCAGCACCAGCCGGCGCACCGAAGCGAGCGGCTCCGGACAACTTTGCGCCAACGCAACCTGCGGGGCGATCAACACGATGAATAACAGAACCGCCGCGCGCATAATGTCCCAGCCTTAACTTGATTTTGTCTCGACCTCGCCCGGCGCGAACTCATAATTCGCGCTGCAGAACTCGCAGGTGACGGAAATCTTGCCGTTCTCGACCATGTGGTCGCGGTCGTCCTGCGAGAAGCTTCGCAGCATGGCCTCGACATTGTCGCGCGAGCACGAGCATTGCGCGATAACATCGCTGCCGCGGAATACGCGCACGCCCGGCTCATGGAACAGCCGGTAGACCAGCCGCTCGCTGGACAGCGCCGGATCGATCAGTTCGACGTCCTCGACAGTGGCAACCAGCGCGCGGCCTTCGACCCAGGCATCGTCTTCCGCCACCGTATGCGGCGTCGTGCCTTCGGGCGCATCGCCGGGATCGAGATCGGCCACCCGCGCGCGCTCCGGCGCCTTGGGCAAAAACTGCAAAAGAATTCCACCGGCGCGCCAACCATGCTTGGCACCGCCCTCGGCCGCGCGCAATTCTTCGGCGACCGCCAGCCGCACCCGCGTCGGAATTTGCTCGGAGCGGTGAAAATATTCGTGCGCCGCGTCTTCCAGCGAGCCGCCTTCGAGCGCGACCAGGCCCTGATAGCGGTTCATGTCGGCGCCCTGATCGATGGTCATGGCGAGATGGCCTTTGCCGAGCAGCGCCCCGGCATTCGCCTTGCCAGCCTCGATCGCCGCCGCGACCCGATCTTTGTCGAAACGCGCGCAGCCGCGCACTTTGCCGGGCGCGGTGAAATCAACCACCAGCATGCGCACCGGGCCATCGGTCTGGGTCTGTAAAATGAAACGGCCATCGATCTTTAGAGCCGAGCCGAGCATGACGGTGAGCACCACCGCCTCACCCAGCAGCTTGGCCACCGGCGCCGGATAGGCGTGCGCCGCGAGAATTTGGTTCACCACCGGGCCCAGCCGGACGACCCGCCCGCGCAAATCGAGCGCCGCGACTTCGAACGGCATGGCGGTGTCGTCGGCCGAGGTGGCCGACGGCGCGCGGGTGGGGATAGCGATTTTCGGATTGCTCATCGCACTTATGTAGCGCTGCTGACGCGGATTGCTACCGCCCGCCGGCGTGCAGACACCAGGCCAAAAGACCTTTTTGAGCGTGCAGCCGGTTTTCCGCCTCGTCGAACACCACCGATTGCGGTCCGTCCATCACCTCGTCGGTGACTTCTTCGCCGCGATGGGCCGGCAGGCAGTGCATAAACAGCGCCTCGGGCTTGGCCTTCGACATCAGCCGCGCATTGACCTGGTAGCGCTTGAGCACGTTGTGCCGGCGTTTGCCGTCACGGTCGCCCATCGACACCCAGGTATCGGTCACTACGCAATCGGCGTCCTTGACCGCGGTTTCCGGGTCGTCGCCGATTTTGATCGCGGCGCCGGACGATTTCACCCAGTCCATCAGCCATTTCTTGGGGCGCAGTTCGGCCGGCGTCGCCACCCGCAACTGGAACTCGAAGCGCTCGGCGGCATGCATCCAGGACGCCAGCACGTTATTGGCATCGCCGCTCCAGGCCACCGTACGGCCGCGGATTGGTCCGCGCTTTTCCTCGAAGGTCATGACGTCGGCCAGCACCTGGCAGGGGTGCGAGCGCCGAGTCAGCCCGTTGATCACCGGCACGGTGGCGTGGCGCGCGATCTCGGCCACCGACTCGTGGTCGAGAATGCGGATCATGATGGCGTCGACATAGCGCGACAGCACGCGCGCGGTGTCGGCCAGCGTCTCGCCGCGGCCGAGCTGCATTTCCTGCGCGGTCAGCAAGATCGCTTCGCCGCCGAGCTGGCGCATGGCGACGTCGAACGACACGCGCGTGCGCGTCGACGGCTTGTCGAAGATCATCGCCAGCGTCTTGCCGGCCAGTGGCTCGGTGAGCACGCCGCGGGCGCGCTCGGTTTTCATGGCGCGGCTGTCGTCGATCATTCCGGCTAATACAGGCTTGGGAATATCGATTAGATCGAGGAAGTGCCGCGCGCCCTTTCCGATCATGATGCCACCGCCTTCGCCGGCCGCGGATGCGCCTTGCCCAATTTTGCGCAAGCGCGATCGATGCGCGCGAAGGCTTCCGCGATCTCGTTTTCGCCGATGATCAGCGGCGGCAGCAGCCGCACCACATTGTCGCCGGCGGCGACCGCGAGCATCTTCTCATTGCGCAATTCATCGACCATTTCGGACGCCGGCGGCACCATGCGCAGGCCGATCAGCAGGCCTTCGCCGCGCACTTCCGCGATCACCGACGAATGGCGGTCCCTGAGTTCGGCCAGCCGCTGCTTGAGCAGGAGCGAGTTCTTCCGCATCCGATCGAGGAAGCCAGCGCCGACGATGACATCAAGCGCCGCATTGCCGGCCGCCATGGCCAGCTGATTGCCGCCAAAGGTCGAGCCATGCGTGCCGGCGGTCATGCCCTTGGAGGCCTCCGCCGTCGCCAGACAGGCGCCGATCGGAAATCCGCCACCGAGCGCCTTCGCCAGCGTCATGATGTCGGGCGTGACGCCGGTGTGCTCATAGCAAAACAAATCGCCGGTGCGGCCGACGCCGGTCTGGATCTCGTCGAAGATCAGCAACAGGCCGTGGTCGTCGCACAGCTTGCGCAGCGCACGCAGGAAGTTGTGCGGCACGACCCGAACGCCGCCCTCGCCCATGATCGGCTCGATCATGATGGCCGCGGTTTCCGGACCGATGGCTTTTTTGGTCGCCTCCAGATCGGCGAACGGCACTTGGTCGAAGCCCTCGACCGGCGGGCCGAAGCCTTGCAGATATTTTTTATTCCCGGTCGCGGCGATCGCCGCCAGCGTCCGGCCGTGGAATGCGCCTTCGAAGGTAACGATCCGGAAGCGCTCGGGCTTGCCGGAGGAGAATTGATAATGGCGCGCCATCTTGATCGCGCATTCAATCGCCTCGGCGCCGGAATTCTGGAAAAATACCGTGTCGGCAAAACTCAAGCTGCACAGCCGGTCGGCCAACCGCTCGGCTTCCGGGATGCGGTACAGATTGGAGACGTGCCAGACCTTCTTCGCCTGATCCTCAAGCGCGCTCACCAGCCGCGGATGGGCATGTCCAAGAGCATTAACGGCGACGCCGGAGGTGAAGTCGAGGTAGCGCTCGCCGTCAGCCGTGATCAGCCAAGCGCCCTCGCCCCGCTCGAAAGCGAGGTCGACGCGCGCATAAGTCGGCAATAGATGCGAGCTCACGGCCTGTTTCTTCCATTGAACAATTTGCCGAAATGAAATGTGCCGCCTCGCCGGGCGGCACTTTTTTCATTCTATTCCAGGGCCTTGCGCTGTCAACACACTGACTCTGGCGACGATCGCCGACTCAAATTCGCCGCAAGGCCCGATTCTAAAGGAAAAACTGTTGGTAGCTGGGCTTGAGGGGTTGCAAACGCTTGCACGAGAGTCACCCCATATTGTAGCGTTTTGGATAGCTAGTACGACATCTCGTGCTATCGAGCGTTTTCTAGTTCATCCCTGGAGCCTAAGGGTCAGGCGCGCGTAACCGTGCCGGACGACGGGGTTGGATTCTACCCAAGGCATTGAGGGTCAAGGAGAAAACCCAATGGGCTGGACCGACGAGCGGGTCGAATTGCTCAAGAAGCTGTGGGCGGATGGCCTGTCGGCCAGCCAGATCGCGGCCGAACTTGGTGGCATCACCCGCAATGCCGTTATCGGCAAGGTTCACCGCCTTGGCCTGTCCGGCCGCGCCAAAAGCCCCTCCTCATCCTCGCCCCGGCCACGCAAGGCGCGCTCCTCGGGCATGATGCGGGTGTCACGGTCTTCCATGCGCGGCAACACGGCGCTCGCCTACGAATACGAGGTCGAGCCCGAGCCCGAGCTTATCGAGATACCGATCGAGCAACGGAAAACTTTGCTGCAACTGACCGAAAAAACCTGCCGCTGGCCGATCGGCGATCCGGGCAGCACGGAATTTTTCTTCTGCGGCGGCGAGAACGCCAACGAGCAGCCGTATTGCATCTATCACGCGCGCGTCGCCTATCAGCCGATGACCGACCGGCGGCGCGATAAGCGGCCTTTCCGCGGTTAGTTCAGGCGACACGCCCAAAACGGTCGTCGAGAGCATAACCCGCCCCGCGCACCGTGCGGATCGGGTCGGCCATGTGGCCGCGATTGATGGCCTTGCGCAGCCGGCCGACATGGACATCCACGGTGCGCTCGTCGATATAGATATCGCTGCCCCAGACGCCGTCGAGCAATTGCTCGCGCGAGAACACGCGGCCCGGGCGCTCCATCAGAAATTCCAGCAGGCGGTATTCGGTCGGCCCGAGGTCGACGGCGCGGCCATTGCGTGACACCCGTTTCTTTTCGCGATCAAGCTCGATGTCGCCGATGTTGAGCACCAGCGCGACCCGCTCGGGGTTGGCCCGGCGCAACAGCGCGCGCACGCGCGCCAGCAATTCCGGCACCGAGAACGGCTTGACGATGTAGTCGTCGGCGCCGGTGGCTAGGCCCCGCACCTTCTCGCTCTCCTCGCCGCGGGCCGTCAGCATGATGATCGGCAGCTGGCGCGTTTCCGGCCGGGCGCGCAAACGCCGGCATAGCTCGATGCCGGACAGACCCGGCAGCATCCAGTCGAGTACGATCAGGTCCGGGCTGCTTTCCTTGAGGCGGGTATCGGCCTCGTCGCCGCGCGCGGCGGTCTCCACCTCGTAGCCCTCGGCCTCAAGGTTATAACGCAGCAGCATGGTGAGCGGCTCTTCGTCCTCGACGATCAAGATGCGCGCGTTCATGCGTTTCTTCCCTGACTATTTCTCGCCGGCCGCGCGCAGGGCGGCGATCGTCGTGGTGTCACCCTTGGGCCGCTGGTCGGCGATCGGCCGGCCCTCGATGACATAATGTACCGTCTCGGCGATGTTGGTGGCATGATCGCCCATGCGCTCGATATTCTTGGCGCAGAACAAAAGATGGATGCAGAACGTGATATTGCGCGGATCTTCCATCATATAGGTCAGAAGCTCGCGGAACACCGACGTGCAAACCGCGTCGATTTCCTCATCGCCGCGCCATACCGCCATCGCCTTGCTGTCGTCGCGACGGGCGAAGGCGTCGAGCACCGCTTTCATCTGCCCAAGCACCATATCCGCCATGTGTTCGACGCCACGGATCAGCTTGGGCGGCGGGAACTCGGCATTCAGCGCGATCACGCGCTTGGCGATGTTCTTGGCGAGATCGCCGATGCGCTCCAGATCGTTGGCAAGCCGCAGCGCGCCGACGATTTCGCGCAGATCGACGGCCATCGGCTGCCGGCGGGCAATCGTGAGGACCGACTTTTCCTCGATCTCGCGCTGCAATGCGTCGATATTGGCATCCGCCTGCGTGACGCGTTGCGCCAGCGCGCTGTCGCGCTTGGCCAGGGCATCGACCGAGTCGGCGACTTGCTTCTCGGCAAGCCCACCCATCTCGGCCACCATGCGCCCGAGGTCTTGCAGGTCGGTGTCGAAAGCCTTGGCCGTGTGCAGATCGTTCATTGTTGTTGTCCTTCAGTCGCGCGTCAGCCGAAGCGACCGGTTATATAATCCTGGGTGCGGCGATCGTTAGGCGTCGTGAACATGTGCGAGGTATCGCCGTATTCGATCAACTCGCCGAGATACATGAAGGCGGTGAAGTCGGACACGCGCGCGGCCTGCTGCATGTTGTGCGTGACGATCGCGATTGTGTAGTCGTCCTTGAGCTCATCGATCAATTCCTCGATCTTGGCGGTGGAGATTGGGTCGAGCGCCGAGCACGGCTCATCGAACAAGATCACCTCCGGCCGCACCGCGACGGTACGCGCAATGCAAAGCCGCTGCTGTTGACCGCCGGATAGCGATAGGCCGTTGGCGTTGAGCTTGTCCTTGACCTCTTCCCACAGCGCGGCGCGCTGCAGCGCATGCTGCACGCGGCCCTCCAAATCGGATTTTCCCAGCCGCTCATAGAGCCGGATGCCGAAGGCGATATTCTCAAAAATCGTCATCGGAAACGGCGTCGGCTTCTGGAACACCATGCCGACTTTGGCGCGCAACAAATTGAGGTCCTGCGACGGCGACAGAATATCCTCGTTATCAAGCCGTATATGTCCGACGGCGCGCTGGTTCGGATAAAGATCGTACATGCGGTTGAGAATGCGCAGCAGCGTCGATTTGCCGCAGCCGGACGGGCCGATGAAAGCCGTCACCTTGCCCTGGTAAAGCGAACAGTTGATGCTTTTGAGGGCGCGGTGATCGCCATAAAAGAAATTAAGGTCGCGGATCGAAACCTTTTCCAGCAGGCCGTCGGTGCTGACCGCAGCGTGGCTGACCGTGGGGACCGTGAACGATGCAACACTCATGATGATTTTCTCTGTGCCGTGAGAAGACGAGCGATGATGCTCAGCGCGAGAACCGCCAGGGTAATGATAAGCGCGCCGGTCCAGGCCAAATTCTGCCAGTCCTTGTACGGACTGAGCGCGAACTGGAAGATGACAACCGGCAGGCTGGCGACCGGAGCATTCATATTGGTGCTCCAGAATTGATTGTTGAGCGAGGTAAACAGCAGCGGCGCGGTTTCACCGCTGATGCGCGCCACCGCCAACAGCACGCCGGTGATCATGCCGGCGCGCGCCGCGCGATAGGCGACCTTGGTGATCATCAGCGAGCGCGGCAGGCCGATCGACGCGGCGGCCTCGCGCAGCGTATCGGGCACCAGCGTGAGCATGTCCTCGGTGGTGCGCACCACCACCGGCACCACGATCACCGCCAGCGAGACCGCGCCGGCCCAACCGGAGAAATGACCCATCTGCGCGACCATGATTTCGTAGATAAACAGCCCGACGACGATCGACGGCGCACTGAGCAAAATGTCGTTGATGAAGCGCACCACCATGGTCAGTTTGTCGTAGCGGCCGTACTCGGCCATGTAAGTGCCGGCCAGCATGCCGAGCGGTGTACCAATGGCCACCGCGATCGTCGTCATAACCAGGCTGCCGATGATCGGGTTGAGCAACCCGCCGGCGGAACCGGGCGGCGGCGTCATTTCCGTGAACACCGCGAGTGAAAGGCCGCTAAAGCCCTCCCACAGCAGCACGCTAAGGATCAGCACCAGCCAGCTCAAACCGAATGCCGTCGCACCGAAGGACAACCCCATCGTGATGACGTTGCGGCGGCGGCGCTTGGCGTACAGCGGGGAGGAGGCGCCCGATATCATGACCATGGTCAGGCTCCGACCCGGGCGTTGAGACGCATCAGCATCAGACGCGCGAAGGCGAGCACGATGAACGTGATCACAAACAGGATAAGACCGAGCGCGATCAAAGACGACGTATAGAGGTCGCCGACCGCCTCGGTGAATTCGTTGGCGATGGTGGCCGAAATCGTCGTTCCCGGCGCCAGGATCGAACCGGAAATGCGATGCGCATTTCCGATGACGAACGTTACCGCCATGGTTTCGCCGAGCGCACGGCCCAGACCCAGCATGACGCCGCCAATCACGCCGACGCGGGTGAACGGGAGCACCACATAACGCGCGACTTCCCACGTGGTGCAGCCGAGGCCATAGGCCGCCTCCTTGAGCACCGGCGGCACGGCTTCGAACACATCGCGCGATATCGATGTGATGAATGGCAGCACCATGATGGCCAAGATCAGGCCGGCGGTGAGAACGCCGATGCCGTAGGGCGGGCCTTCGAACAAAGTCGAGAGTACCGGCACATGGCCGAATATCGTGATCAGGAACGGCTGGACGTATTGCTGCAAGAACGGCGCGAACACGAACAAGCCCCAGATGCCGTAAATGATGCTGGGAATGCCGGCGAGCAGTTCGATGGCGATGCCGATCGGCCGCCGCAACCACATCGGGCATAATTCGGTGAGGAACAGCGCGATGAACAGGCCGACCGGCACCGCGATCAGCATCGCAATGACGGATGTGACGACGGTGCCGTAAATCGGCGCGATGGCGCCGAATTTCTCGGTGACCGGGTTCCAGGTTTCGTCGATCAGGAAGCTTGGGCCGAAGGCGCGCAATGCCGGCCATGAGCCGTAAACCAGCGAAACGATAATTCCGCCGAGAATGATAAGAACGGTGATGGCGGCGAAACGGGTCAAGTTGCGGAATGCAATGTCGCCCAGGCGCAGCCGCCCGAGAACCTTGGCCCGATCGACTTGCTCGTCGACCGAAATCCCGCTGCCTTCAAACGCAACATCAACCACGGGTCGCCTCCCGGCGGGTTGCATTCGGCTCTCCCTTTGGCTCAAGCGCATCCGGGGAAGCCACTCAAGCGGTCCACTGGCCGCATGACAAGCCGCCTTGTGAGCGGCGGTGGACAAGGAAAGGGCGCCTTGCGGGCGCCCTTTCCCGTTGTCGTCGGATCAGTTGGTCATCGCGTAGACGGGCTTGCCGCTCGCGTCCTTGACTTCCTTGGTCCAGTATTTTTCGACGTCGGCGGCGACATTCGCCGGCATCGGGACGTAGTCGAGGCTCTCGGCCATCTTGGCGCCGTTCTTGTAGGCCCAGGCGAAGAACTTGAGCGCTTCGCCGGTAGCGACCGGATCGGACGGCTGCTTGTAGACCAGGATCCAGGTCGCCGCGGTCATCGGCCACGACTTGTCGCCGGGCTGATTGGCGAGGATCACGCCGTAACCGGGCTGCGATTTCCAATCGGCATTGGCCGCCGCCGCCTGGAACGCCTCGGAGGTCGGCGATACCGTCTTGCCGCCTTTGTTGACCATCTTGGTGAAGGTCAGCTTGTTCTGCAGCGCGTAGGCGTATTCGACGTAACCGACCGAACCCTTGGTGTTGGCGACGTTATTGGCGACGCCTTCGTTACCCTTGGCGCCGATGCCGACCGGCCATTGCACCGAGGTATTGAATCCGACCTTCGACTTCCAGTCGGCATTCACGTCCGACAGATAATAGGCGAAGTTGAACGTCGTGCCCGAGCCGTCCGAGCGATGCACGACGGCGATCGCCTGGTCCGGCAGCTTGACGGACGAATTGAGCTTCTGGATCGCGGGGTCGTTCCATTTCTTGATGTCGCCCATGAAAATCTTGGCGAGCGTTGCACCGTCGATGGTCAGGTCGCCGGCCTTGATGCCGTCGAGATTGACCACCGGGACGATGCCACCCATCACCATTGGGAACTGGGCGAGACCGGCCTCGTCGAGCTCCTTGCCCGGGAGCGGCGCATCGCTGGCGCCGAAGATCACGGTCTTGGCTTTGATCTGCTTGATGCCGCCGCCGGAACCGATCGACTGATAGTTCAGCCCGTTACCGGTTTCCTTTTTATAGGCGTCGGCCCATTTGGCGTAGATCGGATAGGGAAATGTGGCGCCGGCGCCGGAAATGTCGGCGGCATTAGCCGGAACAAAAGCGGCGGCGGCGATGAAGCCGGCGGCAGCAAATGCGGTCCAGTGTTTCACGGGTTCTCTCCATGTTTGCGGCCAAAGGCATCCGCGGGCCTTGGCGCCCACGGTCTCCACCTTCGCGCCCTTGGTCCGGGCGGCCGCTGTTGCTTTAAGACGCTCCAAGTCTGCGCTTCGGACGGGATTTTCTGATTGCTTTGGTCGAGGAGTTCCGAAGTCGTGGTCAGCCTTAGGCGTCGCATGTCACCGTTCTATAAAGGTTGAGTGACAGTCACATGACAATGTAACCAGTTGATTCTTATGACAATTTATTCGCCGTCGGCAGAATCGCCAGTGCGTAAGGGCAGATGCATGATGAAGGTGGCGCCCTCGCCCGGCGTGCTCTCGATGCTGAGCCGGCCGCCATGCCGGTTGAGCACGTGCTTGACCAGCGCCAGGCCCAATCCGGTGCCGCCTTGCGCGCGGCTGTCGGCGACGTCGACCCGGTAGAACCGCTCGGTCAAGCGCGGGAGATGCTCGGGCGCGATGCCCGGACCGTAATCGCGCACCGCCAGGCGTGCCTCGGGCGCACCGCCACGGGTCTGGTTGCTCGCCAGCGTGATATCGACACGCTTGCCGGCGGCGCCGTATTTGAGCGCGTTCTCAACCAGGTTCTCGAGCGCGCGAACCAATTCGTCGCGGTCACCCAGCACGATCAGCGCATCCGGCGGCGCGGCGACCTTGATCGTCACAGCGCGGTCGCGCGCCAGTGTCTGCAATCCGTCGGCCACCTGCTTCACGACTGGCGCCAGATCGAGCGGCGTATTCGGTTGCAAATGCGCGTTGAGTTCGATGCGCGATAGCGACAGCAGATCGTCGATCAGCCGCGCCATGCGCGTCGCCTGCCCCTGCATGATGGCGAGGAATTTCTCGCGCGCGGCCAGATCGTTCTTGGCCGGCCCCTGCAAGGTCTCGATGAAGCCAAGCAGCGCCGCAAGCGGCGTGCGCAATTCATGGCTGGCATTGGCAATGAAATCGGCGCGCATTTCCTCGACCCGCCGCAGCGGAGTAAGATCGTTGAACGTCATCAGTAGAATGTCGGCGTGGGCGTTACCGGTATTGGCCAATTTCACCGGCGTCACGAAGGCTTCGAACCAGCGATCGAGCGGCACGCGTTCGAAGAATTCCACCCGTTGCGGCGTCCGGCTGGCGGTGGCGCGCCGGATTGCGTCGACCAGTTCGGGCATGCGCAATGTGATCAAGGCCGGTTCACCGCGGCGCAGCGACGGCGCTATCCCCGATGCCGCCGCGTTGAAGGCAATCACGCGGCCGTCGCGATCGAGCACGATCGCCGCTCCGGGCAATCCGCCGATCAACGACTCAATGAGCAGGGCCTGCGGGTGCGTGGCTCCACGGCCGCTGATCGGCGACACCTGCCCGGTCGCCGGATCCGCGCCCAGTCTGCCGAGCAACGCCAGCCACGCCCCGCGCAGACGGCTTGGCCAATCCGCGCCGCGCGACAGATTTGCGCTGTTGTCTTCGCTCGCCATGATCAATCGGCGCCGGTTTTCTTGGTCTCGATTTCGCTGCGTATCGGCGCGCTGGCGGTCACCGCTTCCGCCTGTGGAACGGGCCGCACGCCGCGCATATTGAGCATAATTTCGCGCGTGCCCAAAATAATCAGCGCGACGGCGAACGGCACGAAATAATAGAGCAGCCGGAACAACAGCAGGCCCGCCAGCAAATCCTCTTTGTCGTATTGCCACAGCGCCACCAGCATGGCGGCGTCGAATACGCCGATGCCGCCGGGCGCGTGGCTGGCGAAGCCGAGCATCGTCGCCGACACGAACACCACCGCCAGCGTCACAAAACCGAGGTTCGGCCCGGTCGGCAGCAGCATGTACATGGCGAGCGCGCAGCAACTGAGATCGATAATGCCGATGCAGATTTGCAGCAGCGTCGACGGCCCGTTCGGCAAATGGACTTTCCATTCGCCGCGACCGATCTCGCGCGGTGCGCTCCAAACCCAGCCGAGATAACAAGCCAGGATCAAAAGTGTCGCGCCCGCCATGCAGCGGTTGACCCAGTCAGGCAGTTGATCGAGCAAGCCCAGGGCCTCCGGCGAATGAGCGACGCCGAGACCCATGACGGTGGCGTTGCCGAGCCAAAACGTCAGCCCCGCGACAAAACAGATCTTCGCGACCGCGATGGCGTCGAGACCGTGCGCCGAATAAATCCGATAGCGCACCGCGCCGCCGGTGAACACCGTGGCGCCGATATTGTGGCCGATCGAATAACTGGTGAAAGCGGAAAGCGCCGCGATCCGGTAGGGAATCTCATTATGCCCGATCGTGCGCAGAGCGAACAGGTCGTAGAAGGTGAGCGTGAAATAGCCGGCCGCGACGAACGCAGCGGCGGCGGCGATGTGACGCAGCTGGGTCGCCTTGATCGCGGCAATCACCTCATCAACGTCGGTGTCGCGCAACATATGAAGCAGCACCACCACCGCCACGGCGATGATGGCCAGACTGAGCAACACGCCCATTCTATTCCAGCCGATATATTTCTGGAAAAATCGCGCCCCCGCGCGCAACGACTTGAGCATTCTTCCTCCGCCTTCGCGCGCGGGCCCCGGCGACCCCGCTACGCCGCACGCAAACACAAGCGCGCTTACGACCCCACTAGCAGAACACACTGCCTGGCGCGAGTGTACTGCCGTTGCCCCTAACGATCTGCTAGTTTGACGGAGAAAGGGCCGCCGCGCCGGGACGTTGGAACCGCAGCGGATAGCGCCATCGCCGGTAAGGAGTTGCCCCCATGAGCGAGTTCGACCGTTCTTTGCCCCGCCGCACGGTGCTGCAAGGCACCGGTATCGCCGCCGGTTTTGGCATCGGCAGCGGTTTGTTGTCCGGCCTGACCGCCGCCGCGCAGGCGCAACCGGCTCCGGCCGGCAAAATCTGGAGCCAGGAATATTGGGCGAAGAAGGGCAACGTGAAGCTCAATCTCTGGCGCAAACGCGTTGGCGCGCCCAAGCAAGGCGAACCGGCTCTGCCGGTCGTATTCCTGGTGCACGGATCGTCGGACTCGGCGCGCTCTTCCTACGACCTCACGGTGCCCGGCAAGGGCGAATACTCGCTCATGAATGTGCTGGCGCGCGACGGCTACGACGTCTGGACCATGGACCATGACGGCTACGGCTATTCCGGTTCATCGGGCAACAATTCCGACATGGCCAGCGGGGTCGAGGACCTTAAGGCCGCGATGCCGGTGGTGACGAAGGAAACCGGCCAGCAAAAAGCGCATTTTTACGGCACCTCCTCCGGCGGCATCCGCGCCGCGGCCTATGCGCAGGCGCAGCCCGAGCGGGTCGGCCGGCTGATGCTCTGCGCTTTCACCTACAAGGGTAACGGTGCCGCGGAGATCGCACGGCGGCGGGAAAAAATTGACGCGCTGCGCGCCAGCCCGCGCCGCAAGCGCGATACCGCGATGATCCGCTCGATCTTCACCCGCGACGGCCATCCCGAGTTCTACGACCCGGCGATGGTCGAGGCGCTGATCGCCGACGAAATGAAATTCGGCGATACGATTCCGAGCGGTACCTATATCGACATGGCGGCGAACCTGCCGATTGTCGACCCCAAGAAAATAGTGTCGCCGGTGCTGATGCTGCGCGGCGAGTTCGACGGCAACTCGACCAATGACGACCTGCTCGATTTTTATCGACAGTTGCCGAACGGCGACCGCCAATTCGTCATTCTGCCGCAAACCGCGCACAGTTCGGGCTACAGCAAGAACCGGCACTTGCTGTTCTACGCGCTGCGCAATTTCCTGGCCGAACCAGCACCGTCAGCGGCGTAGCAGCACGGACCCAAAGCGGATCGACACTTAGGGCATCTTGGCCGGCGTTGAGAACGGATTGGTGGCGTCCACCACAAACATGACTAAGGCAGTCAGATCGCTCGTACCGCTGCTGGAGACCTCCATCGGCGTGCCGGCCTCATGTCCAAGCATCGACTGGCCGGCCTCGACGTGGGTCACGCCATGCGGAGTCTTTTGGTCCAACCGGCCGGTCAGCACTTAGAAGGTTTCGGTGCCCCGATGCGTATGCACCGGCGTCCTGACCCCGGGCGGTCCGCCCGTATAGTCGATGCGCAGCAGATACTCGGGCGCAGCGATTGGCGGCACGGGCCCGATCTCGGCCACCTTGCTGGCGCCTGGAGATGATCCACCCTTGGGACCGAGCGTGAAGAGCCAAACCTTGCCCGCCACTTCGGCGGCAAGTCCTGTCGGGCCGGCCGCGGCCTGCGCTTGCGTGAGCGTGGGGAAGTTGTCGATCCGCCAGAACAACGGTCCAGCCGGCAATTGCTTGATTTTCTTCTCGGCGACCGGCTTGACCTCAAACTTCTGGGCCGACGCGGTCGAAGCTGACAACAGAGATCCCGATATTGCCACTGCCACACATGCGACCAGGACCCGGAATGATAGGCGAGCAATTCTGAACATTATTCGGCTCCCTGCTTTGAGAGATTTCCTTACTCCTGCGCTGCTTCATGCCAAGGTTTGCATTCTAGACCCAGAGCCCCTGCCAGGCGAGAAACAAGCGATCTCACGGGCCGTCAGGCTCCCTAGGCCGCGAAAAACTCGCGCAGCGCCGCGGTCGTCTCTTGCGGGGCTTCCTCCGACAGGTAATGCCCGCACGGTAGCGCGTGTGCGCCAACGATGTTGGACGCGTAGCGCTGCCAGATTTCGGCTGGCGCCGGCTTGCTGTTGCGCCCGACGCCGCCGGTCGCGCCCCATAACAGCAGCACGGCCATGTCGATCTTGCGCCCCGCTTCGAAATCCTTGGTGTCCATATCGAGATCGACGCCGAAGCAGGCACGATAATCCTCGCAGATGGCGTGGATCGTTTCGGGGTTGCGGAAGCAGCGCTTGTATTCGGCGAGTGCGTCCTTGTCGAAGAAGCTCAAGCCTTGCTTGGTCTTCGCCAGCTTCTTTTCGATGAACCAGTCCGGGTCGGCGCCCATCATCTTCTCGGGCATCGGCTCGGACTGGATGTTGAACAGCCAATGCCACGAGAACCGGCCCCACTCCTTCGTCATGTTGTTGAGCAAATGATGCTGCGGAATGATGTCGAGGATCGCCGCGCGCGTCACTTTGGCGGGGGAGTCGAGACACATGCGATGCAGAACACGTGCCCCTCGGTCATGACCGGCGGCGTAAAATTTGTGGTAGCCGAGCGCCGCCATCACCTCGACCTGGTCCTGCGCCATGGCGCGGAACGAATAACCGGAATGGTCGTCGCCGCCGGGCGGCTTTTCGGAATCGCCATAGCCGCGCAAATCCGTGCAGACCACGGTGAACTCACGCGCCAGCGTGGGCGCAACCTTGAGCCACGACAGATGCGTGAACGGATTGCCATGCATCAGCAGCAGCGGCGGCCCGCTGCCGCCGGTGACGGTCACGATGCGCGCGCCACTGGTCTTGATCTCGGTTCGTTTGAAGCCGTCCATTTGCATGTCAGATTCCAAAATATTGTGCGTATTTTTTCTTGATCTCTTCGGTGGTCGCAGCCTGCGCGACCGGGTCGGATGGCAGCAGCTTGATCTGCGACGTCGGCACGACGCCGGGCTTGAGCTTCACATCCGGATGGAACGAGCGCAAACCGGCTTCGTCGGCGAGATATTGCTGGGTCTCGCGCGATACCATGAAACTCATGAACAGCCTGGCCGCGTTAGGATGCGGCGCATTATTGGCGATGGCCTCGCAACCGGGAATGAACGGCGTGCCTTCCTTCGGATAGACGATCTTGATTGGCGCGCCGGTCAACTGCATGCGAATGTCCATGTATTCGAGACCGTCGGCGGAAATCGCGCGCTCGCCGAGCGCAAGCTTTTTCGGCGGCTCGGTGGCCGATTGCACCTGCAGAACTTTCTGCTTGCCGAGCTTCTCGATGTAGTCCCAACCCATGGCTTTCACGGTCTGGAAGGTCGAGGTCACGATACCGCCGCTATAGGAGGGATGCGCCTTCACGATCTTGCCGCTCCATTTCGGATCGAGCAGATCGGCAAAGCTTTTCGGAGCGTCTTCCGGTTTTACGAGATTGGTATTGTAGGCAATCGGCATCAACGTGAAGCGGATGCTTGCAAAGGTGCCGTCGGCATCGCGCTGCGCGGCTGGCCATTTCAGCAATTCCACCGGAATGTAGGGCTCGAGAACCCCTTCCTTCTTCCAGGTCACGAACAGGGCCTGGTCGGAGCCGTCGAGCACGTCGACAGCGAAGATTTTGTTAGCGCGTTCCTGCGCCAGGCGCTGGTAGATGCGCTCGCTGCCGGTGCGCTCGACCTGCACGGTTATGCCGGGATATTTTTGCTCGAAGACCTTGGCCAGCCCTTCCGTGACTTTCAGATCGATCGCCGAGTAGAAGACGACCTTGCCTTCCTTGGTCGCTGCCTCGATCAGCTGCGGCGTGACCGGCTCCGCCGCCGGGGCCGCGGCGAACGCCGGACCCGTCAGCAAAGCGAGCGCGCCCGCCGCTACGGCTGCGCACAGGGTCGATGCGGTTGTCATGCCATCCTCCCGGATTCCCGCCGCCGCTTGATGTTGAACATCAGGATAGCAAAAACCCCGGCCCCTCCACCCATTTTTAGGCAAAAACAGCGGGAAAACGGCCGTTTGGCCGGCTTTGGCTTGCCGAAAGGCGCCGGAAAGGACGAAACTGCCGCCAGATTTCTTCGCGTTCCCTTGAACCTGGTCGCCTCCCCCAGCGACATATTCACGAGCCGATTAGCCTGCGATGCAAACGACGTCGGACGAAGTTCTGATCGCAAGGATCGCAGGCGGCGACCGGCTCGCTATGCAGGTGCTGTTCGCCCGGCATCACGTTCGAGTGTACCGGTTCGTTCTGCGTCTGGTGCGCAATGAGGCGACGGCGGAGGACTTGATCAGCGACGTGTTCCTCGATGTCTGGCGGCAAGCCGGAAAATTCGAGGGCCGCTCGGCGGTCTCGACCTGGATGCTGAGCATCGCGCGTTTCAAGGCGTTGTCGGCGCTGCGGCGCAAGCCGGAGCAGGAACTGGATGAGGAAACGGCCGAGCAGATCGAGGATCACGCCGACAACCCCGAGGTCGCGCTGGCGAAGAAAGACAAGGCCGCGGTGTTGCGGCAAGCCTTGAGCAAGCTCTCGGCGGAACATCGGGAGATCGTGGATTTGGTTTACTACCACGAGAAGTCGGTGGAGGAAGTCGCGGGAATTGTCGGCATACCGGAAGCGACCGTTAAAACCCGGATGTTCTACGCACGAAAAAAACTATCAGAGGTCTTGAAGGAACAAGGAATCGATCGAGGTTGGCCATGAATACGCTAAACAAAGAGACGCAAAGCGACATCGAGGAGTTGCTGCCGTGGCATGCGGCGGGAACGCTGAGCCGTCGCGACACGCAACGCGTCGAAGAGGCGCTGGCCAACGACCCGGAACTCGCCCGCCGCTACGAAATGGTGCGCGAGGAGTTCGGCGAAACCATTCTGCTTAACGAGACGCTGGGCGCGCCCTCCGGCCACGCTATGGAAAAGCTGTTCGCCAAGATCGACGCCGAGCCGGCGCGCAAGCAGGCCACATCGTTCAATTTCACCACGCGCGTCGTGGAATTCTTTGCAAGCTTCAGCCCGCGCACTTTGGCCTATGCCGGCAGCGCCGCCGTGCTCGCCATTCTGCTGCAGGCGGGAATTATCGCCAGCGTGATGATCAAGGAGACGAAAACAACCGGCTACGAGACCGCGTCCGCGCCATCGACCGATCCCGGTGTCGGCGCCTTCACGCTGATCCGTTTCGCGCCGCAGGCCTCATCCGACGACATCACCAAGTTTCTCGAAGCCAACAAGCTGCAGGTCGCCGCCGGCCCGATGCCCGGCGGGCTGTTCAAGGTGCGCGTCGCGGTGACCGGGTTGCCGAAGGGTGAACTCGCCAACATCGTCAAGAAGCTGCAGGAAGACAAGGTCGTCGGCTTCATCGCCACGGCCGATTGAGATGAGCGTTTTGCGGAGGTTACGCCATGCGCGCCTATCGTAACGCCCTGCTCTGCCTTGCCGCCGTCGCGGCGCTGGCTTTCGCCGCGGACACCGCGCTCGCGCAAAAGGTCTTTAGCCGCGGCCCGGCTAAGAATGTCGCCGTGAAAGGCCCGGTGCGCGGCGCCACTCCGAAATTTACGGCGCGCGGCCCGTCGCGTGGCGGATTTCGCGGCGGCCGTAATTTTGGCGGCGGCTTTCGCGGTCCAGGTCTGGGAGTCGTCGTGCCAGGCGTTTTGGGCGTGATTCCGCCCGACCGCGGACAATTCGTCGACGATAGTGGCAATGGGCCGCAAGGCCCCAACCGGCCGCAGCAATCCGCGCGGCGCAACACCGGCAACGTGCCGCCGGCCAATGAGCGTCGCTATGTGCCCGACGAAGTCGTGCTCGAAATTCCCAATACCGTCAGCCCCGCGCAAATCGATGCGCTGCAAACCCGCTTCCGGCTGACGCGCCTCGGTTCGCAAAGATTCCAGTTGACCGGCACCACGCTCTATCGCTGGCGTATTCCCAACAATGTCTCGGTGCCGAGAGCGGTGCAAGCGCTCGGCGGCGACGCGCGGGTTGCCTCGGTGCAGCCGAATTATCTGTTCACGATACAGCAGAGCGAACCCACAGCGGCTCGCGAAGGCGATGCCGCGCAATACGAGCTCGCCAAGCTGCATCTGCCGCAAGCCCATGCGCTCGCCAAAGGCGACAAGATATTGGTGGCGGTCATCGACTCAGGGATTGACGCCGATCATCCCGAGCTCGCCGGCGCCATCGCCGAGAGCTACGACACGCTGGAGCAGCCGTTCACGCCGCACAAACACGGCACCGCCATCGCCGGCCTGATCGCAGCCCACGGCAGACTGATGGGCGCGGCGCCTGGCGCGCGCGTTCTGGCGATCCGCGCCTTCAATCCGACCGACAAAGGCGCCGACGGCACGACGTTCAGCATCCTCAAAGGCCTCGATTGGGCGGCGGCGCACGATGCCCGCGTCATCAATATGAGCTTTGCCGGGCCGGCCGATCCGGCCATCCACCGCAGCCTGGAAGCCGCGCACAAGAAGGGCATCGTGCTGGTCGCGGCGGTCGGAAATGCCGGGGCGAAATCGCCGCCGCTCTATCCCGCCGCCGATCCGAACGTGATCGCGGTGACGGCGACTGACGCCAATGACAAATTGTTCGAGCAGTCCAATCGCGGCCCTCACGTCGCGATCGCCGCACCCGGCGCGCAAATCCTGGTCGCCAATCCCGACGGCGCTTATGAAGTGTCGTCCGGCACGTCTTATTCCGCGGCCGAAGTGAGCGGCATCGTCGCGCTGATGCTCGAGCGCAAGGGCGATCTCACGCCCGATAATGTGCGCGACATCCTGATGGCGACGGCGAAGGATCTCGGAGCCAAAGGCCGCGACCCGCTGTTCGGCGCCGGCCTGGCCGACGCCTATGGCGCGCTGATGCTGGAGCAGGCGCCCGTGACCGCCTCGGCGCCGCAAGGAATCGAGCGCGTCAGCGCCGGCGCGCGCTGAACTTTGCGTCCTTTCTCGTACCCTTGCGATTGATCTGAAAAGCCGCCATTTACTGGCGCATGTCTGCCAATGACCAGCCGCCGGCGATGCCGTTGCGCGTGACGCGCAACGACAAGATTGCCGACGGCATTCATCTGTTCGAATTGCGCGACGCGGACGGCCAACCGCTGCCGAAATTTTCCGCCGGCGCGCATATCGCGATCCAGGTGCCGGGCGGCCTGCTGCGGAAATATTCTCTGTGCAACGACCCCACCGAGCGCGACCGCTATCTCGTGGCGGTCAAGCGCGAGGCCAACGGCCGCGGCGGCTCCAGCAGTCTCATCGACAAGGTGAAGACCGGCGACACGCTGATGGTGGCGGCACCCGTCAACGACTTCGGCCTGCCGCCGCGCGCACAGGATTTTCTGTTCATCGCCGGCGGTATCGGCATCACACCGATCATGGCCATGATCCGCGAGGTACGCGCGCAGAACAAGCGCTTTCGGTTATTTTACTGCACGCGCTCGCCGGAGACGACCGCGTTCCGCGACGAGCTGAGCGCGCCGGAGATCAAGGACAGCGTCACCATTCATTACGACGGCGGCGATCCGGCCCGAGTGCTCGATCTAAAGCCGATTCTCGCGGAGCGAAAAAATCGCGAACATATGTATTGCTGCGGGCCGCGCCCATTGATGGAAGCGGTGCGCGCCATGACCGACCATTGGTCGTCGGCCGCCGTGCATTTCGAGGCCTTCAGCGAAGCCGAGACGCATAAACCGACCGACAAGGCGTTCAAGGTTCGACTCGCGCACTCGGGCGACGTTATCGACGTGCCAACCACCAAGACCATTCTGGAAGTCTTGCGCGAGCACGGCCTTGATGTGCCGAGTTCATGCGAGACCGGTACCTGCGGCACTTGTCGCACCAAGTTGCTCGCAGGCCAAGCCGATCACCGCGACCTGGTGCTGGCCGAGCACGAACGCGTCGACAACATCATGATTTGTGTGTCGCGGGCGAAGAGCGATGAGATTACGATCGATCGCTGAAAATAAGTGGCGCGCCGGCCAAACTCGCTAGGCAGCGGCCAGCACGGCCTTCTTAACAGCCTGCGGCAAGGCGATCGAGCGGAAGAACGTCTTCGGATAAAGGTAGCCATCCCCGGACTCATCGACAATCCGGAGCAGACCGTGCTTTTCAGCAGCCGCATCGCGAAGCGCAACGTAAATTTTCCGCTTCTCGAGCGACGCCGGATAGCCCGCGTTGCCGACGCACACGACCAACTGTCTCGGTTGTTTTGCCATGTTTCGTTTCAAAGCAGGTGTTTAATCTTGAATTCCTTGCGCCCGATTCCCGCTGCTTCGTACCAATGTACTTCAGCGCGATGGATAAATCCATCCGGCAACCGGACACGCGCAGTTCCCTTGCGCTTGCGCCATCGTCCACGCCCGTAGACTCGTCGCAGCCGAGCTATTTCGCGGATTCCGGAACCTGTGGCGAAAGTCTCGACGTCCGAAATGTCACTCAGAATTTCGAAGTACATTCGCTGATCGTGTCAATGTCGCACAATAGCGTCAATAGCGCGGATTTCCGTCTTGCTCCAAAGCCGACCGTATGAACGGTGCGATCAGTTCGCTGCAATGGCCAAACTAACTGGCGCGCCCGGAGAGATTCGAACTCCCGACCCTCAGATTCGAAGTCTGATGCTCTATCCAGCTGAGCTACGGGCGCATCTTATGGCGCATGATCTTATCCGAAAACCGGTGCCCACTTTTCGGGATCATGCGCTCGCTATGCTTATATCAGTCCGGCGCGCTCAAGCCACCGGCACACCCAGGATCGCTTCGAATCGCGCGCGAAAGGCCGGCCAGATTTCCGGATTGACCAGGCGCGGCGGCCGGCGGCCTCTGAGCAGGCCGACGACTTGCTCGGCGCCCTCGGCGGCAACCGCCCGGCGCGCTTCGACCGTCACGCCGGCCGTGTGATAGGTCGCGATCACGTTATCGAGGGTGAGCAACGGATGTTGCAGCGGCGGCGGCTCCTTCTCCCAGACGTCGAGCCCGGCGCCAGCAAGATGCCCGGACTTGAGCGCGTCGAAAACCGCGGCTTCGTCATGGATGCCGCCACGCGCGGTGGTCACGAACAGCGCGCCCTTCTTCATCCGGGCGAGCGCCCGCGCATCGATCATCCCCATCGTCTCGCTCGTGCGCGGACAATGGATCGACACGATGTCCGACTGCGCCAGCAATTCGTCGAGGGTCACCGAACGCGCACCGCGGCGGGAGATTTCCTCCGCCGCGACATAAGGATCGTAGGCCAGCACGGTCATGCCGAAGGCCTGCGCCAGGTGCGCGGCCCGCGTGCCGACATGGCCGATGCCGATAATGCCGAGCGTTTTTCCGGAAATTTCCCTTCCCATCAGGTCTTCACGCGAGAAGCCGCGCTCGCGCCGCAGCCGCCGGTCGGTTTCGCCGATGCGCTTGGACAGCGCGAGCATGAGACCGAGCGCGTGTTCGGCGACCGCCGGCGCGTTCATGCCGGCCTGGTTGACGACGACAACGCCGGCCTTGCTGCAGGCTTCGACATCGACGGTGTCGTAGCCGGCGCCACTGGTCGAGACGCAGAGCAGCTTCGGGCAGCGTTGCAGCAGTTCGTCCGTCACGAACCAACGGCGCGGCAGCTCGTCTTTCGCCGACGAAATCATATAGACGTGCGCCTCGGCGAGCGCGGACCAGGCGAGACTCTCGGCGCCCGCCCGTGCACAGGTGCGCAGATCGATATCGTCTTCGCGCGTAAATCGCTCGGCCATTGCCGGGTGGTAGGGAAAATCAAATCGAACGACGATCTTTGGATTGGCGGGCATGCTGATTTGTTCCTGAGAGCGCATTGAAGTGTAATGCAGGACGCGATTTGCTGCTATTATTTCCGCCGGACCCTGGAGACTTGAGAATGGCAACGACCGTCGAAGTGCTGGCCGCGGCGTTCAAGGATGCCGGCACGCCGTTCATCGTTGGCCATCCGGGCGGCGAATCGGTCGAGCTGATGGAAGCGGCGCGGCAACGCCAGATGCGTTTTCTCCTGATGAAACAGGAAGTCGCCGGCGCGATGCTGGCCTCGACCTGGGGCGACATAACCGGCAGCCCGGGCATATGTCTTTCGACGCGCGGACCGGGCGCGACCAACATGGTCAACGGGGTCGCGCATGCGTTCCTCGACCGTTCGCCGCTCATTGCGATCACCGATTCCTATTCGCGCCCGACCTACGAGACCGGCCTGCGCCAGCGCATCAACCAGCTCGCGGTCTACGAGCCGATCGTCAAATGGAGCACGACCATCGACGCCAAGACCGTTCGCCAGCAGGTGCGCCGCGCCATGCGCACGGCGACCGCTACGCCGCCTGGCCCGGTGCATTTCGAATTTCCGCAGAGCGAGACCGCGCGCGAGGCCGGCGATTACGTGTCCGAGCCGCCGCTGATGCCGAATTGGATCACGCCCGGCCCCGACCGCGCCGATCTCAAGCCGGCGCTCGACATGCTCGCCAAAGCGAAGCGGCCGATCCTGATTGCGGGCCTCGGCGTGTACTGGTGCGGCGCCTCGGCGGAGTTCGTGAAATTCGCCGAGCGCCTGGGCGCGCCGGTGCTCACCACCACCAAGTGCAAGGGCATGATCCCGGAGGATCACGTCTTGCGCGCCGGCTGCATTATCGGCGGACTGATCGAGCGCAAGCTGGTGATGGAAGCCGACCTGATCGTCACGGTCGGCCTCGACGCGGTCGAACTGCAGCCCAAGCCCTGGCCCTATACGCTGCCGGTGTTGGCGCTCTCATCCGTGCCGAGCACCGACGCGCTGGTACCGGCCGATCCGGAGATCATCGGCGATTTGAAGGCGCTGCTGGCGGGCTTGGCGCTGTGGGCGCCGGAGGGCACGAACTGGGGCGAGAAGGCGGCGAAGAATTTTCGGGAAGAAGTGCGCGATGCGCTTAACACGCCCAGCACCGGCCTGTCGCCGCAGCGGGCCATGGAAGTCGCGCGCGCGGTGCTGCCGCGCAACACCATTGCCACATGCGATGCCGGCGCCAGCCGGCTTCTGATCGTACAGAAGTGGGAATCCTACGGACCGCGCGAATTCCTCACCTCGAACGGGCTGGCCTCGATGGGCTATGCCGTGCCGGGCGCGCTGGCCGCGCGCATGGCGTTTCCGGATCGGCCGGTGGTGGCGTTCACCGGCGACGGCGGTTTCCTGATGACGGTCGCGGAATTGCAGACCGCACAACGCGAGAATCTGCCGATCATCGTGGTGGTGCTGGACGATCGCGAAATCGGTCTCATCCGCGTCAAGCAGGAGATCAAGGGCATCCCGCTGCACGGCGTGGCGATCGGCGGCGTCGATTGGGAGAAACTGGCGCAATCCTTCGGCGCCGATGGCATCGTGGTGGAAACCGAGCAGGCCCTGAGCAACGCGCTTCAAGCGGCGGTGCAATCCAAACGCACCACCGTGATCGGCGTGCGGATCGACGCGTCGGGCTATGTGGCGCAGTTCAACGCGCTGCGCGAGCTGTAGGCTCAACTGCCTTTGGTGTCGTGGCACTCTGGCATGTAGAGGTCTTTCCACGAATCCGGCAGCCGTTTCATGGTGCCGACTTTGTGCATGAACCCGGCAAAGGTCATGGTTTGCTGCGGCGTCGTGGTCCAGATGTTGTCGGCATCGGAAATGAACTTTACCATTTCCGCCTGGCTGCTGCGCTTTTCATTAGTGGTCTTGATGTAGATCTGCGCGGCATCGCTCGCGTGCTTGTTGATGAAATCCTCCGCCTCGGAAAGCGCGGCGTAAACCGCGCCGGTCACCTTGGGATTGGCGTCGCGGAATTTTTTGGTCATCAGCATCACGCCGTTGGTTGCCGGCCCGCCGAGAGTGTCGTAGGATTTCAGCACCCTGTGCACGCCGGCCGTCGCCAGCTCGTAATAATAGTAAGGCGCTACCGAGTAGTGGCTGTTGACCTCGGTTGCCTTCGACATCACCGAGGCGGCAGCGTCCGGATGCGGCCGCGTGATCGTGAACGCGTCGAGCTTGGCGTATTGATCGGCTCCCCATTCCTTGGCCGCCGCCATTTGCAGACAGATCGCCTGGCTCGACACCTTGACCGCCGGCAAGGCGACCTTGTCGTGCTCATTGAAGTCCTTGATCGTCTTGATCGTCTCCCGGTTGGTCACCAGCATGAACGGCATCGACTGCACGGCGGAAAGCGCGCGCACTTCGTTCGGCGTACCGGCGGTTTTATCCCACAGCGTGTTCAGGCCCGGCACGCCGGTGACACCGAAATTCATCTGCCCGCTCAACAACGCGTCGATCAGCGATTGCGTGCCGCCCAAGGTCTTATAGTCCGGCTTGAGCGAGGCGACGCCGAGTTTCGCGGCGTGTTTTTCGATCAGCTTGAATTCGTCCATCACCATCAACGGCAAATAAGGCAGCCCATGCTGGCTCACCAGCACGATGCTCGACACCTCGTCGGCGAAAGCCGAGCGCATCAGCCCCGGCATCGCCAGAACGGGCGTTGCCGCGACGGCTTTGCAGAAAGCGCGCCTATGAATCATGAATTCCTCCCCTTCAGCCAGCCGGGTTGTCACGCAATTTAAGTCTGCATGCCCCAGCGTTGTACCGTTCTGGTCTCGATGAAACGAAACACCACGTTCTCGACTGCAAGCCCGATCAAGATGATCGTAAGCAGCCCGGCGAACACTTCCGGAATATTGAGCTGGTTCTTGCTCTCGAAGATGTACCAGCCGAGCCCGCCCTGCCCCGAAGAAACGCCGAATATCAGCTCGGCCGCGATCAGGGTGCGCCAGGCGAAGGCCCAGCCGATCTTGAGGCCGGCGAGAATGCTCGGAAACGCGGCCGGAATAAGAATCCTGCCAACGAAGCGTAGCCCTTTGAGATTGTAGTTGCGGCCCACCATCCGCACGGTCATCGACACACCGCGGAATCCGGCGAGCGTATTGAGCGCCACCGCCCACATCACCGAATGCACCAGCACGAACACCAGGCTGCCGGCGCCAAGGCCGAACCAGATCAGCGCCAGCGGCAGCAACGCGATCGCCGGCAAAGGATTGAACATCGCGGTCATGGTCTCGAGGAAGTCGGTGCCGATCCGCGTGCTGATGGCAAATACCGTCAGAAGACCTGCGAGCGTCGTGCCGGTGGCAAAGCCGATCAGCAGCACTTCTATCGAGCTCAGCGCGCGAGTCGGAATCGTCCCATCGACAACATCGGCGATTAACGCCTGCACGGCGGCGCTGAACGGCGGCACCAGCAGCGGGTTGTCGAGCCAGCGGCCGTAAATTTCCCATGCACCTGCGAGAACAACCAGAATGAAGATTTTTCGAATCCAAGTCTGGTTGTAAATCTTCTCCACCAGCGTCAGCGGCTTTTGAATGATGCCGAACTGCTCCGGCCCCAGCGTCTCGCTGTAGATATTCGCCCGTTGCACCGTATCAAGCATTCGGCGCCTCCTCGATCTGGTCGGCAAACAGCATTTCGTGAATCTCGCGGCCGAGCGCCGCAGCTTCATCCGAATTTTCTTGCCCGCGCGGCACGCTGTTAATTTCGGCTTTCACCTGGCCCGGATGCGGCGACAACAGCAGAATGCGGCTGCCGATCTTGATTGCCTCAGGAATCGAATGGGTGACGAATAAAACCGTGAAACGTATTTCATCCCACAGCGCCAACAGCTCGTCCTGCATGCGCACGCGCGTGAGCGCGTCGAGCGCGGCAAAGGGCTCGTCCATCAGCAGAATATCGGGCTCCATCGCCATGCCGCGCGCAATCGCGACGCGTTGCTTCATGCCGCCGGACAGCGTGTGCGGATAGCTGTGCGCGAATTTGGTGAGGTTGACCATCTTGATGTAATCCATCGCGCGCTCTTCGGCGGCTTTGCCGTTCAAGGTGCCCGTGGTCTTGAGCGGAAAGGCGACGTTCTCCAATACCGTCTTCCACGGCAGCAATTGATCGAATTCCTGGAACACCATGATCCGGTCCGGGCCCGGCTTGGTGATCAGTTCGCCCTTCAAACGGATTTCGCCTTCAGTCGGCTGCAAATAGCCGCCGACCGCCTTGAGCAAAGTAGACTTGCCGCAGCCGGAAGGCCCCAGCACGACGAAGCGGTCGCCTTGCAATACGTTGAAGCCGACGCGATAGGTGGCGGTGACCAGATGGCGCTGCGTCTTGTATTGGATGGTGACGCCCTGGACGTCGAGCAAAGGTCCGGCGTCCCTCGCACCCGGCACGGCCGATATTGACGCACGTGTCGCGCCGCTCGCCATCAGATGCTTCCTCCCACCGGCACGATCGTTTTTATCGTTATGGTTGCGCGAGACGTTCATGCCTCCCGCATAGCTGCCCAATAATTTGGACGGTTTCCATAACCTTGCCAAGACTATACGCTCCGCGGGCGATTAAAAAAGCAGAGAAACGCGGGATGGAAACGAAAGAAACGGTGCGCATTGGCGCCGGCGCGGGCACCTCCGACGACCGCATGGTGCCGGCGCTGGAACTGGCCGAACGCGGCGACATCAATTACCTCGTGTTCGAGTGCCTGGCCGAGCGGACGGTGTCGCGCGAAAACCTGGCGCGCAGCAAAGACCCCAATCTCGGCTATTCGCCGTCGCTGCACGCCCGTTTGCGCATGGTTCTACCGGCCTGCATGCGCAACGGCATCCGCATCGTCAGCAACATGGGCGCCGCTAACCCGCTTGGCGGTGCACGCGCCGCGCGCAAGGAGGCCGCCGACCTGGGGCTTGGCGACGTTCCTGTCGCTGTCGTGCTCGGCGACGACGTGTCGAGCATCGTCAAGCATCGGCCCGGGCTTCGCCTGATCGAGAACGGCGAGCCGTTGGAATCCATTTTGCCCGCGATGATTTCCGCCAACGCCTATCTCGGCGCCGATGTCGTTTGCGAGGCCCTCAACACCGGCGCTCCCATTGTGTTGTCAGGTCGCGTTGCCGATCCGTCGCTGTTTTTGGCGCCGATGATGCACGAATTCGGCTGGGCCTATGGCGATCTGCCGAAGATCGCGCAGGGCACCGCGGCCGGACACCTGCTCGAATGCACCGCGTCGGTCACCGGTGGCTGTTTCGGCTGGCCCGGCAAGAAAGACGTGCCCGATCTCGCCCGCAACGGCTTTCCGTTCGCAGACGTCAAAGCTGACGGCTCCATCGTCATTGGCAAGACGCCCGGCACCGGTGGCCGGCTCGATGTCATGACCTGCACCGAGCAGTTGATTTACGAAATCCACGATCCCACCGCCTACATCACGCCGGATTGCGTGCTCGACATCACCGGCGTGGCGCTGACGCAGGAAAGCGCGGATCGCGTGCGCGTCGAGCACGCCAGGGCGCGGCCGGCGACCGACACCTACAAAGTCAATGTCGGCTATGCCGACGGCTATATCGGCGAGGGCGAAGTTTCTTATGGCGGCATCGACGCGATCGAGCGCGCCAAATGGGCGGCGGAGATCGTCAAGGAACGGTTGAAGTTGCAGGGCTTCGTCTATGATGACTTCCGCGTCGACCTGATTGGCATGTCGAGCCTGCATGGCGAGCTCGACAAGCGGCCTGAACCCTATGAGGTCCGGTTGCGCATGGCGGGGCGCACGCGCGAGCGCAAGGCCGCGCACGCCATCGGCTTCGAAGTGCGCGCCATGCACATGCATGGACCGGGTGGCGCCGGCGGCGCCATCGAGCCGCGCGTGCGCGACGTGCTGGCGGTGAAGTCTGTTTTGCTGCCCAAGAACATGGTCAACGCCCAGGTGGTCGTGGAGGGCAAACTATGACCGTTCGCGTCTACGATCTCGCCCACGCTCGCGCCGGCGACAAAGGCAATACGTCAAACATTTCGGTCATTTGTTACGACGCCAAACACTGGGATTTTATCGAGCGCGAGCTGACGCCGGAGCGCGTGGCCGAGGCGTTCAAGCATCTCGCCAAAGGTCCGATCCGGCGTCATCCGCTGCGCAATCTAAAGGCGTTCAATTTCGTCATCGAAAATGCACTCGGTGGCGGCGTCACGGTTTCACTGGCGCAAGACATCCATGGCAAGAGCTACAGCAATCTGATGCTGGCGATCGAATTGCCCGATCCGAAGTAACAAGGAGTAAAGTTCGTGCGCGCGAAGGAAATCGTCAAGAACGTTGTGAAGGAAAAGCTGGCGCGTAATGAGGTCGTGGCCTCGATGACCATCCGCCTGACGCGTGGCGTCGAGATTGCGCGCATGGCCAAGACCGCCGGCTTTGACATGCTCTATGTCGATCTTGAACATTCGACCATGACGATCGACGCCACCGGGCAGATTTGCCTTGCGGCGCTGAGCTGTGGCGTCGCGCCGATGGTGCGCGTGCCCGCCAATACGCCGGAATATATCCAGCGCGTGCTGGACGGCGGCGCGCTTGGCATTATCGCCCCCGGCATTGGATCGGCCGAAGAGGCGCGCGAGGTGGTCAAGGCGGCGAAATATCCGCCGCTCGGCGAGCGCGGCGCCGGTGGCGCCCTGCCCCACCTGGAATATCGGTCGTTTCCGACCGCTGAGGCCAACGCGGCGATGAATGACGCCACCATGGTGATCGTTCAGTTCGAATCCGCCGACGCCATCGAAAAAGCCGACGAGATCGCGGCGGTCGAAGGCGTCGACATGGTCCTCATTGGCGTGAACGACATGCTCGCCAGCATGGGTCTTGCGGGCCAGCACGAACACGCCAAGGTGCGCGATGCCTATGCCCGCACCATCGCGGCCTGCCGCAAGCACGGCAAACATGTCGGCGTCGGCGGGCTGTCGACCAAACCGAAACTCGCCACCGAATTCATCGCCATGGGCGCACGCCTGCTCTCAACCGGCACCGACATCCAATTCCTGCAGGCGGCGATGAATGAGAAGGCCAAGCAGGTGCACGAGATAAAAGTGTGATGGTCGCCGCGAAGCCCATTCTCGGCGTTACGCCTACACCGCTCTCCTTCGAGGTTCCGCGCGGCGCATGCGACTGCCATACGCATGTGTTCGGGCCGATCGAGAAGTTTCCTTTTTCCAGCAAGCGGCTCTACACGCCGGGCGATGCGTCGATCGGCGATTTGGAGGCGCTGCACCGCGCGTTCCATATCGACCGCGTCGTGGTCGTGCATCCGTCGCCTTACGGCGCCGACAATGCAGTGACGGTCGACGCCGTCCGCAAGCTCGGCCCGCGCGCCCGCGGCGTCGCGGTCATCGACGATAAGACCTCCGATGCCGAACTCGACGACATGCGCAAAGCCGGCATCCGCGGCGTACGGGTGAACCTGGAGTCCCACGGCGAGAGCGATCCGGCCGTGGCCGGAACGTATCTGCAACAGGCAGCAGAGCGCGTTGCGCCGCTCGGCTGGCACGTGCAGACCTACACCAACTTGAGCATTCTCGCGGCGCTGCACGACACCATCATGGCGCTGCCGACGACGCTGGTGGTCGACCACTTCGGCCGGCCGAAGGCGGCTCACGGCACCGCGCAACCCGGCTTTGAGCAATTGCTGGCGCTGTTGCGCAGCGGCAAGGTCTACGTGAAGATTTCCGCGCCCTATCGCATCTCGCTTGAGCCGCATTATCCCGATGCCGCGCCGATCGCGCGCGTTATGATCGACGCCAACCCGGACCGCGTCGTCTGGGGCAGCGACTGGCCGCATCCCGGCGCCGCCAAGCGTGACCCGGCGGTGATCGAGCCGTTCCGGCAGGAAGACAATGGCGAAGCGCTCAACCGTCTCGCCGGCTGGACGAAAGATCGCACCGAGCTACAGAAGATTCTCGTCGACAATCCGGCTCGGCTCTATCAATTCTAACGCATAAGAGAAACGAGGGAGGATACCATGTGGAAAAAGCTCGCAACCGCCGCTCTCTGCGCCATCGCGTTTGGCGGCGGCGCTCAGGCCGAAGTCACGGTAGTGAACATGTCGAAGCAATTCGGTCTGCCCTATCTGCCGATGATCGTGATCGAAGCGCAGCAGTTGATCGAGAAGAATGCCAAGGCGGCGGGACTGGGTGACGTCAAGACGACGTGGACGCAACGCGTGGGACCTGCGGCCGAACTCGACGCCTTGCTCGCCGGCCAAGCCGATTTCATCGGACCGGGCGGAACCACGCTGGCGACCATTTGGGACAAGACCGTCGGCACGCCGCAAGAGGTGCGCGCGCTCATTGCGATGCAGTCGATGCCGTTCGTGCTGGTGACGCGCAATCCGGATGTAAAGACGATCGCGGACTTCACCGACAAGGACAAGATCGCCTTGCCTGCGGTCAAGCTCACCGGCCACGCGCTCATTCTGGAAATGGAATCCGCCAAAATCTGGGGCAACGATCACTACGACAAGCTTGATTCCATCACCATCACGCGTTCGCACGCCGATGCGGCCGCGGCGGTGATGGGCGGCGGGACCGAGATCGATTCGCATTTCGCCAGCGCGCCGTTTTATTACTACGAGTTGGCGACGCCCGGCGTCCATCAGGTGCTCAAGTCCTATGATGTCGTCGGCGGCAAGCACACCAACGGCGTACTGGTGGCGACCAAGAAATTCCACGACGCCAACCCGAAAATCTGCGCCGTGGTCGTTGCCGCATTCAACGAGGCCGACGCGTTCATCAAGGCGCATCCGCGCGAGGCGGCGGAAATGTATAAGACCATCGCCAAGGACAAGAACTCGGTCGATGCGCTCGAAAAGATGGTGGCCGATCCCGACGTCGAATACACGACGACGCCGGTCAATCTGATGAAGTTCGTCGACTTCATGTACAAGGTCGGACGCATCAAGAAAAAACCGGCGTCGTGGAAGGACATGTTCTTCCCCGAAGGCCACGCCTTGAACGGAAGCTGACCGGTAATGGCAACAGTCAGCAGCGCCAAGCCGGCCGAGGCGCCGGGACCGGTCTATGCCAGGCTGGAGGCGGCGGAAGCCTTCGGCCGCCGCCTGCTGGTCGCCCACGGCCTGCCGGAAGCGGATGCCGCCATTATGGCCGGCTGCCTGGTGCGCGCCGACCTGCGCGGCGTCGATACCCACGGCCTGCAATTCTTGCCGCAATATCTCGACCGGGTCCGGCGCGGCCTGGTCAATCCAAAACCTGATCTGGTGGTCGAGCGCGTCACGCCTATGGTCGGCTCGCTCGATGGTCAAAACGGCTATGGCTTCGTGGTCGCCACCAAAGCGATGGCTGCCGCCATCGAGATGGCACGCGAATTCGGTGTCGGCGTCGTCTCGGCGCGCAACAGCACGCATTTCGGCATGGCGGCCTGCTACACGTTGCAGGCTATCGAAGCCGGCTTTATCGCGCTGGTATTCAGCAACGCCTCGCGCGCGATGCCGCCGTGGGGTGGACGCGAGGGATTTCTTGGAACCAACCCGTTCGCCGCCGGCGCGCCGTCCGGCAACGAGTTGCCATTCGATCTGGATATGTCGCCGGCGGTCGCCGCGCGCGGGAAAATCAGACGGGCCGCGCGCCGCGGTGAAACCATCCCGGTCGGCTATGCGCTCGACGCGCAAGGCACGTCGACCATCGACCCGAACGCCGCGCTCGATGGCGGCGTGGTGCTGCCGATCGGCGGACCGAAAGGCTCGGGCATATCGATGCTGATGGACGTCATGAGCGGCGTGATTTCGGGCGCCGGTTTTGCCGGCGATGTCGGCAACCAGTTTCTCGACTACGACCGGCCGCAGAATGTCGGCCACTTCTTCCTCGCCATGAAGCCCGATCTGTTCGTGCCGAAAGACGACTATCTCAAGCGCATGGACACGCTGGTGCAGCGCGTCCACGCCCAGCCCAAGGCCGAAGGCATTGATGAAATCCTGATGCCGGGTGAAAAGGAACGCCGCCTCGAGGCGACGCGCCGGCGCACCGGTCTGCCCTATCACGCCAAGGAAATCGCGGCGTTGCAGAATGAAGCGGGCAAAGCCGGGCTACCGCCGCTACCGGTTTCGCCTTCACCCTATGAGTCGAACACGCCATGAAAATCAACGACTACGATCTCGATATCGTCGTACAGGGTTTTCCCGGCAAATCGGTCTGCCATGGCGGGCTGGGCTGGAGCTCAGTGGTGCTGTTGCGCGCGCAAGGCCGCATCGTGCTGGTCGACACCGGCAACATCAGCATGCGGACCATGCTGATCAAACGCTTTGCCGAACGCGGATTGAAGCCGGCCGATATCACCGATCTGCTGCTCACCCATTCGCATCACGATCATTCGGTGAATTGGACGATGTTTCCCAAGGCACGCATCGTCATCGGCGCCGATGAGCTGGCGTGGTCGTTGAAAGAGCCGTGGGGCGAAACGCCGGTGCCCGAGCTTTATATGCGCGAGCTCAACATCTGGCCGACGGTTCACAAAGCCGCCGACGGCGAGGAAGTGTTCCCCGGCATCACCGCGCATCTGGCGCCCGGCCACACGCCGGGATGCCTGGTGTTCGTCTTGCACGCCGGCGAGCGCGACGTGATCTTTGCCGGCGACGCCGCCAAAAACCGCGCCGAGATGGTGTCACGCACAACCGACATGACGTACGACCCCGCCATCAGCAAGGCGTCGATCGAAATGATCTGGTCGCTGTGGCGGAAACGGCCCGGCAATATCCTCGTGCCCGGGCACGACGTGCCGATGGTGCTGGAAAACGGCAAGACAAAATATATCGATAAGCGCGAAGCCGCCATCACCGCCTGGTACGGCGACGACATGGAAACCACGACGCGGTTCAATCTGACGGTGTGAACTTTATTAAAAACCGAACAGCCGCGCCGGGTTGTCCACCAGGATTCGCTTGCGCATCGCGGCATCCGGCGCCCATTCGCCCAGCATATTGTAAAGCTGGATGGTTCCGACGCGGTCGTGAAACGACAGATGCGGAAAGTCGCTGCCCCAGATCAACTGATCCGGCGCGGTCTGCATCAGCGCCTGCGCGATCGGTTTGACGTCGGCAAAGCCGGGCGCGGTGGAGAAGCGGTAGATGCCGGTGAGCTTGACCCAGCAGCGTTTCGAGCCGTCATTCACGAGCTTCAGAAACTCCTGGAAACCGCGCTGCGCAGGGCCGTCCTTGGCGGGAAACAGACCCATATGCGCGACCGTGAACTCAATAGGCAACTCGCGCAGAACCGGCATCAACTCGCTGACCAGCCAGCCCGGCGCGAGAAAATCGAGATGCCAGCCGATTTCTTGGCTGAGCTTGGCCAGCCGCGCGATGCGCGGCTTCATCGAATCCGCCAGCCCGGCTTCCGGCTTGCGAACCGGCGACACATTGACCCGGATGCCGCGGACACCAAGCGCGTTCAATTCCGCCAGTTCTTTGTCGCCGGTCTTGCTCTCGTCGAGATCGATGATGCCGCGCCGGACCGCCGGGTCGAGTTCGCGCATGGCATCGAGCATGCAGGAATTGTCAAAGCCGTAAGCGCTCGGCTGCACGAACACGTAGCGCACGAAGCCGATGCGGCGCGCCAGCTTGAGATAGGCCGCAAGCGGCTCGTGAGGCGGCTTGTAACGGATGTCGGTGCCGTAAGGGTATTTACCGGCCGGCCCGAACACGTGGAAATGCGCGTCGCAAGCGAGCGGCGGCGCCGGGAAGGCCGGCTCAAAACCCGCGTCCGGGTCGTGCGTGGCGGTGTCGTTCATGATTTCCGTCAGACCGCCTCGGCAGCGCTCAAGAGCCGCACCGGCAAGCCTTTCGCGGTCAGCGCAGCGGCGCCGGCCCAAGCCGTGGCCTGAATCGAAGACCAGACCGGGATATTGAGTTGCGCGCGCAATTTCGCCACCGTGTTCAGCGTCGGCAATTGCGAGCAGGCGATGAACAGCGCCTCGCTTTGCGGCGTTACCGTGCGCAACGCCAATTCGAGGACTTGCTCTTCAGTGATTTGGCCGAGTTCGGCGGTGGTCTTGCAATAAAAGCTGTCGAGCGTCTCGACCTTGATGCCCGACGAAGCAAGGTAGTTGCGTAGGCCATCGTTCACCGGCGCGAGATACGGCGTTACCACCGCGACGCTGGATACGCCTTCGCCGCGCAGCGCGTCGATCATGGCGCCGGCTGTGCTGACGACGGCCGCATTTGTCCGCTCGCGCAGCTTCTCGACCATCTTGGCATTGCCGCCCGGGCCGCCGAGAAATCCCGCCGCGGTGCAGCCATAGATCACCAGATCAAATTGCCGATCGGCAAAGGGAACGATCGCGTCCAGAGTCGCCTCGCCGTAAGCCGGCAAATCCTCAAGCAGAAGCGTGCGTGCTGGACGCTTCACGCGCGCGACCGAGATTGGCGCCAGCGCGGGACAGAGTGCGGCGATCTCCGGCTCCATGGTGGTGTTGTTCTCCGGCACCACGATCAAGGCCTTGATGTTTCGCTGCATGAAATCCTCGTGGCGCCGGTCCACTTGACAACATATGCCCCTAATTGTGGGATGAGTTCAACAGTAAGCCGTCACGGTGCGGCTGCGAAACAACAATCGGCGACGTGGAGGATGACGTGAACAGACGTGAATTCGTGGCCGGTCTTGTCGCGCTTCCTGCCCTGACCCGGACCGCTTCGGCCGAAGTTTCCAGCATCAAGCTCGGCAAACAATACGGCCTGCCGTTTTTGCCGCAGATGGTCATGGAAGATCACAAACTGATCGAGAGCCACGCGCAAAAGCTCGGCATCAATGGTCTTGAGGTCGGCTGGCAAACCATGGGCGGCCCCGGCGCGCTGAACGATGGGTTGCTGAGCGGACAGATTCAATTCGTCAACGTCGCTTCACCCTCGCTCGCCACTTTGTGGGACAAGACCCTGGGCACGCCGACCGAGGTGCGCGCGATCTGCACCGTGCAATCGATGCCCTATGTGCTGACGACGCGAAACCCGAGCGTGAAGACGATCGCGGACTTCACCAGTGCGGATCGAATCGCAGTGCCGACCGTCAAGATTTCCGGCCAGGCGATGGCGCTGCAGATGGCGGCGGCCAAACTGTGGGGCTTCGAAAAATACGACAGGCTCGACGAGTTCACGGCAACCATGGGACACCCCGATGCCATGCAGTCGATGCTCACCGGGCAGACGGTCAATAGCCATTTCGCCGTGGCGCCGTTCAACTATTACGAACTCAAGGTCCCCGGCATTCATGTCGTGCTCAACAGCTACGCCACCGACGGCAAGCACACCAACGGCATCCAGGTCACCACCAAGCAATTCCACGACGCCAATCCGAAGATTTGCATGGCGGTGCGCGCGTCGCATGAGGAAGCCAACGCCTTCATCAAGCGCGAGCCGAAGGCCGCCTCGGAGATCTATCTGAAGCTCACCAATGACAAGAAGAATTCGGCCGACGATCTGGTGGCGATGATCACCGACCCCGACATCGACTACACGACCGCGCCGGCCAATTTGATGAAGCACGTCGAATTCATGCACAAAGTCGGCCGTCTCAAGCACATGCCGTCGGGCTGGCAGGATTTGTTCTTCCCCGAGGCGCACGACCTCAAGGGCAGCTGAGACGCATCCAGCCTATTGAGCCGTGATGTGCCCTTGCTTGACGACCTCGCCCCATTTGGTCGTCTCCGAGTCGATATAGGCCCCGAATTCGGCCGGCGTCATCTTCACGACCGAAGCGCCCTCTGCCTCAAACTGCTTCTGCAGTTCCGGCGCGTCGAGCGCTTTAGAGATAGCCGCGTTGAGTTTCTCGACGATCGCGGGCGGCGTGCCGACCGGCGCCAGCATACCCCACCAATTATTGGCCTCGTAACCGGGCACGCCCGCTTCCGCGATCGTCGGCAGATCGGGCAGCACTGGATTGCGCTTGGCGCCACCGGTCGCCAGGCCCCTAAGCTGGCCGCTCTTGATGTGCGGCGTGGTTTGGATGAGCGAGCTAAAGACGATTTTGGTGTGACCGCCCATCACATCGATCATCGCCGGCCCGCCACCACGGAACGGCACATGTACGATGTCGACTCCAGCCTTCAACTTGAACAGTTCGCCGCCCAGATGCTGAAAGCTGCCGACGCCCGCGGATGCATAATTCAATTCGCCGGGCTTTGCCTTGGCGAGTGCGATCAGTTCCTTGACCGAGTGCACCGGCAAATCCGGATTGACCGCAAGCACGTTGGTGCCACTGCCAAAACTGGCGACCGGAACAAACGCTTTGGCGTGATCGTACGGCAGCTTGTAGAGCCACGGGTTGACCGTGTGCGCAGAGGAGATGACGAGCAGCGTATAGCCGTCCGGCGCCGCCTTTGCGGCAATGTCGGTGCCGATCGTTCCGCCGGCGCCGCCGCGATTGTCGACATAGACCTGCTGGCCGAGCGCATCACTCAGATGCCGGGCAACAAGCCGGCCGACCACGTCGTTGCTGCCGCCCGGCGGGAACGGAATGATGAGCCTGATCTGCTTATCGGGGTATTCGGCGGTAGCACTGGCGGTCAACGCCAGCAGCACCACGCCGGCTTTCAGGAGACGCGATAGCAGATGGGGTAATCGGCCGGCCGGCGTTTCGATCGCTGGAGATTTTGGGTGCTGCGCTTCAGGCTGATGGTGGAACGAGGTCCGCATTCGCGGCCTCAAGCATCAGAAGGAGAAGCGTGAGTCATGGACCACTCTGCCGGACTAGACGTATCAGTCAAGGAGACCAGCGTCTGCATTGTGGATGACACGGGCAAGATTGTGCGAGAAGTGAAGGTAGCGAGCGAGCCTGAAGCTCTGCTTCAAGTCTTGAAGAACCCCGTCTACCACTTCAAGCGGATCGGACTGGAAGCCGGACCATTATCGCAATGGCTGTTCAGTGCACTCGCCGAAGCGGGCTTGCCGATGATCTGTGTCGAGACGCGGCACATGCGGGCGGTGTTGAAAGCACAGATCAACAAGACCGACCGCAACGATGCCCGTGGCATGGCACAGATGATACGGGCGGGGATTTACCGCCCGGTACATGTAAAGACGCTGCGCAGTCAGAAATTACGAATGCTGCTGACGCACCGAAAGTTGCTGCAGTCCAAGGCCATCGCTATCGACAATGACCTGCGCGGCACCTTGCGCAACTTCGGCCTCAAGGTCGGGGTGGTCAGGACGGTAAAGTTCGAAGCCCGCATCAGGGAGCTGGTCGAAAACTTTCCCGACCTGGCGGAGCTGGTCGAACCGCTGCTCATTGTCCGGCGGACGCTTCGTGAGCAATTTTGCGTCCTGCACCGCCGCCTGCTCGCTATCGTGCGGGACGATGAGGTGTGCCGGCGCTTGATGACGACGCCCGGTGTCGGGCCCGTGGTGTCGCTGACCTATCGCGCCACCGTTGATGTGCCCGCTCGCTTCAGGAAGTCCAAGTCAGTCGGGGCAGTGTTTGGTCTGACGTGTGCCAAGTATCAATCGGGTGAGGTCGATTGGAGCGGCAGAATATCACGCTGCGGAGATGAGATGATGCGGGTCATGCTCTACGAAGCGGCCCAGGTCATGCTGCTACGGACAGCAAAATGGTCATGGCTCAAGGCCTGGGCGATGCAGATCGCCAGACGCCGCGGAATGAAAAAGGCGATCGTGGCGCTGGCGCGTACGTTGGCCGTGATCATGCATCGCATATGGGTTGACGGCACCGAGTTCCAATGGACCCGAAACGTCGCAGCGGCATGAGAGCCGGACAGGATCAAACGTAACAGGAGAACACTCGAGCTCCACCGAGCGGTGGAATGATGTCCCTCACGGGACGATGGATGAGGTGAGTTCGTTTGGTCGCTTGGACCCACCGTCACTCTGACGGTAAGGCCGCCCAATGGTTGTTCTGCCTCGTCTTCGAATCCCATAATGGAAGGGCCTTGGTGCCGATTCCGAAGAGAAGCACGAGCCCGCGGGCGACATCGACACTGCAGTGGTGGATAGTCTGAAAGCGCTTGA